>NZ_JBHSKD010000027.1:0-903751 GCF_042657275.1 Nocardioides taihuensis
TGCAGGACAGGCACTTCCGTGCTTTACACGCCGTACTCCACACCGGCAACGTGAAAGCGCGAGGTTAGTTGACGGCGGGTCAGCGTGAAGTCGACTTCTCTCAGCCCAGGACGGGCTTGTTGCTGCGGATCACGCCGTCGGGGTCGCGCTCGGCCTTGATCTGCCGCAGCCGCTCGAGCACCTCCGGACGGTAGGCGCTCGCGGTGGCGTCGCCGTCGGCCAGGAAGTTGGGGAGCCGGTGTCCTGCCTCGACGTGGGCGAGCGCCGCGTGCAGGGCCGCGAAGCCGTGCGGGATCGCCTCGGCGAGCTCCGGCACCGCCGGCACGCCGAGCGCGAACAGCTGGAACGGCTCGGTGACCGGGCTCGTGGCGCCGTGCCCGGGGTGCTCGTGGGCGAAGGCGCCTCCGAGGTGACGGATCTGCACGATCGTCAGCGGGCAGGTGCGCGGGTCGGAGACGGTGGCGGCCAGCCCCGCGATCGCCTCGTCGTCGAGGTCGCGCAGCAGCGCCGAGGTCTCCAGGCCGGGCATCGGGTCGGTCGGCTCGCCGGCGACGTCGCCGAGGGTGCCGGGGGTCACCGGCCCGAGCAGGTCCATCTCCACGGGGGCGGCGGCCCGCAGCGGTGCCAGCAGCCGCTCGGCCGCCGCGGCGGTGCCGAGGTGGGTGAGGGCCACCGAGACGAAGGAGCGGCCGCGGAGGGGCTCCGGGAAGTCCGGGAGGGGCGGGAAGTGCAGCACGTGCGCCCACACGCTCAGCTCGTCGGGCGCGGTCGCCGTCACCTCGCGGAAGGCCCGCAGCACGGGCACCAGGTGCTCGACCGGCCACATCAGCTGCCCGCCGTAGATCTCGCTGGCAGGGAAGAGCGCGAGCTCCGCGGCGACGACGATGCCGAAGTCACCGCCACCGCCGCGCACGGCCCAGAACAGGTCGGGGTCGGAGGTGCGGGTGACGTGGACGAGCGTGCCGGTGGCGTCGACGAGGTCGACGCTGACCACGCTGTTGGCGGTGAAGCCGTGCTTGCGGGTGAACCAGCTGACCCCGCCGCCGAGCAGCAGCCCGACGACCGTCGGGTCGGGGTTGCTGCCCGCCAGGGCGACCATGCCGGTGCCGTCGAGCGCGGCGCCGAGCGTGCCCCACTGCACACCGGCTCCGACCCGGGCCGTGGCCCGGGCGCGGTCGACCACGACCTCGTCGAGGGCGCCGGTGCGGAGCAGGAGGGTGCCGTCGAGGACCGTGCGCGGGGCGTGGCCGCGGGGCTGCGCGGCGACGGGTACGCCGTGCGCGACCGCCCAGCGGACCGCCGCGACGACGTCCTCGACGTCGGCGACCTCGAGGACGGCGGCCGGCTGCTGGGGCACGTTGACCAGCCAGGGGGTCCGGGCGGCCTCCCAGCCGGGTTCGTCGGGGCTCACCAGCCGGCCGCGGACGGCGCCGCGCAGGGCGGCCCAGTCGGGGGTGGCGGTCGTGCTGGCAGTGGTGCTGGCGGTGGTGGTCATGGTGTGTCTCCTCGGGTGTGGCACCTGTCGTTGCCGAGGAGACTGCGGTGCGGTGCTTACGCGGGGCTTGCGGTCGCCTTACCGCCCGTCTGGGCCGCCCGCACCCGCGCCAGCGCCCGGCTCGAGTGCGACACCCAGCGGCCGTGGCCGGCGGCCTCGTTGACGCTCACGGCACGCTCGAGGTGGGCCGCCGCCGTGCCGAGGTCGCCGAGGGCCTCGTGGGCGATGCCGGTGAAGTACGCCGTCGAGCCGGCCGAGAGCACCGAGCCGTAGTCGGCCATCTCGTCGAGGTAGGGCTCGATCCGCCCCAGTACCTCGGGCAGCTCGTCGAGACGTCCGGCGATCACCAGCACCTCGAGCCGCAGGCAGCTGGCGAAGTGGCTGGCGTAGTCGTTCTCGTGGGCCGGCGCCGGCGGGCCCATCAGGCGCAGCGCGCCCTCGACGTCGCCCGAGCGGGCCAGGGCGTGCGCGACGTACACGTGGTAGGAGCGGTTGGGGTTGTGCTCGGCGCTGAGCACGATGTCGGGAGGCACGGCGCCGCTGGCCGGCTCGCGCTCGAGCAGCGTGAGGCCGGTCAGCTCCTCGAGGCCCACGACGCTGGTACGACGGTGCAGGGCCAGGGCCTGCCGGCCGATCTCGTCGGCGTCGGGGCTGCCGGTCTCGAGGGCCCGCAACCACCGCCACCACGCGAGCGGGACGTCGCACCCGGTGTGGCGCAGCTCGGACTGCAGCCGGAAGGCCACCGCGATCTCGTCGTCGGACTCCGCGATGCGGCCCTGCCGGTGCAGCGCCACGGCGAGGTGGAAGCGCGCCGCGATCTCGCGCTCCGCGGCGAGGCCGAGGGCGAGGTAGCTGCGGGCGGTCTCCTCGAGCTCGCGCGCGCAGCCGGGGAGGTAGAGGGCGATGCAGCGGAACTCCAGGCAGAACTGCAGCGCCTCGAGGTCCCCCGACGCGCGGGCCACCTCGATCGAGCGCTCCCCCGCCTCCGCGGCGCCGGGCGAGTCGTAGCCGATGAAGCGCTCGACGCTCAGGCTCGCCCACAGCTGCGCCTGCAGGCCGAGGTCGTCGATCGCGTCGAGGCACTCGAGGATCGTCTGCGTCGTGGCGGGGTCGGTGACCCCGAGGTCGCGCCAGTGCCACACGCCGAACGACCGGAAGCCGGTCGCGGCCTCGGCCATCCGGCGGTGGTGGCGGTCGGCCCGCGCCCGGTCGAGCGCCTCGTCGAGCACGGCCTGGGCTCCCCGGATGTCGCCGAGCCGCTGCCGGGCGATCGCGGTGTCGAGCAGCAGGCGGTGCCGCCGCTCGGGGTCGGGATCCGGGGCGCGCGACTCGACCTCGAGGGTGCGGGTCCAGAGCTCGGAGGCCTCCACGAAGGCACCCCGCTCCTCCGCCGCCCGGGCGGCCGCGCGGCCGAGGTCGACGGCGGGGACGACGAGGTCGGGGAGGTACGCCGCGGCGCGGGCGTGGTGGTGGGCGACCTCGGTCAGCAGGTCGGGCTGCTGGGGGAGGCGGCGGGCCAGGGCGGCCCCGACGTGCGCGTGCGCCTGGGCGCGGCGCCCGGGGCGCAGGTCGCCGTAGAGCGTCTCGCGGGTCAGGGCGTGGACGAACCGGTAGCGGCCCGGCACCTCGTCGGCGGTGATCACGCCGGCGGCCAGGGCGTCGTCGAGGTCGTCGAGCGCGTGGCGGCCCAGCCCCGCCTCGACCACCTCGGCGTCGAAGTCGCGGCCGACCACCGACGCCACGCCGAGCGCCTCGCGCGCGGTCTCGGGCAGCTGGAGCGTGCGCAGGCGGACGACGTCGGCGATGCCCTCGGGGACCTCGAGCGCGGCCGCCCGCTCCGCCGTCGGCTCGCCGGTGGCGGTCAGCAGCCGCGCCATCTCCAGCACGTAGAACGGGTTGCCGTCGGTGCGGCGGCGGAGCACGGCCGCGAGCTCGGCGTCGGGCTCGGGCACGACGTCGAGCAGCAGCTCGGCGACCGCCTCGTCGCCGAGGTGCGGCACGCGCAGCCGCGTCGCGCCGTGGCGGGTCAGGGCGGCCAGGGCCGTGGTCAGGTCGTGGTGGGTCGCGGGGTCGACGTCGCGGACCGTGACCGCGAGGAGCACCGGCCGGTCGCGCAGCACCTCGGCCGCGAACGCCAGCAGCCGCAACGACGAGGCGTCGGACCAGTGCACGTCCTCGAGCACCACCAGCAGCGGCTCCGGCACGGCCGCGAGCACCCGCGCCACGGCGTCGTACGTCCGCAGCGCGGCCGCGCCGCCGCTCACGGTCTCGGGGGCGTCGGCGCCGCGGGTGCCGACCAGCAGCGCGACCTCGGGCGGCACCTGGTCGGCGGGGAGGCCCGCCGCGAGGTCGCGGAGCACCGGCAGCCAGGGCCAGTACGCCGGGGCCAGGTCGGCCTCGTGGCAGCGACCCACGCTCACCCGGACGCCACGCTGCCGGGCCCGGCGGCCGAGCTCGGCCGCGAGCATGCTCTTGCCGATGCCGGCCTCACCCGTCAGCACCAGCACTCCCCCGCGCCCCTCGCCCGAGAGCGCGGCGAGCGACGCGTCGAGGGCGGTGATCACGCCCGTGCGACCCACCACGCCGCTGCCCACGCTGCGGGTGGCGTCGGCCGCGGGTGCGGCGGAGGCCGCGGGCACCGCCGGCGCCGCGAGGTGCGGCGCCTGGGCGAGCAGGTCGGCCTCGAGCGCCCGCACCGAGGGCGACGGGTCCACGCCGAGCTCGTCGACCAGGGCGGTGCGCAGCCGGCGCAGCGTCTCGAGGGCCTCGGCCTGCCGGTCGCAGCGGTAGAGCGCCACCGCCAGCAGCGACCACAGCCGCTCGCGGAACGGGTGGTCGCCGACCAGCGTGGCCAGCGTCGCCTGCGCCTCGTCGTGGCGGCCGAGGTCGAGCAGCGCGGCCGCCCGCGCCTCGTGGAGCCGCAGGCGGTCCTCGCGCAGCCGGGTGGCCTCCGCGTCGAGGGTCGGCAGGTCGGCCAGCCCGTCGTACGGCTCGCCCCGCCAGAGCGCCAGGGCCGCCTCCGCGCGTGCCACGGCCCGGGCGGGCTCGAGGCCGGCGACGGCCGTGGCGGCCTCGCTGAGCTCCTCGGCGTCGACGACGACCTGCTCGAGCGCGTAGCCCCCGGGCCCCCGGGTCAGCACCGCCGGCGCCGCTCCCGACGCCCGGTCGGGCTCGATGCTGCCGCGCAGCCGGCTCACGGCCACCTGCAGCGAGCCGGTGGCCGACGCCGGGGCGTCCTCGCCCCAGACCTCGTCGACGAGCCGTTCGGCACTCACCGCCCGGCCGCCCGACGCTGCCAGCAGCGCGAGCACGGCACGCTCGCGCCGCCCACCGAGCCGCTGCTCCACGCCGTCGACGTGGACCCGCAGCGGCCCGAGGACATCGATCCGCACCTCGGCCACGCCACCCCTCCGATCCCCCCGATCGGCGGCCAGCCTAGGTGATCCAGGGACCGGTAAGCGGCTGATCAGCCCGCGGTAGGCGCCCCTCGGTGTGATCGCTCCGTCGCCCCGACCGGGGCGGTCACCCGACCCGAGAGGCAGTCCCATGTCCCGTCACGAGTCCCGACACCCGTCCCGCACCCGCCTCGGCCTGGCCGCGGCCGGCGCCGCCGCCCTCGTGGGCGCCGCCCTGCTGCCGGCCGCCTCGCCGTCCGCGGCGCACGACGAGTCGCCGGCGCCCACGACGTCCGCGCCGACCCCCACCGAGGTGCGGCGCCAGCTCAACACGATCCGGCAGACCCACCACCAGTACCTCGACCCGGCGGCCGCCGTGGCCGACGGCTGGGTGCCGACGCCGGAGTGCGCCGAGCTGCCCGACGGCTCGGCCGGCATGGGCATCCACTACATCAACGTCGACCGGCTGATGGCGCCGGTCGACCCGGCGAAGCCGCCGATCCTGATGTACGCCCCGCGCGCCGACGGCACACTGCGCCTCGCCGGCGTGGAGTGGATGGTGCCCGACGCCGACCAGGACCTCACCACCGACGAGGACCGCCCCTCCCTCTTCGGCCGCGGCTTCGACGGCCCGATGCCGGGCCACGACCCGACCATGCCGGTGCACTACGACCTGCACGCCTGGATCTACACGCCCAACCCCGACGGCATGTTCGCGCCCTTCAACCCCCTGGTGGACTGCTGATCCACAGCCTCACCCCGAAAATCACGCTGACCCGCCGTCAACTAACGGCGGGTCAGCGTGATTTGTCGACTTTCAGACGTTGAAGCCGAGGGCGCGGAGCTGCTCGCGGCCGTCGGGGGTGATCTTGTCGGGACCCCACGGGGGCATCCAGACCCAGTTGATCGCGACGTCGTTGACCAGGCCCTCGAGGGCGGTGTTGGTCTGGTCCTGGATCACGTCGGTCAGCGGGCATGCGGCCGAGGTGAGTGTCATGTCGATGACGCAGTTGTGGCCCTCGTCGACGTGCACGCCGTACACCAGGCCGAGGTCGACGACGTTGATGCCGAGCTCGGGGTCGACGACGTCCTTCATCGCCTCGGTCACGTCGTCGACGGAGACGGTGGCGGTGCCGCCCCCGGCGGCCTCCGGGACCTCGGGCAGGTCGCTGTGGTCGGCGGTCATGCGGGTTCCTCCGTGTTCTCGGTGGCTCGGGTGAGGGCGTCCTGGTAGGCCATCCACGACAACAGCGCGCACTTCACGCGCGCCGAGAGCCGTGCGGTGCCCTGGAAGGCGACGGCGTCGTCGAGGACCTCCTCGTCGGGCTCGTAGCGGCCCTTGCCGCGCATCATCGCCAGGAACTCCTGGAGCACGACGTCGGCCTCCCCGACGCTGCGGCCGATGAGCAGGTCGGTCATCACCGACGCGGAGGCCGTCGAGATCGAGCAGCCGAGCGCGTCGTAGGAGATGTCGCGGACGGTGTCGCCGTCGAGGTGGACGCGCAGGGTGACCTCGTCGCCGCAGGTCGGGTTGACGTGGTGCACCTCGGCCTCGAAGGGCTCGCGGAGACCGGCGTTCAGCTTGCGCTTGGAGTGGTCCAGGATCACGTCCTGGTACAGGCTGTCGAGATCCATCACTCAGCCCAACTTGAAGTAGGAGCGGGTGTATTCCAGCGCCTCGACCAACGCGTCGACCTCGCCCAACGTCGTGTAGAGGTACGACGACATGCGCGTCGAGCTCTGCACGCCGAAGCGGGCGTGAGCGGGCTTCGCGCAGTGGTGGCCGGCGCGCACGGCGACGCCGCGCGAGTCGAGGACCTGCGCCACGTCGTGCGGGTGCACCCCCTCGAGCTCGAAGCTGATGGCACCACCGCGTCGAGCGGCGTCGAGCGGCCCGAGGATGCTCAGCCCGGGCACGGTGGCGAGCCCCTCGAGCGCGTACGCCGTGACCGCGTGCTCGTGGGCGCGCACGGCGTCGAGACCGAGGTGGCGCAGGTAGTCGACGGCCGCCCCCAGCCCGACCGCCTCGACGATCGGCGGCGTGCCGGCCTCGAAGCGGTGCGGGATCCCGGCGTACGTCGAGTGCGCCATGGTGACCGTCTCGATCATCTCGCCGCCCCCGAGGAACGGTGGGAGCTCCTCGAGCAGGTCGCGACGGCCCCAGAGAACGCCGATGCCCGTCGGACCGACGACCTTGTGGCCGGTGAAGGCCAGGAAGTCCGGGCGCTCCTCGACCGGCATCGCGGCCAGGTCGATCGGCAGCTGCGGGGCGGCCTGGGAGGCGTCGAGGACGACGAGCGCGCCGACCTCGTGCGCGCGGCGGGCGATCGCGGCGACCGGGTTGATGGTGCCCAGCATGTTGGACACCCAGGTCAGGGACACGACGCGGGTGCGCTCGGTGATCAGGTCGTCGATGTCCGACAGGTCGAGCTCGCCGCCGTCGGTGAGCCCGAACCAGCGCAGCGTCGCGCCGGTGCGCTGGGTCAGCAGCTGCCACGGCACGATGTTGGAGTGGTGCTCCATCTCGGTGATCACCACGTCGTCCCCCTCGCCGACGGCGAGCGGGCCCCGCGCCCAGGCGAGCGTGTTCGCGACCAGGTTGAGCGCCTCGGTGGCGTTCTTGGTGAAGATCACCTCGTCGCGGTCGGGCGCCCCGAGGAACGCCGCCACCTTGTCGCGCGCGTCCTCGAACGCCTCGGTCGACTCCGCTCCGAGCTGGTGCATGGCGCGGGCGATGTTGGCGTTGTGCCGCTCGAGGTGGTCGACCATCGTGTCGATGACGACCTGCGGCTTCTGCGAGGTGTTCGCGCTGTCGAGGTAGACCAGCGGCTGACCGCCCGCGAGCGTGCGCGCGAGGATCGGGAAGTCCTTGCGGACCACCTCGAGATCGGGCAGCAGGCCCTCCGGGCGGGACATGGTCAGACCCCGGCCTTGAGGTACTTGTCGTAGCCCTCGGCCTCGAGCTGCTCGGCGAGCTCGGCGCCGCCCTGCTCGGCGATGCGGCCGTTGACGAACACGTGCACGTGGTCGGGCTTGATGTAGCGCAGGATCCGCGTGTAGTGGGTGATCAGCAGGACGCCCTTGCCCTCCTTCGCGCGGAAGCGGTTGACGCCCTCGGAGACGATCTTGAGCGCGTCGATGTCGAGGCCGGAGTCGGTCTCGTCGAGCACCGCGATCCGAGGGTCGAGCAGCTCGAGCTGGGCGATCTCGTGGCGCTTCTTCTCACCACCGGAGAAGCCCTCGTTCACCGAGCGCTGCGAGAACGTCGCGTCGAGGTTGAGGTTCTCGAGCGCGGCGTTGACGTCCTTGACCCACGTACGCAGCTTGGGGGCCTCGCCGTCCATCGCGGTCTTGGCGGTGCGCAGGAAGTTGGCCACCGAGACGCCGGGCACCTCGACGGGGTACTGCATCGCGAGGAACAGGCCCGCGCGGGCCCGCTCGTCGACCGACATCGCCAGGACGTCCTCGCCGTCCAGAGCGACGGTGCCACCGGTGACGTTGTAGCGCGGGTGGCCGGCGATCGAGTACGCCAGCGTCGACTTGCCGGAGCCGTTGGGCCCCATGATCGCGTGGGTCTCGCCGTCGCCGATGGTGAGGGTGACGCCCTTGAGGATCTCCTTGGGGCCGTCCTCGGTGTCGACCGAGACGTGCAGGTCCGTGATGACCAGGGTGCTCATGAGGGGGTGACTCCGTTCAGGGTGGTGTCGGTGTCGACGTAGACGTCGTCGCCGCGGACCTCGATCGGGAAGGTCGCGACGGGTTCGGTGGCCGGGAGGCCGGTGGGCTTGCCGGTGCGGAGGTCGAAGCGGGAGCCGTGCAGCCAGCACTCGACGGTGCAGTCGGCCACCTCGCCCTCGCTCAGCGCCACCGCGGCGTGGGAGCAGAGGTCCTGGAGCGCGAAGAACTCGTCGCCGTTGCGGGCGACCGCCACGGCGTACGCCCCGACGGTGAGGCCGAGCGCCTCGTCCTCGGGCACCTCGTCGACCGCGCAGGCACGCTGGAAGGCCATCAGTCCTCGCCCTCCAGCAGGTTCTTCGCCAGCTCGGCCTCGACGGTCGCGAGCAGCTGCTCCTCGACCATCGGGATGCCGACCTTGCGGATCAGGTCGTTGAAGAAGCCGTGCACGACGAGGCGGTGCGCCTCCTTCTCCGACACGCCGCGCGAGCGCAGGTAGAACAGCTGCTCGTCGTCGAACCGCGCCGTCGCCGACGCGTGGCCGGCACCCTCGATGTCACCGGTCTCGATCTCGAGGTTGGGCACGGAGTCGGCCTGGCAGCCGTCGGAGAGCACCAGGTTGCGGTTCTCCTCGTAGGTCTCGATGCCCTCGGCGATCTTGCGGATCAGCACGTTGCCGATCCAGACCGTGTGCGCGCCCTGGCCCTGCAGCGCGCCCTTGTAGAGCACGTGGCTGCGGGTCTTGGGCGCCGTGTGGTCGGCGAAGAGCCGGTGCTCGAGGTGCTGGCCCTCGTCGGCGAAGTAGAGGCCGAGCAGCTCGGCGTCGCCGCCGGGGCCGGCGTACTCGACGTTGGCGTGCATCCGGACCAGGTCGCCGCCGAAGGACACCGAGGTGTGCTTGACGGTGGCGTCGCGGCCGACCCGGATGGCGTCACGGCCGAGGTGGACGGCGTCGTCGTCCCAGTCCTGCAGCGAGAGCACGTTGACGGCGGCGCCGTCGCCGACCAGGACCGAGGTGATCGCGGCGTAGCGTGCCGAGCCCGTGTGGGTGATCACCACGGTCGCCTGGGCGTGGTTGCCCACGCGCACGATCAGGCGGCCCCAGACGAGGTCGTCGACGGACTCGCCGTGCAGACGGAGCACGACCGGCTCGGACACCTCCGTGCCCGCGGGCACGTCGAGCAGCAGCGCCGACCCGGCGTTGGCCGCGGCCAGCGCGGACGGGCGGTCGTTGGGCGCGAGCTCGCCGAGCTCGCGCGCCTGCTCGTCGGAGACCTCGGTGAGGGTCACGCCCTCCGGCAGCGAGGTCTCCCACGTCAGGTGCGCGTCGGACGACTCGCCGTCGAGGATCCCGCGCAGCCGCTTGAGGGGCGTGAAGCGCCAGACCTCCTCGCGCCCGGTCGGGACGGGGTGGGCGCCCAGGTCGTAGGACGGGGGCGGGTTGAGGTGGCTCTCGACCCGGGGGAGCTCGAGAGCATCTGCCACAGCAGTCACTAGCCGACTGCTCCTTCCATCTGGAGCTCGATCAGGCGGTTGAGCTCGAGCGCGTACTCCATCGGCAGCTCCTTGGCGATCGGCTCGACGAAGCCGCGGACGATCATCGCCATCGCCTCGTCCTGCTCCATGCCGCGCGACATGAGGTAGAAGAGCTGGTCGTCGGAGACCTTGGAGACGCTCGCCTCGTGGCCCATGGACACGTCGTCCTCGCGGATGTCGACGTAGGGGTAGGTGTCGGAGCGCGAGATCTGGTCGACGAGCAGCGCGTCGCACAGCACGTTGGACTTCGAGCCGTGCGCACCCTCGTTGATCTGGATCAGCCCGCGGTACGACGTGCGGCCGCCGCCGCGCGCCACCGACTTCGACAGGATCGAGCTCGAGGTGTGCGGGGCCGCGTGCACCATCTTGGCGCCGGCGTCCTGGTGCTGGCCCTCGCCCGCGAAGGCGATCGAGAGCGTCTCACCCTTGGCGTGCTCGCCCATCAGGTAGATGGCGGGGTACTTCATCGTCACCTTGGAGCCGATGTTGCCGTCGACCCACTCCATGGTGGCGCCGGCCTCGCAGGTGGCGCGCTTGGTGACGAGGTTGTAGACGTTGTTGGACCAGTTCTGGATGGTCGTGTAGCGGCAGCGGCCGCCCTTCTTCACGATGATCTCCACGACCGCGGAGTGCAGCGAGTCGGAGGAGTAGATCGGAGCGGTGCAGCCCTCGACGTAGTGCACGTAGGCGTCCTCGTCGACGATGATCAGCGTCCGCTCGAACTGGCCCATGTTCTCGGTGTTGATCCGGAAGTAGGCCTGCAGCGGGATGTCGACGTGCACGCCCTTCGGCACGTAGATGAACGAGCCGCCCGACCACACCGAGGTGTTGAGCGCGGCGAACTTGTTGTCGCCGACCGGGATGACGGTGCCGAAGTACTCCCTGAAGAGCTCCGGCTGCTCGCGCAGCGCGGTGTCGGTGTCGAGGAAGAGGACACCCTGCTCCTCGAGGTCCTCGCGGATCGAGTGGTAGACGACCTCGGACTCGTACTGGGCCGCGACGCCGGAGACCAGCCGCTGCTTCTCCGCCTCCGGGATGCCGAGCTTGTCGTAGGTGTTCTTGATGTCCTCGGGGAGGTCCTCCCAGGTCGCAGCCTGCTTCTCGCTGGACCGGACGAAGTACTTGATGTTCTCGAAGTCGATGCCCGAGAGGTCGGAGCCCCACGTCGGCATCGGCTTGCGGTGGAAGAGCTTGAGGCCCTTCAGGCGCAGGTCGAGCATCCACTCCGGCTCGCTCTTCTTGGCGGAGATGTCACGGACGACCTCCTCGCTCAGGCCGCGCTTGGCGGCCGCACCGGCCACGTCGCTGTCGGCCCAGCCGAACTCGTAGCGACCGATGTTCTTCAGCTCGGGGTTGAGCTCCTCGATGGAGGTCATGAGGTGACCCGCTCCTTCTTCGTGGTGGGAGTAGCGGCGGACGTGGGGCCCTCGGGGATGCACGTCGTGCACACCCCGTCGCCGTGGGCGATCGTGGCCAGGCGCTGCACGTGGCGGCCGAGCACGCGGCCGATGGCCTCGGTCTCGGCCTCGCACAGCTGGGGGAACTCGTGGGCGACGTGCGAGACGGGACAGTGCTGCTGGCACAGCTGCTCCCCCATGCGTGCCTCGCGGACGGCGGCCGCGTACCCCTCGTCGGTGAACACCTCGGCCAGCACCTCGGCCGGGCTCAGGTGGGGGTTGGCGCGGGCGCGGTCGTCGAACCGCTCCTCGATGAAGGCGACCCGGCGCTGCGCGAACTCGCGCACCGCGTCGTCACCGCCCGTCTCGCGCACGAACCGCAGCGCCTGCACCGCGAGGTCGTCGTACTGCTGGTCGAAGTGGTCACGCCCCGACTCGGTGAGCACGAACTCCTTCGCGGGGCGGCCGCGACCGCGGCGCGAGGCGCGCTGCTCGCGGGACTCGATCATGCCCTCCTCGAGCAGCTGGTCGAGGTGGCGGCGGACGGCGGCGGGGGTCAGGTCGAGCCGCTCGGCGAGCGCCACCGCGGTCGAGGCCCCGTTGACGAGGATGGAACGGACGACGCGCTCGCGCGTGGCCGAGTGGCCACGGGCGGGGGTGTCGTCGAATTCCACAACGCCATTGTGACGTTATTGGCCCGGAGCGTTCAAGTAAGGCTGCCCTTATCAGGGTTTCCCGGTCGCCACGAGCCGCGGAGCTCCACCGAACGGTCTCGAACATCCCCACCGAACCTCTTGCCCTCCCGGCACCACGGGAGCGACGGTGTACCGGCGACCACCCTGCCGATGCCGACCTCACGACGGCCTGGCACCGACCTGGCGCGCCGCACTCCGTGTCCCACCGATCCAAGGAGTGTCATGCACCCGTTCCGAGCACTGGCCGCCACAGCGGCCGCTGCAGCCGTCGCTCTCTCACCCGCGGTCGCCGGAGCCGCCCCCGTCACCCCGGGAGGCTCCACGGAGGTGACCGTGGGCAGCGACGACACCCACTTCTCGCAGAACAAGCAGAACGAGCCCGGCCTGGCCGTGAACCCCGTCCATCCCGAGGTGCTCGTGGCCGGCGCCAACGACAACACCGACCTCGAGTGGTGCAACGCCGGCGACGACCGGACCTGCCCCTTCACTCCCGGGGTGGGAACCTCGGGCGTGCAGTTCTCGATGGACGCCGGCGCCACGTGGACGCAGCCCGACTACACCGGCTACTCCGCCCGCGACGTCGCGTCCTGCCACGGTGCCCCGGATCCGGCGCCGGGAGAACCGCCGGCCGGGGACACCGGCTGCGTCCCTGACGAGTCAGGCAACATCGGCACGCTCCCGGGCTACTACGAGAACCACCTCGTCTCCAACGGCGACCCCGAGCTGGTCTTCGGGCCGGTGCCCGACCATCACGGCGACTTCTCCTGGGACAACGGCCAGCGGCTCTACTACGCCAACATCGCCACGCCCTTCCCCGGCACGCGCCCGTTCAGGGGCGACTCCGCCATCGCGGTCTCCCGCACCGACGACGTGGCCGGTGCGGCAGCCGGTGACGACGACGCCTGGATGGACCCGGTGGTCGTGACCCGCCAGAACAGCGCGCTGTTCAGCGACAAGGAGCAGATCTGGGCGGACAACGCCGCGTCCAGCCCGTTCTTCGGCAACGTCTACGTCTGCAACGTGGGCTTCCGCGGCAGCGCCGGGTCCGAGCCGGTGACGTTGTCGCGCTCGAGCGACGGCGGCGACACCTGGCGGACCCGCCAGCTCACGAGCGCCACCAACACCAACCAGACCGGTGGCCGACAGGGCTGCACGATCCGCACCGACAGCACGGGCACGGTCTACGTGCTCTGGGAGGGTACGGCGATCAGGGGACGGCACGACGTGTTCTTCCTGGCACGCTCGCACGACGGTGGGGCCAACTTCGGTCGACCCCGCGTCGTCACCCACGTCGCCGGGATCGGCCGGCTCGACCCCGCCCAGGGACGGTTCACGATCGACGGCGTGGCCGGAGCGCGGACCAACACCTTCCCGAGCCTCGACGTGGCGAACGGTGCTCCGTCCGGCGAGGGTGCGACCGACCAGCTCGTGGTCGCCTGGTCCGACGACCGGGCGGGTCAGGACCACGAGAGGGCCTGGGTCGTGACCTCCACCGATCACGGACACTCGTGGTCGGACCCGATCGACGCCAACGACGGCGCTGGCCGCGCCAACCAGCCGGCCGTCGCCATCTCGCCCAGCGGTACCGATGTGTGGCTGGTCTACGAGGCCTTCCTCGCACCGTGGCAGGAGGACACCGCCAGCCCTCGCCCGATGCAGGGCGTGGTCCGGCACGCCGACGTCACGGCGGGGTCGATCGGTGCCTTCACGACCGTGTATGCCGGGCCGAGCGGCGATGCCCGTGCGTCGAGCGCGAACGGCCTCACCGCGGAGTTCCTCGGTGACTACAACTACGCGGTGGCCACCGACGAGTACGGCTCTGCCGTGTGGACCGACGTGCGCGACGCCGCCGACTGCCCCGCCATCGACGCCTACCGCCAGGCGTTCGTCGAGGACGTGGTGAGCGGCCAGGCCGAGCCGCGGGTGGCCGACGAGAAGGAGGACCCGGCGGAGTCCGGCGAGCTGCCCGACAGCCACTCGAGCGAGCTGCGGCCGGGACCGAACGACGACTGCCCGGCGACCTTCGGGAATTCGTCCGTGTACGGCGGCACGTTCACGGACCCCACACCGTGACCGGCGCACGCCGCTGAGGGATCGAGCCGGGCACGCCGCGGGCCGTAAGGTGGCGCCGTGCCCGGTTCGATTCTTGGCAGTGCCGTCCGCCGCGTGGAGGACCCCGAGCTGATCACGGGACGCTCCACCTTCGTCGACAACCACCGCCCGCCGGGCACCACCTTCGCGGTCTTCGTCCGCAGCCCGTTCGCGCACGCCACCGTCACGCGGGTCGACACCACCGCCGCCGCGGCGGCCCCCGGCGTGGTCGCGGTGCTCACCGCCGACGACCTCCCCGACCGGCCCGTGCCCACCTGGCGGGCGAACGACGACGTGGAGCGCCGCGGGCTGGCCTCCGACCGGGTCCGCTTCGTCGGCGAGCCGGTCGCGCTCGTGGTCGCGGAGACCCGGGCCCAGGCGGTCGACGCCGCCGAGCTCGTCGACGTCGACTACGACCCGCTGCCGGTCGTGGTCGACATGGAGGCGGCGATCGAGCCGGGCGCGCCGCTGCAGTTCGACGAGCTCGGCACCAACGTGGCCGCAGGGCGGGTGACCGGGGACGACGACCCGCTGGCCGACGCGACGCACGTCGTACGCGTGCGCATGGAGAACCGCCGCATCGCCACCTCTCCGATCGAGGGCCACGCCGTGCTGGTCGACCCCACCGCGGACGTGCTCACCGCCTGGGTCGCCACCCAGCACCCCCACGACGCGCGCGACCAGATCGCGGAGTACTCCGGGCTCGAGAAGGACCAGGTGCGCGTGATCGCGCCCCACGTCGGCGGCGCCTTCGGCGGGAAGGCCGGCATCGCGGTCGAGCACGCCGTGGTCGTCGAGGCCGCGCGGGCGGTCGGCCGCCCGGTGAAGTGGACCGAGACCCGCAGCGAGGCGATGCTCTCGATGCACGGACGCGGCCAGGTGCAGTACGCCGAGCTCGGGCTCGACGACGAGGGCCGGATCACCGGGCTGCGGCTGCGGGTGGTCGGTGACTGCGGCGCGTACGCCGGGTTCGGCGGCGGTCTCGCCCTCGGTCCGACACGGATGATGGCGCAGGGCCCCTACCGGATCCCGAAGATCGGCTACTCCGGCATCGCCGCCCTCACCAACACCGCGCCCGTCGGCGCGTTCCGGGGCGCGGGACGCCCCGAGGCGGCGGCACTGCTCGAGCGGCTCCTCGACGTCGCCGCCGACGAGCTCGGGCTGGCCCCCGAGGAGCTGCGGCGCCGGAACCTGATCGAGCCCGACGCCTTCCCCTTCGAGACCGTCACCGGCGTCACCTACGACGTCGCCGACTTCGACCTGCCCCTGCGCGAGGCGCTGCGCATCGCCGACATCGAGGGCGCCCGGGCCGAGCAGCAGCGGCGCCGCGAGTCCGGGGACCCCCGGCAGATCGGCATCGGCATCGCCGTCTACGTCGAGATCACCGGCTTCGGCGGCACCGAGCTCGGGTCCGTCGACGTCCACGCCGACGGAACCGCCACCCTGCGGGCCGGCACCTCCGCCCACGGCCAGGGCCACGCGACGTCGTTCTCGATGCTGGTCTGCGACCGGCTCGGCATCCCGATGGAGGACCTGCACTACGAGCAGTCCGACACGGCCGTGGTGCGCACCGGGGGCGGCACGGGCGGCTCGCGCTCGCTGCAGATGGGCGGCAACGCGGTGCTCCAGGCGGCCGGCGAGGTGCACGAGAAGGCCACCGCCGTGGCGGCGCGGCTGCTCGAGGCCGACCCGGGCGACGTCCGGCTCGAGGACGGCCGGTTCTTCGTCGAGGGCGTCCCCGGCTCCGACGTGGGCTGGCGCGAGGTCGCGGCGTACGCCCACGAGCACGACGGCGGCCTCGGGGTGGAGACGGAGTTCGAGCAGACGGGCGCGACCTTCCCGTTCGGAGCACACGTGGCGATCGTCGAGGTCGACACCGAGACCGGCCGGACCCGGCCGCTGCGGCACGTCGCGGTCGACGACTGCGGCCGGGTGCTCAACCCGCTGATCGTGGCCGGCCAGCAGCACGGCGGCGCCGTGCAGGGGATGTCGCAGGCCCTCTGGGAGGAGTTCGTGTACGACGCGGAGGGGACGCCGCTGACGTCGACCTTCATGGACTACACCCTGCCGACCGCGGCCGACACGATCTCTCTGGAGACCTCCTCCACCGAGACCCCGACCCCGCTCAACCCACTGGGCGCCAAGGGCATCGGCGAGTCCGCGACCATCGGGGCCACGCCGGCCGTGCAGAACGCCGTCGTCGACGCCGTCCGCCACCTCGGCGTGCGTCACGTCGACCTGCCGTGCACGCCCGAGCGGGTGTGGCGGGCGATCCTGGCGGCCCGGAGCGGCCCGGTGGAGCTGTGGCGCGACCCGCCCGCGGCGTTCGCTGGTCTGGACCGGTCCAGCGACGCCCGGTCCAGCGGTGACGACGGGGAATCGTCGGCGATCTGAGGACCTGCGGGACCGTCACCTACCCTGAAGTGGACGCTCCCCCCGCCGATCGGGAGGTCGACAGCCTCCCGACCGAACCCCCTGGAACCCCCGTGCACCTCCCCGAACGCCTGCGCGCGGTCCTCCACTCGCGCGCCCTGCTCGTCGTCGGCGTCCTCGTCAGCATCGTGGTCCCCGCCGTCACGCTCCCCCGGCTCCCCTCGGTCACGCTGTGGCCGCTCCTGCTCGGCCTGCTGCCCTGGGTGGTCGGCAAGTACCTGCTGTGCCCGCTGCGCTGGCAGGCGATCACTGGTCCCGGTCCCACCCGCGGCTGGTTCGTGCGCACGTACGCCGAGTCCGAGCTGCTCGGGCTGCTCACGCCCGGCCACGTCGGCGCCGACGTCTGGCGGGTCACCAGCCTGTGCCGGACCGGGCTGAGCAAGGCCGACTCGGTGTTGAGCGTCGGCCTCGACCGGCTGGTCGGGGCGCTCGGGCTCATGGCGTTCGTGGTGTTCGCCGGGCCGAGCCTGCCCGCGCGCTACCTGCTGATCGCCCTCGGCGTCGCACTGGCGGTCGTCGCCGGCGCGCTCGTCGTACGGCGGCTGCGGCCGGGCCTGCTGCCCCGCCGCGCGCTCCCGCCGCCGAAGGCCCTGGCCCTGGGACTGCTGCTGTCGGCCGGCTACCAGCTCAGCATCGCGGCGCTCCTGTGGGGCTCCGTGGCCGCCACCGGGAACTCGCTCACCCCGCTCGCCCTCCTCGGCGCCTTCGGCGCCAGCCAGCTGGCGGGTGTGCTGCCGGGCCCCAACGGCGCCAGCCCGCGCGACGGCGCGCTCGTCGCCGCCCTCGCCGCCCTCGGCGTGCCGTGGGCCGCCGCGGCGGCCGCCGTCACGCTCAAGGCGGCCGTCGCCTGGCTGCCGGCGCTCCTGCTGGGAGGCGCCAGCCTGGTGCTCACCCGCCGCGCCCTGCGGGCGGCGGCGGCACCGGTCCCCGTGCCCGCCTGAGCTGTCCCGCCGGTTGAGGACCTTCGACCCGGGCGGTTCTCCCGCGTCGCGGGAGACGGTGGAGGGAGACAGGGACTCCGCAACGAGAAGGCGACCACGCCGATGCTGGTCGAACGAAGCGCCCATGCGCGGAGCCGTCTGCGCTGGGTGGTCATCCAGGCCGCGATCGTCGCGGCCGGGATCACCGTCTACTTCCGGGTCCGTCACCTGACGGAGGGCTCGGAGGCCGCCGCTGTCGACCACGCGCACGACCTCGTCGCGTTCGAACGCGCGACCGGGCTGTACTTCGAGCAGCCGCTGCAGTCCTTCGTCGCCCCGTCGGAGGACCTCGTCACGCTGGCCAACTGGGTCTACATCTGGGGGCACTGGCCGGTCATCCTCGTCACCATGGCGTGGCTGGTGTGGCACCACCAGCACGAGTTCGTCCGCCTGCGCGACGCGATGCTGATCTCCGGCGGCATCGGCATGCTGGTCTTCGCGCTCTACCCCGTGGCTCCACCGCGCCTGGCGGACCTCGGCCTCGTGGACACCGTCACCCAGCGCTCCGACGCCTACCGGGTGCTGCAGCCGCCGGCGTTCACCAACCAGTACGCCGCGCTGCCGAGCCTCCACATCGGCTGGGACCTGCTCATCGGCATCGCCATCATCTCCGCCGCCTCCACGGTGCTGCTCCGCGCGGTGGGCGTGGCCCTGCCCGTGCTGATGGCGCTGGCCGTCGTCGCCACGGCCAACCACTTCGTCGTCGACGTCGTCGCCGGGGTCGCGCTGGTGCTCGTCTCGTACGCTGCCGCCGTGCTGCTGGAGGGCCACCGCGAGCGTCGTCGCGACCAGCGCCGGGAGCGACCGGGCACACCGGCCGTGGGGGCGCGAACGTGACCGTCCACGCGATCGCGCACCGGGCCGGCAACTCGCTGGCCGGCCTGCGCGCGGCCCGCACCCTCGGTGTCGACGTCATCGAGTGCGACGTCCGCGAGCACCGCGGGCGGCTGGAGGTGCGGCACCTCAAGACCGCCGGCCCGCTGCCGCTCCTCTGGGACACCTGGGAGCTGGTCCCGGCCTCGGCACCGCGCCTCGGGCTCGCGGAGCTGCTCGACGCCGACCACCACGACACGACGCTGATGCTCGACGTGAAGGGACGGCGCCCGTCGACGGCGGAGGCGGTGGCCCGGCAGCTCCACGACTCGGGCATCGAGCACCCGATCTGGGTGTGCGGGCGCTGGTGGCCGGCGATCGACACGCTCGCCACGCTCGACTTCGTGCGCCCCGTGCTCTCCGCGCGCAACCGCTCCGAGCTCGGGCGGCTCCGGCGCCGGCTCGCCGACGGCCCGGGGGTCCACGGCGTGTCCGTGCACGCCTCGCTCCTCGACGAGGCGGTGGTGGCCGAGCTCGACGCGCGGGTGGAGGTCGTGATGTCCTGGCCGGTGAACGACGTGCCCCTCCTCGGGCGGCTGCTCGGCATCGGGGTCAACGGCATCATCAGCGACGAGCCGGACGTGCTCGCCGAGCTGCTGCGGCGACGCGCCGGGTCGTGACGGCCGACCACCGGGTCGAGTGAGCCGTCCTCCCGCGGGGTACGGATCCGCATGACCGAACCCACCCACGAGCACGCTGACCGCCCCGGCGCTGACGAGACCCCCCGACGGCGACCGGAGAAGGACCCCCTGCGCGGGTCCCGCACCAGCGGCGCCTGGCTCGGGGTGACCCTGCTGGCGGTCCTCCTGCTGGTGCTGGTCATCTTCATCGCGCAGAACACCCAGGACGTCGAGGTCTCGTTCCTGGGCTGGAACGGGCAGGCACCCCTGGCGGTGGCGCTGCTGATCGCCGCGCTGGTGGGCATCGCGATCGCGTTGGTGGCCGGGACGCTGCGGATCCTGCAGCTGCGGCGCCGGGTGCGGCGCGGCCGCACGTGACCCGGGTCTCGCACGGGCCGACCGCCCGCGGGGCCGGGGGGTGCGCTCCCTAGACTGGCGGGGTGTCCGAAGCGCCCGCCGTCGCCGTCGACGGTCTGGTGATGCGGTACGGCGAGAAGACGGCGGTCGACGACCTCAGCCTCACCGTCGAGCGCGGCTCGATCACCGCGGTCCTCGGCCCCAACGGGGCGGGCAAGACCACGACGCTGGAGACCTGCGAGGGCTACCGCGCACCCCAGAGCGGCACCGTGCGCGTGCTCGGGCTCGACCCGGTCCGCCAGCGCCGCGACCTGCTCCCCCGCATCGGCGTGATGCTGCAGGCCGGCGGCGCGTGGAGCGGGGTGCGCGCCACCGAGATGCTGCGGTACGTCGCCCGCCTGCACGCGCACCCGCACGACCCGGACACCCTGGCGGAGCGGATGGGGCTCGAGGACTGCGGCCGCACGCCGTACCGGCGGCTCAGCGGCGGCCAGCAGCAGCGCCTCAAGCTGGCCCTCGCGGTGGTCGGCCGGCCGGAGATCGTCTTCGTCGACGAGCCGACCGCCGGCATGGACCCCCAGGCCCGCCGCAACACCTGGGAGCTGCTCGCCGAGCTGCGCGGCGCCGGGGTGACGGTCGTGCTCACCACCCACTACATGGACGAGGCCGAGCGGCTCGCGGACCGGATCCACATCATCGACCACGGCCGGCTCATCGCCAGCGGCAGCCCGCTCGAGCTCACCCGCGGCAGCAACGCCGCCGGCGAGGAGCACGTGGCCACCATCCGGCTGGTGGTGACCCGCCCCTTCCCGGCCGGCGCTCCGCAGTCGCTGCGCGCCGCACTCGGCACCCGGGTCGAGGTGACCCAGCTCGACGACGTCAGCCTCCTGGTCAGCGGTCCCGCCGACGCCTCGACGCTCGCGAGGGTGTCGCGCTGGTGCGAGGAGCAGGGGGTGCTCCCCGAGAGCCTCTCCCTGGGCCAGCGCAACCTCGAGGACGTCTTCCTCCAGCTCACCGGACGGGAGCTCGCACCGTGACCGCCCTCGACCTCACCCCCGCCCCCGGCTCGGCGCCGGCGACCCGGATGGTCCTCGCCCACGCGGCGATGGAGACCCGGCTGATGCTGCGCAACGGCGAGCAGCTGCTGCTCGCCGTCGTCATCCCGGTCATCGTCCTCGTCGGCGGCGTGTACGGCGCCGACCGGCTCGACCTCGGGCTGTCGCACGCACCCGTCGACGTCTTCACGCCGGGCGTGCTGGCCCTCGCGGTGATGTCGACGTCGTTCACCTCGCTGGCGATCGCCACGGGCTTCGAGCGCCGCTACGGCGTGATCAAGCGCCTCGGCTCGTCGCCGCTCCCCCGCTCGGGCCTGCTGGCCGGCAAGGTGCTCGGCCTGCTCCTCGTCGAGGCCCTCCAGCTCGTCGTGCTCGGCGGCGTGGGGTTCGCGCTCGGCTGGGACCCCGCACCCGGCTGGATCGGCGCCTTCCTGGCCGTCGTCGCCGGCACCGCGGCCTTCGCCTCGCTCGGCCTGTTCCTCGCGGGCGTCCTGCGCGCCGAGGCCACGCTGGCCGCGGCCAACCTGGTCTACCTGCTCCTCCTCGCCGGCGGCGCCGTCGTCCTCCCCGCGAGCGTCTACGGCGGGGCCAGCACGTGGGTGACCTGGCTCCCGTCGGGCGCCCTCGGCGACGCGATGCGCACGGCGCTCATCGACGGCGCGGTCGCGTGGGGCGACCTCGCCGTGCTGGTCGCCTGGGCCCTGCTCGGCACCTTCCTCACGGCCCGGACGTTCCGATGGGAGTGAGCAGCAGCCTGGGCCGGGCCTGGACCCGCACCCTCGACGCCCTCGCGCCCCGCGTCCGGGCGCTGGGATGGGCGAGCCTGGTCGCCAACGTGGTGCTGGTGGTGACCGGTGGCGCCGTACGACTGACCGCGTCGGGTCTCGGCTGCCCCACGTGGCCGCGGTGCACCGACGAGAGCTTCACGCCCCACGGCGCCATGGACGTCCACTCCGCGATCGAGTTCGGCAACCGCACGCTCACCGGCGTGCTGGCCGTGGTCGCGGTGCTGACGCTCCTGTCCGCCTGGGGCACCCGGCGTCGCGACCTGTTCTGGATCTCCCTGTGGATGGGCCTCGGCATCCCCGCCCAGGCGGTGATCGGCGGCATCACGGTGCTCACCGACCTGAACCCCTGGATCGTCTCGTTCCACCTGCTCTGCTCGCTGGCCATCATCGGGCTGACCGTGCTCTTCCTGCGCCGCGTCGACCACCCCGACCCCGTGGTCGGCCGCGGGCCGGTCGTCACGCTCGCCTGGCTGACCTTCGCCGCCGCCTGGGCCGTGCTCTACGTCGGGACCGTGGTCACGGGGTCCGGGCCCCACGCCGGCGACCTCGACGTCCCCCGCAACGGGCTCGACCCGGTGCAGACCAGCCAGCTGCACGCGGACGCGGTCTTCCTGCTGCTCGGCCTCACCACCGGGCTCCTGCTCGCCCTGCGCGCCACAGGCGCATCGCCGACGGCGCAGCGCGCAGCACTGTGGCTGCTCGGGATCGAGCTGGCGCAGGGGCTCGTCGGCTTCGTGCAGTACTTCACCGACCTGCCGGTCGTCCTGGTCGGCGTGCACATGCTCGGCGCGGCGGCGATCTCGGCCACCGTGACGTGGGCCCTTGTCTCGGTCCGCGAGGACGGAGCGGGCACCGGATCGGCCGCAGGGCCGGACGAGAAGACGGCGGCGGGCCCGCACCCCCGTGAACAGGCCTCGCCGCTCGTCAACCTGTAGGACGTCGCGGGGCCCCGTCAGGTTGCGTCCGCTCCCGAACTTTTTGAACTTTTTTCCCGAGAGCGTCGGCGGCCGCGGTCAGAGCGGGACCAGCGGGGACAGCGCGACAGCGACGAAGAGCAGCGACAGGTACAGGTTCGAGGCGTGGAACAGCCGCATCGGCTGGATCTTCGACAGGTCCTCGGTGCCGCGAGCCCGGCGCCACATCCGGTGGGCCTCGACGAGGAACACCGCCCCGAGGACGAGCGCGGCGACCGGGTAGAAGAGCCCGGTGTCCGCGACCGGCCAGAGCAGCAGCGACGTCGCCACCATCACCCAGCTGTAGATCACGATCCGGCGGGCCACCTCGGCCGCGGGCGCCACGACGGGAAGCATCGGGACGTCGACGTTGGCGTAGTCCTCGCGGTAGCGCAGCGCCAGCGCCCAGGTGTGCGGTGGGGTCCAGAAGAAGACCACCGCGAACAGCACGACCGGCACCCACGACAGCGAGCCGGTGACCGCCGTCCAGCCGATGAGCGCCGGGAAGCAGCCGGCCAGGCCACCCCACACGATGTTCTGGGTGGTCCGGCGCTTGAGCACCATCGTGTAGACGAGCACGTAGAAGGCGTTGGCCGCGAGCGCCAGCGCGGCGGAGAGCCAGTTGACCCACACCGCCAGCACGACGGTCGAGATCACGCCCAGCGCCAGGCCGAAGACCAGCGCCGCGCGCGCCGAGACGATGTGGCGTGGAAGGGCGCGTCGGCGGGTACGGCGCATCTGCTCGTCGATGTCGCGGTCGTAGACGCAGTTGAGTGCGGACGCGGACCCGGCCGACAGCGTGCCGCCGACCACGGTGGCGACGACCAGGCCGAGCTCGGGGACACCCCCGGCGGCGAAGAACATGACCGGCACGGTGGTGAGGAGGAGCAGCTCGATGACCCTCGGCTTGGTGAGCCCGACGTACGCCGCGACCACGTCGCGCAGGGTCGCGCGGGTCGGCTCCGGCTCCGGCTGCGAGAGCGCAGAGGCCTGCTGGCCGACAGACGTCACGGGGAGTCCCCTGGAGGGTCGAGGTGCTGGTGCGCCTCGCAGTCTATCGGCCCGGGTGAGTAGGCTCGACGCCGAGCCGAGCAGCGCCGCCGACGGCACCTCCCCCACCCCGAAGGGAACCCCGTGACCACTCTCGACTGGACCGATGTCGACGACCGGGCGGTGGACACCTGCCGCGTGCTGGCGATGGACGCGGTGCAGAAGGTCGGCAACGGCCATCCGGGCACCGCGATGAGCCTCGCGCCCGTCGCCTACCTGCTCTTCCAGAAGAAGATGGTGCACGACCCGACCGACCCGGCGTGGGTCGGTCGTGACCGGTTCGTGCTGTCGTGCGGCCACTCCTCCATCACCCTCTACACCCAGCTCTTCCTCGGCGGCTTCGGCCTCGAGCTCGACGACCTCAAGGCGCTGCGCACCTGGGGCTCGAAGACGCCCGGCCACCCCGAGCACGGCCACACCGCGGGCGTCGAGACCACCACCGGGCCGCTGGGCCAGGGCGTGGCGAACGCCGTCGGCATGGCGATGGCAGCCCGCCGCGAGCGTGGCCTCCTCGACCCCGGCGCCCCCGCCGGCGAGAGCGCCTTCGACCACCACGTCTACGCGCTGTGCAGCGACGGAGACCTCGAGGAGGGCGTGAGCGGCGAGGCCTCGTCGCTGGCCGGTCACCAGCAGCTCGGCAACCTCACGCTGATCTACGACGACAACCGGATCTCGATCGAGGGCGACACCGACATCGCCTTCAGCGAGGACGTCGCCAAGCGCTACCAGGCCTACGGCTGGCACGTCCAGACCGTCGACTTCACCCAGGGTGGCACCGAGTACGCCGAGGACGTCCCGGCCGTGTGGCGGGCGCTCGAGAAGGCCGACAAGGTCACCGACCAGCCGAGCCTGATCGTGCTGAAGACGATCATCGCCTGGCCCGCGCCCAAGGCGCAGAACACCGGCAAGGCCCACGGCTCCGCGCTCGGCGACGACGAGGTCGCGGCGACCAAGAAGATCCTCGGCTTCGACCCCGGCCAGACCTTCGAGGTCCCCACCGAGGTGCTCGAGCACACCCGCAGCCTCGCCCGGCGCGGGCGGGCGGCCCACGACGCCTGGCGCGAGCGGTACGACGCGTGGGCGGCGGCCAACCCCGACGGCGTCGCGCTGCTGGAGCGGATGAGCACCCGCACCCTGCCTGCGGGCTGGGAGTCGGCGCTGCCGACCTTCGAGGCGGACGCCAAGGGCGTGGCCACCCGCGTCGCCTCGGGCGACGTGCTGGGTGCGATCGCACCGGTGCTGCCGGAGCTGTGGGGCGGCTCGGCCGACCTCGCCGGGTCCAACAACACCACCCCCAAGGGCGAGCCGTCGTTCGTCCCGGCGGACCGTTCGACCAAGGACTTCCAGGGCGACGTCTACGGCCGGGTGCTCCACTTCGGGATCCGCGAGCACGCCATGGGCTCGATCATGAACGGCATCGCGCTGCACGGCGGCACCCGCGTCTACGGCGGCACGTTCCTGGTGTTCTCCGACTACATGCGCCCGGCCGTCCGGCTGGCCGCGCTGATGGGCCTGCCCGTGACCTACGTCTGGACCCACGACTCCATCGGCCTCGGCGAGGACGGCCCGACCCACCAGCCGGTGGAGCACCTCGCGGCGCTGCGGGCGATCCCGGGCCTCGACGTGGTCCGGCCCGCCGACGCCAACGAGACCGTCGCCGCGTGGGCCACGATCCTCGGCCACACCGACCGCCCCGCCGGTCTCGCGCTCACCCGCCAGAACGTGCGGACCTTCCCGCGCGGTGAGGACGGCTTCGCCACCACCGACGGCGTGGCCCGCGGCGGCTACGTGCTCGTCGACGCCCCCGACCTCGAGGGCGCCGGCGGCACCCCCGACGTCGTCCTCATCGGCACCGGCTCGGAGGTGCAGCTCGCCGTCGAGGCGCGCGCCCAGCTGGCCGGGAAGGGCATCGCCGCCCGCGTGGTGTCGATGCCGTGCCGCGAGTGGTTCGACGCCCAGGACCAGGCCTACCGCGACACCGTCATCCCGCCGATCGTGCCGGCGCGGGTCAGTGTCGAGGCCGGGGTCGCGCAGGGCTGGCGCGAGGTCGTCGGCCAGCACGGCCAGATCGTCTCGCTCGACCACTTCGGCGCCTCTGCCGACTACGACACGCTCTACCGCGAGTTCGGGTTGACCGCCGAGGCGGTCGTGCTCGCGGCCGAGGAGAGCATCCGGGCCGCGGGCAAGGCCGCCCGCTGACCGGCTGACAGCATCCCCGACAGCAGACCAGACAACAGCATCGCCACCAGCACCACCGATCGGGAGGAGCACCGCATGTCCGAGAGACTCCATGAGCTGTCCGGGGCGGGGGTGTCCATCTGGCTCGACGACCTCTCCCGCGAGCGGATCGAGACCGGCAACCTGGCCGAGCTGGTCAAGGAGAAGTCGGTGGTCGGCGTGACCACCAACCCGACGATCTTCGCGGGCGCGGTCGCCGACGGCGAGCGGTACGACGACGAGGTGCGGGCGCTCGTGGCCGACGGCGCCGACGTCGACCGGGTGGTCTTCAAGCTGACCACCGGCGACGTCCGCAACGCCTGCGACGTCCTGCAGCCGACCTACGCCGCCACCGAGGGCGTCGACGGCCGGGTGTCGATCGAGGTGCCGCCCACGCTCGCCCACGACACCGACGAGACCCTCGCCGCCGCGCGCGAGCTGTGGGCCGAGGTCGGTCGCGACAACGTCCACATCAAGATCCCGGCCACCACCGAGGGCGGCCCGGCGATCAGCGACGCCCTGGGCGACGGGATCAGCGTGAACGTGACGCTGATCTTCGGCCTGGAGCGCTACCGCTCGGTGATGGAGGCGTACCTCACCGGCCTGGAGAAGGCGCTCGAGGCGGGTCGCGACCTGTCCCGCATCCACTCGGTCGCGTCGTTCTTCGTCTCGCGTGTCGACACCGAGATCGACAAGCGGCTCGAGGCGATCGGCACCGACGAGGCGCTCGCGCTGCGGGGCAAGGCCGGCATCGCCAACGCGCGCCTGGCCTACCGCGACTTCGAGAAGTTCTTCTCCGGCGACCGGTGGGCCCGCCTGGCCGAGGCCGGCGCCCGCGTGCAGCGCCCCCTGTGGGCGTCGACCGGCGTCAAGAACCCCGACTACCGCGACACCATGTACGTCACCGACCTCGTGGTCGCGCACTCCGTCAACACCATGCCGGAGAAGACGCTCGAGGCCTTCGCCGACCACGGCGAGGTCGACGGCGACCAGGTGACCACGCGCTACGACGACGCGCAGCAGGTCATGGACGACCTCGCGGCCGTCGGCATCGACTACGACGACGTGATCGAGGTGCTCGAGCGCGAGGGCGTGGAGAAGTTCGAGGCCTCGTGGCAGGAGCTCCTCGACACCGTGCAGGGCCAGATGGAGGCGGCGGACCGGTGACTGCCTGGAACGCCGCGTCCGGGCCGGGCCACGACCTGCGCTTCGGCTACCCCGACGAGGCGGCGCTGGCCGCGGCGGTCGAGGAGCTGGTCACCGACCGCGTGGCCAGCCGGCTGTTCGCCCGCGACGCGACGCTGTGGGGCGAGGCGGCCGAGGAGGAGTCGGCCAAGCGGCTCGGCTGGGTCGACCTTCCCGAGACCTCACGCCCCCTGCTCACCGAGATCGCCGCGCTCGAGGTGGAGCTGCGCCAGCGCGGGCTGACCAAGGTCGTGCTGTGTGGCATGGGCGGCTCCTCGCTCGCACCCGAGGTGATCTGCGCGGCCGCGGGGGTCGACCTCGACGTGCTCGACTCCTCCGACCCCGACTTCGTGCGCACCGCCCTCGAGGACCGGCTCGCCGAGACCGTCGTGGTGGTGTCCTCCAAGTCCGGCGGCACGGTCGAGACCGACAGCCAGCGCCGCGCCTTCGAGAAGGCCTTCACCGATGCGGGCATCGAGCCCGCGGAGCGGATCGTGGTCGTCACCGACCCCGGCTCGCCGCTGGAGCAGTCGGCCCGCGAGGCCGGCTACCGCGTGTTCCTCGCCGACCCCGAGGTCGGGGGGCGCTACTCCGCGCTGACCGCGTTCGGGCTGGTGCCCAGCGGGCTCGCGGGTGCCGACGTCGTCGGGCTGCTCGACGACGCCGCCGCCGCCCGCGACGCCCTGGCCGCCGACGACGCCGGCAATGCCGGGCTCCGGCTGGGTGCGCTGCTGGGCCTCGGCTACCGGGCCGGCGCCGACAAGGTCGTGCTCGCCGACGCGGGCGCGCCGTACGCCGGTCTCGGCGACTGGGTCGAGCAGCTGGTGGCCGAGTCCACCGGCAAGGACGGCCGCGGGCTGCTGCCCGTGGTGGTCGACTCGTCGTCCAGCCCCAACTTCGACCCCAGCACGCGCGACGAGGTGCTGGTGACCTACGGCCCCGGCTTCCCCTTCGACGGCGTGCGACCCGCGTCCGGCTTCGGCGCCACCGTCGACGGACGCCTCGGCGCACAGATGCTGCTCTGGGAGGTCGCGACCGCGGTCGCGGGTCGGATGATCGGGATCAACCCCTTCGACCAGCCCGACGTGGAGAGCGCCAAGGCCGCGGCCCGCGAGATGCTCGACGGCGGCGGCCAGACCCCGACGCCGGTCCTCACCGACGGGCCGGTCACGGTCTACGCCTCCGGCGGCTGGCTGCCCGAGGGCTGCTCGACGGTCGTCGACGCGGTCGCCGCGCTGCTCGACCGGATCGACCCCGACCACGGCTACCTCGCCGTGCAGGCCTACCTCGACCGTCACCGCGACCGTGACCTGGCCGCCGTCCGCGACGCCCTCGCGGTCCGCACCGGCCGGCCCGTGACCTTCGGCTGGGGGCCGCGGTTCCTGCACTCGACGGGCCAGTACCACAAGGGCGGCCCCCCGACCGGCGTCTTCCTGCAGGTCACCGGGCAGCCCGAGGCCGACCTCGCGGTGCCCGACCGCCCCTTCACCTTCCACGAGTTCCTCACCGCGCAGGCGGTCGGCGACGGCCAGGTGCTCGCCGGGCACGACCGGCCGGTACTGCGGCTGCACGTGGCCGGGCACGGTGACCTCGCGGACCTGCGCGAGGTGCTCGGGTGAGCGCTCCCGCCGGGTGGCACAACCCGCTCCGCGACCCCCAGGACCGCCGGCTCCCCCGCATCGCCGGCCCGTGCGGCATGGTGCTGTTCGGGGTCACCGGTGACCTGTCGCGCAAGAAGGTGATGCCGGCGATCTACGACCTGGCCAACCGCGGCCTGCTGCCGCCGGGGTTCAGCCTCACCGGGTTCGCCCGCCGCGACTGGGCCGACCAGGACTTCGCGCAGATCGTGCACGACTCGGTCAAGCAGCACGCCCGCACGGAGTTCCGCGAGGAGGTCTGGAAGCAGCTCGCCGAGGGCTTCCGCTTCGTCCCGGGCGACTTCGACGACGACCAGGCGTTCGCGCACCTGCGCCGCACCATCGAGGAGCTCGACGAGCAGCGCGGCACCGGCGGCAACCACGCCTTCTACCTCGCGATCCCCCCGTCGTTCTTCGGTGACGTCGTCGGCCAGCTCAAGGAGCACGGGCTCGCCGAGGAGACCGACGGGCGCTGGCGGCGCGTCGTCGTGGAGAAGCCCTTCGGCCACGACCTCCAGAGCGCCATCGAGCTCAACAGCACCCTCGCCGAGGTCTTCCCGTCGGGCTCGGTCTTCCGCATCGACCACTACCTCGGCAAGGAGACCGTCCAGAACATCCTGGCGATGCGGTTCTCCAACACGATGTTCGAACCGATCTGGAACGCCAACTACGTCGACCACGTGCAGATCACCATGGCCGAGGACGTCGGCATCGGCGGCCGGGCCGGCTACTACGACGGCATCGGCGCCGCCCGCGACGTCATCCAGAACCACCTGCTCCAGCTGATGGCGCTGGTGGCGATGGAGGAGCCGACGTCGTTCGAGGCCGAGTCGCTGCGGATCGAGAAGCAGAAGGTGCTCGCGAGCGTCGTGCTCCCCCAGCGGCTCGACCTGACGACGGCGCGCGGGCAGTACGCCGCGGGGTGGGCCGGCGGCCGGAAGGTCGCGGGCTTCTGCGAGGAGGAGGGCATCAAGCCGACCTCCACGACGGAGACCTACGCCGCGGTCAAGCTCGGCATCGACACCCGGCGCTGGGCCGGCGTCCCGTTCTACCTGCGCACCGGCAAGCGCCTCGGCCGCCGGGTGACGGAGGTCGCGGTGGTCTTCAAGCGCGCGCCGCACCTGCCCTTCAGCGCGTCGTCGACCGAGGAGCTGACCCAGAACGCCCTCGTCATCCGCGTGCAGCCCGACGAGGGCATGACGATGCGCTTCGGCTCCAAGGTGCCCGGCACCCACATGGAGATCCGCGACGTCAACATGGACTTCGCCTACGGCGGCAGCTTCACCGAGGCCAGCCCCGAGGCCTACGAGCGGCTGATCCTCGACGTGCTGCTCGGCGACCCACCGCTGTTCCCCCGCCACGAGGAGGTGGAGCTGTCGTGGAAGATCCTCGACCCGATCCTCGAGCACTGGGCCAAGCAGGACGCCGCCGGCAGGCACAAGCCCGAGAAGTACGCCTCGGGCGGCTGGGGGCCAGCCTCCGCCGACAAGATGCTGGCCCGCGACGGCCGCGCCTGGCGGCGGCCGTGAGCGCCGCACGAGCACAGGGAGGAGCGCGATGATCGAGCTCACCGACACCAGCGCCTCGGAGATCGCCGCCGAGTTCGTCCGCGCCCGCACGCGGGCCGGCAGCCCGGCGATGGGGATGGTGATGACACTGATCATCGTCGTCCCCGAGGACGACGCCGAGGACGCCATGGCCGCGGCCCGCTCGGCCTCGCACGAGCACCCCGCACGGGTGCTCGGCGTGATCCTCGGCGACGGTCGCGGGCACGGGGTCGTCAACGCCCAGGTCGGCACCGGCGCCGGGTGGACCGGCGAGACCGCGCTGATCCGCCTCCAGGGCGAGGTGGTCAAGCACCCCGAGTCGGTGGTGCTGCCGCTGCTGCTGCCCGACTCCCCCGTCGCGATCTGGTGGCCCACCGACGCACCCGACGACCCGGCCGCCGACGCGCTGGGCCAGCTGGCCCAGCGCCGGATCACCGACGCCGCTGCCGTCGGACGGCGCCGCAGCACGGCCATCCACACCCAGTGCTCGACGTACGCCAAGGGCAACACCGACCTCGCCTGGACCCGCCTCACGCCGTGGCGGGCCCTCCTCGCGGCGGCCCTCGACCAGCACCCGGCCAAGGTCACCCGGGCGCACGTCGTCGCGGAGCGGATCAGCCCGAGCGCGGAGCTGATGGCGGCCTGGCTGCAGGACCGGCTCAAGGTCAAGGTCGAGCGCTCGACCAGCCAGGGGCCCGGCATCACCGAGGTGGTGCTCGACACCAGGGAGGGGTCGATCCGGCTCGCCCGGCCCGACGGCCGGCTCGCGGTCCTGAGCTCGCCCGGCCAGCCCGACCGGCCTGTCGCGCTGAAGCGGCGCGACCTGCCCGACCTGCTCGCCGAGGAGCTGCGGCGGCTCGACGAGGACGACGTGTACGCCGCCACCGCCCGGCGCCTGCACCGCAGCCGCGGGGGCAAGTCGTGACCGAGCCGCTGATCGAGGTCCACGACGACGCGACGGCCCTGGCCACCGCCGTTGCCGGTGCGCTCGTCGCACGACTGGCTGACGCCCAGGAGCGCGGCGAGGAGCCGCAGGTCGCGCTCACCGGCGGCAGCATCGCCGACCAGCTGCACCACCAGCTCACCCGGCTCGGCAACGACCACGGGACCGACTGGGCGCGGGTCGTCTTCTGGTGGGGGGACGAGCGCTTCGTCGCGCGCGGCTCCGACGAACGCAACGCGGGCGCGGCCCGCGCGGCCTTCCTCGACCCCGTCGGCGCCGACCCGGGCAAGGTGCACGAGGTGCCCGCCGCCGACGAGGTCGACGACGTCGCGGCGGCTGCCGCGGCGTACGCCACCACCTTGCGCGAGCACGGCAGCGGCGAGTTCGAGGTCGTGCTGCTCGGCGTCGGGCCCGACGGGCACGTCGCCTCGCTGTTCCCGGGCCACCCCGCCCTCGACGACGAGGGGATCGCGGTCGCGGTGACCGACTCACCCAAGCCGCCGCCGCAGCGGGTCAGCCTCACCTTCAACGCCCTCAACCGGGCCCGGACAGTCTGGTTCATCGTCAGCGGCGAGGCCAAGGCCGAGGCCGTGGCGAAGGCACTCGCCGAGCACCCTCCCGCCGACCCGCACGAGGTGCCGGCGGCCGGCGTCACCGGCTCGGTGGAGACGGTGTGGTTCCTCGACCGCGAGTCCGCCTCGAAGCTGTGATCGTTGCGCACGTCGCGAGGAGCACGCAGTGGCCGGCGCTCCCCCCGCGCTGCGGATGTGGTGCCGAGCGTCAGCCGCGAGAAGCGACGCCCCGTCCGTGCAGCGATCCAGGGTGGTCGAAGATTCGACCCCGAGGATGGCCCGACCTGAGTCGATGCCGTCGACCGCCCGTTCAGGCCAGAAGTCGTCGTGTGCGCGGTACGGGATTGCGAGCGTCCGCGTCCGCAGGGTCTTGCACGGAGCGGACCTCCGGGCCAAGCCGTTCCGGGAGGACACGTCGGTAGAGACAAGCGTGCGCGAAGCAAGCCGGTGAGCGCGGAGTGCGCTGACCTGCTCACGGCCACGGTCCGCTCGGCCCGGCCTGTGGTACGGGCCGTTCAACATCGCGGCCGCCGGCGGCTACGAGTGGACGCAGGACATCGGGGCCCAGTTGACCACGCAGGCCTACTGGTACTCCTACGCCACCGGTCAGTACTACGAGCTCGGGCAGTGCATCGGGAACGGCGCAGTACCCGGCATCTTCAACGGGTAGAGATGCGTCCCCGGAAGAGACCTACGGGGCGTGCTACCTCGACGCACCAGTCAGCGCCGAAGCGCCGGCGCACCGCATCGTCCGCTCGTGCAGCAGGTAGCGTGCGATGCTGCGGCACGCCTTCATGCTGATCGGATCGGCCCTGCCCTTCGACAGCGACCCGACGGTCGAGCTCACCGGTTCCGTTCTGCTTCTGTTCGGCTTCTCCTGGATCGCAACGGGCATCCCGCGGGAGCGTTCGAGGCAACGCCAGGAACTCGCGCCTGCCTGTCCGCTCTGCCGCGTTCTACCTCAGGCTTGATGGATCATGGACAGTTCCCCCGGCGAAGGAGGATCCATGCCGCAGACGATCACATATCGAGGACCGAGGGTCCTGGTGGGTGCTCTGGCACACCTGTTGCGTGAGGAGGGCGTCGAGTTCGCCCAGCCACGGGAGGACCGCACGGAGGTCGTCGAGGTGGCAGTGGTCGTCCTGGAGGTGAGTGCCGGAGACACGGTCCGCGACCGGACTCTGGAGGCTAGGATCGACGCCGCAGTCGGGAGGTTCACGAAGAGATTCGGCGACGACATCGCGTCGATCGAGATCTCGGACAGTTGACGAGGACCGCCCCCAGGCGCCTTGTCATGGCCCCCGAGCCACGGCAGTGGAGCCTGACACTCATGCCGCACGGCGGGGTTCGGCCAGCTTCCACGGCGAGCGCAGCTTGTCATTGACCTTCCACAGCTCCGCACAGTCGCCAGTGGAGAAGGCCTTGTCCGTGTCGGAGGTCCCTCCGCACGCGCCGAGGCTCGCGATCAGGATGATGGACAGCGACGAGGCGAAGGTTCGCACGGCGGCACGATCCCACCCACGCATCGGCGTTCGCCCCGCACGACCACTACCCGTGACGGGATCGAAACCAATCGCCCGCACCGTGGGTCGTGCGCCGAACTGTCGAGTTGAGTGAGGTCATCGGATGCCGGTCGTGCCGCTGACCGTGCGCTGATCCGCCGAGAGGGTCCGCCGGATGTCGGGTCCGGTTCCTAGGCTCACACCATGTCTGACTTCACCTGGTTCCCGGCCAACCGGGCAACGACCGAGGACGTCGAGGCGCTGTTCGCCACCGGAGGCGCGTGCAAGTGCCGCTGCCAAGCCATGAAGGTGCCGGGATGGATCTGGCGCGACACCACCCAGGAGCAACGCGATGCAGCGCTGCTCGAGCAGACCGCCTGCGGCACCAACGGACCGACGTCCGGGCTGATCGGGTACGTCGACGGCGAGGCGGCCGGCTGGGTAGCGGTCGAGAAGCGGGAGAACTACCCCCGGCTGTGGAGCCGGAAGCAGGCGTGGATGCGGATGGACCCCGACCTGGAGGGCGTCTGGTCGGTCACCTGCTTCGTCGTGCGCCAGGGGTGGCGCCACTCGGGGCTGACCTACGAGCTCGCCGCCGCCACGGTCGACTACGGCCAGCAGGTGGGCGCCCGCGTCCTGGAGGGCTACCCGATCGAGCCGGCGCCGGGGAAGGCCGTGATCTGGGACGAGGCGTCGGTGGGGCTGCTGCAGGTGTTCCTCGAGGCCGGCTACGAGGTGGTCGCCTCCCCCACCCTGCGGCGGCGCGTGGTGCGGCGACACCTGGGGGGCCCCTCGTGACCGCCGCCTCCCCGAGCCGCCGCTAGCATGCGTCGGCATGGGGACGCGGCTGGTTCAGATCAACATGAAGGCTCGGGACGACGCCGCTCTGGGCGGCTTCTGGGCGGAGGCGCTCGGCTGGGGGATCTCCAGCGAGGGGCCCGGCGTGACGAACCTGGAACCCGAGGGCTTCTTCTACCCCGACCCTGTCGCCGTGGTCATCGATCTGGTCGTCTCACCCGAACCCAAGACGGTGAAGAACCGCGTGCACGTCGACCTCGCCACCACCTCTGCGGCCCACCAGGCGGAGCTGGTCACCCGGCTGCTGGATCTCGGCGCGACACCCGCCGACGTGGGACAGGGCGACGTCCCGTGGAAGGTCCTGGCCGACCCGGAGGGCAACGAGTTCTGTGTGCTGGACTGGCACGACCCGGTCCGTGACACCGGCCCGATCGCCACCGTCGTGGTCGACTGCGCGGATCCACGAGCCATGGCCCACTTCTGGGACCAGGCCATGGACTGGACGCTGCTCGAGGTGACGGACGACGACGCGGTGCTGCGCTCCGGCCAGGGCGTCGGCCCGTACCTGCAGCTCCGCCGTACGCCCGACGTGAAGACCGTGTGGAACCGGGTCCACCTCGACCTCCGCCCCTACCCGGAGGACGATCTCGACGCCGAGGCGGCCAGGCTGCGGGCCCTGGGCGCCACCGACGTCGACCTGGGCGAGGGTGATGTGTCGTGGACCGTCCTCGCCGACCCGGAAGGCAACGAGTTCTGCCTCCTGGCCCCCGGCTGACCGAGTCCGATCGTCGCGTGAGCAACCTCACCCGCACACCGGCGCGCCACCGGGAACCACGTCGAGCGCGCCCGCGTTACCAGAAGGCCGGCCCACGATCCGAGCCGCCGCACCATCGATCCAGGAGCACGACATGTCCGACCTGACCCGCAAGGCTGGCCGCTCCACGTGGCTGCAGTCCTACCGGAACCGTTCCGCCGAATCACGCAGGCTTGCGCACCAGCTTCGCGACATCAAGCGCGACATCAACACCCAGGGCCTCACCCGCGGCGCCTGCTGAGCGCGACGGGCCCTCGAACGACGACTGACCCGCCGTCAACTAACGGCGGGTCAGCGCGGTGTTGAGGTCAGAAGATGATCTCGCCGGACTTGCGACGGCTGCGGAGCAGCTGGATCGCCTCGTCGAGGATGTCCTGGGCCTCGGCGTCGGAGCGACGCTCCTTCACGTAGGCCAGGTGCGTCTTGTAGGGCTCGATCCGCGGTGCGGGGGGCGGGTTCTCCGCGTCCATGCTCGCGGGCAGGCCGCACTTGGGGCAGTCCCACGACTCGGGCACCTGGGCCTCGACCGAGAACGTCACCACCGAGCGGTGCTCGTGGGAGCAGAAGTAGGTGACCGCTTGCCGCGGCGCGGCCTCGCCGCGCTCCGCCTCGCCCATCGGGCCGGCGCCGACGCGACTCCCGCGGATGGCATTTCCTCCACCAGCCATGTGTCCGCTCCTCCCTCAGCCGCCGTAGGAGTTCAGCAGTCCGAGCGCGACGATCGACGCGAACCAGATCACGCCCACCCCGATGGTGAGCCGGTCGAGGTTGCGTTCTGCCACGGACGAGCCGCCGAGCGAGCTGGAGACGCCACCGCCGAACATGTCGGAGAGGCCGCCGCCGCGACCCTTGTGGAGGAGCACCAGCAGGATCATCAGGGCGCTCGCGAGCATGAGCACGATGGTGATGAGGACAGTCACGGTCGGTAAGCCTACGTCACGGATGCCGAGATCAGAGCAGCGGCATGTCGTAGAAGCGGCAGATCCCGCCGAACTCGTCGGCCTGGAGGCTGGCGCCGCCCACCAGGGCGCCGTCGACGTCGTCGCGATCCATGATCCCGGCCACGTTCGCGGCCTTCACGGAGCCGCCGTAGAGGATCCGGAGCGCGTCCGCCGCCTCGTCGCCGTGCACCTCGCGGACCCGCCCGCGGATCGCCGCGCAGACCTCCTGCGCGTCGTCGGGCGTGGCTACCTCGCCGGTGCCGATGGCCCACACCGGCTCGTAGGCCACGACCAGGCCGGCCACCTGCTCGGCGGAGAAGCCGGCCAGCGAGCCGTCGAGCTGGGCGAGCGTGTACGCCACGTGCTCGCCGGACTGCCGGACCTCGAGGCCCTCGCCGACGCACACGACCGGGGTGATCCCCGCGGCCAGGGCGGCCTTCGCCTTGGCGTTGACCAGCTCGTCGGACTCCGCGTGGTACGCGCGGCGCTCGGAGTGACCGACCACGGCGTAGGAGCAGCCGAGCTTGGCGAGCATGCCCGCCGAGACCTCGCCGGTGTAGGCGCCGGACTCGTGGACGGACACGTCCTGCGCGCCGTACTTCACCAGCAGGCGGTCACCGTCGACCAGCGTCTGCACCGAGCGCAGGTCGGTGAACGGCGGCAGCACCACCACCTCGACCTGGCCGTAGTCGTGCTTCTTGTCCGCGAGCGTCCAGGCCAGCTTCTGGACCAGGACCACCGCCTCCTGGTGGTTGAGGTTCATCTTCCAGTTGCCGGCCATCAGCGGGGTGCGCGAGGTCATGGGTAGAGCAGCTCCTGTGTCAGGTGGGGGTGTGCCCGGGTGTCCCGGGCCGGGTTCAGCGCTCGAGGACGGCGATGCCCGGCAGCTCCTTGCCCTCGAGGAACTCGAGGCTGGCGCCGCCGCCGGTGGAGATGTGACCGAAGGCCGACTCGTCGAAGCCGAGGCTGCGCACGGCCGCGGCCGAGTCGCCGCCGCCGACCACCGAGAGTCCGTCGACCTGCGTGAGCGCCTCGGCCACCGCACGGGTGCCCTCGGCGAAGGCGGGGGTCTCGAAGACGCCCATCGGCCCGTTCCAGAACACCGTGCGCGCCCCGCGGATCACCTCGGCGAACGCCGCGCCCGAGTCGGGCCCGATGTCGAGGCCGAGGCTGTCGGCCGGGATCTGGTCGGCCGGCACGACGCGGGGCTGCGGCTCGCGGTCGCCGGAGGGGAACTCGGTGTCGACGACGATGTCGGTCGGCAGCACGATCCGTACGCCGGACTCCTCGGCACGCGCGAGGTAGCCGCGGCACGTCTCGAGCTGGTCCTCCTCGAGGAGGCTCGCGCCCACCTCGTGGCCCTGGGCGGCGAGGAAGGTGAACACCATCCCCCCGCCGATGAGCAGCACGTCGGCCTTGCCGAGCAGGTGGTCGATCACGCCGAGCTTGTCGGAGACCTTCGAGCCACCGAGCACGACCGCGTAGGGGCGCTCGGGGTCGACGGTCAGCCGGCGCAGCACGTCGATCTCGCGCGACACCAGCCCGCCCATCGCGTGCGGGAGCCGCAGCGCGACGTCGTACACCGAGGCCTGCTTGCGGTGGACGACACCGAAGCCGTCGGAGACGAAGGCGTCGGCCAGCCGGGCGAGCTCGCCCGCGAACGCCGCTCGCTCCTCGTCGTCCTTGCTCGTCTCGCCGGGGTTGAAGCGGACGTTCTCGAGCACGGCGACCTCGCCGTCGCCGAGGGCGTCGACGGTCGAGACCGCGCCCTCCCCCACCGTGTCGGTCGCGAAGGCGACCGGCCGGCCGAGCAGCTCACCGAGCCGCTCGGCCACCGGGGCCAGCGAGAACCGCGGGTCGGGCTCGCCCTTCGGACGCCCGAGGTGGGCGACGACCACGACCCGGGCGCCGGCCTCGGCCAGCGCCTGGATCGTCGGGACGCTCGCCCGCACCCGGCCGTCGTCGGTGATCCGTGCGCCGTCGAGCGGCACGTTCAGGTCGGAGCGGACCAGGACCCGCTTGCCCCGGACGTCGCCGAGGCCGTCGAAGTCCGCCACCTCAGAGCGAGGAGCCGACGAGCGCCGACAGGTCGATCAGGCGGTTGGAGTAGCCCCACTCGTTGTCGTACCAGCCGACGATCTTGACCTGGTTGCCGTTGGCGAGCGTGCAACCGGCGTCGACCGTGCACGAGGCGGGCCAGGTGACGATGTCGGCGGAGACGATCTCGTCCTCGGTGTACTCCAGGTAGGGCGCCAGCGGGCCGGACTCGGCGGCGGCCTTGAACGCGGCGTTCACCTCGTCCTTGGTGACCTCGGCGCCGAGGGTGACGGTGAGGTCGGTGACGGAGCCGGTCGGCACGGGGACGCGCAGGGCGTAGCCGTCGAGCTTGCCCTTGAGCTCGGGCAGCACGAGCGAGATCGCCTTCGCGGCACCGGTGGTGGTCGGGATGATGCTGGTCGCGCCACCGCGGGCCCGGCGCAGGTTGATCTGGCCCTTGCGGTTGAGCGAGATCTGGTCGAGCAGCTGCTGCTCGGTCGTGTAGGCGTGCACCGTGGTCATGAAGCCCTGCTCGATGCCCCAGTTGTCGAGGAGCACCTTGGCCATCGGCGCGAGGCAGTTGGTCGTGCAGCTGGCGTTGGAGATGACGTGGTGGTTCGCAGGGTCGTAGTCACCGTCGTTGATGCCCATCACGATCGTGATGTCCTCGTCGGAGGCGGGCGCGGAGATGATGACCTTCTTGGCGCCGGCCTCGATGTGCTTGCCGGCGTCGGCGGCCTTGGTGAACAGCCCGGTCGACTCGATGACGATGTCGGCGCCGATCTCGCCCCAATTGAGGGCGGCGGGGTCGCGCTCGGCGGTCGCGTGGATCTTGGTGCCGTCGACGGTCAGGAAGTTGTCGTCGGACTCGATCACGCCGGGGAAGCGCCCCAGGATCGAGTCGTAGCGGAGGAAGTGGGCGAGGACGTCGTTGGGCGCCAGGTCGTTGACACCGACGATCTCGACGTCGGCACCCGACGCCTGGACGGCGCGGAAGAAGTTGCGGCCGATCCGGCCGAACCCGTTGATACCTACGCGAACGGTCACTGCGGAGCTCCTCTGTGCGGGGTCTGTGCGCCTGGCCTAGCCCGAAGGGGTGGTCCGGGTCCCAGGACGTCTCGACCCTATCGCGGGGGGCCGGTGCACCCGCACGGGTCGTCCGCCGTACGTGCGGGTAACCAAGGACCCTGCCGGCGACCGGGTCCTAGGTCCCGGTCGGGGACGCAGCCGTACGCCGGACGGGCGCCGGGCGGGCGGCCCTGCCTCGCGGTCAGGCTTCGTCGGCCAGCATCTCCGGTGTCAGGGAGGCCTCGGTGTCGGGGATGCCGAGCTCCTCGGCGCGCTTGTCGGCCATCGCCAGCAGGCGACGGATGCGGCCCGCGATCGCGTCCTTGGTGAGCACCGGGTCGTGCAGCTGCCCGAGCTCCTCGAGCGAGGCCTGCTTGTGCTCGAGGCGCAGGTGCCCGGCCAGGCTCAGGTGGTCGGGGACGTCGTCGCCGAGGATCTCCAGGGCCCGCTCGACCCGGGCGCCGGCGGCGACGGCGGCGCGCGCGGAGCGACGCAGGTTGGCGTCGTCGAAGTTGGCCAGGCGGTTGGCGGTGGCGCGGACCTCGCGGCGCATCCGCCGCTCCTCCCACGCGAGCAGGGTCTCGTGGGCGCCGACGCGGGCGAGCAGCTCACCGATCGCGTCGCCGTCGCGGATCACCACGCGGTCGACGCCGCGCACCTCGCGGGCCTTGGCCGAGATGCCCAGCCGGCGGGCGACGCCGACGAGGGCGAGCGCGGCCTCCGGACCGGGGCAGGTGACCTCGAGCGAGGACGAGCGCCCGGGCTCGGTCAGCGAGCCGTGGGCCAGGAAGGCACCGCGCCAGGCGGCCACGGCGTCGCAGCCGCCGCCGGAGACGACGCTCGGCGGCAGGCCGCGGACGGGACGGCCGCGCTGGTCGAGCAGGCCGGTCTGCCGGGCCAGGGCCTCACCGTCCTTCGTGACGCGGACGAGGTAGCGGCTGCCCTTGCGGATGCCGTTGCCCTGCACCATGACCACGTCGGCGTGGTGGCCGTAGACCTCGGCGACGTCCTTGCGCAGCCGACGGGCCGCGGAGCCGGTGTCGAGCTCGGCCTCGACCACGATCTTGCCGCTGACGATGTGGAGGCCTCCGGCGAACCGGAGCATCGACGCGACCTCCGCCTTGCGGCAGCAGGTCTTGGTGATCGGGGTGCTGGCGAGCTCTGCCTTGACCTGTTGCGTCATCGCCATAGGGCGATCCTCGCATGCGCGTCAATCACCCTCGACGATCGTCCGGAACGCCTCCGCGAGCTTGTCGGGGTCGTGCCGCGGGGTGCCGTCGCCGACCGCCACGTCGGCCACCACCAGCCGTGCGCCGTACGACGCGACGGCGGCCGCGAAGCCCTCGCGGTCGGGCAGGCTGCGGGGGTCGGCGAGCACGGTGTGCACGATCAGGTCGGGGGCGTGCTCCCACAGCGCGACCAGGTGGTCCTCGGGCGCGAACCCGCCCGTCTCCCCCGCCTCGGCGACCAGGTTGAGCACCACCACGACCCGGGCACCGGTCTCGACCAGGGCGGAGCGCAGCTCCGGGACCATCAGGTGCGGGATCACCGAGCTGAACCAGGAGCCGGGCCCGAGCACGACCCAGTCGCTCGCGCGGATCGCCGCCACCGCCTCGGGGCAGGCCGCGGGCTCGGGCGGGTCGAGCGCGATCGAGGTGATCGCCCCCAGGGTCGTGGCGACCTCGACCTGGCCGCGCACCGTGCTGAGCTCGTCGGGGCGAGCGGGGTCGGCGCCGCGCACCTCGGCGGTGATGTCCATCGGCGTGAGCGCCATCGGCAGCACCCGGCCCGACGCGCCCAGCAGCCGGCCCATCCAGTCCAGGGCGTCGACGTGGTCGCCGAGCAGCTCCCAGAGGGCGACGATCAGCAGGTTGCCGACCACGTGCCCGCGCATCTCGCCGTCCCCCGCGAAGCGGTGCTGGACGACCCGCGCCCAGGTGTCGCCCCAGGCGTCGTCGCCGCAGAGGGCGGCGAGGGCCATCCGGAGGTCGCCGGGCGGCAGCACGCCGAACTCGCCGCGCAGGCGGCCCGACGAGCCGCCGTTGTCGGCGACGGTGACGACGGCGGCCAGCTCGTCGACCGTGAGGTCGGCGACCAGGCGCCGCAGCGCCTGGAGCGAGGCGTGCAGGCCGTGGCCGCCACCCAGCGCCACCGCGGACTGGGCGCGCGCGGCCGCACGCCTCCGAGCCGGCGGGGTCACGGTCGTCTCACTCCCGCCCGAGGTCGCGGTGGGTGGGCCGGACGTGGTGGCCGGCGTCGGCCAGGCGGCGGGCGATCTCCTCGGTCGTCGCCACGCTGCGGTGCTTGCCGCCGGTGCAGCCGACGGCGATCGTCATGAAGCGCTTGCCCTGCCGGAGGTAGCCCTCGGCGACGCCCTCGAGCAGCCGGACGTAGGAGTCGAGGAACTCCGGGGCACCCTCCTGCCCGAGCACGTACGCCGACACCTCGGCGTCGCGGCCCGTCAGCGCGCGCAGGTCGGGCACCCAGTAGGGGTTGGGCAGGAAGCGCATGTCGGCCACGAAGTCGGCGTCGACCGGGATGCCGTACTTGAAGCCGAAGCTGATCACCGTGACCTTGAGCCGGGTCGCGTCGGGCGAGCCGAACGCCTCGGCGATGCGGTCGGTGAGCTGGTGCACGTTGAGGTCGGTGGTGTCGATGACGAGGTCGGCCTCGCTGCGCAGGTCGGCGAGCACCTCGCGCTCGCGGTGCAGCCCGTCGAGGAGGCGACCGGTGCCCTGCAGCGGGTGCGGACGCCGGGCGGCCTCCTGGCGGCGCACCAGCACGTCGTCGCCGGCCTCGAGGAACACCAGCGTGGTGTGCCGGCCGGTGGCCCCCTGCGCGAGGTTGGCCTGCAACGAGGCGAAGAACGACCCTGACCGGACGTCGACCACCACCGCGATCGGCTGGTCGAGCCCGCGGCTCTCGTCGACGAGGCGCACCACGTCGCGCAGGAGGGTGGGCGGCAGGTTGTCGACGACGTAGTAGCCGAGGTCCTCCAGCTCCTTGGCGACCGTGCTGCGCCCGGCCCCGGTCATGCCGGTCACCACGACCAGCTCGCCGCGCGCGTCGTACCTGGCTGGCATTCAGTCCTCCTGGAGCTCGCCGGTCGCGGTGTTGACGGCGACAGTCTGGCCGCCGGACGCGGCGACCGCATCCTTGATCGCGGTCGCGGTACGGGTGCCGATGCCGGGCACCTCGGCGATCTCCTCGACGGTGGCCGCGCGCAGCTTGCGCAGCGAGCCGAAGTGCTTGAGCAGCGTCTTGCGCCGCACCTCCCCCAGTCCGGGGACGTCGTCGAGGAGGCTCTCGACCATCGACTTCGACCGGCGCCCGCGGTGGTGGGTGATCGCGAACCGGTGCGCCTCGTCGCGTACCCGCTGGAGCAGGTAGAGGCCCTCGCTGGAGCGGGCGAGGATCACGGGGTCCTCCTGCTCGGGCAGCCAGACCTCCTCGAGCCGCTTGGCGAGGCCGCAGACCGGGATGTCGTCGATCCCGAGCTCGTCGAGCGCCCGCGCCGCCGCCGCGACCTGGGGCGGGCCGCCGTCGACCACCACGAGGCCGGGGGCGTAGGCGAACTTCCGGGGGCGGCCGGTCTCGGGGTCGACCAGCATGGGCCCGTCCTCCCCCACGACCGTCTCCGAGCGGGCCTGCTCGTCGAGCAGTCGTCGGAACCGCCGGGTGATCACCTCGTGCATCGAGGCGACGTCGTTCTGCCCGTCGACGCCGCGGATCACGAAGCGGCGGTACTCGCTCTTCCGGGCCAGGCCGTCCTCGAAGACCACCATCGAGGCGACCACCTCGGTGCCCTGGAGGTTGGACACGTCGTAGCACTCGATCCGCAGGGGCACCTCGTCGAGCGCCAGCGCCTGTTGGATCTCCTCCAGCGCCCGGTTGCGCGTCGTGAGGTCGCTGGCCCGCCTGGTCTTGTGCAGGGCCAGCGCCTGGCCGGCGTTGCGGCCCACCGTCTCCTGCAGGGTCTTCTTGTCGCCGCGCTGCGGCACCCGGACCCGCACCCTGCTGCCGCGCAGGTCGCTGAGCAGCTCCTCGAAGGTCTCGACGTCGGGAGGCCGCGCGGGGACCAGGATCTCGCGCGGGATCGTGTCGGCCTCCTCGCCGGGGTCGGCGCCGACGTAGAGCTGGAGCAGGAGCGTCTCGACCAGCTCGGGCGTGCCGCCCTCCTCGACCCGGTCCGCGACCCAACCGCGCTGGCCGCGGATCCGGCCACCGCGCACGTAGAAGACCTGCACCGCGACCTCGAGCGGGTCCTCGGCCAGCGCGATCACGTCGGCATCGGCGCCGTCGCCCAGCACCACCGCCTGCTTCTCCAGGGCGCGGTCGATGGCGCCGAGGTCGTCGCGCAGCCGGGCGGCGCGCTCGAAGTCGAGCTCCTCGGACGCGGCGTACATCTGGGTCTCGATGCGCTTGATGAACGGGCGGGTGCGCCCGGCCATGAACTCGCAGAAGTCGTCGACGATCTGGCGGTGCTCCTCGGCGCTCACCTGCCCGACGCAGGGCGCGGAGCACTTGCCGATGTAGCCGAGCAGGCACGGCCGCCCGATCTGCGACGATCTCTTGAACACACCGTTGCTGCACGAGCGCATCGGGAAGACGCGCAGCAGCACGTCGACGGTCTCGCGGATCGCCCAGGCGTGGCTGTAGGGGCCGAAGTAGCGGGTGCCCTTGCGCTTGGCCCCGCGCCCGACCATCACCCGCGGGAACTCCTCGCCGACTGTGACGGCGAGCCAGGGGTAGGACTTGTCGTCGCGGTACTTGACGTTGAAGCGGGGGTCGAACTCCTTGATCCAGGAGTACTCGAGCTGCAGCGCCTCGACCTCGGTGTTGACGACGGTCCAGTCCACGCCGGCGGCGCTGGTGACCATGGTCGCGGTGCGGGGGTGCAGGTTGCCGACGTCCTGGAAGTACGACGAGAGCCGGGCCCGCAGGTTCTTCGCCTTGCCGACGTAGATCACCCGTCCTCGGGCGTCGCGGAAGCGGTAGACGCCCGGCTGGGTCGGGATCGACCCCGTCGCGGGACGGTAGGACAGCGGCCCCCGGGTGGTGCGGGAGGGGCGGGCGGCGGGCACGCCCCAACCCTACGGGCGCCCGGGGACACCGGGCCCGGGGTGGGTCAGGCCAGGCTGATGTCCTGACCCTTGACCGTGAGGTCGACCGCGGGCAGCCCCGCCGTGGCCGGCCCCGTCTGCACCGAACCGTCCTCGATGGAGAACTGGCTGCCGTGGCAGGGGCAGTTGATGGAGCCGCCGGACACGCTGCCGACGGTGCAGCCCTGGTGGGTGCAGATCGCCGAGAAGCCCTTGAAGTCGCCCTCGGTGGGCTGGGTCACCACGACCTGCTGGTCGGCGAAGATCGTGCCGCCGCCGACCTCGATCTGGTCGGTGGTCGTCAGCACGCCCGTACCCGCTCCCCCGCCACCGGGTGACGTCGCGTCCGACCCGGTGCCGCCGGACGAGGAGTCGGTCGCCGTACCGGAGCCGCTGCCGCCGCAGGCGGCGAGGAGGGGCAGGCCGAGGCCGACGGTGGCGACACCGGTGAGGGCGTGGCGACGGCTGAGTCCGTCAGTGGTCATCTCGGGCTCCCCTGTCTCGAGGGTCATGTGGTTGAACGTGAGACTAGCCAGAGCCCATGAGAGAACCATGAGAGGCGCGCAGCGCCTCTCAGCGGCGCGCGGCGGCCTTCTTCGCGGTCGTCTTCGCGGTCTTCTTCGCCGGCGCCTTCCGCGGGGCGGCCTTCGTGGTCGCCACCTTCTTCGTCGCCGTCGTCTTCCGGGCGTGAGCCTGCGCGGCCGCCGCGGCGGCCTTGCGCGGCGGGGACGCCGTGGCCTCGCGCCCCTCGAGCAGCGGGCTCAGGAACGCCCCGGTGTGGCTGTCGGGGTGCACCGCGATCTCCTCCGGCGTGCCCTCGGCGACGACGGTGCCACCGCGCGAACCGCCCTCGGGACCCATGTCGATGATCCAGTCGGAGGTCTTGATCACGTCGAGGTTGTGCTCGATCACCAGCACCGTGTTGCCCTGGTCGACCAGTCGGCCGAGCACCAGCAGCAGCTTGCGGATGTCCTCGAAGTGGAGGCCGGTGGTGGGCTCGTCGAGCACGTAGACGGTGCGGCCGGTGGACCGCTTCTGCAGCTCCGACGACAGCTTGACCCGCTGCGCCTCGCCACCGGACAGCGTCGTGGCCGGCTGACCGAGGCGGACGTAGCCGAGCCCCACCTCGCACAGCGTCTTCATGTGCCGCGAGATCGCGGGCACGGCCGCGAAGAACTCCGCGGCCTCCTCGATCGGCATGTCGAGGACCTCGGCGATGGTCTTGCCCTTGTAGTGCACCTCGAGCGTCTCGCGGTTGTAGCGCGCGCCGTGGCAGACCTCGCACGGGACGTAGACGTCGGGCAGGAAGTTCATCTCGATCTTGATCGTGCCGTCGCCGGCGCACGCCTCGCAGCGGCCGCCCTTGACGTTGAACGAGAACCGGCCCTGGAGGTAGCCGCGCATCTTGGCCTCGGGCGTCGAGGCGAAGAGCTTCCGCACGTGGTCGAAGACCCCGGTGTAGGTCGCCGGGTTGGAACGCGGGGTGCGACCGATCGGCGACTGGTCGACGTGGATGACCTTGTCGACGTGGTCGAGACCGCTGATCTTCTGGTGCCGGCCGGGCACGGTGCGCGCGCGGTAGATCTGCTTGGCGAGCGCGGTGTAGAGGATGTCGTTGACCAGGGTCGACTTGCCGGACCCGGAGACACCGGTCACCGACACGAACAGCCCGAGCGGGAAGGTGACGTCGACGTCCTGGAGGTTGTGCTCACGGGCGCCGTGGACGGTCAGCTCGCGCCCCTTGGTGCGCGGGCGGCGCACCTCGGGCACCGGGATCTCGCGGCGGCCGGAGAGGTACTGGCCCGTCATCGAGTCGGGGTGGGCCAGCAGCCCGGCCACGTCGCCGCTGTGCACCACCTGGCCGCCGTGCTCGCCGGCGCCCGGGCCGATGTCGACCACCCAGTCGGCGGTGCGGATCGTCTCCTCGTCGTGCTCGACCACGATGAGGGTGTTGCCGAGGTCCTTGAGCCGGACCAGGGTCTCGATCAGCCGCTGGTTGTCACGCTGGTGGAGCCCGATCGACGGCTCGTCGAGCACGTAGAGGACGCCGACCAGGCCGGCGCCGATCTGGGTGGCCAGCCGGATCCGCTGGGCCTCGCCGCCCGACAGCGACCCGGACGGCCGGTCGAGGGAGAGGTAGTCGAGCCCGACGTCGAGCAGGAAGTTGAGCCGCTCCTGGATCTCCTTGAGCACCCGCTCACCGATCTGGCGCTCGCGGGGAGACAGGTCGAGGGAGCGCAGGAAGTCGGCGGTCTCGTTGATCGGCAGCGCGCAGACCTCGGCGATGTTGCGCCCGCCGAGGGTGACCGACATCGAGACCGGCTTGAGCCGGCTGCCGTCGCAGGCGGGGCAGGGCACCTCGCGCATGAAGCCCTCGAACCGCTCGCGGCTGGTGTCGGACTCGGCCTCGCGGTGACGGCGCTCGATGTAGCGCTGCACGCCCTCGAACTCGGCGTAGTAGGCGCGCTCGCGGCCGTAGCGGTTGCGGGTGACCACGTGCACCTTGGTCGGGTGGCCCTGCAGCAGCGACCGGCGGGCCTTCGCGGTGAGGTCGTCCCACGGGGTGTTGAGGTCGAAGCCGAGCTCCTCGCCCAGCGCGCCCATCAGCCGCAGGAAGTAGTCGGCGACGTGCGCCTGGCTCCACGGCTGGATGGCGCCCTCGCCGAGGGTGGCGGTGGGGTCGGGGACGACGAGCTCGGGGTCGACCTCCATCCGGGTGCCGAGGCCGTGGCACTGCGGGCAGGCGCCGAACGGGCTGTTGAACGAGAACGACCGCGGCTCGAGCTCGTCGGTGTCGATGGGGTGCTCGTTGGGGCACGACATCTTCTCGGAGAAGCGCATCTCGCGGTGGGGGTCGTCGTCGGGCAGGTCGACGAAGTCGAGCAGCACCAGGCCACCGGCGAGGTTGAGCGCGGTCTCGACCGAGTCGGTCAGGCGGCGCTTCGCGGACCCCTTCACCGCGAGGCGGTCGACGACGACCTCGATCGTGTGCTTCTTCTGCTTGTCGAGGGTGGGCGGGGCGTCGAGCGAGTACGTCTCGCCGTTGACCCTGGCCCGGGAGAAGCCCTGGGTCTGGAGCTGGCGGAAGAGCTCGACGTACTCCCCCTTCCGGCCGCGGATGACGGGCGCCAGCACCTGGAACCGGCGGCCCTCCTCGAGCGCGAGCACGCGGTCGACGATCTGCTGCGGGGTCTGCCGCTCGATCGGGGCGCCGCAGGTCGGGCAGTGGGGGTGGCCGATGCGGGCGAAGAGCAGGCGGAGGTAGTCGTAGACCTCGGTGATGGTGCCGACCGTGGAGCGGGGGTTCTTGGAGGTCGACTTCTGGTCGATCGACACCGCCGGCGAGAGGCCCTCGATGAAGTCGACGTCGGGCTTGTCCATCTGCCCGAGGAACTGGCGGGCGTACGCCGACAGCGACTCGACGTAGCGGCGCTGGCCCTCGGCGAAGATCGTGTCGAAGGCGAGGCTGGACTTGCCGGACCCCGACAGACCGGTGAACACGATGAGCGCATCGCGCGGCAGGTCGATCGAGACGTCCTTGAGGTTGTGCTCCCGGGCACCCCGGATGATGAGCTGATCCGCCACGTCGTGCTTCCTCGGTCGTCGTCCACGCTGGTTCGAACAAGTGTTCGTCATCGTACGGCGTGGCACAAGCGTCCACGCCCACCGATCTCACCCTCTCACGCAGCACCGACAAGGTCCCCGCGAGCGGGTGCTGGCCGCCCTCACCGCGGCTGGGACAGGATGTGGTCATGCCACCCGACACCGACGCCCGTACCCACGACCCGGCCCACGACCCGGTGCGTGACCCGGTGCGTGACCAGGCCCACGACCCGGGCCGCGACCTGGCGCTCCTCCACGAGGCGACCAACCGCCTGGTCCGCACCGTCGACGGGCTCGAGCCCGAGCAGTGGACCGGACCGTCGGGGCTGCCCGGCTGGACCCGCGCCCACGTCGTCGCCCACCTCGCCCTCAACGGCGAGGGCCTCGCGTCCGCACTGCGGGGCGTGGTGGCGGGCGCTCAGGTGCCGATGTACGCCTCGCAGGAGGCACGCGACGGCGACATCGCGTCGCTCGCCACGGCCGAGCAGGGCGAGCTGCGCGACCGGCTGCTGGCGGCCAGCTCGTCGTACGCCGAGGCGGCGGCCTCGGTGCCGGCGGAGCTGTGGGGCACGCGCATCGAGCGGACCCCCGGCGGGCGCACCTTCTCGGCCGCGGCGGCGGTCGGGATGCGCTGGCGCGAGGTCGAGATCCACCACGTCGACCTCGACGCGGGCTACGAGCGGTCGTCGTGGACGCCCGAGCTGTGCACCAACGTGCTCGGCGCCATGGCCAAGCGGGGGGTCGGCGCGGAGTCCTTCACGGTGCGGCCGCTCGACCTCGACGGCTCGTGGGGCTACGGCGACTCCCCGGCCGACGGTCCGACCGTGACCGGCTCGGCCGCCGACCTGGCCTGGTGGCTCACCGGGCGGGGGTCGGGCGACGGGGTCTCGAGCTCGACCGGCACGCTGCCGCAGGTGGGTGCGTGGTGAGCGCGGACTACACCGGCGGCGTGCGGCCCGGCGGCGGCGCCGCGGTCCGCGAGCTCGGCCGGCTCACGATCACCAAGGTCGCCGTCGACGAGCAGATGTCCAACAACTGCTACCTCCTGCGGTGCCACGAGACAGGTGAGCAGGTGCTGATCGACGCCGCGGACGACGCCCCGACGCTGCTCGCGCTGGCCGGCGACGCCGGCCTCACCACCGTGGTCACGACCCACCAGCACTGGGACCACCACCGCGCCCTGGCCGACGTCGTCGCCGCGACCGGCGCGACGACCGTCGCCGGGCGTCCCGACGCGGAGGCGATCACCGAGCAGACCGGTGTGGCTGTGGCCCGCCCCGTCTGGGACGGCGACACGGTCGCGGTGGGCTCGTGCACGCTCCGGGTGATCGGCCTGGTCGGTCACACCCCCGGCTCGATCGCGCTCGTGTACGACGACCCGGTCGCTGGCGGCGTGCACCACCACCTCTTCACGGGGGACTCGCTCTTCCCCGGGGGCGTCGGGAACACGTTCGGCGACGCGGACGCCTTCCGGTCGCTGGTCGACGACGTCGAGACCAAGCTGTTCGGGACGCTGCCTGACGAGACCTGGTTCTACCCCGGCCACGGCGACGACTCCACGCTCGGCGCGGAGCGGCCGCACCTCGCCGAGTGGCGCGAGCGGGGCTGGTAGCCGGCCGCGGAAAGTGCGGACCGGCGATCCAGGGTCGTGGACGCGAGGGACGCTCGCCGCTAGCGTCCGGAGTCGTCGGGGCCGCACGAGCGTGGGGCCGTCTCGGGCCCGGTCCACGGAAGAGGCCCCCATGCCCGCCAGCTCCATCCGCACCCGCACCACCGCCGTCCTCGGCGCCGCCGCACTGCTCGTCGTGGGCGCCGCCGGTGGCGGCTACGCCGCCGGCAAGATCACCGGCAAGGACATCAAGGACGGCACCGTCACGTCCGCCGACGTCAAGGACGGCACCCTGAAGTCCGCCGACGTCAAGGACGGAAGCCTGGGCGTCCGGGACCTGTCGCCCGCCACGGCAGAGGACCTCGCCCCGCGGCTCGTGTACTCCCGGACGGGCGACGGCATCTACCTCCCCGACGACGACAGCAACACGCTCGTGCAGAGCCTGGCGCTCCCGGAGGGCCGGTGGCTCGTGACGGTGAGCGCCACCGCCTTCCCCCACGTCTTCAGCAACGACCCCCAGGTCCCGTGGATCAGCTGCGAGCTCGAGGCGCCCGACAACGGGTTCGCGCGGACCAACACGACGGTCGCCCTCCCCGGGGAGTACGCCTCCCTCGGGACCCAGCTGGTCGTGCTCGCCGCGAGCGACCGGGACGCCACCTTCACCTGCCACGGCCACAACGTGGGCATCAACCAGGTCACGATGACCGGGGTGGAGGTCGGTGCGGTCACCGAGGTCACGCCGTAGAGGACCGGTGGCTACTGGTAGGTGATCGACACCCGGTCGGTCACCGGGAGCGACTGGCAGCCGAGGCGGATGCCGTCGGCGAGGTCCTCCTCGTCGAGCACGTCGTTGTGGAGCAGCTTCACCTCGCCCTCCAGCAGGCGGTAGGCGCAGGCCGAGCACTCGCCCTCGCGGCAGGAGTACGGCGCGCGCAGGCCCTTGGACTCGAGGTGCTCGAGCAGCTTGGTGCCGGGCTGCCAGTCGTCGTACTCGTGCACCTCGCCGTCGAGGTCGACGACGAGCGTGACCGGGCCCTCCGGGCCCCCGGCGTCGGCGGGGAGGTCGTCCTCGGCCTCGTGGTCGTCGGCCTCCGCGAGCGTCGCGGACGCGGCGGCCACCTCCTCGACGTCGCCGAACGGGTTGCCGCCGAGGGAGACGAACTTCTCCTGGTGGCGCCGCGCCCGGGGGAACCCGAGCTCCTTGAGGACGTCGGTGGTCGCCTTCATGAACGGCGCTGGGCCGCACACGAAGGCCGTCCATGCGGCGTACTGCGCCGCGAACGCCTTCAGCTGCGCGGTCGAGGGCAGCCCCTGCACCGACTCCAGCCAGTGGACGACCTGCAGCCGGTCGGGGTGCTCTGCGGCCAGCTCGCGCAGCGCGGCGGCGAAGATGACGGACTGCTCGTCCCGGTTGGCGTAGAAGAGCACGACCCGGCCCGAGCCGTCGCGCAGCGCGGTGCGGGTGATGGACATGATCGGCGTGATCCCGGACCCGCCGGCGAAGAGCAGCAGGTCGTCGTCGAGCGACTTCGGCGTGAAGATGCCGCTCGGCGGCAGGACCCGCACGGTGGCGCCCACGCGCAGCTCGTCGTTGATCCAGTGCGAGGCGAAGCCGCCGGGCGTCCGCTTCACGGTGACCTGCAGCGGCTCCCCCGGCGGCACGTTGATCGAGTAGCAGCGCGCGACGAGGCCGGTGCGGTCCGAGGGGATGCCCAGGGTGAGGAACTGGCCGGGCCGGAACGTGAACGCCTCGGCGTGCTCCGGGGGCACCTCGAAGACCACCGACACGGCGTCCGCGGTCTCGCGGACGAGGTCGGCGACCCTCAGCAGGTAGGAGCCCTCGTCCACGTCAGTACCCGTCCTCGGCCCCGATCGACACCTGTCCGTCGCGTACGGCGGCCTCGATGCTGGCCGCCAGCCGGGGGCAGGCGGCGTGCACCGGCCGCCCCCCGGGCGCGGCCGCCATTCTGGCGAACTCCTGGCACTGGTGCAGCGCGTGGTCCGTCCACTGGATGGAGGTGTGGTGCTCGGAGTTCTTCTTGACCCCCACCACGGCGAGGCAGTCGAGGCAGGCGACCTCGACCAGTCGCGCCTGCGTGTAGAGACGCCGGTCCTCCAGCGTCTCGGCGCTGGTGGGGGTGAAGGAGGCCATCAGGAGGTCTCGACGGGCTCGGCCGGCGCGGCGTCCTCGGCGGCCTTGCGCGCCAGGTTCTCCGCGACCTCGGTGCGCCAGAACTCGTTGGCCTTGCTGGTGTCGACCTCGAATTCGAAGCGCTCGGTCATCTCCGGCGTGACGTCGTCCTTGTCGACGTAGAACTGCTCGTACCACCGGCGCAGCTGGTAGACCGGGCCGTCCTCCTCGCAGAGCAGCGGGTTCTGGACGGGCGCCTTGTTGAGCCAGATGTGCACGTCCTGCAGGAAGCCGTCGCCGAACATCTGCGAGTAGCGGCTGGCGATGTACTGCGACGTCTTCTCGTCGACGCCCTCCGGCTTGCGGACGCAGAGGCCGTACTGGAGCTTGAAGGAGCTCTGCGACGTCGGCACGTGGCAGTTGATGAGCACGACGTCGGTGACGAACCCCTTGTAGTCGGTGGTGAGCCAGTTGACCATGTACGACGGGCCGTAGTACGTCGCCTCCGACTTCAGCACGAGGTCCTCGTCGCCGTAGCCCTCGCCCTTCATGTCGGGCCGGCCGGTCGACTCCATGAACTGGGTCGCCGTGTGTCCCTCGAACACGTTGCGGAAGTGGGTCGGGAAGGCGAAGTGGATGTAGAAGAAGTGCGCCATGTCCACGACGTTGTCCACGATCTCGCGGCAGTGGGCGCCCGGGACGTCGATCACCCGCCAGGTCCAGTCGGTCCACGCGTCGGTGCCGATGCCCTCGAGCACCGGCGGCAGGATGTCGTGGTCGGCCGCGCTGCCCTCGACGTCGTGCCACACGAGCAGCTGGCCGTTGCGCACGACGCTCTCGTAGCGCTGCGTCCGCGCCCGCAGCGGGACGCGCCGGGCGTACGGGATCTGCTTGCAGCGGCCGTCACCGCCCCAGCGCCAGTCGTGGAAGGGGCACGCGATCTCGTCGCCCTTCACGGTGCCCTGCGTCAGGTCGCCGCCCATGTGGCGGCAGTAGCCGTCGAGCACGTGCAGCTCGCCCTGCGAGTCCGACCAGACGACCAGCTTGCCGCCGAACGCCTCGACGGCGTGCGGCGTGCCGTCGGCGAGGTCCCGCGCCAGCCCGAGGCAGTGCCAGCCCCGCGCGAACCGCTCGGGTGGGGTGCCGCGGTCGAGCTGTCGGCTGTCGCTCATGCGCACCTCCGGTGCCCGTGGACGGTGGTGGACCAAAACGAGAACACGTTATAGTTTTACCACATGCACGTGGCCCTGACACCCGCCCAGGAGCGACTGCGCGAGGAGCTGCGCGCGTACTTCGCCGACCTGGTCACCCCCGAGGTCCGCGCCGGTCTGGCGGCGGCCTCCGGCGAGTTCGGAGACGCCGAGGTCTACAAGGACGTCATCCGTCGGCTGGGCTCCGACGGGTGGCTCGGCATCGGCTGGCCCGAGGAGTACGGCGGGCAGGCGCGCTCCATGGTCGAGCAGCTGATCTTCACCGACGCGGCGGCGGTGGCGGGCGTCCCGGTGCCCTACCTGACGCTCAACACCGTCGGGCCGACGATCATGCGCTACGGCACCGACGAGCAGAAGGACTACTTCCTCCCCCGGATCCTGGCCGGCGAGCTGCACTTCTCCATCGGCTACTCCGAGCCGGCCTCCGGCACCGACCTCGCCTCGCTGCGCACGCGCGCGGTGCAGGAGGGTGACGAGTGGGTGATCAACGGCCAGAAGATGTGGACCTCGCTCATCCAGTACGCCGACTGGGTCTGGCTGGCCTGCCGCACCGACCCCGACCTGCCCCGGCACAAGGGGCTCTCGATGATCCTGGTCCCGACCGATGCCGACGGCTTCTCCTACACCCCGGTGCACACGGTGGCCGGGGTCGGCACCAGCGCGACCTACTACGAGGACGTGCGGGTGCCCGTCGGCAACCTCGTGGGGGAGCGCAACGGCGGCTGGGCGCTGATGACCAACCAGCTCAACCACGAACGCGTCGCGCTGACCTCGGCCGCACCCCTGACGCACTCGATCGGGCTCGTGCGGCGCTGGGCGCAGGACACCAAGGACGCCGACGGCCGCCGGGTCATCGACCAGGAGTGGGTGCAGGTGCTGCTCGGCCGCGCGCACGCGCGGGCCGACATGCTCACCCTGCTGAACTGGAAGCTGGCCTCGTCGGTCGACGACCTCTCCCCCGCGCACGCTTCGGCGACCAAGGTCTACGGATCCGAGCTCGCGACCGAGGTCTACCGCTCGCTGATGGAGGTCGTGGGCCCCCTGGCCGCGGTCATCGGCGACTCCGTGGGTGCCGTGCTCGCCGGGCGGCTCGAGCGGTTCCACCGCTCGTCGCTGGTGATGACCTTCGGCGGCGGCACCAACGAGATCCAGCGCGACATCATCGGCTACGTCGGGCTGGGCCTGCCCGCGGCGAAGAGATAGGCGAGACGTGGACTTCGACTTCACCCCCGAGCAGGACGACGCCGCCGAGCTCGCGCGGCAGATCCTCGTCGACCGCGCGACCAACGCGCGCCAGCAGGAGGTCGAGCGCGGCGGCGACCGGTTCGACCGCGAGCTGTGGCGCGAGCTGGGCGACGCCGGGATGCTGTCGCTCGCGATCCCGGAGCGGCACGGCGGCGCGGGGCTCGGCCTGGTCGAGCTGTGCCGCGTGCTCGTCGAGGTCGGCAAGACCGTCGCACCCGTGCCGCTCGCGGTGCACGGCCCGGCAGCGATGGCGATCGCCGAGCTCGGCAGCGACGAGCAGCAGCAGCGCTGGCTGCCGGGCGCCGCGACGGGAGAGCGGGTGCTCACCGCCGCCGTCGCCGAGGAGCTCGTGCACCTCCCCGACCACCCGACCACCTCCTGGAGCGACGGTCGCCTCGACGGCAGCAAGGTGCTGGTGCGCGCGGGCGCCGCCGCCGACGTCTTCCTGGTCACCGCCTCGCTCGGGTCGGCGGGGTCGGGCACCGGAGTGTTCCTGGTCGAGGCCGGGGCCCCGGGGCTCACCGTCGTCGAGCAGCACGTCTCCGACCGCGACCTCGTCGTACGCCTCGACCTGGCCGGCGTCCCGGCCGAGCCGCTCGGTGGCGCCGACGCCGCCACCCGGCTCGCGCAGCTGCTCGTCGTGGCGGCGGTCGCGGAGCAGCTCGGCGTCACCGAGGGAGCGCTGGCGCTGACCGCGTCGTACGCCCGGACGCGCGAGCAGTTCGGCCGCCCGATCGGCACCTTCCAGGCCGTCTCGCAGCGGCTGGCCGACGGCTACATCGACGTCCTCGGGCAGGGCCTGACCCTGTGGCAGGCCGCGTGGCGGCTCTCCGAGGGGCTGCCGGCCGAGGTCGAGGTGGCGACCGCGAAGCTGTGGGCCGCGGACGCCGGGCACCGCCTCGCCCACACCACCGTGCACGTGCACGGCGGCGTGGGCATCGACCTCGACGGCGAGGCCCACCGCTACTTCACGACCGCCAAGCGCTTCGAGTTCCTCTACGGAGGCGCCACCGAGCAGGCGCTGCGCGTCGGCCGGGTGCTCGCCGCCGAGCCCGCCTGACGGGACTCCTCGACGGGCAGCAGGCGCCGCGCGACGCCGCGGCTCACCTCGCCGGCTGCGGATCAGCTGCGGTCGACGCGGTGGAGGGTGACGTCGAGCAGCGCACCTTGGTCGGCGGTCGCCGTGAGGTAGGTGCAGTGCGGCTGGCGCCGGCGGTCGGTGGGTGAGCCCGGATTGAGCAGCCGGAGCCCGGTGGTGCTCGTGGTGTCCCACGGGATGTGGCTGTGGCCGAAGACCAGCACGTCCACGTCGTCGTACGCCGCGCTGCACCGCTCCTCGCGGCCCTTCGCGGAGCCGGTCTCGTGGACCACCGCGATCCGGACCCCGTCGACCTCGACCCGGGCGACCTCGGGCAGGCGCTCCCGGAGGGCGCCGTGGTCGTTGTTGCCCCGCACCGCGACCAGCCGGCGGGCGCGGGCCTCGAACGCGTCGAGCAGCGTCTCGTCGACCCAGTCGCCGGCGTGGAGCACGACGTCCGCTGCCTCGATCTCGTGCCACAGCGCGGGCGCCAGGTCGCGGGCCCGCTTCGGGACGTGGGTGTCGGCGACGATCAGCAGGTGCGTCGGCATCGGCCCACCCTAGGTCCGGCACGGGACCGCTCCCGCCGCGTCGGCGGGAGCGGTCCCCGGCAGGCGTGGTCAGACCAGCACCTTGACCGGAGCACCGGTCGGACGCCCCACGTCAGGCGCCTCGTGCAGGCCCACCCGACGGTGCACCCTGCGCAGCCAGGGCGGCGCCCACCAGTTGGCCCCGCCCAGCATCGTCATCGTCGCGGGCACCAAGAGGCACCGCACCAGGGTCGCGTCGACGAGCACGGCCACGGTGAGGGCCACACCCATCTCCTTGATGCCGAGGTTCTGCCCGGTGGCGAAGCCGAGGAAGGCGATCATCACCAGGAGTGCGGCCGAGGTGATGATCCGGCCCGATCGCTGCAGCCCGTCGACCACGGCAGCGTCGGTCGCGAGCCCGCGGTCGTGAGCCTCCTTGATCCGCGACAGCAGGAAGACCTCGTAGTCCATCGACAGGCCGAAGGCGAAGACGAACACGACGATCGGCACCCACAGCTCGATCGAACCGAAGGCCGTGAAGCCGAGCGGTCCGGAGAGGTGGCCGTCCTGGAAGATCCAGACCATCGTGCCGAACGTCGCTCCGAGGGAGAGCGTGTTCATCAGCAGCGCCTTGAGCGGCACCAGCACCGACCCCGTCATCAGGAACAGCAGCACGAACGTCGCCAGGGCGATCAGCAGGACGGCGTACGGCAAGCGGTCGGCGATCGAGGCACGGGCGTCGACGAGGAAGGCGGCCTGCCCGGTCACCCACGTCTCGAACTCCGGCCGGTCGGTGCGCAGCGCTTCGACCAGCCGCTGCGCCTCGTCGCCCTGCGGCTCACCGGCCGAGGCCACCGAGACCAGGCTGAGGCCGGTTCCGAGCTGCTCGACGGAGACCCCCTCGACGTCCGGCAGCTCACGCAGCTGCGCGACGTACCTCTGCACCGACGGGTCGGAGGCGGGAGCGCCGGCGACAACCTGGACCGGCCCTGCGGTCATGCCGGGGAAGCGCTGCCCGACGAGGTCGGTCGCCTGCCGGCTCTCCAGCGAGGTCGGCAGCACCCGGTGGTCACCGTTGCTGTAGCTCACGCCGAGGAACGGTGTCCCGGCGAGCAGCAGGACGGCAGTCGTGGCGCCCGCCACGGCGGCCGGCCGCCGCTGGGCCAGCCGGGCCAGGCGGGCGAAGAACCCGGCGTCCACCCCGCCGGGCGCCTCGGCCTTGATCCGGCCGCCCCACAGCGCGAGCAGCGCGGGCACCAGGGTGAGGCCGGCCGCCAGGGCCACGAGGACCGTGGCGATCCCCCCGATGGCCAGGGACCGGAAGACCGGGTCGTCGAAGACGAGCAGCCCGGAGAGCGAGGCGATGACGGTCATGGCCGAGTAGGTGATCGTGCGGCCCGCGGAGCCGACCGTGTGCTCGATCGTGGTCCCGGTGTCGGACCTCAGCGCCTTCTCCTCGCGGAACCGGCTGACCATGAGCAAGCTGTAGTCGACCGCCAGCCCGAGCCCGAACAGCGCGACGACGTCGACGGCGTAGCCGGCGACGTCGACGACCCGCGTCGCCGCCAGCAGCAGGAGCAGCGCGCCGGCGACGGTGACCAGCGCACCCAGGATCGGCAGCACGGCAGACCGGAACCCGCGGAAGACGACGAGCAGTGCGAGGAGCAGCACGGGCAACGCGACCAGCTGCCCCCGGAAGAGGTCCTCCTGGCTCGTCCTCATCTCGTCGGCCATCACCGCGTCCGGCCCACCGACGAGCACGCGCGCCCCCGGGACCGCGCCGTGCAGCGTGTCGCGCACCTCCTGGACGTGCTCGTGCATCGCCATCATGTCCTCGGTGCGCTCCACGGTCACCGTGAGGAGGCTGGTCCTCCCGTCCGGCCCCCGCAGCATGCCGTCGCCCGGCTGGTAGGCGGTGCGGACCTCGGCGACGTAGGGAAGAGCGGCGAGCGCCTGCGCGGTCTCGGTGACGGCCGAGGCGACGGCCGGGCTGTCGACGGGCGCTCCGTCGACCAGCGCGACGATGCCCGGCTGCGACGTCTGGAACCGCGCGAGGCGCTCGTAGCCCTGCACGGACTCGGCGTTGCCAGAACCTCCGGAGTCGGAGAGGTGTCCGAAGACGGAGACCCCGATGGTGAAGCCGAGCACGAGGAGCACGGCCCAGGCCGCGATGACGGTCCAGCGGTGGCGGTGGGTGAAGCGTCCGATTGCTGCGTACATGTCGTCCTCCGACAGTGGTGGGAACGTCCCACCTGCCGGCGGCGAGGGGGACCTTGCCCTCCCAGAGTCGGGTCCGGCCATGTCCCCGGTCCGCCGCGAACGAGGTCACGCATCGCCAACATCCGGCCACCTTGCGACACCTCGCGACTACCTGTCAGACCGCCGGTTGCTCCCCGCGGAAGGTACGCCGGTACGCGTGAGGGCTCGTGTGCACGCGCGCGGCGAAGTGGTGCCGCAACGTCGTCGCGGTGCCGAAGCCCACCGCGTGGGCCACGCGGTCGACGCTGTGGTCGGTCGTCTCGAGCAACCGCTGGGCCAATAGCAGGCGCTGCTGGAGCAGCCACTCCCCCGGGGTCGTGCCGATCGCCGCCCGGAACCTGCGGGCGAACGTGCGGGTGCTCATGGCCGCGTGACGTGCCAGGTCCTCGACGCCCAAGGACTCATCGAGGTGCTCGAGCGCCCAGGTGCAGGCGCGCTGCAGACCGTCGTCCCCGGTCTCCGGGACCGGACGCTCGATGTACTGCGCCTGACCGCCCTCCCGGTGCGGCGGCATGACCACGCGTCGGGCGACGCCGTTGGCGACCTCGACGCCGTGGTCGGTGCGGACCATGTGCAGGCACAGGTCCATCCCGGCCGCGGTCCCCGCCGAGGTGAGCACCTGTCCGTCGTCCACGTAGAGGACGTCGGGGTCGACGCGCGCCCGGGGGAAGCGCCTGCTGAGCTGGTCGGCGAAGGCCCAGTGCGTGGTGCAGGGCCGGCCGTCGAGGAGGCCGGCACACCCCAGCACGAAGGCCCCGATGCAGATGGAGGCGATCCGGGCACCGCGGCGGTAGGCCTCCTGCAAGGCGTCGACCAGTTCCGCCGACGGCTCGTGCTCCGGGTCCGACCAGCCCGGGATGATCACCGTGTCAGCGCGGGCCAAGTCGTCGAGCCGGTGCGGCGTGTCGATGCTGAACCCCGTGCAGGTGCGCAACGGCGGGGGGTCGGCGGCGCAGACGAAGAAGTCGTACCACTCCACGCCGAGGTAGGACCGGTCCCACCCGAACACCTCGCACGGCACGGCGAGGTCGAACGTGAGAACCCCCTCGTTCGCCACGGCCGCGACCACGTGCATGGCCGAATGCTAGTGACGGCCGGCCTCCGGGGCAGTGGCTCACGGGAGCCGTATGGACACCCTCCTGCGACGAACGACGCCGTGCAGGAGTGGCGGCAGGCGGGCACGGTGGACCCGCACCAGGTCGGCCGCGCCCGACGCGGGTGGTCAGGAGGCGAGGCGGGCGCCCTGCTCCTCGGTCTGGAGCCGGCCGACGAGGATGCTGCGGATGGCGTCCTGGTCGTCGCCGTCGGTGCCCTCGACGAGGGCGAGGAGGTCGTAGACCTCGGCGGAGGTGCGGTAGGAGGCCAGCTCGCGCTCGAGCGTGCGGCGCGCGGTGCGGGCGTCGCGGGCGCTGGTCCAGCGCTCGCGGACGGCGGTGCGGATGGTGGTGGCCTCTCGTCGGACGGGGGTCGATGTGTTCATGACTCCAGTGTCCGCGCGTTCGATCCATACGTCCAATAGCCTGATCTACGGTTATCCATGCACTAGAGTCATGCTATGGACACCGAGGCGATGCGCTGGTTCCAGCAGGTGGTCGACGGGGTCACCGTCACCGAGGTGGCCGAGACCTGGCAGGTCAGCCAGCCGGGGGTCTCCCGCGCGCTGGCCAGGCTCGAGCGCGAGGTGGGCGCCCCGCTGCTGCACCGCTCGGGGCGCGTGCTGCGGCCGACGCACGCCGGCACCGTCTTCAAGCGCCACCTCGACGCCGCCCTGCACGCGGTCGACGACGGCCTCGCCGCCGTGTCCGAGCTGGTCGACCCGCGCACCGGCACGGTCTCGCTGGCCTTCCAGCTCTCGCTGGGCGTCTCGCTGGTGCCCGGGCTCATCGACCGGTTCCTGGCCCAGTACCCGCGGGTGCGCTTCCAGCTGGTTCCCTCGCAGGACGCGCTCGGCTCGTCCATGGTGGCCGGCGGCCGGATCGACCTCGAGCTCACCGCTCGCCGGCCCCGCAACCCCGCGGTGCACTGGGAGCGGCTGCTCTCCCAACCGCTCTACCTCGCCCTGCCGCCCGACCACCCCGCGGCGCGGCGCTCCTCGATGTCGCTGGCCGACGTCGCCGAGGAGACCTTCGTGATGCTCGGACCGACGTGGGAGCTCCGCGCCCTCTGCGACGACCTGTGCGCGCGGGCCGGCTTCTCGCCCCGCGTGGGCTTCGAGGTCGACGACCTCACGGTCGTCCGCGGCTTCGTGGCGGCCGGCCTCGGCGTCGGCATCATCCCGGCCCTGCCCGTCGAGGCCGACCTGCTCTCGCCCGCCCGCGAGCGCCTGGTGCGGCTCGACGACGACGGCGCGCACCGCGACGTCGGGGTCGCCTGGTCTCAGGAGCGCCGGCTGCTGCCGTCCGCGGCCCTCTTCCGCGAGCACGTGCTGGCCACGGCCCCGCGCTGACGACCCTGCGTGCTCAGGGATACCGCGGCCGCCACCACCACGCCTCACGCAGCGCCCGCAACCCGAGACGGGTGCCGACGAGGAGGGCGGCTGCGACCACCACCAGGCACACCGTGCCGACCAGTGCCCGCACGGCGAGGGTGAAGCCCGCGAACGGATCCTGGCCCCGGGGGCGCAGCACCCGTGGCTTCGCCACCGACACCGTCTCGACGACCGCGCCGTCGTCGAGCACGGTGCGGAAGCGCAGCACCGGAGCCTTGCCGAACCTGCCCACCACGACGTACGACGCGTGGTCGCCCGCGGCCAGCAACGTGCCGGGTGGGCGGGCCGCCCAGTCGGTCAGTGCCCCCGCGCCTCACGGTCGTGGGCGAGCCGGCCGCCCGGCACCCGACGCTGCGCGATGCGCCCCAGCACCCGGAATCCGCGGTCCTCGAGGGCGCTCACCACGACGCCGAAGGGCGCCTCCCCCGCCTCGCTCCCGGTGACGTCCTCGAACCACGGTTCCTGCACGGCTCCCCTCTCGGCGGCCGCGCAGCCCGGGCCGCCGCGCGGCTCCCCGCCGCCCGAACTGACGGTTCGACGCGCCCGAACTGACGGTTCGACGCGCCCGAACTGACGGTTCGACGCGCCCGAACTGACGGTTCGACGCGCCCCGTGGGTCAGCCGGCGGCGATGCCGTCGAGGCGCCGGACGGCCTCCTCGAACTCCGCGACGAGGTCGCGCATCACGTCGGCGACCGGACGCACCGCGTTCATCCGCCCCACGACCTGCCCGACCGGCATCGAGATCACGTCGGGGTCGCCGCTGGCGTTGATCCGGTTGTGGGCCTCGGCGACCAGCAGGTTCTGCAGGGGCATCGGCAGCGGCGCCGGGGCGTCCTCGGCGGCCCACGCGTCGGTCCACCTCGTCCGGAGCAGGCGCGCCGGCTTGCCGGTGTAGATCCGGGTCCGCACGGTGTCGGAGGACGAGGCGCGCAGGAAGGCGGTCTCCCAGCCCCTGTTGCCGGCGAGGTTGCGGTACTCCTCGGTGCCGAGCCAGATCGACCCGGTCCACACGCCCTGGGCGCCGAGCGCGAGCGACGCCGCGACCTGCCGCCCGGAGCCGATGCCGCCCGCGCCGAGCACCGGGACGTCGGGCCCGACGGCGTCGACGACGTCGGGCGTGAGGACCATCGAGGCGATCTCCCCGGTGTGGCCGCCGGCCTCGTAGCCCTGCGCGACGATGATGTCGACGCCGTTGGCGATGTGGCTCTGGGCGTGCTTGGGCGCACCGGCCAGCGCGGCGACCTTGAGCCCGGCGGCGTGGCACTCCTCGATCACGTCGGTGGGCGGCGTGCCGAGCGCGTTGGCGATCAGCACCGGCCGGTGCTGGAGGGCGACGTCGACGTGCGAGCGCGCCATCGAGTGCAGCCAGCCGAGGACACCCTCGCGCCCCTCGCCCTCGGGCAGCGGCGGGACGCCCAGCTTGCGCAGCGTCTCGTCGACGAACGCCTTGTGCTCCTCGGGGATGTGCGACGCGAGGTCGGCCGAGGTGCCCTCGGTCGGCACCTTCATCGGCATCACCACGTCGACGCCGTAGGGCTTGCCGTCGGTGTTCTCGTCGAGCCAGGTCAGGGTCCGGTCGAGCTCCTCGGCGTCGTTGAACCGCACGCAGCCGAGGACTCCGAGCCCGCCCGCGCGGGAGACCGCGGCGGCGACGTGCTCGGAGGGGGTGAAGGCGAAGATCGGGTGCTCGATGCCGAACTCGTCGCAGAGCGGGGTGCGCACGCCGGTCACGCGTCCGTCGGCTGCTCGGTGTCGGCGCCCGTGCCGAGCGAGGCCAGGGCGATCTCCTTGGCGCGCGGGTACTGCGCCTTGCCGGTCGCGTTGCGCGGGATCCGGTCCACGACCGCGAGCACCCGGGGCAGCTTGAAGCCGGAGAGGTGGCCACGCAGGAAGGAGCGCAGGTCCTCGAGCTCCAGCGTCGTGCCCTCGCGGAGCTCGACGACCGCCGCCACCGCCTGGCCGTAGCGCTCGTCGGGGACGCCGACCACGAGGGCGTCGTACACCGCGGGGTGGCCCTTGATCGCCATCTCCACCTCCTCGGGGTAGACCTTCTCCCCGCCGGTGTTCACGCAGTTCGAGCCGCGGCCGAGCATGGTGACCTTGCCGCCCTCCTCGATCCGGGCGAAGTCGCCGGGCACCGAGTAGCGCTCGCCGTCGATCTCGAGGAAGGTGCGCGCGGACTTCTCGGGGTCCTTGTAGTAGCCGACGGGGACGCTGCCGCCGCGCCCGAGGCGCCCGATCTTGCCGACGTCGGTCGCGGGGTCGAGGAGCCGGTTGTCGTCGTCGATGACCACGCTGTTGGGGCCGAGCGCGACGACGGGGCCGTCCTTGCTGATGTTGTCCTTGTCCTGCAGGCCCATGCCCTGGAAGCCGGTCTCCGAGGCGCCGATCGAGTCGGTGAACACGGCGTTGGGGAAGGCGTCCATCCAGCGCTTCTTCACCTGCGGGCTGAAGATCGCAGCGCTGCTCGAGATCGCGAACAGACTGCTGCCGTCGAAGTCGCCCGCCTCGTAGGCCTCGATCAGCGGGCGGGCCATCGCGTCACCGGTCATGAAGATCAGCTGGACCCCCTCGCGGTCGATGATCTGCCAGGTGCGGACGGGGTCGAACTTCGGCTCGAGGATGGTCAGGTGCCCGGCGAACAGGTGCATGAGCAGTCCGGCCTGGGCCCCGCCGTGCATGAGCGGGCTGAGCGGGAACGTGACCATCCGCGGGTCGGTGGCCTGGGCCGACTGGTCGAACTCGGTCAGCGGCGCGCCGGTGTAGAAGTCGATGCCGCCGCCGAGCACCCGCCAGAAGTCCTCGTGGCGCCACATCACGCCCTTGGGGAAGCCGGTGGTGCCACCGGTGTAGATGATGTGGACGTCGTCGGCGCTGCGCTCGCCGAAGTCGCGCTCGTCGCTCTGGCCGGCCAGCGCGTCCTCCCACAGCACCCCGCCGTACGACGAGACGTCGGAGGTGTCGTCGGGCGCGAGCACGTCGGGGATCACCACCGCGTGCCGCAGCCTCTCGTGCCGGGGGAAGCAGGCCGCGACGAGCGGGGCGTAGGTGCGCTCGTGGATGACCGCGACCACGTCGGCGTTGTCGAAGAGGTAGTCGAGCTCGCCCTCGACGTAGCGGTAGTTCACGTTGATGTTCGTGGCCCGGATCTTGACCACCGCCAGGATCGCCACGACGTGCTCGATGGAGTTCTTGGCGTAGATCGCGACGTGGTCGCCCTCCCCGATGCCCTGCGCCTGCAGGTGGTGGGCCAGGCGGTTGGCGTCGCGCTCGAGCTCGGCGTAGGTGACCACGCGGTCCCCGACCTTGACGGCGGGGTTGTCCGGGGCGACGTCGACGGCGTGCTCGAAGAGGTCGGCGATGTTGTGGGCCACGGCGCGAGACTAGAACACGTTCTCGTTCTTGGCTAGGATCCCGGCCATGAGCACCGCCCCTGAGACCGGTCCCGACGCGGGCGCCGAGCCGGCCCCGCACGCCCTCGTCGAGCTGGTCGGCCACACGCTCGTGGTCACCATGAACCGTCCGGCGAAGAAGAACGCGCTGTCGGGCGAGATGCTCGAGATCATGGCCGATGCCTGGGACCGGGTGAACGACGACGCGGACGTGCGCGTGTGCATCCTCACCGGCGCCGGCGGGGCGTTCTGCGCCGGCGCCGACCTCGCCGCGATGTCGACGTCCTCCCCCTCCGACCGCTTCGAGTCGGGCGAGTTCGACCCGTCGGTGATCAAGTCGCTGCTCAAGGGCTTCCGGCTGACCAAGCCGCTCATCGCCGCCGTCGAGGGGCCCGCCATCGCCGGCGGCACCGAGATCCTCCAGGCCACCGACATCCGGGTCGCGGGAGAGTCGGCGAAATTCGGGGTCTCCGAGCCCCGCTGGGGCCTCTACCCCCTGGGCGGGTCGGCGGTGCGGCTGCCGCGGCAGATCCCGTACACCGTCGCGGCCGACCTGCTGCTCACCGGTCGGCACGTGAGCGCGGCCGAGGCCCGGGAGATCGGGCTCGTCGGCCACGTCGTCCCCGACGGCACCGCGCTTGAGAAGGCGCACGAGCTGGCCGGGATGATCGCCGCCAACGGCCCCCTCGCCGTCCAGGCCGTGCTGCGCACGATCCGCGCCTCGGAGGGCAAGCACGAGGACGACTGCTGGCGCGACGACGCCGCGGTCGGCGCCGCCGTGTTCGCCTCCAACGACGCCAGGGAGGGCCCCCGGGCCTTCCTCGAGCGCCGCACGCCGCAGTTCACCGGCACCTGATCACCACGACACGGCCCGGCGGGTCACGAGCCGACGCGGGCCGAGGCGACCAGCGGCGCGTCGAGCGGTCGCGCCGTGAAGCGCACGGTCAGCACCTTGGCACCCGGGTGACGCGGGTGCGCCCGGGTCGGGATCACGAGCCGGGCCGTCGTCGCGCCCGGGGGGAGGTCGACGAAGCCCCAGCGCCACACCCGCCACAGCGGCACGTCGTCCGGCACCTGGCCCAGCTGGGCGCGCAGCCAGGCACGTGAGACGTCGGAGGTCCGCAGCGGTCGGACGCCGGGTCGCCGCACGGCCCGGGCCTGGTTGTCCACCCAGTAGTCGACGGGCGCGGAGAGGTGCACCCGGAACACCACCTCGTCGCCGTACGCCACGTGGGCCGGGGCGGGCTCGAAGGTGACCGCGGGCGAGGGGTCGTCGTCGCGGACCACGACGTCGCCCACGAAGCGGCTCAACGCCACGCCCCGCTTGGCCACGGCGTGCACCCGCTGGGTCACGCGCCCGAGGTCGTCGACGTCGTCGGCCTGGTAGCGGACCGCGATCGTGCCGGCGGTCTGACCCAGCTCGAGGTCGACGGTCACGAACTGCGGGCGGCGCCGCCAGCCCCAGGTCCACTGCTCGGCGGCGACCGCGAACCGCGCCGGGGCGGTGACCTCACCGGTGACACGGAACGGCAGGAGCGCGGTGCCGCCGGTCGTCGCCGACCCCTCCGGCTGGACCACCCGCCCGAGGTGCACCACGGGCAGTGAGGTGTCGGGCACGGGCGCCAGCCCGGGCTCGCGGCGCGAGGCGTCGAGCAGCCAGAGCCGGCCGAGGTCGCTCACCGTGCGCACCTGCACGGAGTCGACCTGGGCGAGGTCGAGGTGGCCGCGGTAGTCGTCGGGGTCGACGCGCAGCGTCTGCGCCCACAGCGCGGCGAGGTCGGAGAAGCCGGGGAGCGGCTGGAGGGTCCGGGCCGGCGCGGCGAAGGTCTCACCGCCGGCGCCGAGCACCACCTCGAGGTCCACGGGCGGGCTGTCGGGGTCGACGACGACGCGGAGGTCGAGGCTGGTCCCCTCCCCGCCGAGGTCGAGCGGCTGGGCGAGGTGCCACCCGCCCTCGGCGCCGGTCGTCGTCCACGCGAGGCGCTCCTGCTGCGCCAGCCCGCTCGCCGCGTCGGCGGCGTGCACCGAAGCCGGGGAGGGGTAGGTCGGGGTCCAGTGCGGCTCGCGGTCGAAGCCGTGGATGCCGCACAGCTCGTCGTCGCCGGGGACGGTGCGGGCCAGGCCGCCGAGGTCGCCGTACGGCTCCCCGGCCAGGCACGGCGCGGCGGCACCGGCCGCGGTGGCGCCGCCGTCGAGGCCGACGGTGCTGCGGTGGCCGCCGAGGGCCGCGGTGAGCGCGACGGCCGGGCCGGCGGCGGGCAGGGCGACCGGCTCCCCGGCGTCGATCCAGGCGAGGGAGTCGTCGGCCTGCGCGGGGTCGCCCGCGAGGAAGGCGTGCACCCCGGCGGCCACCCAGGTCTGCGCCGCGCGGCGCTGCTCGGCCGCGGTGAGCCGCGTCGGCGAGGTGCGCGACCCGCACACGGGGTCGGTGCGGTTCCACCAGTCGTCGGTGCTGGGCGCCTGCGAGATGCGCGGGGTCCACTCGGTGTTGAAGAAGTTGTGGTTGGCGCCCATCAGCAGGACGCTGCTGCGCAGCGACGGGTCGTCGGGGGCGAGCAGCGGCGCCGCGTCGACGTACCGCTGGCCCTGGAGGTCGCTGACGTCGCCGTCGCAGTAGCCGAGCAGCACCTCGGTCGGCAGGTACGACGCGGTCTGCCAGCCGAAGTCCGTGGGGGCGAGCAGCACCTGACCGAGCAGGCGGTACGGCGCGTCCGCGGGCGTGTCGATCGCCGCCTGGTCGACGCCCTCGCCGCCGCGGCTGTGACCGACCAGCACCACGCGGTCGAGGTCGAGCCGCCCGCCCCACTGCGCGTCGGCGGGGTCGGCCGACCAGCCGGCGAGCAGCTCGAGGTGGTGGCGCACCAGGGTGCCGCGGGCGCGCGCGCCGCCGTCGTTCGTCATGCCGTCCTGGGCGTTCACGGCGTTGGCGGAGATGCTCACCGAGGCGTAGCCCTGGCTGGCCAGCAGCTCCTGCAGGTAGGTGTACCCCAGGTAGCTCGGGACCGGCTGCGAGGTCGGGGCGCACGGCCAGAAGCCGTGGTCGTGCGGTCCGTAGCAGGCGATGTGACGACCGTGCAGGAACACCACGAGCGGCGCGTGGTCGACCTCGTCGGGGAGCACGGCGTGACCGAGCACCTCCATCGGGGCGTCGAAGGTCGGCCACGGCAGGTCGGGAGCGGTGTAGTCGAAGGCGGTCCACGTGCGGGGCCCGGGGAGGCCGGGGTCGGTGCCGGGCGTGACCGCCTGCCGAGCCAGGGCCGCGCCGGACGTGGCCTGCCCGGGCGCAGGGGGAGTCGGCTGGCTGGTGACGTCGAGGCGCCGCGCGCCGAGCCAGACCTCGAGGTCGCCCGCGTCGGCGCCGCCGAGCGCGGCCAGGGGGACGCTCACGCTGTGCCCGTCCGGGTCGACGTCGGGGACCGCCACCACCGTGCCGTCCACCCGGAGCTCGGGCCGCGCGTCCGTGGTCGGCAGGCGGCCGGGAGCCCGCCACACCGCCTCGGGCCCGGACGGGGTGGCCACGACCGACCAGCGCCCGCGCGCCGCGTCGGGCACCGCCACGGTGCCTCCGGCAGTCGCCGGTGTGGTGACCACGAGCGGGAGGAGGACCGGCGCCAGGCACAGGGCCGCCACCACGGCCGCCGCGCGTCGCCGCACCCGCGCGCGCCGTACGAGCGGCACGCCCTGCCTCGTCACGGCTCCACGCTCCCCCGCCGGGCCGCACCGCCCCAGAGGCGATGGTCCCGCGGCGACCGGGATCGTCGGGGGCTACCCGACCGCGCGCTCGCCCTGCCAGAACTGTGCCCGCAGCGCCTTCTTGTCCGGCTTGCCCAGCCCCGTCAGCGGCAGCGCGTCGACGGCGATGACCCGCTTGGGCACGTGCACCGGGCCCTTGCGCTGCCGGACCGCGTCCTGGACCTCGGCGACGACGGCATCGGTCAGCTCGTGCCCCTCGCGCAGGACGACGACCGCGGTGACCGCCTCGCCCCACTTCGCGTCCGGCGTCCCGATCACGCCCACCTGGGCCACCGCCGGGTGCTCGGCCACGACGTCCTCGACCTCGCGCGGGAACACGTTGAAGCCGCCGGTGACGATCATGTCCTTGGTGCGGTCGACGATGTACCAGAAGCCGTCCTCGTCCTCGCGCGCCACGTCGCCGGTGTGCAGCCAGCCGTCACGGAACGTCTCGGCCGTCTCGTCGGGCAGGTTCCAGTAGCCGGCGGCCAGCAGCGGACCGGCCACGCAGATCTCCCCCGGCTCGCCGGGCGGCACCGGCAGGCCGTCCTCGCCGAGCAGCGCCGTGCGCAGGAACGCCGAGGGTCGACCGCACGACGCCAGGCGCCGCTGGTCGCCGAGGTGGTCGGCCTTCGCGAGGTAGGAGATCACCATCGGCGCCTCGGACTGCCCGTAGTACTGGGCGAAGATCGGGCCGAACCGGTCGATCGCCTCCTGCAGCCGCACCGGGTTGATCGCCGACGCGCCGTAGTAGACGGTCTCCAGCGACGAGAGGTCGCGGGTTGCTGCGTCGGGGTGGTCGAGGAGCGCGTAGAGCATCGAGGGCACGAGCATGGTCGCGGAGATCCGCTGCTCCTCGATGGTGCGCAGCACCTCGGCCGGGTCGAACCGCGGGAGCACGTAGAGGCAGCCGCCCTTGAGCACCGTCGGCACGAAGAATGCCGCGCCGGCGTGCGACAGCGGGGTGCACATCAGGAAGCGCGGGTTCTCCGGCCACTCCCACTCCGACATCTGCACCTGCGTCATCGTCGACATCGCGCGCGACGTCCCGACCACGCCCTTGGGGTGGCCGGTGGTGCCGCCGGTGTAGGTGATCGAGACGACGTGGTCGGGGTCGAGCGTGCGCGCCACCAGCGGCTGCGGCTCGTACGACGCGGCCGCCGCGACGAGGTCGTGCCCGCGGCCGGCCAGCGCCTCCGGCAGCGGCCCGATCGTCAGCACCTGCTCGAGCCGGGGGCACCTCTCCAGCAGCGCCAGCGCCCGCTCGGCGAAGACCGGGTCGACGACGAGCGTGGTGATGCCGGCGTCGTCGATGACGTAGGCGTGGTCGTCGACGGAGCCCAGCGGGTGCAGCGACGTGCGGCGGAAGCCCTGGGTCTGGCCCGCGCCGAGGATGAACAGCACCTCCGGGCGGTTGAGCGCGAGCAGGGCGGCGTGGGTGCCGGTGCCGGCCCCGAGCGCCTCGAAGGCCTGCACGTACTGGCTGATCCGCGCCGCGGTCTCGCCGCCGGTCAGCGTGGTCTCGCCGAGGTGCATCACCGGCACGTCGCGGTGCCGCTTGAGCGCGGCCACCATCAGGTGGCCGTTGTGGACGCCGGTGCGCAGGTCGCTCATGCCAGCACCTCCGCCACGCGGCGCACCTCGGCGGCGTCGCGGCAGCTGAGCAGCAGCGTGGTCACGCCCGTCTCCTCCCACGCGGCCGCGCGCTCGCGCACGTAGCCCTCGTCGCCCACGATGTGCATCTCCTCGACCAGCTCGTCGGGGATCAGCGCGGTCGCCTCCTCGCGCTCCTGGGCGAGGAACAGCTCCTGCACCTGCCCGGTCAGGTGCTCGTAGCCCATCCGGTCGAAGACGTTCTTGTGGAAGTTCTGCTCCTTGGCGCCCATGCCGCCCATGTAGAGCGCGATGACCGGCTTGAGGCCGTCGATCACACCGCGGCGCTCCTCCTCCGACGACGTGATCTGCAGGTGGCAGGTCGCGGCGATCTCGAAGTCGTCGCGCGTGCGCCGGGCGCCGGGCCGGGCGAAGCCCTCGTCGAGCCAGGGCTGGTACATGGCGGCCGAGCGCGGCGTGTAGAAGATCGGGAGCCAGCCGTCGGCGATCTCCGCGGTCTGCGCGACGTTCTTCGGCCCCTCGGCGCCGAGCCAGATCGGGATGTCGGCGCGCAGCGGGTGCACGATCGGCTTGAGCGGCTTGCCGAGCCCGACGGCACCCGGACCCGTGTAGGGCAGCGGGTGGTGCGGCCCGTCGTTGGTGACCGGGGCCTCGCGGGCGAGGACCTTGCGGATGATCTCGACCACCTCGCGCGTGCGGGCGAGCGGCTTGCTGAAGGGCACGCCGTACCAGCCCTCGACGACCTGCGGCCCGGAGACGCCCATGCCCAGCACGACGCGGCCGTTGCTCAGGTGGTCGAGCGTGAGCGCGTGCATCGCGATGCTGGTCGGTGCCCGGCCCGACATCTGCACGATCGAGGTGCCCAGGCGCACCCGGCGCGTCTCGCGGCCCCACCAGGCCAGCGGGGTGAACGCGTCGCTCCCCCACGCCTCGGCGGTGAAGATCGCGTCGAAGCCCGACTCCTCCGCCGCCGCGACGAGCTCACCGGTGTTCGTGGGCGGCTGTGCGCCCCAGTAGCCGAGCTGCAGTCCGAGCTTCATCCGTCTCCCTTGTCAGGCACCTAGAACCTGTTCTAGTTTTCACCCATGGCGCGGACATTGCAAGCACCGGTGACGGTCTCGTTCGACTACACCCGGTCGACCGGGCCGGTGCTCGGGCGCTTCCTCACGGGCCTGCGCGACGGCGTGGTCGTCGGCGGCCGCACCTCCGAGGGCCGGGTGGTGGTGCCGCCGCCGGAGTTCGACCCCGTCACCCACCGCGCCGTCGAGGACTTCGTCGAGGTCGCCGACACCGGCACGGTCACCTCGTGGACGTGGGTCCCCGAGCCCGTCGCCGGCCAGCCGTTCGACCGGCCGTTCGCCTTCGCGCTCGTCACGCTCGTCGGCGCCGACGCGCCCCTGCTGCACGCCCTCGACGTCGCCTCGCCCGCCGGGGTGTCGACCGGCATGCGGGTGCGGGTGCGCTGGGCGCAGGAGCGGGTCGGCGCGATCACCGACATCGCGTGCTTCGAGCCGGTGGCGGCCGACGGGCGGGCCTCCGCCACGGCGGGCGATGTTGTCGAGACCGAGGTCGCCGACGAACCCGTCACCGGCGTGGTCACGCCGGTCGCCCTCGACTACGTGTACGCCGCGTCGCCGGAGGAGTCGGCGTTCTACCGCGGCCTGGCCGGGGGGCGGATCCTCGGCCAGCGCTGCCCGACGTGCCACAAGGTGTACGTGCCGCCGCGCAGCGCCTGCCCGGTGGACGGGGTCGCCACCACCGACGAGGTCGAGCTCGGGCACACCGGCACCGTGACCACGTTCTGCATCGTCAACGTGCCGTTCCTCGGCCAGAGGATCACCCCGCCCTACGTCTCGGCGTACGTGCTGCTCGACGGCGCGGACATCGCCTTCCTGCACCTGATCCTCGGCTGCCCGGCCGAGGAGGTCCGGATGGGGATGCGGGTCGAGGCGGTCTGGAAGCCGCGGGACGAGTGGGGCACCACGATCGAGAACATCAGCCACTTCCGCCCGACCGGCGAGCCCGACGCGCCGTACGAGACCTACGCCCAGCACCTGTGAGGACCACCAGATGAGAGACGTCGCCGTCGTCGGGTTCGCCCAGCGACAGATGAGCGAGTTCGACGGGTCGCCCACGTGCGTGGAGCTGCTCGTGCCGATCTTCGCGGAGTGCTACGAGCAGACCGGCTTCACCCGCCAGGACATCGGCTTCTGGTGCTCGGGGTCCTCCGACTACCTCGCCGGGCGGTCGTTCTCGTTCGTGTCCGCGGTCGACGCGATCGGCGCGATCCCCCCGGTCAACGAGTCGCACGTCGAGATGGACGCCGCGTGGGCGCTCTACGAGGCCTGGCTGAAGATCCAGACCGGCGAGGTCGACACCGCTCTCGTCTACGGCTTCGGCAAGTCGTCGGCCGGCGTGCTGCGGCGCACGCTCGCGATGCAGCTCGACCCCTACACGATGACGCCGCTGTGGCCCGACACCGTGTCGCTGGCCGGCCTGCAGGCCCGGGTCGGCATCGACGCCGGCCGGTGGGACGAGCGGGCGATGGCCGAGGTGGTGAACCGCTCCCTCACCGACGCGGAGAAGAACGAGCACGCCGTGCGCCAGGGCGGCTCGTCGGTCGAGGAGCTGCTCGCCCGGCCGCTGTACGCCGACCCGCTGCGCAAGCACGACTGCGCCCCGGTCACCGACGGCGCGGCCGCCGTCGTGCTCGCCGCCGGTGACCGCGCCCGCGACGCCGCGGACCGTCCGGCGTGGATCACCGGCATCGCGCACTCCGTCGACGCGATCAGCATCGGCACCCGCGACCTCACCCGGGCGCCGTCCGTGCAGCGGGCCGCGGCCGGCCTCGACCTCGGGGACGTCGAGGTCGCCGAGCTGCACGCGCCGTTCAGCCACCAGGAGCTGGTGCTGCGCAGCGAGCTGGGGCTGCGCGACGACGTCCGGGTCAACCCCTCGGGCGGTCCGCTGTCGGGCAACCCGATGTTCACCGGGGGCCTGGTCCGGATCGGCGAGGCCGCCCGCCGCGTCTGGGACGGCAGCGCGTCGCGGGTGGTGGGCCACGCGACCAGCGGCCCGGCCCTCCAGCAGAACCTCGTGTGCACGATGGGAGCCTCCGCATGAGCAAGACCCCCGCCGCGGTGATCGGGATCGGGCAGACCCACCACCGGGCCAAGCGCGAGGACGTCTCCATGGCCGGCCTGTGCCGGGAGGCGATCGACCGGGCGCTCGAGGACGCCGGGATGACCTTCGACGAGATCGACGCGGTCGTGGTGGGCAAGGCCCCCGACCTCTTCGAGGGCGTGATGATGCCCGAGCTCTTCCTGGCCGAGGCGCTCGGCGCCGTCGGCAAGCCCCTGCTGCGGGTGCACACGGCCGGCTCGGTCGGCGGTTCGACCGCGATCGTCGCCTCGTCGCTGGTGCAGGCCGGCGTGCACGCGCGGGTGCTGACGGTCGCCTTCGAGAAGCAGTCGGAGTCCAACGCGATGTGGGCGCTGTCGGTGCCCGTGCCCTTCAGCATGCCGGTGCACGCCGGCGCGGGCGGCTACTTCGCGCCGCACGTGCGCTCGTACATCCGCCGCTCCGGCGCACCGACCCACGTCGGCGCGATCGTCGCCGCCAAGGACCGGCAGAACGCGCTCAAGAACCCCTACGCCCACCTGCGCAACCCCGACACCACCGTCGAGTCGGTGCTGGCCTCGCAGATGCTGTGGGACCCGATCCGCTACGACGAGACCTGCCCGTCCTCCGACGGCGCCTGCGCGCTGGTGATCGCGAGCGAGGACGTCGCCCGCGGCGCCGACTCCCCCGCCTGGATCCACGGCACGGTGATGCGCTCCGAGCCCACCACGGCTGCCGAGCGCGACCAGGTCAACCCGCAGGCCGGCCGCGACGCCGCGGCCGCGCTCTGGGAGCAGGCCGGCATCACCGACCCGCTGGCCGAGATCGACGCGGCCGAGATCTACGTGCCGTTCTCGTGGTTCGAGCCGATGTGGCTGGAGAACCTCGGCTTCACGCCCGAGGGCGAGGGATGGAAGCTCACCGAGTCGGGCGGGACGGCGATGGACGGCGTGCTGCCGGTCAACTGCTCCGGCGGCGTGCTGTCGTCCAACCCGATCGGGGCGTCGGGGATGCTGCGCTTCGCCGAGGCGGCGCTGCAGGTGCGCGGCCGGGCCGGCGAGCACCAGGTCGACGGCGTGCGCCGGGCGCTCGGGCACGCCTACGGCGGCGGTTCGCAGTTCTTCTCGATGTGGGTCGTGGGCGCGGAGCCGCTCGCGAGCTGACCACCGGCCCGGGCCTTGTACGTCGCCCTCCGGACCGAGCACCATGGCGGGATGAGTGACTCCGTCGCTGCCGACCCCGACGAGCACCTGACCGACGGCTGGGAGCCCGACGCCCCCGAGACCGACACGGTGGTGCGCCAGTGCGTGCTGGCCCATGCCGACTGGGCGACGATCGCCGCCGAGGCCAAGGGCCGCCCGTGGCGGCGCACCGACCGCTGGGCGGGTGCGTACGCCGGTGACCGCGGCGCCTTCACCAACATGGTCATCCTGCTCCGCCCGCCGCGCGGCGAGGACGACCTGGCCGAGGTGCTCGGTGAGGTCGCCGACCTGGTGCCCGCGCCGGCGCCGTACCTCCTGCTGAGCCCGTTCCCGACCCCCGACCTGACCAGCCACGGCCTCGCCCGCGTGGGTCACCCGCCGCTGATGCTGCGCCCCGCCGGCCCCGGCCCGGCACAGGACGCCGACGTCCGCGAGGTCACCGACGCCGACACCCTGGCCGTCGCCGAGCGTCTGCTCGTCGAGGCCTACCCGATGCCGGAGGCCGAGCCGCTCACGGCCGGCGACGTCCTCTCCCCCGCGCTGCTCGGCGGCCCGATGCGCTTCTGGCTCGGCTACCTCGACGACGAGCCCGTCGCGGTCTCGGCCGCGGTCTGCACCCGCGGCCTCAGCCTGGTCACCTACGTCGCCGCCCTGCCGGCCGCCCGCGGCCGCGGGGTCGGCGGCGGGGTCACCTGGGCAGCGACCCTGGCCGATCCCGAGGGCCCGGCGATCCTCGTGGCCAGCGACGACGGACGGCCGGTCTACGAGCGGCTCGGCTACCTCGCGCTCGAGCGTTGGACCGCGTGGCTGCGGCCGGGAGCGTAATCTCGGCCCATGGGTGACGTCATCGCATTCCCCCGGCCCGACCACGAGCCCGACCACCGCCCCGAGCACCGTCGGGCGCCCGAGCCGGAGCCGCTGTGGCGCGAGGCCGTCGGGCGCGAGCTGCGCGAGGAGCGCCAGGACGCGGGCCGCACCCTCGCGGACGTCGCCGGGACCGCGGGCGTCTCCACGCAGTACCTCTCCGAGGTCGAGCGCGGGCTCAAGGAGCCGAGCTCGGAGGTCCTCGGCGCCGTCGCCGGCGCCCTCGGGCTGCGCCTGGTCGACCTCACGGCCCGGGTCACCCGGCGGATCACCTCCGGCGGGATCTCGGGCCCGGTCTGCCTGGCCGCCTGAGCATCGCCGCCGGACGCCCCGGTGGACGCTCAGCCGACCGGCACCGCCTTGCGGCTGTCGAGCACCGCGTCGGCGATCCCGTAGGCGACCGCCTGCTCGGCGTCGAGCACCAGGTCGCGCTCGGTGTCCTCGCGCAGCCGCTCCACCGGCTGGCCGGTGTGGCGGACCAGGATCTGCTCCATCTCGGCGCGCAGCCGCACGATCTCCTTGGCCTGCAGGGCGAGGTCGGGCAGGGTCCCCTGCCCGCCGCCGGACGGCTGGTGCAGCACCACCCGCGCGTGGGGCAGGACCGTACGCCGACCCGGGTCACCGGCCGCGAGCAGCACCGCCGCCGACGAGCCCGCCTGCCCGACCGCGGTCGTCCCGACCGGCGCCCTGATGAACTGCATGGTGTCGTAGACCGCCAGCATCGCGGTCACCGAGCCACCCGGGCTGTTGAGGTAGAGGTTGATCGGCGCGTCGGGGTTGTCCGACTCGAGGTGCAGCAGCTGCGCGATCACCACGTTGGCCACCCCGTCGTCCACCTCGGTGCCGACGTAGACGATCCGGTCGGTGAGCAGGCGGCTGTAGATGTCGACCGCGCGCTCCCCACGGCTGGTGCGCTCGACGACGCTCGGGATCGTGTAGCTGCTCACCGCGCCCCTCCTGCCAACCCGAACGCCGCACCCGAGCGCTCCGGGGTGACCGAGCGGAGCACCCCGGGGTCGCTCAGCACCTGGTCGACGAAGCCGTACGCCTTCGCCTCCTCGGCGGTGAACCACCTGTCGCGCCGTGCGTCCTGCTCGACCCGCTCCACCGGCTGGCCGGTGTGCTCGGCGATCAGGCCCATCAGCACGTTCTTGGTGTGCTCGAGGTTCTCGGCCTGGATCTCGATGTCGATCGCGGTGCCGCCGATGCCGGCCGAGCCCTGGTGCAGCAGCACCCGGCTGTGCGGCAGCGCGAACCGCTTGCCGGGCGTGCCGGCCGACAGCAGGAACTGGCCCATGCTCGCCGCGAGCCCCATCGCGAGCGTGCTCACGTCGTTGGGCACGAGCCGCATCGTGTCGTAGATGGCGAGCCCGGCGGAGACCGATCCGCCCGGGGAGTTGATGTAGAGGCTGATGTCGCGGTGCGGGTCCTCCGCGGAGAGGAGCAGCAGCTCCGCGCACAGCCGGTTGGCGATCGCGTCGTCGACCTGCTGGCCGAGGACGATGATCCGCTGGTGCAGGAGGCGGGCCGTGAGCTGGTCGTCGAGGGTGCCGGCGTACGTCGGTGGAGTGGTCATGTCCCGAGCGTGACCGGCGCGCGGCCCGGACCCCAGCGGTTCTGCTGCAGGCGGTTCCGCCGTCAGCGGAGGACCCCTCTAGCCTGTCCGCATGATCGAGTACCGCACGCCCGCGCAGATCGAGGAGATGCGTCCCGCCGGCCGCTTCGTCGCCTCGGTGATCACCGCCCTCGCCGAGGCCGCGGACGTCGGTGTCAACCTGCTCGACCTCGACGCCCTGGCGCACCAGATGATCCGCGAGGCGGGCGCGGAGTCCTGCTACATCGACTACCACCCCAGCTTCGGCGCCATGCCCTTCGGCAAGGTGCTGTGCACCTCGGTCAACGACGCGGTGCTGCACGGCCTGCCGCACGACTACCAGCTCCGCGACGGCGACCTGCTCAGCGTCGACTTCGCCGCGTCGGTGGACGGCTGGGTCTCCGACTCGGCGTACAGCCTGGTCGTCGGCACCCCGCGCGAGGAGGACCTGCGGCTGATCGAGGTCACCGGCCGGGCCCTCGAGGCCGGCATCGCCGCGGCCCAGGTCGGCAACAAGCTCGGTGACGTCTCCCACGCGATCGGCTCGGTCGCCCGCGACGCCGGGCTCCGGGTGAACCTCCAGTTCGGCGGGCACGGCGTGGGTCGCACGATGCACGGCGACCCGCACCTCACCAACGACGGCCGCCCCGGCCGCGGCCTCACCCTCAAGCCGGGCCTGGTGGTCGCGATCGAGCCGTGGTTCCTGCACACGACCGACCAGATCTACACCGACGCCGACGGCTGGACGATCCGCTCGGCCGACGGCTCGCGCGGTGCGCACATGGAGCACACCGTCGCCCTCACCACCGACGGCCCGATCGTCCTCACCGCCCGCGACTGACGGTGACCCGCCGTTGGTTGACGGCGGGTCAGCGTCGGTGAGGTGGTGGGCCGCGCGAAATCCCACCCACGTCCGGGCCGGTCGGCGCTACCGTCTGTGCTGATGTGGTTCCGCGTGCTGGGTCCACTCGAGATCGAGGGCGACAACGGACCCCTGGCCCTCCGCGGGGTGCGCCCCCGCGCACTGCTGACTGCGCTCCTCCTGCAGCCGGGCGCACTGGTTCCGTCGAGCCGCCTCGTCGACGCACTCTGGGGTGACCGACCGCCTCGGGAACCCGCAAACGCGCTCCAGCAGGTCGTGGCGCGCGTACGCGCGCGGCTGGGGGACGCGGCGAGCTGCCTGGAGACCCGGGAGGGTGGGTACGCACTCGTCACGCACGATCACACCGTCGATGCTGAGGTCTTCGAGTCGCTGTGCCGCCGAGCGCGGTCACAGGTCGGGAGCGACCCCGAGCAGGCAGGTCGGACCCTCGACGAGGCTCTCGCTCTGTGGCGGGGTCCGGCGTACGGCGAGTTCGGCGAGGGGTTCGCCCTGGTCGCAGCCGCCCGCCTCGCGGAGCTGAGGACCACGGCGCTCGAAGATCGCGCCGAGCTGTTCCTGCGCGCGGGCAGTCCGCTGGAAGCCGTGGCGGCCGCGCAGGAGCTGGTCGCCGCCGAACCGCTGCGAGAACGCCCCGTCGAGCTGCTGATGCGAGCCTTGCACGCCGCGGGCCGGGTGCCCGAGGCCCTCGCGGCCTACGGCCTCCATCGCGCCCGCCTGGCCGACGACCTGGGGCTGGATCCTTCGGCGGGACTGCGCGACCTCGAGATCCGGATCCTGCGCGACGACGTGCCCGACGCGCCATCCGCGCCACCCCTCCCCGGGGGCGGTGGACCGTCCCTGGCTCCCCTGCCGTGGCGCCCGGGTTCGATCATCGGGCGGGACCCGGATCTCGCGACGCTTCTCGCCCTCGTCGGTTCGTCCTCCGTGGTCACGGTGGTCGGCCCCGGCGGGGTCGGCAAGACCCGGCTCGCACTGGAAGCCGCGCACCAGCTCAGGGGCGCGGGTCGGCAGGTCGCGTGGGTCGACTTCACGACCGTCGAGCCGGATCGTCTTGTCGACCTCGTCGCCGAGTCCGCCGGGGTCGTGATGCCCCGCGGCCACGACCCCGTCCGCGCCCTGGCGGTCTCCCTGCGCAACGCGAGCACCGTCGTCTTCCTGGACAACGCCGAGAACGTGCTGGACGCACTGGCGCCCCTCGTCGAGGCGGTGACGGATGCCGCACCGCAGCTGCGGTTCGTGGTGACCTCGCGCGAACGGCTGACCATCGCGGCCGAGGTCGCCCAGGTGCTCGCGCCCCTTCCACTGCCCGAGGGCGACGATCCCGACAACCCCGCCGTCCGCCTGTTCCTCGAGCGGGCCGGCCAGACGCTGGCCGGCACCGACCTGGCCGAGGTGGCGGACCTGTGTCGCCGCCTCGACGGGCTGCCACTGGCCATCGAGCTCGGAGCCGCACGGGCACCGACCTTCGGCGTCCGTGAGCTGCTGGACCAGCTCGGAACCGGCCTCGACCTGCTGTCAGGAGGGCGTCGCACGGCCGCGGCCCGGCACCGGACACTGCGCGCGGTCGTGGACGCCTCGTACGCCCAGCTCGACCCGGACGAGGCAACCCTCTTCGCGCGGCTCGCGGTCTTCCCCGGGTCGTTCCGTCTCGCGCAGGCCCGCTCCGTCGGAGCCGACGACTCGCTCGCCCCCACCAGGGTGGCACACCTCCTCGCACGGCTGGTGGAGCAGTCGCTGGTGCAGGCCGGCGGGGGGCGCTTCTGGCTCCTGGAGACCCTGCGGAGCTACGCCCTGGAGCTGCTCGACCCGCCCGAGCGTCTCTCGCTTCGCGACCGCCACGCCCGCGATGTGGCCGACCGCCTCGCGGAGCTCCGATGGCACGACCGCCCACCGGCCGAGGCGGAGTGCGTCGCGGCGCTCGCCGGCATGACCAGCGACCTGCATCTCGCGTGGGACCATGCCAGCCGGCACGACCGGGGGCTCGCCGTCGAGCTCGCTGCCGCCGTGTACGACTACGCCTACCAGCGTCAGCGCCTCGACCTGCTCGACTGGGGTCGTCAGGTGGCCGGATGGGACGTCGAGCACCCACTGCTCGCCCCGGCGCTCGCGACTGCTGCTGCCGCCGCCTGGGCGGCCGGCGACCTGGACGACGCGCACAGACTCGCCCTGCGCGGCATGGACGTCGCCATGAGCGGTGAGGGAAGTCCCCGGGCGCGGGTGGTCGGTCAGGCCGGAAACCTGGCCATGTTTGCCGGCGACTTCGACCTCGCGGCCGAGCGCTTCCACGAGTCCGCGGAGCTCAGCAGGACAGAGGGCAACCCGCTCGCGGCGTTGATGTGCGAGATCTCCGTGTGCCAAGCCACTGTCTACGGGGGCCGGGGAGCCGCTGCGGCCAGCGCCCTGGCGCAACTCCGCGCCCGGGCGGAGGCCACCGGCAGCCCGAGTGCCGCCGCGTGGGCGCACTTCGTCAGCGGTGAGGCAGCGGCGGAGACCGACGTGCCCGCCGCGCTCGCCGCATACCGTGCCGCAGCCGAGCACGCCCGGCTGGTCGACAACCGCCTGTTCCTCAACCTGGCAAGGAGCTCGTCGGTCGCGCTCGCCGCCCGGGAAGGTCCTCCGGTCGAGGCTCTTGTCGAGTTCGAGCGCGTGATCGCGGAGTGGGACGCCCTCGGCAACGTCGCAGCCCTGTGGTGGGTGCTCATGAACCACGCCATGCTCATCTCCCGGCTCGGGCGCGAGCACGAGGCCGCGCTCCTCATCGGCTCCGTGCTGGCCAACGGCGACCGGCGGTACATGCTGCTGGGGGACGAGGGCCGGTTGTCCGACACGCTCGACCGCCTGCGCGACCGCCTCGCGTCACCGGCCACGGAGACCGCACTGGCCGAGGGCGCGACCCTCCCCATCGACGAGGCTCTGGCACTCGCCCGCCAGGTCGGGCACGACCTCGGCCAGCAGCTCGACAGGGGTCGCTGACCTCTGCCTCAGGTCAGGCAGGCGCGCCGGACAGCGTCGATGTGCCGAGTGTCGGTCCCGCAGCATCCCCCCAGGACCGTCAGCTGCGGCAGGCGCTCCCGGAGCCGGGCGTACCACGCACCGAAGTCCTCGATGTCCCCGATGTCGAGCGTGTCGGCCTCGTCGAGCTCCGCGTGGCTCATCGTCGAGGCGTTGGCGCGCAGCCCCCGCACCCGGGCGTTCCACTCCCGCCCCGCGACGAGGGTCGGTGCGACGTGGCTCGGGTGGGCGCAGTTGACCATGTAGTAGGCAGGCGCCGCTCCCGTCGCCTCGTCGACCACGCGCACCGCTTCCGCGAGCGCCTCTCCTGACGGGAGCCGCCCGTCGGTCTCCACGGTGAAGGAGATGACGCTGGGCAGCCCGTGCGCCTCGGCGGCACGGGCGATGCCCACGGCCTCCCCGCTGTGGGTCATCGTGATGGCGGTGACCAGCTGGGCGTCCGTGCCGCAGAAGCTGGCGATCTGCTCGGAGTGGTAGTCCTCGGACTGTGTGGCGCTCATCAGGCTTTCGGGCTGGTATCCGTCTCCGCGCGGCCCGAGACAACCGCTGATCACGACGGGAGCCGTGAGCGGACCCCGCTCGGCTCGCAGCTCGGCGAGCAGCGCGACCGCCTCCCGGTTGGCGTCCGCGAGCGCCTCGCGGGAGTACCCGAGCAGGGCGCCCCACCCAGGACTGGCGCGCCAGGTGGCGGTCTCGAGCACCAGCCCGGTGGCGGTGGCTTGGGCCAGGTCGAGGTAGGAGTCGAAGTAGCGGCGCAGGGCGCTCCGCCCGGCCGCGTGCTGGAGCAGCACGAAGGCTGCGAACTCGGGCAGGTCCACGCCGTGGTGGTGGATCAGCGTGGTCTCGATGCCGCCGTCGGTCAGGAAGACCTGGTCCCCGAGCTGGGGTAGGGCGGCGGCGCTGGTGGTGGTCATGTCATCTCCTCGTTCGGTCGGGAGGACGAGGCTGCCGCGGCGACCTGACGCGCGCCTGACACCGCGAGGCACACAGCGTCATCGCCGTGTCAGGGCAGCCGCGCACGCTCGGGACCCGAACACACACACCGACGAAAGGACGACTCACGTGTCGCACCTCCAGCATGCCGTCTCGATCGACGGCACCCGCATCGCCTACCGCTCGACCGGCGCCGGCCCGCCGCTGGTGATGGTGCACGGCGCCACCGCGGACCACACCGCACTGTCGCTGGTGGTCCCCCTGCTCGAACCACACTTCGCCGTCCACGTCCTCGACCGACGCGGCCGAGGACACAGCGGCGACGCACCGACGTACGACATCACGTTGGAGTACGCGGACGTCGCGGCCGTCGTCGACGCTGTCGCCGCCCGCTCAGGTAGGTCCGTCAGCCTGTACGGCCACTCCTACGGCGCGGTCTGCGCGCTCGGGGCCGCCAGGCTGAGCGATCACGTGGAGCAGCTCCTGCTCTACGAGCCCGGCTACGGCAGCGTCCTGGACGACGTCGACCGCCTCGTGGAGCGACTCGACGCCCTCGTGGCGACAGGGCACCCGGACCGGGCGCTGGAGCACTTCTACCGCGCCGGGGTCGGCATGACGGCCGACGAGGTGGCGGCGATGCGCGGCCAGCCGAGCTGGGACGCCCGGGTGAGGACGACCCCGACCCTGGGCCGTGAGCTCCGGACCGTGGCACGTCTCGCCTTCGACCCGGAGGAGCACCGCGACATCGACGTCCCGACTGTGCTGCTCCTCGGAGGGGCAAGCACGTCCGGCCAGAAGGCCGTGGTCGCCCAGGTGGCCGCGGGACTGCGCCGCAGCTCCGTGATCACCCTGCCCGGACAGGCGCACGCCGCCCAGGTCACCGCGCCACACCTCCTCGCCGAGGCGGTGGTCGGCCACCTCCCTGCTGACGCACCGACACCGTCAGAAGACCCACGAGCCCACCAACCCAGGAGTACCCATGAAGCACCGCCCCACCACCCGTCGTCCCTCCGTGGTCGCGCTCTGCGCCAGTACCGCCCTGGCGGCCACCGTCCTGACCGCGTCGGCTTCCCTGGCCGGGCCCGCCGCCGCCGAGGCCGCGCCTGACGGGCTGACCCAGGTGCGTGCGCTGTGCCTGGCCGGCGGGGGGACCTTCCACCTCGCCCGGTTCGGCGGCTGGCGCTGCCAGGATGCGACTCTCGACGGCATGGGCACCTTCTGGGCGGAGCGAACGGTCTGCGAACAGGTCGCCCACCGGTCCTTCGCCGTGGCGCCCGACCCGACCTCGGGACGGGGAACCTGGCTCTGCCTGCCGGTCGGCGACTGAACCCGGGTCACGCTGACCCGCCGTTGGTTGACGGCGGGTCAGCGTTGGCGTGGTGGTGGACGCCGGTCAGCGGTACTTGACCTGGAGCTCCTTGATGCCGTTGATCCACCCGGAGCGCAGGCGCCGCGGCTCGGCCACCTTGGTGATGTCGGGCGCGAAGTCCGCGAGCGCGTGGAACATCAGCCGCACCTCCTGGCGGGCCAGGTTGGCGCCGATGCAGTAGTGCGCCCCGTGTCCACCGAAGGCGACGTGGGGGTTGGGGTCGCGGGTGATGTCGAAGGTGTAGGGGTCGTCGAAGACGTCCTCGTCGAAGTTGGCGCTGGCGTAGAACAGGCCGACGCGCTGGCCCTTCGCGACCGGGACGCCGCCCACCTCGACGTCGTGGAGCGCGGTGCGCTGGAAGGCGCTCACCGGCGTCGCCCAGCGGATCACCTCGTCGACCATGGTCTCCGGGCGCTCGCGCTTCCACAGCTCCCACTGGTCGGGGTGGTCGAGGAAGGCGTTCATGCCGTGCGTGATCGCGTTGCGCGTGGTCTCGTTGCCGGCCACGGTCAGGATGATCACGAAGTAGCCGAACTCGTCGTCGTTGAGTCCGCGGCCCTCCTTGTCGGCGTGGACGAGCTTGGTGACGATGTCGTCGCGCGGGTTCGCCTTGCGGTCGGCGGCCAGCATCATCGAGTAGCCGAGGATCTCGGCGGCGGCGACGTCGGGGTCGACCTCGATCTCCGGGTCGTCGTAGGCCAGCATCTGGTTGGACCACTCGAAGAGCTTGCGGCGGTCCTCCTGGGGGACGCCGATGAAGTCGGCGATCGCCTGCAGGGGGAGCTCGCAGGCCACCTCGTCGACGAAGTTGCCCGACCCGCGCTCGACGGCGTCGCGCACGATCTGCTCGGCGCGCTGCTTCATCAGGTCGTCGAGGGTGGCGATGGCGCGCGGGGTGAAGCCCCGGCTGATGATGTGCCGGGTGGCCGTGTGCTCGGGCGGGTCCTGGTTGATCAGCATGACCCGCTGGAACTCGACCATCTCGCGCGTCATGTCCTCCTTGAAGCGGATGATCGCGCCGTTCTCGGCCGTGGAGAAGTCCTTGGAATTCTTGCTGACGGCCGCGACGTCGGCGTGGCGGCTGACGGCCCAGTAGCCGGTGCCGCCCTCCATGCCGGCCCGGGCGCGCGGCTCCTGCTCGATCCAGGTGACCGGCGACGACCGGCGTACGGCGCGGAACTCGTCGTGCGGGATCGAGCGCTCGTTGAGCTCGGGATCGGTGAAGTCGAACCCGGGCGGCAGCACGGGGGCGGTCGGGGTGGCGTCGGGCTCGACAGCGGTCACAGGGCACCTCGTCTGTTACTGGAACGTGTTCTAGTGAGGATGGTGGCATACCGGCGGTCGGTCCGGAAGCCCCCGCTTGCCCAGAATGAGAACGTGTTCTAGTTTCGTGCCATGGGCACCCCGGTCATCGTCGACGCCGTCCGCACCCCGCTCGGCAAGCGCCGGGGCTGGCTGGCCGGCGTACACCCCGCCAACCTGCTCGGCGACGTGCTCACGGCACTGCTCGAGCGCACCGGGCTCGACTCCGACGAGGTCGACCAGGTCATCGGCGGGTGCGTCACCCAGGCCGGTGAGCAGTCCAACGGCATGGTCCGCCGGGCCTGGCTCAACGCGGGTCTCGCGCAGCGCACCGGTGCCACCACGATCGATGCGCAGTGCGGCTCGGGACAGCAGTCGGCGCACCTCGTCAACGACCTCGTCGCGGCCGGCTCGATCGACGTCGGCATCGCCTGCGGCATCGAGTCGATGAGCCGGATCCCGCTGGGTGGCAACGTGCCGCCGGGGCTGGGGAACCCGCGCCCTGACGGCTGGACGATCGACATGCCCGACCAGTTCGGGGGCGCCGACCGCATCGCCCGCAACCGCGGCCTGACCCGCGCCGACCTCGACGCCTTCGGCCTCTCCTCGCAGGTCCGGGCGCGGGTGGCGGTGGACGAGGGGCGCTTCAAGCGCGAGATCGCGCCCGTCACCGCGCCGGTGCTCGACGCCGGGGGGCAGCCGACCGGTGGGACACACGTGGTCGAGGCCGACCAGGGCCTGCGCGACACCACCCTCGAGGGCCTCGCCGGGCTGAAGCCGGTGCTCGAGGGCGGCCTGCACACCGCCGGCACGTCCTCCCAGATCTCCGACGGGGCCTCGGCGGTGCTGATCATGGACGAGGACAAGGCACGCTCCCTCGGGCTCACGCCACGGGCCCGGATCACCCAGCACTGCCTGGTCGGCTCCGACCCCTACTACCACCTCGACGGCCCGGTCGACGCGACGTACCGGCTGCTCGGGCGCACCGGTCGCACCATCGGCGACTTCGACCTCTTCGAGGTCAACGAGGCCTTCGCCTCGGTCGTGCTGTCGTGGGCGCAGGTGCACGAGGTCGACCTCGACCTGGTCAACGTCAACGGCGGCGCCATCGCCCTCGGCCACCCCGTCGGCTCCACCGGCACCCGCCTGATCACCACCGCCCTGCACGAGCTCGAGCGCCGCGACGCCGCCACCGCCCTGCTCTCGATGTGCGCCGGCGGCGCGATGGCCACCGGCACCATCCTCGAGCGGGTCTAGGTGCCCGTCACGCCCCGTACACCGCCTCCGGCGCCGGCGCCCGGGCGACCAGGGCGCGGAGGACGTCGCCGACGTCGGCGGCGTCCCAGCGGCCGGGGCGGGTGGCGCGGGGGCCGTGGGTCCAGCCCTGCTCGAGGCAGATCGTGCCGCCCTCGATCTCGATCACGCGGCCGGTGATGTCGCCGGACTGCTCCGAGGCGAGCCAGGCGACGACCGGGGAGTTGTCGGCCGGGTCGGGGAGGTCGGCGCCGAAGACGCCCTCGGTCATCCGGGTGCGGGCGACAGGCGCGATCGCGTTCACCGTGACGCCGTAGCGGGCCAGCTCCTCGGCGGCGACCAGGGTGAGCCCGGCGATGCCGGCCTTGGCCGCGGAGTAGGTGGCCTGGCCGACCGAGCCCTGCAGGCCGGCGCCCGAGGAGGTGTTGACCACGCGGGCCGCGCGGGTGTGTCCGGCCTTGGCCTCCTCGCGCCAGTACGCCGCGGCGTGGCGCAGCGGGGCGAAGTGGCCCTTGAGGTGCACCCGCACCACGGCGTCCCACTCCTCCTCGCTGGTGTTGACCAGCATCCGGTCGCGCACGAAGCCCGCGTTGTTCACCAGCACGTCGAGCCCGCCGAAGGTGTCCACCGCCTGCCGAACCAGGGCGGCCGCGGCGTCGAAGTCGGCGACGTCGGCGCCGTTCGCGACCGCCCGGCCGCCTCCGGCCTCGATCAGCGCCACCACCTCGTGCGCGGGCCCCGACGAGACGCCCGACCCGTCGGCCTCGGTGCCGAGGTCGTTGACCACCACCGCGGCGCCGTGCCGGGCGAGCTCCAGCGCGTGCTCGCGGCCGATCCCGCGTCCGGCGCCGGTGACGATCGCGACGCGGCCCTCCAAGAGTCCGGGCATGGTGCTCCTCAGTCGGTGTGCAGGAAGACGGGCGGCTCGCCGCCACCGTCGCAGGCGACGCGCGCCCCGGAGACGTACGACGCCAGGTCGCTCGCCAGGAAGACCGCGACGTGGCCGACCTCGACGGGGTCGGCCATCCGGCCCAGCGGGATGGTGTCCGCGATCGCGGCCACCCGGGCGTCGTCGCCGTAGTGGTCGCCGGTCTGCTCGGTGCGGCAGAGCCCGACGTCGATCGCGTTGACCCGGACCTTCGGCGCCCACTCCACGGCGAGCGAGCGGGTCAGCGCGTCCAGCCCGGCCTTCGCCGCGCCGTACGCCGCGACCGTGGGGGCCGCACGGTGCGCGGCCACCGACGAGATGTTGACGATCGCGCCGCCGGTCGCCTGCTGCTGCATGACGGCGTTGGCGGCCTGGGAGACCAGCAGCGGGCTGAGCAGGTTGAGGCCGACGACCCTCTCGTGGAACCGCGGCGACGCCGTCGCCGCGACCGCGCTGGGCGCTCCCCCGGCGTTGTTGACCACCACGTCGAGCCGACCGTGCCGCGCGACGACCGCCGCCACCAGGTCTTCCACCTGTGCGGGGTCGCGCACGTCGCACACGTGGTGGTCCGCGGCACCCTCGACCTCCGAGCGCGCACAGGTCACGACGTGGGCGCCGGCGGCGCGGAAGGCCTCGGAGATGCCCAGGCCGATGCCGCGCGTGCCACCGGTCACCAGGACCACGCGACCGGAGAGGTCCAGGGCGAGTGTCATGCTGGTACCCTACCAAGCACTTGCTTGGTCAGGAGACACATGCCCATCACATCCGAGCTCCGCCCCGACGGCATCCGCGTGGTGACCGTCGACGCCCCGCCCGTCAACGCGCTGCCCGTGCAGGGCTGGTTCGACCTCGCCGCGGCGCTCGACGAGGCCGGCGCCGACCCCCTGACCCGCGTGGTCGTCCTGCGCGCGGAGGGCCGCGGCTTCAACGCCGGCGTCGACATCAAGGAGATGCAGCACACCGACGGCTTCGACGCCCTGCTCGGCGCCAACCGCGGCTGCTTCGCGGCGTTCAAGGCGGTCTACGAGTGCGCGGTGCCGGTGGTCGCCGCGGTGCAGGGCTTCTGCCTCGGCGGCGGCGTCGGCCTGGTCGGCAACGCCGACTGCGTCGTGGCCAGCGACGACGCCTACCTCGGTGTCCCCGAGGTCGACCGGGGCGCCCTCGGTGCCGCGACGCACCTGGCCCGGATGGTGCCGCCCCACCTGATGCGCACCCTCTACCTCACCGGCCGCACCATCAGCGCGGCCGACCTCGTGCCGCACGGCTCGGTGCTCGAGGTGGTCCCGCGCGAGCGGCTCGACGGGGCCGCGCTCGCCGTCGCCGGCGAGATCGCCGCCAAGGACCCGCGCGTCATCCGCGCCGCCAAGGAGGCGCTCAACGGCATCGACCCCGTCGACGTCAACCGCAGCTACCGGTTCGAGCAGGGCTTCACCTTCGAGCTCAACCTCGCCGGCGTCAGCGACGAGCTCCGCGACCGGTTCGCCGGCACCGACAAGGCGCAGCAGTGACCCGCGGTCCCCGCGACAAGCAGATGACGGTCGCCGAGGTGGTCGACAGCCTCGAGGACGGGATGACGATCGGCGTGGGCGGCTGGGGCCCGCGGCGCAAGCCGATGGCGCTGGTCCGCGCGATCCTCCGCTCCGACCTGCGCGACCTGACGCTGGTCTCGTGGGGCGGTGCCGACGTCGGCCTGCTGGCCCGCGCCGGCAAGCTGCGCAAGGTCGTCTACGCCTTCGTCTCGCTCGACTCGGTGCCCCTCGAGCCCAACTTCCAGCGCGCCCGCCAGCAGGGCACGATCCCCGAGGTCGTCGAGCTCGACGAGGGCATGTTCCTCACCGGCCTGCGGGCGGCCGCACAGCGGCTCCCCTTCCTGCCCACCCGCGCGGGCCTCGGCTCCGACGTGATGGTCAACAACCCGTGGCTGCGCACGGTCACCAGCCCGTACGACGGACCCGACGGCGTGCAGGAGGAACTGGTCGCCGTGCCCGCGCTCCACCTCGACGTCGCGCTGGTGCACCTCAACCGCGCCGACGCGCACGGCAACGCGACCTACCTCGGGCCCGACCCCTACTTCGACGACCTGTTCGCGATGGCCGCCGACCGCACCTACCTCTCGTGCGAGCAGGTCGTCGACACGGCCGGCCTCACCGTCGAGGCCCCGGTGCAGCGCCTGCTCATCAGCCGGATGATGGTCGACGGGGTCGTCGAGACCCCGCACGGCGCACACTTCACGACGTGCACGCCCGACTACGAGCGCGACGAGCGCTTCCAGAAGGCGTACGTCGCCGCGGCCTCCGGCACCGCCGACGAGTGGGCGGCCTTCGAGCAGCGGTTCCTCGCCGGTGACGAGGACGCCTACCAGGCGGCGGTGCGGGCGTTCGCGGAGGAGCAGGCATGAGCGCGAGCACCTCCGACCCGCTCGCCACGTTCACCCGCGCCGAGGTGTGCGCCGCCGCGATCGCGGACGCCTTCGCCGACGACGGCGAGCTGTTCGCCAGCCCGATGGGGCTGCTGCCGACGCTCGGCGTACGGCTGGCGCGGCTGACCAGCAACCCCGACCTGGTGATCTCCGACGGCGAGTCGCTGTTCCTCGCCGGCACTCCCCCGCTCCTCGCGCCCGGCGACGTGGTCGAGGGCTGGATCCCCTTCCGCCGGGTCTTCGACGTCGTCGCGTGGGGCCGGCGGCACGTGATGATGGGCGCCACCCAGGTCGACCGCCACGGCAACCAGAACATCTCCGCCATCGGCGACTTCGCGCGCCCGACCCGGCAGCTGCTCGGCTCGCGCGGCGCGCCCGGCAACACGGTCAACAACCGCACGTCCTACTGGGTGCCCCGCCACTCCCCCCGCGTCTTCGTGGAGCAGGTCGACGTCGTCTCGGGGGTGGGCCCGGCCCGTGCCCGCGAGGCCGGCCCGGCCGCAGAGCGCTTCCACGACGTCCACCGCATCGTCACCGACCTCGCGGTGCTCGACCTCGGCGGCCCCGGCGGGACGGTGCGGCTGTGCAGCGTGCACCCGGGCGTGACCGTCGCCGACGTGCACGCGGCCACGGGCTTCGAGCTCGTCGTCGACGGCTCCGACGCCGACGTGCCGCACACCCGCGAGCCCACGGTCGAGGAGCGGGTGCTGGTCCGCGAGGTGCTCGACCCGCGCGGCCTGCGTCACCGGGAGGTGCCCGCAGGTGCGTGAGCAGACGATCCGCACCGCACTCACCGGCCTCGTCGGGGTGCGGCACCCCGTCGTGCAGACCGGCATGGGCTGGGTGTCGGGGCCCCGGCTGGTCACCGCGACCGCGAACGCCGGTGGGCTGGGCATCCTCGCCAGCGCCACCATGAGCCTCGCCGAGCTCGAGGCCGCGATCCTCGAGGTGCAGGGCCGCACCGACGCGCCGTTCGGGGTCAACCTCCGCGCCGACGCCGGGGACGCCGCGGCCCGCTGCGACCTGCTCGTGCGCCACGGCGTCCGGGTGGCGTCGTTCGCGCTCGCGCCCAGGCCCGAGCTGATCGCCCGGCTCAAGGACGCCGGGATCGTGGTGATCCCCTCGGTCGGGGCCGCGCGGCACGCCGAGAAGGTCGCCGCCTGGGGCGCCGACGCCGTGATGGTGCAGGGCGGCGAGGGTGGCGGACACACGGGCAGCGTGCCGACCTCGCTGCTGCTGCCGACCGTGCTCGACGCGGTGGACATCCCGGTCGTCGCCGCGGGCGGCTACTTCGACGGGCGCGGCCTCGCGGCCGCGCTGGCGTACGGCGCTGCCGGGGTCGGCATGGGCACCCGGTTCCTGCTGACCCGCGACTCGGCGGTGCCGGACGCGGTCAAGCAGCTCTACCTCGCCCACGGGCTCGACGGCACCGTCGTCACCGACAAGGTCGACGGGATGCCGCACCGGATGCTGCGCACCGACCTCGTCGAGGAGCTGCAGGAGCACTCCACCGCGCGCCGCATCGGACCGACGGTGCGCCGCACCGTCGCCTTCAAGCGCGAGAGCGGGATGTCGTGGCTGGCCCTGGCCCGCGACGGCCGGGCGATGCGCAGGACCCAGGGCCGGTCGCTGGCGCAGACCGCGCTCGCCGCCAACACCCCGATGATGCTCAAGGCCGGCCTCGTCGACGGCGACACCGGCGCCGGCGTCCTCGCGAGCGGCCAGGTGGTCGGCGTGATCGACGACCTTCCGAGCTGCGAGGAGCTCATCGACCGCGTCGTCGACCAGGCCGCGGCCGAGCTGCGGCGGGCCGCGGACCTGCTCAGCCGCTGACGCGCAGCTGGAAGACCAGCTCACGCCCGACCGGGCGGTACCCGAGGCGCTCGTTCACGCCGATCATGTGGGTGTTCGACTCGGCGTTCCAGGTGTCGACGGTCGCCAGCTGGGGCTCCTCGTCGGCCAGCCAGCGCAGCAGGTCGGCCTTGAGCAGCAGGCCGAGGCGGTGGCCGCGGTGGTCGCGCGCCACGGCCGTGTCGTGCTGGTAGCAGATCGTCGGCGTCTCCGCGTCGACCACCGCCACCGAGTGGCCGGCGAGCTCCCCGGTGCCGCGGTGCCTTGCCACGACGCGGTAGAGCCTGAACCCGGCCTCCTGCTGGGCGCGCTCGTACCCACGCACCCGGTCGGCGGAGTACTTCTCGTCCTCGAACTCGAGGTCGTCGATCGGCGCGTCGTTGATCGACTCCGTCACCCGGGCCAGGTCGGCCAGCAGGTCGTCGGGCGCGTAGCCGGGGATGCGCAGCAGCTCGTACCCCGCCGCGTGCGGCAGCGACTCGGCGTGGACCGCCTCGACCAGTCCGGGCGGCAGGTCGGCCAGCACCTGGCGGCGCTGGACCTCGCGGGCCTTCTCGGCGAGCCCGGTGGCGGCGGCGAACGCGCGGACCGCCTCGGCGTCCCATCCCGAGGTCGAGAGCAGGCCGCGCCCTATCGCGCGCAGGGTGTCGGTCGCGTGCCCGAGGAGCGCGCGCCCGTGCCCGCGGCGGCGGTGGTCGGGGTGCACGCGGAGGTCGACCCACGCCAGGTCGAGGTTGTCGTGCTCGCTGGTGTTGACGTTGAGCGCGCCGACCGGCACCCCCTCGTCGGTGGCCAGGAAGTACCGGCCCACCTCGCCGTCCCAGCCGTGCCGCATGTCCATCTCGACGCGGTACGGCGTGACGGGGTACAGCCAGGGCGCGTCGACCCGGTGGCAGGCGTCGGCGACCTCGGCGAAGGCGGCGACCGAGGGCGCGTCGTCGGGCCCGAACTCATGGACGTCCACCCGACGAGCATCCCGGTCGGGGTCCGGCGCCGCCACCGGTTTCGCGGCTGCCGCACCGCGGCCGTACCGTGGCACCGACATGACCGAGCAGCAGACCCCCCGCCGGGCCCGCCACCTGATGGACCCGAACGCGCCCCGACGACCGGCACCGGCGACCGGGATGAGCCTGACCCAGGTGCAGAAGTGGGTGATGTCGGTGCTCGCGGCGACGACGATCCTGCACCTGTCAGCAGGGCTGGCCATCGCCGCGATCTACGCCGACGCCGACCGCACCGATGCCCGGATCGGCCTCAACGTGATCGCCGCGGCCTTCGGCGTGATCGCGGTGCTCGTCGCCCGCGGGATCCACGGAGCCCGCCTGCTCACGCCCTGGCTGCTGCTCGGCCTCGTGCCCGGCATCGTGGGCCTCTGGCTGACCTTCCGCTGACCTTCTGCTGACCGCCCGCGCGCCGGGCCTGACGCGACCGGCGGCCGCCACCCCCGTGGAGTGGCGGCCGCCGGCGACTGTCAGGACCCGGTCACCCCAGGGTGAGGGCCGTGTCGTCGATCACGAAGCTGGTCTGCAGCGAGCTGTCCTCGACGCCGCTGAAGCTGATCGTGACCGTCTGGCCCGCCAGCGACGAGACGTCGAAGGACCGCAGCGCGTACCCGGTGTTCCTGTTGAGGTTCGAGTACGTCGCGAGCGTGGTCGTGCCGGCCTTGACCGTGAGCTTGTCGTACGCCGTGGTCGTGGTCGTCTCGGCCGTGTCGATGTGCAGGTAGAAGCTCAACGTCGCGCGGCAACCGGCCGGGATCGACACCGACTGCGTCAGCGAGTCGGTGTGCGAGGAGCCGTAGCCGTCGAGCCAGGCCTTCCAGCTGCCCGAGCGGGCGGGCTGGCCGGTCGAGCTGTCGACCACGCCCGACGAGGCCGTCCACGGCGCGGCGGTGCCGGTCTCGAACCCGGGGTTGCCGAGCTTCTGGCCCGAGCAGCCGCCACTGGTGCCGCTGATCGTCCACGACACGGTGGCCGAGCCGGTCGCGCCGGTGGTGTCGCGCGCGGTCACCGTCGAGGAGAAGGTGCCCGCGGCGCTCGGCGTACCGGAGATGAGACCGGTCGAGCTGTTGATCGACAGGCCGGTCGGCAGTCCGGTGGCCGACCAGGTGAAGGTCTGGCCCGCCTGGCTGTCGGTCGCGGTCATCTGCACCGACTTCGCGGTGCCGACCGTGCCGGTCTGGCTGCCGGGGTTGTTCACCGTGACCGTGTTGCCCGAGGTCGAGCAGGTCGGGTCGGCGGTCTGCGCCGGCACGTTGACGGCGTTCCAGGCCGCCTTGACGGCGTTGAACTCCGCGCAGCTGCCCGGGTAGAGGTTCTTGGCCGCCGTGAGGGTCCACGTCCGGTACTTCAGGTACGACGAGCTGCTGGTCTTCATCAGCATCGCGTTGTACATGATCTTCGCGGCTGATCGGATGCCGATGCCCGCGACCGTCGAGCTGTTGCAGGTCGGGCTGGTCGGCTGGCCGTTGCTCGGGTTGCTGCCCTCGGCGAGCAGGTAGAACCAGTGGTTGCCCGGGCCGGCTGCCGCGTGCACCTCCTGGGTCGGGGTGCTCGAGGAGTAGCAGTTGTCGTCGCCGGCCAGCGAGGGGTTGTACATGTAGCGGATGGGGCCCGAGCCGACCAGGTCGACCATCTCGCCGACGGTGTAGTCGGGGGTGTCGACGGCGTTGTCGGCGTACCACTCGGTCATCGCGCCGAAGGTGTCGGCGACGAACTCCTGGGTCTTGCCGCCGGAGATGCCACCGGGCGTCGTGTCGTCGATGCCGTGCCCGAACTCGTGGGCCACGACGTCCATCTCGCCGATCCAGCGGCCGCCGGACTGGCTGTGCCCGATCTGGACCTGGGTGCCGTCGTAGTAGGCGTTGACGTCGTTGAGGCCGACGCGGATCGGCACCCAGCCACCGGAGCCGTTCATGCCGTTGCGGCCCAGCCAGGCCGACAGCATCTGCCGCTCCTTCTCGGCGGCCCAGAAGGCGTCGACGCAGCCGGTCTCCTTGCTCGTCGCCGAGCCGTTGCCCCACAGGTCGTCGGTGCCGGAGAACGTCGTGTTGGTCGCGGCGTCCTGGCAGACCATCGTGGTGGCGTTGGGGTTCTTCATCGAGTACGTCGAGCCCGACAGGGTCGTCGGGATCGTCACCGATCCGGCGTAGGCCGAGCTGCCGGTGCCCTCGACGACGTGCTCCTGGGTCTTCAGCACGCCGCCGTCGCGGGCATCGACGTACACGCTCAGGCGCGAGGGCGCGCCGTCACGGGTGCCGGTGACCAGGGTCTCCCAGGCGAGGTCGCTGTGACCGCGCTGGAGCACGACGAGCCGGGTGGCGCCGAGGGTGGCGTCGCGGACCAGGCGGGCCGACGTCGCCCGCGCGGCGTCCTTGCCGACGGTGGGCGTGACCGACCGCAGCGCGACCGCGCGGCGCTGCGCGACGGTGGTGCCGAGGATGGTGCCCTCGGCGTCGGTGGCGACCACGAAGTCGCCGCCCACGACGGGCAGGCCGCGGTAGGCCCGCTCGTAGGGGACGTAGCGCAGGCCGCCGGAGGCCAGGGTGTCCTGGGCCCGGAAGGTGTCGTGGCGGCTGGCGTGCAGGGCGGGGGGCGGATCGGCCACGAGGGCCCGGGCCGACTGCTCGGCGCGAGCCGAGCCGCCCGTCGGGGTGGTGGTCCGGTGGTCGGCGGCCTGGCTGCCGGTGGGCAGCGAGACCACGACCACGGCCGAGACGAGGGCTGCGGTGAAGCCCCCGGCGACGAGTCTTCTCACTCGACACTCCGTTCGGTACGGGTCCGCGCGCGGACCCGGTGTGGGTAGGGGTGGAGGCCCGCGAGGTGGAGCGCCGAGATCTGTCGGAGTGTCCGCCCGAGAAACTTGGACCGCGGGCAATGTGCGCCCGCGGGCTCCCGGTGGTCAACGAGGTCGCTGCCACAGGTTGTCGCATTGCACGAACCCGCAGAACGTCGCGCCCGGATGCGTCAGAGGCGCTCGATGATCGTGACGTTGGCCTGGCCGCCGCCCTCGCACATCGTCTGCAGGCCGTAGCGGCCGCCGGTGCGCTCGAGCTCGGCGAGCAGGGTGGCCATGATCCGGGTGCCGGTGGCGCCGATGGGGTGGCCGAGCGCGATCCCGCCGCCGTTGACGTTGACCTTGTCGTGCGGCACGTCGAGCTCCTGCATCCACGCCAGGACGACGGAGGCGAAGGCCTCGTTGCACTCGAAGAGGTCGATGTCGTCGACGGTGAGGCCGGTGCGCTCCAGCGCGTGCCGGGTGGCCCTGATCGGGCCGGTGAGCATCCAGACGGGGTCGTCGCCGCGCACCGAGAGGTGGTGCACGCGGGCGCGGGGCGTGAGCCCGTGCCCGGCCACGGCGCGCTCGGAGGCGACGAGCAGCGCGGACGACGCGTCGCAGATCTGCGAGGCCACCGCTGCGGTGATCCGGCCGCCCGGGGCCAGCGGCTCGAGCGCGGCCATCTTCTCCAGCGAGGTCTCGCGGGGGCACTGGTCGGTGTCGAACGTCGTGCCGTCGGCCAGCGGCACCGGCACCACCTCGCGCTCGAAGCGGCCCTCGGCGATCGCCGCCCGAGCCCGCTCGTGCGAGGCGAGCGCGAACTCCTCCATCGCCTCCCGGCCGATGTCCCAGCGCTCCGCGATCATCTCCGCGGAGCGGAACTGGCTGACCTCCTGGTCGCCGTAGCGGGCGCGCCAGCCCGGCGACTCCGCGAACGGCGTGGAGAAGCCGTACTCCTTCCCGACGAGCATGGCCGCGGAGATCGGGATCGCGCTCATGTTCTGCACCCCGCCGGCGACGACGAGGTCCTGGGTCCCCGACAGCACGCCCTGCGCGGCGAAGTGCACGGCCTGCTGCGACGACCCACACTGCCGGTCGATGGTCACGCCCGGCACGTGGTCGGGCAGCCCGGCCACCAGCCAGGCGGTGCGGGCGACGTCGCCGGCCTGGGAGCCGATGGTGTCGCAGCAGCCCAGGATCACGTCGTCGACGGCACCGGGGTCGACGCCCGTGCGCCCGACCAGCGCGGTCAGCACGTGGGCGGCCAGGTCGGCGGAGTGCACCCCGGCCAGCGCTCCCCCGCGCCTGCCGACCGGCGTGCGGACCGCGTCGACGATGTAGGCGTGCGGCGAGGCCTCAGGCATGGGCGATCCCGTCGAGGAGGATGGTCAGGTACTGGTCGGCGACCGTCTCGTGGGGGAGCCCGCCACCGGGGCGGTACCAGCGCACGGCCACCCAGACCGTGTCGCGGATGAAGCGGTAGACGAGCTCCACGTCGAGGTCGTCGCGCAGCGCCCCCGACGCCACGCCCTCGCGCAGCAGCGTCATCCACACCTCACGCGACTGCGCGTTGCGCTCGGCCAGGTAGCCGAACCGGTCGAGGGTGCCGAGCTGGTCGGCCTCGTTCTGGAAGATCGCGACCTCGGACCGGTGGTCGTGGATCGCGGCGAACGAGACCCGTACGGCACGCTCGAGCTTGGTGCGCGCGTCGTCGTCGCTGGCGAGGATCGCGTCGTACTCCCCGAAGAGCTCCTCCTGGAACGAGCGCAGGATCTCGTCGACCATCGACTCCTTGGAGTCGAAGTGGTGGTAGAGGCTGCCGGACAGGATGCCGGCGGCGTCGGCGATGTCGCGGACCGTGGTGTTGCGGTAGCCCCGCTCGGCGAACAGGCCGGCGGCGATGGCGAGCAGCTCCTCGCGTCGGGTCTCGCTCATGCGTGCTGGCTGCTCACGGACACGACCTCACCGGTGAGGTACGACGAGTAGCCGGACGCGAGGAACACCACCACGTTGGCGACCTCCCAGGGTTCAGCGGCGCGACCGAAGGCCTCGCGCCGCTCGAGCTCGGCCAGCAGGTCGGCGCTGGTGACCTTGGCCAGGAACGGGTGCATCGCCAGGCTCGGCGCGACCGCGTTGACGCGGATGCCGTGCGGGGCCAGGTCGAGCGCGGCGCAGCGGGTCAGCGCCATCACGCCGGCCTTGGCCGCGGCGTAGTGGGCCTGGCCCTCCTGCGCGCGCCAGCCGATCACCGAGGCGTTGTTGACGATCGTGCCGCCGCTACCGGCCGCGACCATGCGCCGGCCGGCGGCCCGCACGCAGCGGAAGGTGCCGGTCAGCGTGATGTCGAGGACCCGCGACCACTCCTCGTCGGTCATCTCGGTGATGCTCGCGGTGCCGCCGAGGCCGGCGTTGTTGACCATCACGTCGACCCCGCCGAGCTCGTCGGCCGCGTCGAGCAGGCGCCCGACCGCGGCCTCGTCGGTGACGTCGCAGAGCAGGCTGCGCACCCGGTCGGCGCCGAACTCGGCGGACAGCGCCTCCTGCGCCTCGCCCACCCGGCGCTCGTGGGTGTCACTGAGCACGACGGCGCGGGCACCCTCCTCGAGCGCGCGGCGGACGACCGCGGCGCCGATCCCGGCACCGGCGGCGGCGGTCACGACCACCACCCGGTCGGCGAGCAGGCCGTGGCCGGGCACGTACGCCGGCGGCGGCTGCGCTGGTCTGGTGGTGGTCACTCAGGCCCCCTTGGGCTCTCGCGGCAGGCCGAGGACTCTCTCGGCCAGGATGTTGCGCTGCACCTCGTCGCTCCCGCCGTAGATCGTGTCGGCGCGGGAGAAGAGGAAGAGCCGCTGCCACTCGTCGATCGCGTAGCCGTCGCCGACGACCAGGCCGTCGCGGCCGGCGACCTCCATCGCCGCCTCGCCGAGCCTGCGGTGCCACCCGGCCCACACCAGCTTGGCGATCGAGGCGGCGCCACCCGCGGCGTCCGAGCCGGACCCCGCCTCCGCGGCCGCCAGGCCGCGCAGCGCGTTGCTGTGCATGACGTCGAGCTCGACCTTGAGCCCGGCCAGGCGGTCGCGGACGACCGGGTCGTCGAGCGCGCCGTTGGCCCGGGCGCGGGCGACCGCGCCGTCGAGCTCGCGGGCGAAGCCGACCTGCTGGCCCAGCGTCGAGACGCCGCGCTCGAAACCCAGCAGGCCCATCGCCACGGCCCACCCCTGCCCCGGCTCGCCGACGACGAGGTCGACCGCGGTGCGGGCGCCGGTGAGGAAGACCTCGTTGAACTCCGCCCCGCCGGTGAGCTGCTCGATCGGCCGCACCTCGATGCCCGGCTGGTCGAGCGGCACCAGCAGGAACGACAGGCCGTGGTGGCGCTGCGATCCCGGCTCGGTGCGCGCGAGCACGAAGATCCAGTCCGCCTCGTGGGCGTGGGAGGTCCACACCTTCTGCCCGTCGACCACCCAGTCGCCACCGTCGATCCGGGCGCGGGTCTGCACGTTCGCGAGGTCGGAGCCGGCGCCCGGCTCGGAGTAGCCCTGGCACCACAGCTCCTCGACCGCCCGGATCGGCGGCAGGAACCGCTGCCGCTGCGCCGGTGTGCCGAAGGCGATGAGGGTCGGGCCGAGCAGCTCCTCGCCGAGGTGGTTGACCCGGGTCGGTGCGCCCGCGCGTGCGTACTCCTCGTGGAAGACCACCTGCTCGGCCAGCGACAGCCCGCGACCGCCGTGCTCGACCGGCCAGCCGACGCAGGTCCAGCCGTGCTCGGCCAGCAGCCGGTTCCAGGCGAGCGGGTCGAGGTCGGTGGGCAGGTGCGCCGCCAGCCACGCGCGCACCTCGGCGCGGAAGGCCTCGACCTCGGGAGCGTCCACGGTGCTACCCTACCAAGCAAATGCTTGGTTTGGACACGTTGCCCGCCCTCCTCCGTGCCGCCGCGGAGCGCTTCGGCGACCACCCGGCGTACGTCGACGGCCGGCGGACGCTGTCGTACGCCGAGCTCCACGCGCAGGTGCGCAACGCCGCCGAGACGCTCGTCGACCTGGGTCTCGAGCCCGGCGACCGGGTCGTCGTCTGGGGCCCCAACGGCATCGAGTGGGTGGTCGCCGCGCTGGCGACGACCTACGGCGGCGGGACGCTGGTGCCGGTCAACTCCCGCTACACGGCCACGGAGGTCGCCGACATCGTCGACCGCACCCGGGCCAGGGTCGTCTTCGTCGACGACGGCTTCCTCGGGCGCACCCAGGAGGACGACCTCGTGGCGGCCTCCGACCTCGGGTCGGTGCGGGCGGTGATCCTCTTCCGGACGCACCGCACGAAGGCCCGGATGACCGTCGACAGCATCGCGCAGGAGTGGCACCCCGACGTCGATCGCGCCGAGGCACGAGCCGATGCGGTCTCCCCCGACGACGTCGCCGACATCCTCTTCACCTCCGGCACCACCGGTCGCTCCAAGGGCGCGATGAGCGCGCACCGCCAGACGATCGGCGTCGCGCGGGCGTGGGCGGAGCTGGGCGGGGTGCGGCACGACGACCGCTACCTGGTGGTCAACCCGTTCTTCCACTCCTTCGGCTACAAGATCGGGATCGTGGTGGGGCTGCTCACCGGCGCGACGCTCTACCCGGTCCCGACCTTCGACGTCGCCGAGACCATGCGGATCGTCGAGCGGGAGCGGATCACGGTCTTCCCCGGTGCGCCCACGCTCTTCCAGTCGCTGCTGGCCGCCCCTGACCGTGCGGCCCACGACCTCTCCTCCCTGCGTCTCGCGGTCACCGGCGCCGCGGTGGTGCCGGTCGTGCTCATCGAGCGGATGCGCGCGCCCGCGCCCGAGGGGTTGGGGATCGACCAGGTGGTCACCGCGTTCGGCATGACCGAGGCCGTGGTCGCCACGATGTGCCGCCCCGACGACTCCGCCGAGACGGTCGCGACGACCTGCGGGCGCGCCGTACCCGGCATGGAGGCGCGGATCGCGGACCCCCGCGACGACGGCACCGGCGAGCTGCTGCTGCGCGGCGACTGGGTGATGCTCGGCTACCTCGACGACCCGGAGGCGACGGCGGAGGCGATCGACGCCGAGGGGTGGCTGCACACCGGCGACGTCGGCCGGCTCGACGAGCACGGCAACCTGACGGTCACCGACCGGCTCAAGGACATGTACATCTCCGGCGGCTTCAACGTCTACCCCGCCGAGGTCGAGCAGGCGCTGGCCCGGATGGAGGGCGTGACGGACGTCGCCGTCGTGGGCGTGCCCGACGAGCGGCTGGGCGAGGTCGGCAAGGCGTACGTCGTGGGCGACGTCGACCCGGAGGCCGTGGTCGCGTTCGCGCGGGGGCGGCTGGCCAACTTCAAGGTGCCGCGGTACGTCGAGTCGGTGGACGTGCTGCCCCGCAACCTGTCCGGGAAGGTCCTGAAGACCCGGCTGCGCGAGCGCGGGGGGCCGGGCTGATGGACCTCGACCTCTCCCCCGCCGAGCTGGCCTTCCGCGACGAGGCACGGGCCTGGCTGGCCGCGCACGTGCCCGCCGAGCCGCTGCCCTCGATGGACACCGCTGCCGGCTTCGAGGCCCACCGGGCCTGGGAGCGCGAGCTCGCCGACGCGCGCTGGTCGGTGGTCTCGTGGCCCGAGGAGCTCGGTGGCCGCGGCGCCTCGCTCGTGGAGTGGGTGCTCTTCGAGGAGGAGTACTTCCGCGCGGGGGCGCCGGGCCGGGTGTCGCAGAACGGGATCTTCCTGCTCGCGCCGATCCTCTTCGACCACGGGACCCCGGAGCAGCAGCGGCGCTTCCTCCCGCCGATGGGGCGCGGCGAGCAGGTGTGGGCCCAGGCCTGGTCCGAGCCCGAGGCCGGCTCCGACCTCGCCTCGCTGCGCTCGACCGCCCGCCGCGACGAGGCCCGCGGCGGCTGGGTGCTCGACGGGCAGAAGACCTGGTCGTCGCGGGCGTCGTTCGCGCACTGGGGCTTCGGGCTCTTCCGCAGCGACCCGACGGCCGAGCGGCACCGCGGGCTCACCTACTTCCTCTTCCCCCTCGACGCCCCGGGCGTGACCGTGCGCCCGATCGAGCAGCTCGACGGCGAGGTCGGCTTCGCCGAGCTCTTCCTCGAGGACGTCTTCGTGCCCGACTCCGACGTGCTCGGCGCGCCCGGCGACGGCTGGCGGGTCGCGATGAGCACGGCCGGCAACGAGCGCGGCCTCTCGCTGCGCTCCCCCGGCCGCTTCTGCGCCGCGGCGGACCGGCTGGTCGACCTGTGGCGGGTCCGGGGAGCGTCCGTGCCGTCGACGGCCGACAGCGTCGTCGACGCCTGGCTGCGCGCGCAGGCCTACCGGCTCTACACCTGGGGCACGGTCACCCGGCTGGCCGGCGGTGGCGACATCGGCGCGGCCGGCTCGGTGAACAAGGTCTTCTGGTCCGAGCTCGACATCGCCCTGCACGAGACCGCGCTCGAGCTGCTCGGGCCCGACGCGGAGCTCGCGTCGCCGTGGGTGGACGGCTACGTCTTCTCGCTCTCGGGGCCGATCTACGCCGGCACCAACGAGATCCAGCGCAACATCGTGGCCGAGCGGATCCTGGGCCTGCCGCGCGAACCGAAGGGTGCGGCGCGATGAGGTTCGAGCCCACCGCCGAGCAGCGCGACTACGCTGGCTCGCTCGACCGGCTGCTGGCGGCCGTCGACGTGCCGCGGGTGGCCCGCGCGTGGGCGGCCGGCGACCGGGCCCCCGGCCTGGCGCTGTGGGAGCGGCTGCTCGAGCAGGGCCTGGGCGCTCTCGCGCTCGAGGCGACGCCGGTCGAGGTCTGCGTGGGCTTCGAGGCACTCGGGCGCCACGGCGTCCCGGGCCCGTGGGTCGAGTCGGCCGCGTACCTGCCCGTGCTGCTCGGCCGCGAGCTGGACGGCCCCGGCTCCGTGGCGGTGCTCCCCCACGTGCCACGCGCCCTCGACGCCGACGTGGCCACGACGCTGCTCGTCGTCGACGGCGACCAGGCGCGGACGGCGACCGCGGGCGCGTCGCACGCCTCGGTCGACCCGGCGCGGCACCTGTACGACGTGGTCGTCGGCGACCCCGTGACCGTCGCGGGCTCACCGTCGGAGGCGTTCGACCTCGCGGTGCTCGCGGCCTCGGCGCAACTGCTCGGGCTGGGCGAGGCGCTGCTGGACGCGTCGGTCGTCCACGTGAAGCAGCGCCGGCAGTTCGGGCGCGAGATCGGCTCCTACCAGGCCGTCAAGCACCGGCTGGCCGACGTGCGGATCGGGCTCGACTTCGCGCGGCCCCTGCTGCAGGGCGCGGCCCTCGGCGAGGTGCCGGTGTCGGCGGCGAAGGTGGCGTGCGGGGACGCGGCGTACGCCGCCGCCCGCGCGGCTCTGCAGGTCCATGGCGCGATCGGCTACACCCGCGAGCTCGACCTGGGCCGCCGGATCCTCGCGGTGCGGGCGCTGGTCGGCGCCTGGGGCACGCCGGCGCACCACCGCGCCGCGCTCCTGGAGCACCTGTCGGCTCGGGCGGGAGCTCGCTGATGCAGCGCACCGACGAGCAGCAGGAGCTGGCAGCGACCCTGCGCAGCCTGCTCGACCGCCGGGCGGACAGCCGCGCCGTGCGCGCCGCGATCGCCGACGAGCACGGGTACGACGCCGACCTCTGGCGCACGCTGTGCCAGCAGGTCGGCGTGGCCGCGCTCGCCGTCCCCGAGGCGTACGACGGCGTGGGCGCCTCGCTGGCCGAGACCGCGGTGGCGCTCGAGGAGGTCGGCCGCTCGCTCGCGCCGTCCCCCCTGCTCGCGACGGCGGTGGCCACGGCGGCGCTGCTGCTCGAGGGGTCGGAAGCTCAGCGTGCGCAGCTGCTGCCCGCCATCGCGGCCGGCGCGACCGCGACGGTGGTCGTGGAGCCGCCGCTGGTGCTCGACCCCGCGGCCGACGTGGTGCTGGTGCCCGACGGTCCCGGGCTCGTGGTGACGGACGTGCGACCGGCGGCGCGGCAGGCCCTCGACCCCGCCCTGCAGCTCGGTCACCTCGACGTCGTGGCGGCGCCGTCGCAGGCCCTGACGCTCGTGGCGGCGGCGCTGACCACCGCCGTCCAGGTCGGCGTCGCGCAGCGCGGGCTCGACATGACCGTCGCCTACAGCCGCGAGCGCGTGCAGTTCGGTCGCCCGATCGGCTCCTTCCAGGCGCTCAAGCACCGGATGGCCGACCTGCTGGTGCTGGTCGAGATGTCGCGCTCCGCGTCGTGGGCCGCGACCGCGGCCGCCGCGGCCTACGTCTCGGCGGAGCCGGCCGACCGACCCGCGCTGCGCGAGCCCCTCGCCGCCCGGGCCCACGCCGCCAAGGCCTACTGCTCGCAGGCGTGCGCGGTCGTCGCCGGCGAGACCGTGCAGCTGCACGGCGGCATCGCGATCACCTGGGAGCACGACGCCCACCTCGTGCTCAAGCGGGCGCACGCCCTGGGCCAGCTCTTCGGCTCCGCACGCGAGCACCGCGCGGCCGTCGCGCTCTGAGGGCGCCCGGTGGCAGGCTGGCGTCCGTGAACCCGCCCGTGCGCGTCTACCGACCCGGTGACCTCGTCGCCGCCGACCCGACGCCCGGCATGCACCGCGAGCTCGCCTTCGAGCTCGGCGTGCTGTGGGCCGGCCGCGTCACCACGGCGCCGGGCGCGGTCTCGGGGTGGCACCACCACGAGCGCAACGAGACCAGCCTCTACGTCGTGTCCGGGATCCTGCGGCTCGAGTTCGAGGGCTTCGACGGCGCTCTCGACGCCGGCCCGGGCGACTTCGTGCACGTGCCCGCCTGGACGGTCCACCGCGAGAGCAACCCGACCGACGAGCCCTCCGTCGCGGTGATCGCCCGCGCCGGCGGCGGCACGCCGACCGTCAACGTCGACCACCCGCCGGCTCCCCACGACGCCTGAGGATCGCGGTGGGTGACCGGGGTCGGTCGCAGCACGCGCTCAGCCCGCGGTGCGGTACTGCCCCCGGAAGAAGAGCAGCGGGTGCTCGGAGTCGGCCTCGGCGAGGTCGAGCACGCGTCCGATCACGACGTAGTGGTCGCCGGCCTCCACGACCTGGTGGATGGCGCAGTCGACGTAGCCCAGCACGCCCTCGAGCAGCGGCGAGCCGGTGGCCTCCGAGGGACGCCACGCGACGTCGGCGAACTTGTCGACCCCCCGGCTGGCCATGGTGTTCGACAGCTCGGCCTGGTCGTGGGCCAGGAAGTTAACGCAGAACTTGCCCGCCCGGTGGATCAGCGGCCACGCCCGCGACGTCTTGGCGGGCACGAAGAGCACCAGCGGTGGGTCGAGCGAGACGCTCGAGAACGACTGGCAGGTCAGGCCGACGGGCTCGCCCGCACTGGTGCCGGTCACCACGGTCACCCCGGAGGCGAAGCGCGACAGCACGTCCCGGAAGTGCCGGGCCCGCGCGACCGCCGCGGGGTCGTCCGGGTGGACCTCGGTGACCTCGCCGGGGCGCCACTCGAAGTCGAAGTCGGCGTCACCCAGCCAGGAGCTGATCAGCTCGGGGCTGGGCCAGGTCTCGCGGGCGTCGGGGCTCATCCCCTCGGGGATCGAGAGGTCTCGCGGGTCCGGGGTCGGCGGGACTCCCTCGGACGACGGCATGGCCCCCACGCTAGTCACCCCGAGCCGACGCCGAAGTCGTGGCCCCAGTAGGAGACCGCGGTCGACTCGCGGGCCACCCAGCGGCTGTCGTCGACCTGCAGGCCGTCGGTGCCGAGCTCCACGTCGAAGCCGCCGGGCGAGCGCACGTAGAACGAGACCATCTCGTCGTTCATGTGACGCCCGAGCGTCGCCGAGAGGGGGGCGCCGTACCTGCGCACCCGCTCGAGGGCGCGGCCGACGTCGTCGAGCCGGTCGACCTCGAGCATGATGTGCACGCACCGCGCCGGGTTGGGCATCGGCAGGAAGGCGAGCGAGTGGTGGCGGGGGTTCACCCCGAGGAACCGCAGCCACACCTTCGACCCCGGCTCCTTGCCGACGAACTCCCCCGGCATGCTCATCGAGTCGCGCAGCCGGAAGCCGAGCACGTCGGTGTAGAAGCGCAGCGCCTCCACGTCGTCGTCCACCGGCACCACGATGTGGCCCATGCCCTGGTCGCCCGTCACGAACGTCGCGGCGTACGGCGTCACCACCGGCCGCGACTCGTAGGTGATGCCGTGGAAGAGCTCGAAGACGTTGTCCCACGGGTCGCGGAACCGGACCATCTCCTGCACCCGGCGGTCCTCGAGCTCCTCGCGGGTGCCGTCCTCGACGGCGACGCCGGCCTTCTCGAGGTGCTCGCGGGCGTCCTGGAGCGCGCGGTGGTCGGCGACCTCCCAGCCGGTGGCCTCGAGCCGGTCGACCTCGGCGGGCACCACGACCAGCCGCGCGGAGACCTGGTCGATGCGCCAGTACTGGTGGTCGGGGTGGGGGCCGCGCCCCTCGGCCAGGCCGAGCACCTTGCCCGCGAAGGTCCGCCACTGCCCCGGGTCGGTGCTGGCTACCCGGACGTAGCCCATGCTCCGGATGTCGATCACGAACCGGTCCTCTCGACGTGACGGGCGAGGAAGGCCGTGCTGATCTCGCGGAACTCCTCGGCGGCCTCGATCTGCGCCCAGTGGCCGCAGCGGCCGAAGACGTGCAGCTGGGCCTTCGGGATCAGCTTGAGCGCGACCAGCGCGCCGTCGAGCGGGTTGACGCGGTCTTCTCGGCCCCAGGTGAGCAGGGTGTGCTGGCGGAGACGGTGCGCCTCGCGCCAGAGCATGCCGTCCTCGGCGGTCTCGGGATTCCAGAACGACATGCCCATCGAGGCCATCGCCTCACGCGCCCCGGGGGCGGTGGCGTCGGCGAAGCGCTCCTCGACCAGCTCCTCGGTCACCAGCGACTGGTCGACCACCATCGTCGAGATGAAGGCACGCAGCCGCTCGCGGGTCGGGTCGCCGGCGAAGTCCATCAGCCGCTGGACCCCCTCGGTCGGGTCGGCGTGGAAGACGTTGAGCGACAGGCCGCCCGGGCCCATCAGCACCAGCCGCCCGACGCGGCCGGGGTGCTCGAGCGCCAGCCGCATCGCCGTACCGCCGCCGAGGCTGTTGCCGAGCAGGTGGACCCGCTCGAGGCCGAGCTCGTCGAGCAGGGCGACCACGAGGTCGGCCGCGAACCGGTAGTAGTTGCCGACCACCGGCGGCTTGTCGGAGGCGCCGAAGCCCGGCTGGTCGACCAGGAGCGTCCGGAAGTCGTGGGCGAACCCGGGCAGGGCGCGACCGAAGTTCGACCACGCGCTCGCGCCCGGGCCGCCGCCGTGCAGCATCACCAGCGGCAGCCCGCCGCCGAGGCCGGACGGCTCCCCGGCCTCGTGCCAGCTCAGCGAGACCTCGCCGGCCGCCTCGGTCTTGACCCGGGCGGTACGGCGCGTGGACTCCCTCGTCAGCGTCACTCAGTACATCCCCGGGTCGACCTTGTGCCCGAACTCGTGCGCGCCGTACATCTGCAGGGCGCGCTCGGGGTCGTTGGCGGCGTGCACGCGACCGGCGTGGGCGTCGCGCCAGGCCCGCTGGAGGTAGGTGCCCTCGGCCAGCGCCCGACCGCCGGAGGCCTCGAACAGCGCGTCGATCGCGTCGATCGCCCGCTGGGTGCCGAGGACCTGGTCGCGGCGGACCTTGAGCCGCAGCGCGAGCGGGATCTTCTCCCCGCGGGCGACGTGCTCCTGCTCCTCGCGGATGTTGTTGACCAGCAGCGCCCAGGCGGCGTCGATCTCCGAGGACGCTCGGGCGATGCGCACGGCCGCGAACGGGTCGAGGCTCGCCTTCTCCCCCAGGTACGCCGCGCGCACCCGCTTCTGCTGCATCTCGACGTGCTCGGCGTACGCGCCCCTCGCCATGCCGACGATCGGCGTGGTGATGGTCCCGGTGAAGATCGAGTGGAAGGGGAGCTTGTAGAGGTCAGAGGTGTTCTGCTCCTGGCCGGGGCCGAAGCAGCGACCGGTGTCGCTCATGCTGAGCGTGAACGCCTCGGGCACGAAGACCTCGTCGACGACGATGTCGTTGGACCCGGTGCCGCGCAGTCCGACGACGTTCCAGACGTCGACGATCTGGTAGTGCTCGCGGGGCACCATGAACGTCTTGAAGTCCACGACCTGTCCGTCGGTGTTGAAGACGAGCCCGCCGAGCAGGACCCACGAGCAGTGGTCGCAGCCGGAGGAGAAGCTCCACCTGCCCGACAGCGTGTAGCCGCCGTCGGTGACGACCGCCTTGCCGGTCGGGGCGTACGACGACGACAGCCGGGTCGCAGTGTCGTGGCCCCAGACCGCCTGCTGCGCCTCGTCGGCGAAGAGCGCGACCTGCCACGGGTGGACGCCGACCACGCTGGCGACCCAGCCGGTCGAGCCGCACGCGGAGGAGATGTCGCGGACGGCCGTGTAGAAGGTCACCGGGTCCGCCTCGAGCCCGTCGAAGCGCCGCGGCTGGAGCAGCCGGAAGAAGCCCGTCTCCTCGAGCTCCTTCACCGAGGCCTCGGGGACGACGCGGAGCCGCTCGGCCTCGTCGGCGCGGTCGCGGAACGTCGGCAGCAGGTCGCGGACGCCGTCGAGCACGGCTCTGGCGTCGGAGACGTCGGTCACCGGCATGGGGATCTCCTGTCGTGGTGCGGGCACGGCAATACTAGAACACGTTCTCGTTTTGGCGGTAGTCCCTCACGTCCGCCGGTGGAACTGCACCCTCCGCCCGAGCCGGCTGGTGACGTAGCGCCGGTCGTGGGCGCGGTGGTGGTGGAAGCTGCACAGCAGCAGCCCGTCGGCCAGGTCGGTGGCCCCGCCCGCCACCCACGGGGCGCCCGCGTGGTGGGCCTCGCACCAGGCCGCCGGGATGTCGCAGCCCCGGGCGCGACAGGTGCGGTCGCGCACCGCCAGCGCCTTGCGCTGGGACGGCGAGAAGAGGCGACGTGACCGGCCGAGGTCGAGCACCTCGGAGTCGCCGCCGAGCACCATCGGGAGCACGTGCGCGGTGCAGGCCAGCCGCCGCGCCTCCCCCGCACTGACGGGCTGGTCGCCGACGAGCGCGGTGCCGAGCCCGGTCGCGAGCGCCTCGTGCTCCACGGTCACGACGACGGTCGTGGCGTCGCCGCCGTGCAACGGCAGCCGACTGGTGTCGACGGACTCCAGGAAGGCGCCGAAGGCGTGTCCCAGGCGGACGTCGTACCGCTGCCGGCTGGCGCCGTCGGTCGTGGCCGCGCGCCGCGGCGAGGAGAAGGCGTGCAGGTAGGTGAGCAGGCGGTCGGCCACCCCGTCGGCGACCCGTGCGCGGATCTCGGTCGTGCCATCGCCCCGCCGACGGGTCGTCAGGCTGGTCAGGCGGGCCGCCAGCGCCTCCTCGCGCTCGAGGAGGAGCAGCTCGTGGCGCTCGCCGACCTCGGGGGCGACGACGTCGAGCACCCGGCGGCCCATCATCCGGAGCTCCGAGGGCGCGAAGGTGCCGGACTCCGCGACGAGGTGCGCCTCGGCCCGGTCGGCCACGCCGGGCGGCAGGTCGGTCGGCAGGTCGTCCAGCGCCCGCACGACGACCTCGGCCTGCGCGAGGCTCATCGTCCCCGCCCGCACCGCGCGGGCCACCCCGCCCCACCGCCGGACCAGCGCCTCCGCCAACCGCTGGTCGGCTCGTGCCTGTCGCCGGTCGAGCCCGACCTCGGCGGCCACCCACGTCGCGGCGTCGCGGGACCCGTGCTCCGCCGCCACGTCGCCCGCGGCTGCGAGCACCCGCAGCCGCAGCTCGGCCAGCCGGTCGCCCAGCCGGCTCAGGCCGACCAGCGCGGCCTCCGTGTGCGCGGTGGTCAGGAAGGACGGATCGACGTCGGCTGCCCTGCCCAGCAGCGCGTCGAGCTCGTCGACCAGCGCGAGCACCGGGTGCGACGGCGGGCAGGAGAGCAGGGACATGGACGGGCCTCAGCAGAACGAGTCGACAAGACGAATCGCCCGGGGCTGTGCCGGGTCCACCACGTACGGAAGACAGTGCGCCTCGTGGGCGAAGCCGCCGCTTCCGGCGATCTGGACTGTCTCTGTCCATATTCAAACATACTTTCGGATACTGCGCAAGGTGTCACAGCTGCTTGACCGTGAACAGCCTGGTGCCGCGCTGCGGGTCCGCCTCCGTGCGCCCCGTCTCCTCGAACCCCAGCCGCGTCAGCCTCGGGCGCGCAGCCCCGCCCCCAGGCCCGGCGCAGCAGCTCGAACGCCAGCTCCGGCTCCTCCTCCCGACCCTCGCCGCGGCCGCGGCGGGCGTCGCCTCAGGGCCGCACGGCCCAGGTCTGGACGAGGGTGAAGGTCAGTCCGCGCCGTTCCGGATCGCTCAGCTCGGCCTCGACCTCGGCCAGCAGCGCGTCGAGCTCGGGCTCCGCGACCTCCTCCAGCAGTCGTGGCCGCAACGACGCCGCGAACTGCAGCGGCAACCGGAGATAGGGGTGTCCGGGTTCGAGGGCGACGATGTCCGCCCGCAGGGCGGGCTCCAGACCAGCGGCCCGCAGCAGGTCGAACGTCACGCGCCCCGCGTCGAAGTCGCCGCCAGCTGACCGGAAGGCCCGCAGGATCAGCGCGACCAGTCGCCGCGCCGCGGGCGCGTCGGGCGAGAAGGTCCAGGAGGCCGTGTCCGGGTCCTCCAGTGCCAGGATCCCGCCCGGTGCCACGAGACGCGACTGCAGCTGGAGGCGGTCCAGCTCACTCAGCTGCCCGGCCATCAGGTACGCCACGCAGGGATCATCGGGCGACCGGTCGCGCTCGTCCACAGCGGCACCTGCACGACGGAACGGATCCGACGCCCCGCCCGTCGGACCGGTATGGGGACCCCTCGCGCGACAGCCACGGGCAGCGTCGTGGTCCTCCTGGCATCCGTCGCGCTCTCCGCCACCGGCTGCGGGGCGGGCGACGACAGCTCCGGGGCCCGCGCGACCGGCGCCTGGCACACGCTGCCCGAGGCGCCGCTGTCGCCGCGCGACGACGCGGTCGTCGTGGGGGTCGGAGGCCAGGTGCTCGTGGTCGGCGGGTGGGAGTTCCTCTGCCCGCCCATGGCCGACTGTGCCCTGCCGGAGGCGCCGCTGCTCGACGACGGCGCCGTCTACGACCCGGCCGCCGACGCGTGGCGCCCGATCAGCCCGCCACCGTTCGGGGTCCGGGCGACGTCGCACGACACCACTGCGGTCGGCGACACGGCGTACCTGCTGACCGGCTGTGCCGCGGGGCCGGACTGCGGCGGCCCGTTGCGGCTCCTGTCGTACGACCTCACCGCGGACCGGTGGGACGACCGCGGCCGCGTGCCCGGCGACGAGCGCTACCGCCAGGTCACCGCCGCCGGGCGCGACCTCGTGGTCTACGCGGGGAGCGACGAGCACGGCGAGGTTCCCGACCTGGCCTACGACCCCGCGCGGTCGTCCTGGAGCCGGCTGCCGGACGACCCGCTGCCGCGCACCTTCGACCGCTTCGTCGTGCCGGTCGGCGACCAGCTCGTGCTGGCCGGTTCCCCCACCGCCGGGGTCGACGCCGGGAAGAACCCGCCGAAGCTCGCCGCGCGGTACGACCTCGGCCACGAGGCGTGGACCAGGCTCCCTGACGCGCCCGGACCGGGCTACCAGCTGTTCCCCGGAGACGGCGGCCCGGTGCTCGACGGGCACTTCGGTGAGTCGCCCGGCTGGGTCCTCGACCCCGGTACCTGGACCTGGTCGCCGCTCCCCGACGAGGGCGGTGGCCACGACAACGTCAGTGGCGTCCTCGAGCGGGACGGCGCCGTCTACGACCTCCCGGGCAGCGCCGGCTCGGTGGCCTCGGGCGATGTGTACGTCTACGACAGCACCGCCCTGACCTTCGTGGCGGTGCCGGCGCCGCCCGACCGCGAGGACGTGTACGACGACTCCAGCACCGCGCTGGGTCGGGACCTCGTCGTCTTCGGCGGGCAACGCTGGAGCGGCGGCGGAGCCGGGGACGGCGAGCTCGTGGCCGACGCCCGGCTGTGGACGGCGCCGGCCCGCTGACGCCCTCAGGAGTTGGCGGCCTCCTTGTCGGCCTCGGCCCTCAGCATCAGCGCGATGTCGATCAGCTGGTCCTCCTGCCCCCCGATCAGCTTGCGGCGGCCCGCCTCGAGCAGGATCTGCGCACCCGAGACCCCGTAGCGCTCGGCAGCGTTGCCGGCGTGCTTGAGGAAGGAGGAGTAGACGCCGGCGTAGCCCATCATCAGCGTCATCCGGTCGAGCCGGCACTCCTCCGGCATGGCAGGACGGATGACGTCCTCGGAGGCGTCGACGACCTGCAGGAAGTCGACCCCGGTGCGCCAGCCGAGCTTGTCGCAGACGCCGATGAAGGCCTCGAGCGGGGTGTTGCCGGCGCCGGCGCCGAAGCGGCGCACCGACCCATCGATCTGGGTGGCGCCGGCCCGGGCCGCGATCACGGTGTTGGCGACGCCGAGCCCGAGGTTCTCGTGGCCGTGGAAGCCGACGTCCGCGACGTCCCCGATCTCGGCCACCAGGGCAGCCACCCGGTCGGCGGTCTGCTCCATCACCAGGGCACCGGCGGAATCGACGACGTAGACGCACTGGCAGCCGGCGTCGACCATGATCCGTGCCTGCCTCGCCAGCACCTCGGGCGGCTGGGTGTGGCTCATCATCAGGAAACCCACGGTCTCCAGCCCGAGCTCGCGGGCCAGCCCGAAGTGCTGCACCGACACGTCGGCCTCGGTGCAGTGGGTGGCGATCCGGCAGATCTGGCCGCCGTTGTCCTGCGCGGCCCGGATGTCGTCCTTGGTGCCGACGCCGGGCAGCATCAGGAAGGCGATCCGGGCGCGCGTCGCGGTCTCGGCGGCGATCCGGATCAGCTCCTGCTCCGGCGTCCGCGAGAAGCCGTAGTTGAACGACGACCCGCCGAGCCCGTCGCCGTGGGTCACCTCGATCACCGGGATGCCGGAGGCGTCGAGCGCCCCGACGATGTCGCGCACCTCCTGCGCCGTGAACTGGTGCCGCTTGTGGTGCGACCCGTCGCGCAGGCAGGTGTCGGTCAGTCGGAGGTCGAGGTCGCCCCACGGCTCGTCGCCGTGGGCGCCCGACCAGGTGCGGGCCAGGGTGTCCAGGTCGGTCATCGTGCTGCCTCCGTGGTCTCGACGAGCTCGACCGACGGGGCGAGCGACCGGGCCATCGACTCGCCCACGCGAGCGGCCGCGGCGGTCATGATGTCGAGGTTCCCGGCGTACGGCGGCAGGTAGTCGCCGGCGCCCTCGACCTCGACGAAGACCGAGACCTTGAGCCTCCCCCGCGTCGCCTCCGACGGCTCGTCGACCTGCGGCTCCTGCAGCAGGCGGTAGCCCGGGACGTACTCCTGCACCGCCCGCTCCATCTCCAGCACCGACGCGACGATCGCGTCGCGGTCGGCGTCGGGGTCGACCGCGCAGAAGATCGTGTCGCGCATGATCATCGGCGGCTCGGCCGGGTTGAGGATGATGATCGCCTTGCCCTGCGCGGCGCCGCCGATCCGCTCGACGCCGGCGGCCGTCGTGCGGGTGAACTCGTCGATGTTCGCCCGCGTGCCGGGGCCGGCCGAGACCGAGGAGACCGAGGCGACGATCTCGGCGTACGACACCGGCGTCACCCGCGCGACCGCGGCCACCATCGGGATCGTGGCCTGGCCACCGCAGGTGATCATGTTGACGTTGGGCGCGTCGAGGTGCGCCTCACCGTTGACCGACGGGATCACGGCCGGTCCCACGGCCGCGGGCGTGAGGTCGACCGCGCGGATCCCGGCCTCCTCGTAGCGCGGGGCGTACTCGCGGTGCACGTACGCCGAGGTGGCCTCGAAGACCAGGTCCGGGAGCTCGTCCTGCTTCAGCAGCCAGTCCACCCCTTCGTGGCTGACCTCGAGGCCGTGCTCGGCGGCGAGCCGCAGGCCCTCGGAGGTGGGGTCGACGCCGATCATCCAGCGCGGCTCGACCGGCCCGCCCGCCTCGGCGCTGCGAAGCAGCTTGTACATGAGGTCGGTGCCGATGTTGCCCGGCCCGACGATCGCGGCAGTTGCCCTGGTCATCCCTGCTCCTCGCCTCACTGGTGGAAGGTGACTGAGAGCGGCGCGAAGCCGCTGATGGAGGCGACCACCTCGTCGCCGGCCGCGAACGGCACGAACGGCCCCAGCGCGCCCGACAGCACGACCTGTCCTGCCCGCAGCGGGTCGCCGAAGCGCTGCGCCTGCACGGCGAGCCAGCGCAGCGCCAGCAGCGGGTCGCCGAGGCACGCGGCGCCGGTGCCCGACGACCGCACCGCGCCGCCGATGCGCAGCTCCATCTCGACGTCGCGCGGCTCGAGCTCCGCGAGCGACCGCCCGCCGCGGCCCACGACGTAGAGGCCGCTGGAGGCGTTGTCGGCGACGGTGTCGGTGAAGCCGATGTCCCAGTCCGCGATCCGCGAGTCCACGATCTCCAGCGCCGGCAGGGCGACCTCGACGCACCCGCGCACCGCCTCGACGGTGAGCTCCTCCTCGGGCAGGTCGACGTCGCGCGCGAGCACGAACGCCACCTCAGCCTCCACCCGCGGCTGCACCAGGGTGGCCATCGACACGGGGTCGTCGTCGCTGACGTCCATGTCGTCGAGCAGGTAGCCGAAGTCGGGCTGGTCGACCCCGAGCTGGTCCTGGACCGCCTTCGACGTGGCACCGATCTTGCGTCCGACCACCCGGGCGCCGGCAGCGAGGCGCCGTTCCACCAGGCCGCGCTGCACGGCGTACGCCGCGGCGAGGTCGTCGGTGCCGATCAGGTCGCGCACGGGCGGGCAGGGGTGGCGCGTCTCCCGGGCACGCGCGAGGCGCTCCACCGCGGCCTGCACGACCTCCTGGGACAGCATGGCCGGGATTCTAGAACCTGTTACAGTTTTGCGCTATGCGCGGCCCCCTCCCCGGACACCTCACCGGCGCCCTCCCGGCTGCCGTGGACGTCGTGGTCGTGGGGGCCGGCGGCGCCGGCATGGCCGCCGCGCTGGCCGCCGCGCACCGGGGCCTGGGCACCGTCGTGCTCGAGAAGAGCCCGTGGTTCGGGGGGTCGACCGCCCGCAGCGGCGGCGGCGTGTGGATCCCCGGCAACTACGCCCTGCGCGCGGCCGGCCAGGTGGACGCCGACGACGCCGAGCGCAGCCGCGAGTACCTCGACGCGATCGTCGGGGACGTCGTGCCGAAGGCCCGCCGCGACACCTACCTCGCCCGCGGGCCCGAGGTCATGGACTTCATCCGCGAGAACACCCCGGTGCGCTTCGCGTGGGTGCCCGAGTACGCCGACTACCACCCCGAGCGACCGGGCGGGCGGCTCCGCGGGCGCAGCGTGGAGCCCGTGCCGATGGACGCGCGCTTCCTCGGCGACGAGCTCGAGCGGCTGCACCCGCCGTACACCAAGGCGCCGGCGAACCTGATCGTCACCCAGGCCGACTTCCGCAGGATCAGCCTCGGCCTGCGCACCTGGCGGGGCCCGGTGACCATGGCCAGGGTGCTCGTGAAGCGCATGGTCAGCCTGCTGCGGGGGCAGCGGATGTACGCCATGGGCAACGCGCTCGCGATCGGGCTGCGCCAGGGTCTCGTCGACGCCGGGGTCCCGGTGGTCTACGAGGCCGAGCTGACCGACCTGGTGATCGAGGACGGCCGGGTCGTCGGGGTGCGCGTGCGCCACGACGGGCAGGATCACACGGTCCGCGCGCGCCGCGGCGTCGTCCTCGGCAGCGGCGGCTTCGAGAAGAACCTCGAGCTCCGCGAGAAGCACCAGCCCCGACCGACATCGGTCGACTGGACGACGGGCTCGGTCAACAACACCGGGGGCGGCGTGCTCGCCGGCATCGCGGCCGGCGCGGCGACGGACCTCATGGACGACGCCTGGTGGGGGCCGACCATCCCGCTGCCCTCGGGTCCGTGGTTCTGCCTCGCCGAGCGCAACCTGCCCGGCTCGATCATCGTCAACCAGGCCGGCCGCCGCTTCATGAACGAGGCGCTCCCCTACGTCGAGGCGGTGCACGCGATCTACGAGGGCGAGGCCTCGGGTGTCCCCCACGTGCCCGCCTGGATGGTCGTCGACCAGCGCTACCGCAACCGCTACCTCTTCGCGGGGCTCTCACCGCGCCAGCCCTTCCCGGGCCACTGGTACAAGTTCGGCACCGTCCGCAAGGGCGCGACGCTGGCCGAGCTCGCCGCCGAGATCGGGGTTCCGCCCGGGGCGCTCGAGGAGACCGTCGCGCGCTTCAACGGCTTCGCCGAGACCGGCGTCGACGAGGACTTCCACCGCGGCGAGAGCGGCTACGACCTCTACTACTCCGACCCGACCGTGAAGCCCAACCCCTCGCTGCACCGCATCGACCAGGGGCCCTTCTACGCGATCCGGATCGTCCCCGGCGACCTCGGCACCAAGGGCGGCCTCGTCACCGACGAGCGGGCGCGCGTGCTGCGCCCCGACGGGTCGGTCGTGCCCGGCCTGTACGCCGCCGGCAACGTCTCCTCGGCGGTGATGGGGCGGACCTACGCCGGGCCCGGCGCGACGATCGGCCCCGCGCTGGTGTTCGGGTACCTCGCGGCCGAGGACATCGCGGAGGGCACCGCCTGATGCCGATCGACCCGACCGTCGCCGTCGGCGCGCAGCTGCCCGACCGCACGTTCTCGTGGTCCGAGAGCGACGTCCTGCTTTACCACCTCGCCATCGGCGCCACCGACCTGCACTGGACCCTGGAGACCGCCGGGCTCCAGGTGCTGCCGTCGTTCGGCGTCGTGGCGCCGACGTTCCACGAGACCGACCCGCCGCCCCTCGACCTGCCCGGCTGCGACATCGACCTCGCGCAGGTCGTGCACGGAGCCCAGGAGGTCCGGGTCGCCGGGCCGCTGCCGACCTCGGGCGCAGCGACGCTGCGCACGCGGATCACCGACGTGTGGGACAAGGGCAGGGCGGCCGTGATCTGGCAGGAGGGTGTCGCCACCGACGCCGCCGGCCAGCAGCTGTGGACCGTGCGCTCCTCGATCTTTGTACGGGGCGAGGGCGGCTGGGGCGGTGACCGCGGCGGATCGTCCCCGGTGGAGGTTCGCGACCGCGCGCCGGACAGCGACACGACGTACGACGTGACCCCGCAGCAGGCGCTGCTCTACCGCCTCTGCGGCGACCGCAACCCGCTGCACGCCGACCCGGCGTTCGCACGGGCCGCCGGCTTCCCGGCCCCGATCCTGCACGGCCTCTGCTCCTGGGGAATCGCGCTCCGCACGCTGACCGAGGACCTCCTCGACGGCGACGCGGCCGCCGTCGGCGGTTTCGCGGCGCGGTTCGCGGGCGTGCTCTTCCCCGGCGAGACGCTGCGGGTGCGCGGCTGGCACGAGGACGACCGGGTGGTCGCCGACGCCACCGTCGCCGGCGGCGAGCGCGACGGAGCGCCCGTGCTCGCCGACTGCGTGCTCGTCCGTCAGGGCTGAGGAACCACCCCTGGCCCGGGGTTATCGTGCCCGGGTGTCCAAGCCCAAGAGCCCGATGACCACCGCGCAGTACGAGGCCGAGCTGTACCGGTTGCAGGCCGAGCTGGTGAAGGTGCAGGAGTGGGTGCGTGCCGAGCGCAAGCGCGTGGTCGTGGTCTTCGAGGGCCGCGACGCCGCGGGCAAGGGCGGCACGATCAAGCGCATCTCGCAGTACCTCAACCCGCGGGTGTGCCGGATCGCGGCGCTGCCGGCGCCGACCGAGCGCGAGCGGACGCAGTGGTACTTCCAGCGCTACGTCGAGCACTTCCCGGCCGCCGGGGAGATCGTGCTGTTCGACCGTTCCTGGTACAACCGCGCGGGCGTCGAGCACGTGATGGGCTTCTGCACGCCGACCGAGCACCGCCGCTTCCTGCACCAGTGCCCGATCTTCGAGCGGATGCTGGTCGAGGACGGGATCCTGCTGCGCAAGTACTGGTTCTCGGTCAGCGACGAGGAGCAGCAACGGCGCTTCCGCTCCCGGCTGGAGGACCCGATGCGGTTCTGGAAGCTCTCGACGATGGACCTCGAGTCGATCACCCGCTGGGAGGACTACTCCCGCGCCAAGGACGACATGATGGTGCACACCGACATCCCCGAGGCGCCGTGGTACGTCGTGGAGAGCGACGTGAAGAAGGTGGCGCGGCTCAACATGATGGCCCACCTGCTCTCGACGCTCCCCTACACGTCGGTGCCGCTGCCGCCGATCGAGGTGCCGGACCGCCCGCCGAGCACCGGCTACATCCGCCCGCCCAAGGAGCACACGACGTACGTGCCCGACCACGTCGCGGAGCTGCTCGGGGAGTGAGGGTCGCGACCGACGTCACGGGGCGTCGGCGAGGACCTCCTGCAACCGGCGCCGGCCGGTCGCGGCGAACGCCGGCCAGCGGTCGCGGTAGTAGACGGCGCCGGTGAGCGCCGGCAGCATCGCCCAGGCGCGGGCCCGGGCCCAGGTGGCGTTGTCGACGCCGGAGCGCTCGCGGAAGACCCGGCGCGACTCCCCCGTGAACACCGCCCACGCCGTCATGTAGTCGGGTGCAGGGTCGGCCACGCCCAGCGCGCCGAAGTCGATCACCGCGACCAGGCGCCGGTCGCGGGCGATCAGGTTGCCGTGCTGGAGGTCGCCGTGGATCCACACCGGTTCGTGCGGCCACGGGCCGGCGAGCACCGCGGCGTCCCACACCGCCCAGGCCCGGCCGGTGTCGACGAACGACGCCGCGTCCGCGATCACCCGGGGCACGTCGGGCGCGAGCCGCTCCAGGGGTACGCCGCGCGTGGTGCCGGTCTTGGGCGGCCCGCCGGTGGTGTCCACGGCGTGCAGTGCCCGGACGAAGTCGGCGAGGTCCCCGGCGGCCCGGACGAGGTCGAGGTTGGCCGGGTCCGGGGAGTCCTCGGGGCACTCGCCCTCGATCCAGCGGACGAGCAGCCAGGGCCACGGGAACCCCTCGCCCGGCTCCCCCAGCGCGACCGGCTCCGGGACCTCCAGCGGCAGGTGCGGCGCGAGGACCGGCATCCAGCGCAGGTCCTGGTGCGCCTGGTCGACCGCCCACACCACCCGCGGCATCCGGGCCACGTGGTGCTCGCCCACGCGCCACAGCGAGTGGTCGGTGCCGGTCTCGCGGACCCGCCACACCGGCTCCCCGGCGAGGCTCGGCACCTGGCGCGCGACGAGACGTGCCACCTGGTCGCGGTCGGGGACCACCTCGTCGTCGTGCACGAGCCGGGACCCTAGTCGGCCCGGGCGAGCGTGACGACCGCATTCGTGTCGGGGTCCCAGCGGCGCAGCTCCACCAGCAGCAGCTCGGCCGGCCGGTGGTCGAGGGCGGCGAGCACCCGGCCCGCCTCGGCGCGCGGCACCCGTCGGCCGAGCGTGACGTGCGGCAGCCAGCCGTCGTGCTGCCGGGCATCGGTCGCGGCGCGGACGTCGAGCACCGCGCGCACCAGCGCGTCGTCGGCGTCGACGGCGCGGGCGACCGTGACCTGCGCGCCCCCGAGCAGCACCACGCCCGCGACCCGGAGCCGCACCGGCAGCAGCGGCCCCAGCCGCGCCACCGCCAGCTCCTCGACCGCACCGGTGACCGCCGGCGCGGAGACCACCGTCAGGTGCGGGGTGTTGCCGGCACCGGCGTGGTCGAGCTGCGAGGGCAGCCCGAGGTCGCGCAGGACCTGCCAGTCGCGCAGCACGAGGTCCCGGCCGTCGTCGTCCGGCACCAGCTCGAGGGCGTGCAGCCGCGGCATCAGGCCGGCCACCCAGGTGCGCGGCGGGCGTGGGCTCCGCGCGGCACGTCGAGGTGCTCGACGAAGAGCTGGTGCGGCAGCGCGAGCCGGACGTGTCGGTCCCCCACGTCGCGACCCTAGCCACATGTCCATACTCAGCACATGACCCTCCTGGAGACCTGGACCCGCGGCGAGCACACGGCCCCCGTCGCCGGTCGACCGACGACGTTCCCCACCTATCGCAAGGGGACCGGCCCCGGGGTCGTGGTCGTGCACGAGATCCCGGGCCTGACCCCGGCGGTGATCGGCTTCGGCGAGGAGGTCGTGGCGGCGGGGTTCACGGTCGTGATGCCGAGCCTGTTCGGCACGCCCGAGCGGCCAGCCGGCGCCGGGTCGGTCGTGCGGACCATCGGACAGGTCTGCGTGCGCCGCGAGTTCACCAAGCTGGCGCGCCGCCAGACCTCACCGATCGCCGACTGGCTGCGCAGCCTGGCCCGCTCGTTGCACGAGGAGCTCGGCGGGCCGGGCGTGGGCGCCCTCGGCATGTGCTTCACCGGCGGCTTCGCGCTCGCGATGATGGTGGACGACGCGGTCGCGGCGCCGGTGCTGTGCCAGCCGTCGCTGCCCTTCGCGGTCACCCCCTCGCGCGCCGCGGACCTCAACCTCTCCCCCGCCGACCTCGACCGCGTGCGCTCGCGCGCGGCGGCCGGGTGCGAGGTGCTGGGGCTGCGCTACCGCGACGACAAGGCGGTCGGCACCCGCTTCGAGACGCTCACCCGCGAGCTCGGCGACAACTTCCTCCGGGTGGAGTTCCCCGGCAAGGGCCACTCCACGGTCACCGAGCACCGGCAGCAGGAGGGCGTCGACCGGGTGCTGGCGTTCCTGCAGGAGAAGCTGGCGGGGTGAGCCCGCACGTGCCCCTCAGGCCGAGAGGACCAGGCCCGACGTCGGGACGCCCGTTCCGGCCGTGACGACGAGGTGCTCGACGCCGTCGACCGCGTTGACCGAGGTGCCACGGATCTGGCGCACGGCCTCGGCGATGCCGTTCATGCCGTGGATGTAGGCCTCGCCGAGCTGCCCGCCGTGGGTGTTGAGGGGGAAGCGGCCGTCGACCTCGATCGCGCCGTCGGCGATGAAGCCGGGGGCCTCGCCGCGGCCGCAGAATCCGAGCTCCTCGAGCTGCATGAGCACGTACGGCGTGAAGTGGTCGTAGAGGATCCCCATCCGCATGTCCTCGGGCCGCAGGCCCGACTGGCGCCACAGCTCCCGGCCCACGACACCCATCTCGGAGATGCCGATGTCCTCGCGGTAGTACGACGTCATCACGAACTGGTCGCGACCGCTTCCCTGGGCCGCCGCGGTGACGTACGCCGGGCGCTGGGGCAGGTCGCGTGCCCGCTCGGCGGAGACCACGACCAGCGCGACCGCGCCGTCGGACTCCTGGCAGCAGTCGAGCAGGTGCAGCGGGTCGACGATCATCCGCGACGCCTGGTGGTCCTCGAGCGTGATCGGGCGGCCGTGGAAGAACGCCGCGGGGTTGGTGGCGGCGTGCCGCCGGTCGGCGACGGCCACCCGACCGAAGTCCTCCGACGTCGCGCCGTAGTCGTGGAGGTAGCGCCGCGCCTGCATCGCGACCGTGGCCGCCGGCGTGCCGAGGCCCATCGGGTAGGTCCAGGCGTTGTCGAGCCCGTTGGTGTTGACCTGGCTGGCCGCCGCGACCGAGAACTGCCCGAAGCGGCTCTCGGAGCGCTCGTTGAAGCCGCGGTAGCAGACCACGACGTCGGCGACCCCGGTCGCGACCGCCATCGCCGCCTGCTGCACGGTCGCGCAGGCCGCGCCGCCGCCGTAGTTGATGCGGCTGAAGAACCGCAGCTCCGGCACCCCGAGCTCGCGGGCGACGGCGATCTCCGAGGAGGTGTCCATGGTGAACGTCGTGAGGCCGTCGACGTCGGCCGCGGTCAGGCCGCAGTCGGCCAGGGCCGCCCGCACCGCCTCGACCGAGAGCTGCAGCTCCGAGCGTCCCGACTCCTTGGAGAACTCCGTCGCGCCGATCCCGACGATCGCCGCCTTCCCGGACAGGCTCATGCGCGCACCCGCACGGTCCCGGTCACGTGCTCGCCGAGCGAGACCCGCCCGACGACCGCGATCGTGGCGATGCCGTCGGCGACCTCGGTCACGGTGCCGCTGAAGGTGAGCGTGTCGTAGGGGTGCGCGGGGGCGCCGAGGCGGATCGCGATCCCCCGCAGCTCGACGTCGTGCCCGGCCCAGTCGGCGACGTAGCGCTCGACGAGGCCGTTGGTGGTGAGGATGTTCATGAAGATGTCCCGCGACCCGGCGGCCTGCGCGACGTCACGGTCGTGGTGCACGTCCTGCCAGTCACGGGTGGCGATGGCGGTGCTCACGATCGTGGTCGGCGTCAGCGGCAGGCTCCACTCCGGCAGCACGTCGCCGGCCTCGAGCGCCCTCACGCGAGCCTCCAGACGGGCAGGGTGAGCTCGTCGTCCACGTCGCGGAAGTCCACGCGCAGCCGGGTGCCGATCGCCACGTCCTCGGGCTCGACGTCGACGACCTCCCCCACCATTCGCACGCCCTCGTCGAGGTCGATGAGCGCGATCACGATCGGCAGCTCCTTGCCCGGCACCGGCGGGTGCCGGTGCACGACGTAGGAGAAGACGGTCCCGGTGCCCGCGGCCAGGTCGTACCCGCGGTCGTAGGCGTCGCAGGACCGGCACGCCGGGCCGGGCGGGAACCGGCGGGCGCCGCACGCGTTGCAGCGCTGGATGCGCAGCTCCCGGGCGCGGGTGCCGTCCCAGAAGAACTGCGAGTCGCGGTTCACGACGGGCCGCACGACCCCGGGCGCGGTCACCGGTCGCCCCCCGGCACGAACTTGAGCACGCGGAACAGCATGGTCGCCACCTTCTCGCGCGTGCCGTCCTCGTGGTCGACGTACCAGGTGTTGCGCGAGGTGACGAAGTAGCCCTCGCCCATGGCGGTCCGCTTGGGTCCCGCGACCGTGTCGAGCGCGGTCGTCACCCGCAGCTGCTCCCCCACCCGCAGGTAGCGCTCGTAGGTCTGCTCGCAGTTGGTGCCGAGCACGGCGGTGTAGCCCTCGGCCGTGAGCACCTCCATCATCCGGCTCAGCGGGTCGTCGTCGGGGCGACGGCGGCCCAGTCCCGGCATCGTCCACACCTGCGCCATCGACGGCGGCGCCTCGCCGCGGCGGAACCGCTCGTTGTCGTAGCCCATCGCGTCGAGCCAGGTGCTGATGGTCGGCTGGTTCACCGGGAACGGCGCCACCGACTCCGACGCCTCGCCGAGCGCGGCGATCCGCTCCGCCTCGGCCATGATCCGCTCGTGCGCGCCCTCGGCCGGCATCAGCGTGGCACCCGCGGCAGGCCGAGCCCGAACATCGCGATCAGCTCGCGCTGCACCTCGTTGACACCCCCGCCGAAGGTGAGCACCAGGTTCCGCTTGGCCTGGCCGTCGAGGTAGGCCATCAGCCCGGAGGTGGCGGGGTCGGCCGGGTCGCCGTAGCGGTGCACCACCGCGGCCAGCCGCCGGCCCAGCACCTGCACGCGGTCGGAGGCGAAGACCTTGGAGGCCGAGGCGTCGGCGACGTCGACCTCACCGGACTCCGCGACCCGCGCGACCTCCCAGTTGAGCAGCTCGTTGACGCGGAACGCCGCGGTCGCCTCGCCGACCACGGCCCGCACGTCGGGCCGGTCCGCGACCCCGGCGCCCTCGGCCCAGGCGGCCACCCGGTCGCGCAGCCCCTCGAGTCGCCCCGCCGGTCCCAGCATCACGCGCTCGTGGTTGAGCTGGGTGGTGATCAGCCGCCAACCCTCGTTCTCCTCCCCCACGAGCATGTCGACCGGGACGCGGACGTCGTTGAAGTACGTCGCGTTGACGTGGTGCGACCCGTCGGCGGTGATGATCGGCGTCCACGAGTAGCCCGGGTCGGTCGTGTCGACGATGAGGATCGAGATGCCGCGGTGCTTTGGCGCGTCGGGGTCGGTGCGCACCGCGAGCCAGAGGTAGTCGGCCTGGTGGCCCCCGGTGGTCCACAGCTTCTGCCCGTTGACGAGGTAGTAGGGCTCACCGTCGTCGTCGACCCGCCGGGCGCTCGTGCGCAGCGAGGCCAGGTCGGTGCCGGCGTCCGGCTCGGAGTAGCCGATCGCGAAGTGCACGTCGCCGGCGAGGATCCGCGCGAGGAACAGGTCCTTCTGCTTCTGGGTGCCGTAGCGGATCAGCGTCGGCCCGACCGTCTGCAGGGTCACCGCCGGCAGGTGCACGTCGGCGCGCTGCGCCTCGTTGGCGAAGATCGTCTGCTCGACCTCGCCGAGCCCGTGCCCGCCGTACTCGGTCGGCCAGCCGACGCCCATCCAGCCGTCGCTGCCCAGCTGCTTGATCGTGCGCTGGTAGGTCGGGCCGTGCCGGTCCACCGCCATCTCGCGGTGCTCCTCGCTGCTGGCCAGCCCCGTGAAGTAGGCGCGCAGCTCGGCCTTGAGCGCGCGCTGCTCGTCGGTCAGCTCGAGGTTCTTGGCCTCCGGCCGCTCGACCGTGACGGCGTCGAGGGCCAGCGCCTCGCCCCCGAGGGCGTGGGTGAGATCGGTGACGCTCGAGAAGTAGCGGTGCAACGGGTAGGTGACGTCGACGCCCATCCCGCCGTGCAGGTGCTGGCAGGTGTGCAGCGCGGGCAGCGCCTCGGCGCAGAACCAGTACGCCGCGACCGCGAGGTCGTCGGCGGCGTCGTGCCCCTCGGCCACCAGGCGGGCGACGTTGTCCGCGGCCAGCGTGAGCAGCCGGGCCGCCACGTAGACGTCGGCGACCTGCTGGGCCACGGCCTGGAACTCCGCGAGCTTGCGGCCGAACTGCTCGCGCTCCCCGACGTACGCCGCGGTCAGCGCGGTCGCGCCGCGCACCAAGGCCGCCCCCTCGACGCAGAGCCCGGCGACCGCGAGGTCGCGCAGCAGGCGGGCGGCGCCGTCGCCCGGCAGCACCTCGCCGGCGACGCCGTCGAGCACCACCGTGTGCTCGGTGTGCCGGGTGGAGCTGAACGACGGCTCGAGGCGCACCCGGTCGTCGCGCGGGTCGACCAGAACCACGACGGTGCGGTCACCGTCACGGGCCGGGACGAGCAGCGCCGTCGCCTCCTCGGCGTACGCCACGCCGACCTTGCGCCCGGTGACGAGGCCGTCGGTCACGGTCGTCGCCGGCTCCACGGGGATGCCGCTCCCGACCTCGCGCACCGCCGGCACCAGCACCGTCTCGCCGGTGGCGACCGGCGGGAGCAGCGCCGCCTGCTGCTCGGGGCTGCCGGCCGCGGCCAGTGTGAGCACCCCGCAGCACAGGGTCTCCCAGACCGGGAGCCGCACCGCACGGGCGCCGACCTCGCCGAGCAGCTCGGCCACCTCGGGCAACCCGAGGCCCTCGCCCCCGTGCTCCTGCGGCACCGGGAGCGCGAGCAGGCCGGCGGCGGCCAGGTCGAACCACGTGGCCTCGCGGTCGAGCGCCTCCCGCGCGACGTCGCGCACGACCTGCCGGGTGTCCCCCGGGGACGCCTGCGCGTCCGGCTCCTGGCTGGTACTCACCGTGACTCCTGTCTGCACGACAGCGTGCGGCCACGCCCGGGGGTACCGAGCCCCGGACGAGAAAACTGTAACGTGTTCTACCTTAGCCGAGAGTGACGTGGTCGAGCGAGGGCTCCGGCACCCCGTCGGGCACCCGCCCCGCCGGCCCCGGGCGGGCGGCGAACATCCAGCCCCGCATCAGCAGGAACTTCGCCACGGTCGAGGTCACCGTCGCCACGCCGACCACGAGCGTCTCCACGACCGTCGGCGCGGCCGGCCAGCCGACGCCGAGCAGGGCCAGCGCGCCGGCGGTGAACCCCCACGTCGCGGCGAACACCCCGAGGCCCTGGGCCTGGTGGCGCAGCAGACCCTCGCCACCGCGCACGCCGAAGGTCCAGCGCCGGTTGGCCTGGGTGTTGACGAGCGTGGCGAGCACCAGGGCGACCAGGTTGGCCGCCTGCGCCCCGAGGCCGGCGCCGGCCGAGGCCAGCAGCGCGAAGAGCCCGAGGTGCAGCACCGTCGTCCCCGCGCCGACCACGCCGAACCGCACCGTCTGCGCGCCCAGCCCGGCGGCCGGGGTGGTGCGACCCATCCGCGCGCGGATCTCGTCGGTCGGCAGCGCGCCGGAGCGCAGCGCGCGCCGCATCCGGCGTACGCCGCGCAGGTCGTCGCGCGCCGTGGCCACCACGTCGACCCGCGAGTCGGGGTCGTCGTACCAGTCGACGGGCACCTCGTGGATCCGCAGGCCGCACCGCTGCGCGAGCACCAGCAGCTCGGTGTCGAAGAACCAGCCGGGGTCCTCGACCAGCGGCAGCAGCGCGGCCGCGACGTCGGCCCGGATCGCCTTGAAGCCGCACTGCGCGTCGCTGAAGCTCGCGCCGAGGGTGGCCCGCAGGATCGTGTTGTAGCCCCGCGAGACCGCCTCGCGCCGCGGACCGCGCACCACGCGGGAGTCGCGGTGCAGCCGGGTGCCGATCGCGAGGTCGGAGTGGCCCGACATCAGCGGCGCCAGCAGGGGCCACAGGGCGTCGAGGTCGGTCGACAGGTCGACGTCGGTGTAGGCGAGGATCGACGCGTCGGACCCCGACCACACCGCCTTCAAGGCCCGGCCGCGGCCCTTCTGCTCGAGCCGGACGACCCGCACCTCGTCGAGCTCGGCGGCCACGGTGGCCGCCACCCCTGGGGTGCCGTCACGGCTGGCGTTGTCGGCGACGGTGATCCGGAACGGGTAGGGGAAGGTCGCGGTCAGGTGGTGGTGCAGCCGGTGCACGCACGCGGCCAGGGTGTGCTCCTCGTCGTGCACCGGGACCACGAGGTCGAGGACGGGCGCGGTCACGACGCCGCCTGCGAGAGGTCGTAGAACGTCTGGCCGTCGACCGTGGTGGCGATGAAGCTCTCCTCCACCCACGCGGTGATCTCGCTGCCGGCGCCGGAGCCGCCCATCGCGCCCGGGCCCATCGCGCCGGAGTCGTCGGAGGCACCGGCCGCGAACCAGTGCACCTCGCCGTCGGCGACCAGCTGCTGGAACTCCGCGAGCGTGGGGCTGGGGTCCGAGCCGTTGAAGCCGCCGATCGCCATCACCGGCTCGCCGGTCCCGAGCTGCAGCCCGGCGGCGCTCTGGCTCCCGACGGCGGCCGCGACCCACGTGTGGTCGCCGGCGTCCCCGGTCAGCAGCGCCACGACCTCGTCGCTCGGCGTCGAGGCGTCGAGCAGGCCGCCCGCGCCGCCGGTCGGAGGCTGCCCCATCGGCGTCTGGCCCACCGGCATCCGGCCCGTCGGGGCCTGGCCCGTCGGCGGTCGGCCACCCGGGAGGCCCCCGCCGGGGAGGCCGCCGCCCGGACCCCCGGACGACGTCGGACCGGCGGTGACGATCGACCCGGTGTGGGCCTGGCTCACGGTCGTCGCGGTGTACGCCGCGGGCCCGGCGAGGACCGCCAGCAGCGAGGCCGCGACGACGGCGGTGACCGCCCGCGCGCCGAGCCCGGCGGCCAGCCGGTCCCCCACCAGCAGCCCGGCCGCGCCGGCGAGCCCGGCGACGCCGACCAGCGCGGGCAGCCACACGCCGTACGCGTCGGTGCGCCCGAGCAGGACCACCGACCACAGCGCGGAAACCAGCACGGCAGCGGCGAGCAGCACCCGCCCGGCCCAGGTCGCCCGGCGCTCCCACGCCTCCGCAGCGCCCATGCCGACCAGCGCTGCGATCGCCGGGGCCAGGGCCACCGTGTAGTACTCGTGGAAGATGCCGGCCATCAGCGAGAAGGTCAGGCCGGTGACCAGCAGCCACCCGCCCCACACGACGTACGCCGCGCGGCGCAGGTCGGTGCGCGGCGCGCGGCCGCGGAGCACCAGCCCGGCGACGAGCAGCAGCAGCGCGGCCGGCAGCAGCCAGGACACCTGCCCGCCGACGGAGTCGGAGAACATCCGGCCCAGGCCGGTCTCACCCCAGCCGCCTCCCCCGCCGACCGAGCCGGTCTCGTCGCCGGAGAGCCGGCCGAGGCCGTTGTAGCCGAAGGTCAGCTCGAGGAAGGAGTTGGTCTGGCTGCCGCCGATGTAGGGACGGCTGCTCGCGGGCACCAGCTCCACGACGGCGACCCACCACCCGGCCGAGACCACGAACGCCGCGAGCCAGGCCAGGCACCCGAGCAGCCGCCGGCGGACCGTCGCCTGCGCGGCGAGGAGCCACGCGACCGCGAAGCCCGGCACCACGAGGCCGACCTGGAGGGTCTTGGTGAGGAAGCCGAGGCCGACGAGCACCCCGCCGAGCGCCAGCCAGCGCAGCGACCCGCGCTCGACGGCGCGCAGCGTGGCGTAGGCGCTGACCGCCATCAGCAGCGTGAGCAGTGCGTCGGGGTTGTTGAACCGGAACATCAGCACCGCCACCGGCGTCAGTGCGAGCACCAGCCCGGCGAGCAGGCCGGCCACGGCGCCGGACACCCGCTTCACGCCGGCGTGGACGACCGCGACGGTGGCCAGGCCCATCAGCACCTCGGGCAGCAGGATCGACCACGAGCCGAGGCCGAAGGCCCGCACGGAGAGGCCCATCACCCACAGCGACGCCGGGGGCTTGTCGACGGTGATCGACCCCGCGGCGTCGAGGGCGCCGTAGAAGAGCGCCGACCAGCTCTGCGAGCCGGCCTGCGCCGCGGCGGAGTAGAACGAGTTGGCGTAGCCGTTGGCCGACAGGCCCACGACGTAGAGCACGGCGGTCCCCGCGAGCAGGGCCCAGAAGGCGGGGCGGGCCCAGCGGGGGTCGTCGGTGGGCGGTCGGTCCGACTCACCGCCGTCGGCGGACCGGTTCTGGGCAGGTTCGATCACGGAAGTCGTCATGGCCCGAACCTCGTCGCCGCGGCTGTGGGGCTGCTGTGCCGTCGCTGAGGCGGTTCCGTGTGCCGGGACTGCCAGCCGCCGCCGAGCCGGCGCACAGCGACGTCACAGCCCGGCGCACCACCGTCGGGCCATGACCACCACGACGGCCACCGCTGCTCCGGCCCCCGACGCCACCGACCTGCCGCAGACCGCTCCCGCGCTGCGGCCGCCGACCTGGCCGGGACGCAAGCCCGCGGTCAGCGCGAGCCTGGCCCGGCCCCCGCAGGAGGGTCGCTGAGCGCCCGCCCCTCGACCTCCCGGGCCAGCCGGGCCAGCTCCTCGGGGAAGCGCCGGACCAGGCCGGCGACGTCGGGCAGCGACTCGCGGCAGGCGATCACGCCCACGTGCACGTCTCCTGCCTGCGACATCACGCTGATGTTGAGCCCCGCGCCGTGGAAGACCGGCCCCAGCGGGTAGAGCGCCCGCACCCGGGCGCCCATGAAGTAGAGCGGCACCGGCGGTCCGGGCACGTTGGAGATCACCAGGTTGTGCACCACCGGGTGCCGCTCGGCGAGGCGCAGCGCGGCGTACGCCCGCACGGCGAGGCCGAAGGTGCGCGGGGCGGCGAACTCGGCCCAGTCCTGCAGGGCGTCGGCGCTGATCGCGTTGTGGTGGTCCTTGGCGTGGCGGCTGTGCTCGGCCAGCGCCTCCAGCCGCGCGAGGGGGTCCTCGACGTCGGTGCCGAGCTTGGCGAAGAGCGCCGAGACCTTGTTGGCCCCGCCCACGTGCCGTGACGCGCCGCGCACGGAGACGGGGACGGTCGCGAGGAGCGAGGTGGCCGGCAGCTCGCCGAGGTGCTCGAGGTAGCTGCGCAGGGCGCCCCCGGCGACCGTGAGCACGACGTCGTTGACGGTGGTGCCGGTGGCGTTCTTGACCCGCTTGATCGTGTCGAGGTCGAGGTCGCCGAAGCCGATCGTGCGGTGGCCGGTGATGGTGCCGTTGAACATCGTGCGGGGAGCGGAGAACGGCGCGGCCATCGCGATGCCGCGCCGCGCGCGGTCGACCGTCCCGGTGACCAGGGCGACCGAGGGCGAGAGCAGCTTCACGGCCGCGACCGGCAGCGAGAGGTTGCGCACCAGGGCGCGGCCGACCAGCTCGAGCTCGCCCGGCTCGCGCTCGGTCGCCTGCGGCTCGCCGGCCTCGTCGGGCGGGGTGTCCGGCTCGAGGGTGCACAGGTGGGAGATCAGGTTCGCGCCGGAGACGCCGTCGACGGTGGCGTGGTGCATCTTGAGGAAGACCGCGACCTGGTCGCCCTCGTAGCCCTCGATCACCCACATCTGCCACAGCGGCCGCGAGCGGTCGAGCGGGATGCCGGCGAGGTGCGAGGTGAGCTCGACCAGCTCGTCGTACCCGCCGGGCGCGGGCAGCGCGAGCCGGTGGACGTGCCGGTCGATGTCGAAGTGGGTGTCCTGCACCCAGATCGGGTGGTCGAGGCGCAGCGGGACCTTGCGCAGCTTGCGGTTGAACGCCGGCACGTCGCGCACCCGGCGGTCGATCTGGGCCCGGACGGCCGGGAACGCGTACCCGCCGGGGATCGTCGAGGGGTCGAGCACGATCAGGCCGCACACGTGCATCAGCTGCTCGGGGGTCTCCAGGTAGAGGAAGCTCGCGTCGAGCCCGGAGAGGCGGTCCATGGTGCGCCATCCTACCCGAAACTGAAACCTGTTCTAGTTGGCGGTACCATGGGTACGTGGCCTTCCTGCGTCGTCAGCTCGCCGTCGCCGCGCTCACCGTGAACGCGCTGCGTCCCTCGCCGAGCTTCCGCGCCGGCATCCCGGTCTTCGTCGCCGGGTGGCTCACCGGCGAGCTCGCGCCGCACCTGCTGACCCTGACGGCGGCGGACGCCGTCACCCACCTGCCCGCCTCGCGACGTCGTACGACCGCGGACCGGGTCGGGCTGGCGCTGGCGGCGGCGAGCACGGCCGGCCTGACGGCGCTGATCGCCCAGAGCCGCAAGGTCGGCGACGTGGTCGACGCGGCGCTGCTCGACGGCCTCGGCGCCGACACCACGGCCGAGCTCGAGGCGCAGCCGACGCCCGCCGACGTCGCGCGCGGGCAGTGGCGGCGCCTGGTCAATCCCTTCCGCATGCGTGACCCGCGGATCCGCGTCGACCGCGACGTGCGCTACTCCGACGCCGGTGGTCGCGGCCTGCTCGACGTGTACCGCCCCGCCGAGGGCGTGCTCGACGGTGCCCCGGTGCTGCTGCAGGTGCACGGCGGCGGCTGGACGATCGGCAGCAAGGACGAGCAGGGCCTGCCGCTCATGCACCACATGGCCGCCCGGGGCTGGATCTGCGTGGCGATCAACTACCGCCTCGCCCCGCGCGACGCGTTCCCGGCGCAGGTGATCGACGTGAAGCGCGCGATCGCCTGGATCCGCGAGCACATCGGGGAGTACGGCGGCGACCCCGACTACATCGCGATCACCGGCGGCTCGGCCGGCGGGCACCTGACCGCGCTCGCCGCGCTGACCCCGGGCGACCCGGCGTACCAGCCCGGCTTCGAGGACGCCGACACCAGCGTCGCCGCGGCGGTCCCCCACTACGGCGTCTACGACTTCGCCGGCGCCACCGGGTTGAAGAGCGCCGAGCAGATGCGCGACCAGTTCCTCGCACCGCGGATCCTGCAGGAGCGCTGGAGGGACCACCCCGAGGTCTTCGAGCGCGCATCGCCGATCCTGCGCATCCACCCCGATGCCCCCGACTTCTTCGTGATCCACGGCGTGCGCGACACGCTGGTCTCGGTCGACCAGGCCCGGCTGTTCGTGGACGCCCTGCGCCGGGTGTCGCGCCGCACCGTCGTCTACGCCGAGCTGCCGGGGGCCCAGCACGCCTTCGACCTCTTCCCCTCGATCCGTTCCACCCAGGTGGTCCGGGCCCTCGACAAGTACCTGCACTGGCACTGGAACCAGTGGCGCGCCGGCCGCTCCCCCGCCGAGCCCGCGGCGATCGACACCGACGCCGGCTGAAGGTCGACAGTCAACGCTGACCCGTCGCTCATGAGCGACGGGTCAGCGCGGGAGGCCGAGGATCCGTTCGGCGGCGACGGTGCGCAGCACCTGCGTCGTGCCGCCGGCGATCGAGAGGCAGCGGGTCATCAGCATCTCGTGGACGTCGGCGGCGACCTGCGGGTCGTCGGCCTCGAGGACGACGCGCTCGCCGAGCAGCTCGACGACGAGCTCGGAGGCGTCCTGGCGGCTGCGCACGCCGAGCAGCTTGGCCACGCTCGACTCCGCCCCCGGCCCGTGACCGGCGAGTGAGCGCAGCGTCGTGCGTACGCCCAGCAGGGTGCAGACCGTCGCCAGCGCGACCGCGTGCCCGACCCGCACCTGCTCGGCCGGGGTCGCGTCCCCGGCGAGCGCGACGGCCCGCTCGGTGCTCACGCCGAGGCGCGAGGAGGCCATCGCCACCCGTTCGTTGGCGAGGGTGGTGCGGGCGAGCCGCCACCCGTCGCCGGGCTGCCCGACCACGCAGTCGTCGGGCACCAGCACGTCGTCGAGGAAGACCTCGTTGAACATCGCGTCGCCGGTGAGCTCGCGCAGCGGCCGGATCTCGATGCCGGGACTGCCCATGTCGACCAGGAAGTAGGTGATCCCCCGGTGCCGGGGCGCGTCGGGGTCGGTGCGGGCCAGGCAGATCGCCCAGTCGGCCTCGTGGGCGAGCGAGGTCCACACCTTCTGGCCGGTCAGCCGCCAGCCGCCAGCCGCCTCGTCACGCACGGCCCGCGTGCGCAACGAGGCGAGGTCGGACCCGGCGCCGGGCTCGGAGAAGAGCTGGCACCACCCGATCTCGCCGGTCAGCGTCGGCCGCACGAAGCGCTCGCGCTGCGCGTCGGTGCCGTGCTCGAGCACGGTCGGCGCCGCCCACCCGCCGATCTTGAGGTCCGGCCGCCCGATCCCCGCGCGGACCAGCTCCTCGTCCACCACGAGCTGGGTGACGGGGTCCGCCCCGAGCCCGTAGGGCGCCGGCCAGTGCGGCGTCAGGTAGCCGCGCTCGACCAGCGCGGCCCGGCGCGCGTCCTCCGGCAGCGCCGCCACCTCCGCCACGCGGGTGCGGAACTCGTCGCGGACCCCGGCGTCGCGGCCGCCGAGGTCGACCTCGACCCGACGTCGTACGCCCGAGGCGGCGCGAGCCGCCAGCGACGCTGCCCAGACGTCGCCACCACCGAGCAGCGCGCGCAGGGTCGTGGCGCGGCGCAGGTAGAGGTGGGCGTCGTGCTCGAAGGTGAAGCCGATCCCGCCGAGCACCTGGATGCAGGTCTGCGCCACCCGCACCGCCCCGTCCAGCGCCACCGCGCCGGCGACGTCGGCGGCGAAGGCCGCCTGCTCCTCGTCCGCCGCCAGGGCGACCGCGGCGTCCCACGCGGCCGCGGTCACCGCCTCCGCCGTCTCCAGCATCTCCGCGCAGAGGTGCTTGACCGCCTGGAAGCTGCCGATCGGCTTCCCGAACTGCTCGCGCACGCCGGCGTACGACGTCGCGGTCTCCAGGCACCAGCGCGCCACGCCGCTGGCCTCGGCCGCCGCCATCGCCACCGTCGTACGACGGACCCGCGCGCGGGTCAGTCCCGTCACCGCCACCCCGCCCGACCACGGCGCCCGCACCCGCCCGAAGCGCCGGCTCAGGTCCAGCGCCACCACGGGCTCGACGTCGACGGCCGCAGCCTCGACCAGCACCCAGGTGTCGTCCTCACCGGGCGCCGGCAGCAGCAGGTGGGTGGCGGACGGCGCGTCCCAGACCAGGTCGGGGGCGCCGGGCGCGAGGCCGACGACGGCGTCGGACCCCGGGTGCCCGCCGGCCAGCAGCAGCTCGGACACCGCCGGCCCCAGCAGCGGTCCGGGCAGCAGCGCGTGCGCGCAGGCCTCGAGCGCCACGGCCACGTCGAGCGGCGACCCGTCGTCCCCACCGGCCGACGCGGGCAGCGCCAGCCCGGCCAGCCCCATCCCGGCCGCGGCGGCCCGCACCTTCTCGAAGGTCTCCGCGGGGTCGCCCTCGGCGGCGCGCACCGCCGCCGGCCCGTCCAGCCCCGCGGCCCACGCGCGCAGGCTGGCGCCGAGCTCGCGGTGCTCCTCGTCGAGGCCGAGGGTCACGGGACCACCTCCTGGCGGGCGGGAGCAGTGGGCAGGACGGACGCGCGAAACTAGAACGTGTTCCACATCCTAGGCTGACCGCCGTGCCCGACACCACCAGCGCGCCCGCCATGGACCCCTCCCTGCTCGCCCACGCCCGCGCGGCCCGGGGGTTCATGCCCGACGACGAGGGGCTGCTGCTGCACCGGCGCGCGCTCGAGCGGCTCCCCCACGGCCCGGCGCTCGAGGTGGGCACCTACTGCGGCAAGTCGGCGGTCTACCTCGGCGCCGCGGCCCGCGCCGTCGGCGGCGACGCCGTGGTGTTCACCGTCGACCACCACCGCGGCTCGGAGGAGAACCAGGCCGGCTGGGAGCACCACGACGCCACCCTCGTCGACCCCGCGACGGGCCTGATGGACACGCTGCCGGTCTTCCGGCGCACGATCGAGGAGGCCGGGCTCGAGCGCGAGGTCGTCGCGGTGCTCGGCGAGTCGACCGTCGTGGCGGCCCACTGGCGCACGCCGCTGGCGCTGCTGTTCATCGACGGCGGGCACGGCGAGGAGCCGGCCCACGCCGACTTCGACGGCTGGGCCCGCTGGGTCGCCCGCGACGGCCTGCTCGTGATCCACGACGTGTTCCCCGACCCCGCGGACGGCGGCCGCCCGCCGTACGAGATCTACCTGCGCGCCCTCGACGGCGGCGCCTTCGTCGAGGACGAGGCCCTCGGCTCGGTCCGCGTGCTGCGCCGGGTCACCGGCGAACCGGGCGACCCGGTCTGACAGCCGGCGTCAGCCGTGCTGCGAGGGGGTCGGGACGCAGCCGCACCCGAGGCCGATCTCGGCGAAGTCCGGCGCGAGGGAGGTCCCGCACATGACGTCCGAGGCGGGCGTCGTGCCGCTGAGCGCGTCCGCGGCGAGGATCACCGCCGCCGCGGTGTACGTCGTGTACTCGACCGGCCAGTGCACCGCGTCGGGGTAGACGTAGCCGGTCCAGTAGCGGCCCTCGCTCGAGCGGAGGTGTTGCATCTCGGCGAAGAAGCGCAGCGCCTGCTCCCGCTCGCCCAGTGCGTCGAGCGCCATCGCCAGCTCGCAGGTCTCGGCGCCGGTCACCCACGGGTTCTCGTCGACGCACTTGATGCCGAGCCCCGGCACCACGAAGTCGTCCCACCGGGTGGCCAGCAGCGCCCGCGCCGCCTCGCCGCGCACGGCACCGCCGAGGACGGGGTAGTACCAGTCCATCGACCAGTTCGACTTGTCCAGGAACAGGTCGCGGTGCTCGCGCAGCGCGTGCCCCAGGCGTCCGCCCGCGAGCTCCCACTCCGGCTGGGGCTCGTCGACCAGGGCGGCCAGCGCGACGCCGGCGCGCAGCGACTGGTAGATGCTCGAGGAGCCGGCCAGCAGCGCGTCGGGGGTGATCTCGCCCGGTTGGCCGTCGTGCCACTCCTGCGCCCACGCGACGCCGCCCCAGGGCAGCTGGAGGGAGACCACGAAGTCGAGGCCGCGCTTCACCGCCGGCCAGAACCGCTGCACGAACGACGAGTCGCGGCACAGCCGCCAGTGGTGCCAGACCCCGACGGCGAGGTAGGCCGACATGTTGGCCTCGCCGCTGTGGTCGACGACCTCGCCCACGACGACCTTCAACGGCCACGAACCGTCCTCGCGCTGCATGCGCAGGCACCACTCGAAGGCCCGTCCGGCGGCCTCGGTCTGCCCGCCGAGCATCATCGCCATCGCCGACTCGACGTGGTTCCAGGCGTCCGTGTGCTCCCCGGGTGTCCACGGCACCGCCCCGTCCGGCTCCTGCATCGCCGCGATCGAGGCCGCCGTCTCGGCGACCTGCTCCGCGGTCAGGATCCCGGGGACGTGGGGCACCGCCGCGTGGTCGTCACGCCAGGTCATCGCCGGCCCCGGCCCCCGGCTTGCGCAGGTAGACGACCATGCTCTTGCCGATCAGCGGGTCGAGGAGCTTGCCAGCGAGCTGCAGCGCCTTCGGCTGGTGGACGATCTCCCAGACGAGGAGCTTGTGGTAGGCGCGTGCGAGCGGGTGGTCGTCCTTGTGGACGCCGACCGCGCACTTGATCCACCAGTACGGCGCGTGCAGGCCGTGCGCGTAGTCCTTGCCCTCGAAGACCAGGCCGGCGTTCTCGAGCTTGGTCACGAGCTCCTTGTCGGTGTAGATCCGGATGTGGCCGCCCGGGACGTCGTGGTAGTCCGAGGACAGCCGCCAGTTCACGATCTCGGGGAACCACCGCGGCACCGAGACCGCCATGGTGCCGCCCGGTCGCAGCACGCGCGCCAGCTCGGCGATCGCCTGGATGTCGGCCGGGACGTGCTCGAGCACCTCCGCTGCCACCACGCGGTCGAACTCGCCGTCGGCGAAGGGCAGCGACAGCGCGTCGCCCTCCTTCACGTCGGCCTCGGCGCCGACGGGAACCTCGCCTGCCTCACGCATCGCCGCGAAGATCTCGCGCACGCCGGCGAGCTCGTCGGCGTCCTGGTCGAAGGCGATGACGTCGGCCCCACGGCGGTACATCTCGAAGGCGTGGCGCCCGGCGCCGCACCCCATGTCGAGGACCCGCTCGCCGGGCCGCAGCCCCAACCGGTCGAAGTCAACGGTCAGCACGGGTGCCCCTCTCCTGGTGGTACTCCTCGATCGCCTCGGCGTACGCCGCGGCGGTGGCGGCCGCGACCGCCCGCCAGCTGAACTTCTCCAGCACCCGGCGCCGGCCGGCCGCCCCCATCCGGGCCCGGCGCTCGGGGTCGTCGAGCATCGCGGCCAGCGCCAGCTCGAGCTCGCCGACGTCACCGGGGGTGACCAGGTCGGCGCAGAGGCCGTCGGGGCCGACCACCTCGGGGATGGCGCCGGCCCGCGAGACGACCAGCGGCGTCTCGCAGGCCATCAGCTCGGCGGTGGGCAGGCTGAAGCCCTCGTAGAGCGACGGCACGCAGGCGACCTCGGCGGAGCCCATCAGGGTGACCAGGTCGCGGTCGCTGATGCCGTGCACGAAGCGCACGTCGTCGGTGATGCCGAGACGGTCGACCAGCTGCTCGGTGCGCCCGCCCTCCTGCGGCTTGCTGACCAGCACCAGCTCGACGTCGCGCTCGGTGCGGAGCTTGGCGAAGGCCTCGAGCAACGTGGCGATGCCCTTCATCGGGGCGTCGGCGCTGGCCATGGCCAGGATCCGTCCGGGCACCCGCGGCTCGGTCGGCGGGGTGAACGCCTCGTCGACGCCGAGCAGGATCACCTGCATCTTCGCGAGATCCACGCCGAAGTCGCGCGCGATGTCGCGGCGCGAGGCCTCCGACGGGGTGAGGATCCGGCGGGCCTCGCGCGCCACCCGGGCCTGCATCCGCACGAAGCCGTACCAGCGACGCAGGGTGAGCTTGCGGTAGAGGTTGGGCGCGGCGGCGAGGTCGATCCGCCGGTCGAAGGTGATCGGGTGGTGCACCGTGGTCACCATCGGCAGGCCCATCCGCTCGACGTCGAGCAGGCCGCGACCCAGCACCTGGTTGTCGTGGACGACGTCGAAGTCGGCGACCCGGCGCCGCAGCAGGCGGGCCGCGCGGGTGCTGAACGTCTTGGGCTCGGGGAAGCCCGCGACGCACATGGTGAGGAACTCCTCCACGTCGATGCGGTCGCGGAACTCGCGCGGGCGGGGGATCCGGAAGGGGTCCGGCTCGCGGTAGAGGTCGAGGCTGGGCACCTGGGTCAGCCGGACGCCCTCGTCGAGCTCGGGGTAGGGCTGGCCCGAGAAGACCTCGACGTCGTGCCCGAGGGCGACGAGCTCGCGACTCAGGTGCCGGACGTAGATCCCCTGGCCGCCACAGTGCGGCTTGCTCCGGTACGACAGCAGGGCGATGCGCAGGGGGCGTCCCGCGCGGGGCGCCTCGGGCGCGGCAGGTGCCACGTCGCGACCTCTCTTCTCGGGAACGTCCGGGCCACTCGCCGGAGGCTGGTGCCGGGGTTGCGCGACAGGATGACACGCGGGGCCGGACGAGGTGGAACGTGTTCCTATTGTGGTCCACCGGTTGCTAGCCTAGTGACGAGACAACGAGGCCCGGGGGGCGCCTGTTCCGCAGGGACGCCGTCGTCTGGATCACACCCGTCGCGTGCGGCTCCGAGCGGGCCCGCCGCGGCGGCACCACGGACGGAGCACGCGTGAGCACCAACTCCCTGAGCGGGTCCCTGACTGTCGACGAGCTCGGCTCCGCGGCCCAGCGCGAGCGCCGCAAGCGCATCCTCGACACGACCATCGCCCTGGCGAGCAAGGGCGGGTTCGACGCCGTCCAGATGCGGGCCGTGGCCGAGCAGGCCGACGTCGCGCTCGGCACGCTCTACCGCTACTTCCCCTCCAAGATCCACCTGCTGGTCTCGGCGCTCGGCCGCGAGTTCGAGGTGGCCGAGGCGGCGACCCGCGAGAAGCCGATCCCCGGCGACACCCCCCACGAGCGGGTGATGTACGTGCTCACCCGCACCACCCGCGGGCTCCAGAAGGACCCCCACCTCACCGAGGCGCTGACCCGGGCGTTCATGTTCGCCGACGCCTCGGTGCAGAACGAGATCCACGCGGTCGGCATGCTGCTGACCTCGATGCTCACCCGCGCCATGCACCCGGGGAAGACCGAGCTCTCCGACGAGGACGTCGCGATCGCCAAGGTGATCGGCGACGTCTGGTTGTCCGCGCTGGTCGGGTGGGTGACCGGGCGCACCACCGCCGACGACGTCAACACCCAGATGGACGTCGCGGTCGGGCTGCTCCTGCGCTGAGGCGCTCCGCGGCTTGGTCAGGCGACCGGCAGCCGCACCTCGACGACCGTGCCGCCGCCCTCGCGCGGTCGCAGCGCCACGCAGCCGCCCTGGAGCTCGAGCAGCTGGCGGACGACCGCGAGGCCGAGCCCCGTGCCGCCGTCCGCCTCGCCCCGGCGCCCGCGCTCGTACTCCCCGAGCACCACCTCGACGTCCTCGGGATCGATGCCGCGGCCCCGGTCGGCCACCTCCGCGCGCACCCGCGGCTCCCCCGCCACCGGCCCGACCGTCACCTCGATCACGGTGCCCGGGGGCGAGTACGCCACGGCGTTGCCCAGCAGGTTCTGCAGCACCCGCCGCATCGCCGCCTCGTCGGCCAGGGCCACGGCCGGGCCGGCCTCGGCGACGCGCACCTGGTGGTCGTCGAGCGCCGCCTCGAGCTCGCTGGCCACGTCACGCGCCAGGACGGCGAGGTCGAGCGGCCGCGGGTCGATCCGCACCGCCCCGGCGCGCAGCCGGGTGTGGGCGACGAGCTGGTCCACCATCCCGCTCAACCGCTCGGCGTTCGCCACGATCCGCTGGGCGAGGTCACGGCCGCGCTCGTCGTCGGGGGTGCGGGTGAGCACCTGGGCGAAGCCGCGGATCGCGGTCAGCGGCGTGCGGAAGTCGTGGGAGATGCCGGCGAGGAACGACGTCCGTGCCTCCTCGAGCCGCTGCTGCTCGGTCAGGTCGCGGGTCACCTTCGTGTAGCCGGTGGGCCGGCCCGAGCCGTCGTGCACCGCCGTGATCACGATGTCGCCCCAGAACCGAGAGCCGTCCTTGCGCACCCGCCAGCCCCGGTGCTCGGCGCGGCCGTCGGCCGCGGCCCGTGCGAGCAGCTCCTCCGGCAGGCCGGCCGCCCGGTCCGCCTCGGGGTAGAGCAGCGAGAAGTGCTGCCCGACCGCCTCGTCGGTGCTCCACCCCTTGAGCGAGGCGGCACCGGCGTTCCAGGTGGTGATCCGGCCGCTGACGTCGAGCCCGATGATCGCGTAGTCGACGACCTGCTCGACCAGGAGCCGGAACAGCTCCTCGCTGGCCTCCAGCTCGAGGTTCGCCGCGCGCTCGTCGCTCAGCTCGCGGGTGACCTCGCCGTAGCCGATGAGGGTGCCCGTGTCGTCGTGCAGCGCGGTGATCACGACGTCGGCCCAGAAGCGCGAGCCGTCCTTGCGCACCCGCCACCCGGCGTCGCGGACGCTGCCCTCCTCGCGGGCCCGGGCCAGCAGCCGCCCGGGCAGCCCGGCGGCGCGGTCCTCCGGGGTGTAGAAGGTCGACAGGCTGCGCCCGACGACCTCCTCGGCGTCCCAGCCCTGGAGCAGGCGGGCGCCGGCGTTCCAGCTGGAGACGTGGCCCCCGGTGTCGAGACCGTAGATCGCGTAGTCGACCACCTGGGCGACGAGCGCGCGCTCGCCGGTCTGGTCCAGGTCGGTCATCCTCCGATGGTAGGGGTCGCGTGCCCGGCGGAGGCGGTCCCGAACGCCGCGGGCGGGTCAGTCCGGCGCCTCCGGCAGGTCGATCAGCACCCGGGTGCCACCTCCGACCGCGGCCTCGAGCGACACGGTGCCGCTCTGCTCACGCACCAGCTGCCGCGGCCGGACTCGACCGTGTCGACGAGCAGGCGCTCCGTCAGCGTGATCGGTCACCGTCGGGGCCGGTGAGCGCGAGGGCGAGCGGTCGGTCGACCACTTGGTCGGGGACGACCCCGAGCAGCTCGCAGGCCGCCGCGCTCAGCCCGATGACGCGCCCGTCGGCGTCGAGGCCGACGAGGCCGTGGTCGGGGGCCGGCGGAAGGCTCCCGGAGCCGCTCACCCGGCCACCCCCGGAGGGCGGCTGTTCGGTGACCACGGGGCGAGCGCAGGGCAGGGCGGTGCGGGTGTCCCGGTGGGCTCTCCGGGGCCCGGGCCGCCGACCAGACCACTGGTTCCGCGGCGGTCCAGCGACCCGGATGGACAGACCCCGGCCGCGCCGGGGGGCTCAGCCCCCGAAGGCGTGCGTGGCGGTCACGCCGCCGTCGATGGCGATCTCGGCGCCGTTGACGTAGCCGCTCTCGTCGCTGGCGAGGTAGACGTACAGCGGGGCGATGTCGGCAGGGTGGCCGACCCGGCCGAGCGGGATCTTGGTGGCGCCGTACTCCATGGCGGCGTCGCCGCCGTGCACGCGGGTCATCGGGGTGTCGACCATGCCGGGGTGCACCGAGTTGACCCGGATCCCCTTCGGCCCGAGCTCCATCGCCGCCACCTTGGTCATGCCGCGGATCGCGAACTTGGTGGCGGAGTAGCCCACGCACGACGCCATGCCGCCGAGCCCCTCGATCGAGGAGGCGTTGATGATCGAGCCGCCACCGTGCTCGCGCATGGTGCGCGCCACGGCCTTCATGCCGAGGAAGCAGCCGAGCTGGTTGACCCGGAAGAGGAGCTCGAACTCCTCGGCGGGCATGGTCTCGATCTCGCCGAAGCGGAGGATGCCGGCGTTGTTGGCCAGCACGCTGACCGGCCCGAACCGCGCCTCGGTCTCGGCGACCAGGGTGGTCCACGACGCTTCGTCGCTGACGTCGTGGTGGCGGAACCAGGCGGCGTCGCCCAGCTCCGCGGCGAGCGCCTCGCCGGGCTCGTCGGCGACGTCGGCGACCACGACCTTCGCGCCCTCGGCGACGAAGGCGCGGACGATGCCGGCGCCCTGGCCCTGCGCGCCGCCGGTGACGATGGCGACCTTGTTCTCCAGGCGACCCATGGGTGTTCCTCTCGGGTTCTGCGGTGGTGTCCGGGGCCGGACTCAGACGGTGAGCTGCATGACCGCGTCGGCGGCGAACCCGACCGACGGATCGCGCCCGGCGAAGAAGCCGCCCAGCTGCTTGGACAGGTCCTCGGCGTCCCAGGTGGCGCCGGTGGCGTCGAAGCGCTGCTCGACGACCGGGGCAGCGAGCACCGCGACCATCCCGCCGTACACGACGAAGCACTGTCCGGTGACCCGCTCCGCGGCCGGCGAGGCCAACCAGGCGACCAGCGGGGCGACGTGGTCGGGCGAGTAGGGATCGACCTCACGGCCCGAGGTGTCCTCGCCGAAGACCTCCGCGGTCATCGCGGTACGGGCGCGCGGGCAGATGGCGTTGGCCGTGACGCCGGCGCGGGCCAGGCCGCGCGCCGTCGACAGGGTGAGCGCCATGATCCCGCCCTTGGCCGCGGCGTAGTTGGCCTGTCCGGGCGAGCCTGCGAGGAACGCCTCGGAGGCGGTGTTGACCACGCGCCCGTAGACCGGGCCCCCCCTCCTCTTGGACAGGGCGCGCCAGTGGGCGGCGGCGTTGCGCGAGAGCAGGAAGTGCCCGCGCAGGTGGACGCGCAGGACGAGGTCCCACTCCTCGTCGGAAAGGTTGAAGAGCATCCGGTCGCGCGTGATCCCGGCGTTGTTGACGACGACGTCGAGCCGGCCCCAGTCGTCGACGGCCGCCTCCGTCAGGGCGTCGGCGGTGGCGCGTTCCCCCACGTCCCCGGCCACGACCACGGCCTCCCCGCCGGCGGCGCGGATCTCCTCGGCCGTGCCCTCGGCCGCGCCCGGCAGGTCGTTGACCACGACCCGGGCCCCGGCCGCGGCGAGGGCGAGGGCCTCGGCACGGCCGAGGCCGGCGCCCGCGCCGGTGACGACGGCCACGCGGCCGTCGAGGGAGGTGTCGCTCACCCCTCGCCCTCCAGGGAGATCGCGGCGCGCGGGCAGGCGGCGACGGCGCGCCGCACGGCGGCCTCGTTCTCCGGGGTGGTCTCGTCGGTCTTGAGCTGGAGGAAGTCGTCGTCGTCCAGCTCGAAGACCTCGGGTGCCAGCGACTCGCACAGGGCGTTGGACTCGCAGAGGTCGAAGTCGACTTTGATCTTCACGGTGCCTCCTCCGGGTTGGCGTGGGTGACGGTGGTGGGTGTTCGGGCTCAGACCATCTTGCGGTGGTCCCAGGTGGCGACGTGCTCGGGACGGACGACGACGGCGACCCGCTTGAGCACCTGGCGCTCCACCTCGGCCCGGCCGAGCTCGCCGAGCTCCTCGAACGACGAGGCGCCGACCATGCGCGTGGCCACGGCCGAGCCGATCGCGCGGATCCGGTCCGGGTCGCGCACGAGCTCGGCGGTGCCGGTGATCGAGACGCCCCGCAGCTCGAAGTAGTCGGTGCCGTCCTCGACCAGGCAGGCCAGGCGCGGGTCGCGCTCGAGGTTGCGGATCTTCTGGCTGCGTCCGTAGGTCCAGAACGCGATGTCGCCGTCGACGAGCGTGTAGAAGAGCGTGGTCAGGTGGGGGACGCCGCCGCGGCCGGTGGTCGCGACCTGCACCTTGACCTGGCCGGCGAGGAAGGCGGCGACCTCGTCGTCGGTCATCCGGACCCGGTCGCGCCCGGAGCTCACTGTCCCTCCGAGGAGTGCCCCGGGAAGACGTGGGCGCTCGGGTCGATCACGACGGCGGCGTTGTTGACGGCCGTGGCGGCCTCCCCGAAGCCGACCGAGATCAGGCGGACCTTGCCGGGGTACTCGGTGATGTCACCGGCCGCGAAGACGCGGCGCAGGCTGGTCTGCATCGACGGCGCGACGACGACGTGCCGCTTCTCGACCTCCAACCCCCAGTGCTGCAGGGGGCCGAGGTCGGCGACGAACCCCAGCGCGGCCACCATCGCCTGCGCCGGGTAGGTCGTGGTCTCCTCGCCGTCCACGGTGATGTCGACCGACTCGAGGTGGCCGTCGCCGTGCAGGGCGGTCACCTGGGCGCGGGTGACGATCCTGACCGAGGTGGCCTTGACCTGCTGCACGGTGCGCTCGTGCGCCCGGAACGCGTCGCGACGGTGCACCAGCACCACCGAGCGCGCGACGGGCTCGAGGTGCAGCGCCCAGTCGAACGCCGAGTCCCCGCCGCCGACGATCACGACGTCCTTCCCGGCGTACGGCGCGAAGCTCGGCACGAAGAACTCCATGCCGCGACCCAGCCAGCCCTCCCCCGCCGGGAGCGGCCGGGGGCTGAACTTGCCGATGCCGGCGGTGATCAGCACCGCGCCGGCCGTGATCTCGGTGCCGTCGTCGAGGCCGACCGTCACGGAGTCCTCGTCGTGGCGCAGCGTGAGGGCGGTGCGGTCGAGGAAGTACTCAGGCGACGCGGTGGCCGCCTGGGCGACGAGCCCCGCGACGAGGTCTCGCCCCTTGACGTGCGGGAAGCCGGCGACGTCGAGGATCCCCTTCTCGGGGTACATCGCCGTGATCTGGCCGCCGAGCTCGGGCAGCGAGTCGACCACGGCGACGCGGAGCCCGCGGAAGCCGGCGTAGTAGGTGGCGTAGAGCCCCGTGGGGCCCGCGCCGATGACGAGGAGGTCGGTGTCGGGCACGACGCGATCCTTCTCCTCGCGACAGGCAGGCTCAAGCGACCCGCTGGACTGGAACGTGTTCTAGTTTAGGCGAACGTAGCGCGCGGCAGACGCGCTGTCCACCGTCGACCGCCCCGGACGGCCGCGACCTAGGATGCCTGCGGAGACGGACCGGACGGCCTGGAGAGGGGGCGCGGCGCATGTGGGAGTCGTTCAGCCACGACCCGCGCGACCCCGCGAACGCCGCGCTCCGGGCCTCCGACGCCGACCGCGACGTCCTCCACCAGCTGCTGGCCGAGGCCTATGCCGACGGCCGGCTCGACCGCGAGGAGTTCGACGTCCGCACCAGCGCGGTGGTCGCGGCCCGCACGCTCGGGGAGCTGCCCCCGCTCGCCGAGGGCCTGGTCGCCACGGGGACGGCGGTGCCCGCCCTCCGCCCGGCGGGCGCACTCTCCCCCGCCGAGGTCGACGCCGAGGCCGTCGAGGCCTGGCGCGCTGACCGGCGCGAAGCCCTGTGGGGGTTCATCGGGGCCTCGGCCGTGACCTGGACGATCTGGGCGGTCGTGATGCTCGGCGGATTCCCGTGGCCGTTGTTCGTCATGGTTCCGGCAGCACTCAACGTGCTGCGCACCCAGTTCCAGCGCGCCGACATCGTGGCCCAGAAGCGCCGCAGCATCGAGAAGCGCGAGCGCAAGGCGCTCGAGCGACGCCGGGACGGGGACGACGGGGCCGACACGGACGAGGCCGCAGACGGGGACGACGCGTGAACCGCCGGCTGACCTGACCCGCCTGGTCGGGCTCACCCGCCCCCAGGCCGTCGCGCCACACGCGGAGCCGCCGCCGGAGCGGTAGCTCAGCCGTCGTCCCCGTCGTCGAGCACGCCCTCGCGTCGCGCCTGCGCGACCAGCGCGCGCACCTGCGTGAGGGCGCCGCAGTCGTCGTCGAGGTGCGCGTTGCGGGCGGTCGCGAAGGTCGCGCCGAGCTCGGCCCGCACCCGGTCGCCGATCTCCTCGCGGGCGGGGTTGAGGATCGTCAGCTCCTCCTCGGTGAGGTGGTGGTTGACCACCCGGGCCAGCTCCTCGACGGCGTCGTCGAAGGCCTGGGTGTCGGTCCCCGCGAGCTCGAGCACGGCGAGCAGCGCCTGGTTGCCCTCGGCGTGCTCCTCCTCCCCGTGCTCGGCCTCGTGCTCACCGACGGCGTCGCGGCGCCGCAGCTGTGGGTAGACGTGCTCCTCCTCGGCCAGCGCGTGCGCCACGTGCAGAGCCGAGAACGCCCGGCGCACGGCGTCGCGGTCGGAGCTGGCGTCGCGCAGGTCGCGCAGCAGGGACTCGAAGCGGCGGTGGTCGTCGAGGATCAGCTCCACGACGTCGCCCGAGACGGGGCGGCCGAGCTCGATGGCAGTCATGGCGTCACCCTAGGGTCGCCGGACAACCGGTCTGGTCCGGGCGATCAGTCGAGGCAGAACTCGTTGCCCTCGGGGTCCTGCAGCACGAGGTGGCCCGCGCCCATGGGCGGTGCCGGCTCGTGCCGCTCGACCCGGGTAGCACCGCGCCTGACCAGACGCTCGCACTCGGCCTCGAGCGCGGCCATCCGCTCCTCGCCGGTGAGGCCGGGGGCGGCCCGGACGTCGAGGTGCACGCGGTTCTTCGCGGTCTTGCCCTCGGGCACCTGCTGGAAGAACAGCCGCGGCCCGGAGCCGGTCGGGTCGTGGCAGGCCGAGGCGCTGTTGCGCTGGTCCTCCGGGACGCCGAACGCCTCGAGCGCGGCGTCCCACGTGTCGAACCCGGGCGGCGGCGCGTCGATCTCGTAGCCGAGCGCCTCGCACCAGAAGGCCGCCAGCGCTCCCGGGTCGTGGGCGTCGAAGGTGAGCTGGAGCTCTCGCACGTCGGTCACGACGCCCCCGCATTCATCATCTGTCGCAGCTCCTTCTTGAGGTCGGAGATCTCGTCGCGCAGCCGGGCGGCGAGCTCGAACTGCAGCTCCCCGGCAGCGGCCTTCATCTGGTCGGTCAGCTCCTGGATCAGCGAGGCCAGCTCGGAGCTGGGGAGCCCGGCGATGTCCGGGGCGTGCTGCCCCGCCGCGGCGGCCGCGAGCGCCGGGACCGGCTGGCGGGCCTTGACCCCGCCGGCGCGCCCCTTGGCCTCGGTGCCGGCCCAGGTCTCGAGCAGGGCGCGGGTGTTCTCGTCCTCGCGGGCGAGCATCTCGGTGATGTCGGCGATCTTCTTGCGCAACGGCTGCGGGTCGATGCCGTGGGCCTCGTTGTAGGCGACCTGCTTGGCGCGGCGGCGGTTGGTCTCGTCGATGGCGGACTCCATCGACGGCGTGATCCGGTCGGCGTACATGTGCACCTGGCCCGACACGTTGCGGGCCGCGCGGCCGATCGTCTGGATCAGCGACTTGTCGGAGCGCAGGAAGCCCTCCTTGTCGGCGTCGAGGATCGCGACCAGCGACACCTCGGGCAGGTCGAGGCCCTCGCGCAGCAAGTTGATGCCGACGAGCACGTCGTAGTCGCCGAGGCGCAGGTCGCGCAGCAGCTCGATGCGCTTGAGCGTGTCCACCTCGGAGTGCAGGTAGCGGGTGCGGATGCCGGCGTCGAGCAGGTAGTCGGTGAGGTCCTCCGACATCTTCTTGGTCAGTGTGGTGACCAGCACCCGCTCGTTCTTCTCGGCCCGGACCCGGATCTCGTGGATCAGGTCGTCGATCTGGCCCCTGGTCGGCTTCACCACGACCTCGGGGTCGATCAGGCCGGTCGGACGGATGATCTGCTCGACGGCGTCGCCGCCGACCTTGTCGAGCTCGTAGTCGCCCGGGGTCGCCGAGAGGTAGATGGTCTGGCCGATCCGGTCGAGGAACTCCTCCCAGCGCAAGGGGCGGTTGTCCATCGCGCTCGGCAGCCGGAAGCCGTGGTCGACCAGGTTGCGCTTGCGGGACATGTCGCCCTCGTACATGCCGCCGATCTGCGGCACCGCGACGTGCGACTCGTCGATGACGAGGAGGAAGTCCTCGGGGAAGTAGTCGAGCAGGCAGTTGGGCGCCGAGCCGCGGTTGCGACCGTCGATGTGCATCGAGTAGTTCTCGATGCCGGAGCAGGAGCCGACCTGCCGCATCATCTCGACGTCGTAGGTCGTGCGCATCCGCAGCCGCTGCGCCTCGAGCAGCTTGCCCTCGCGCTCGAACTGCGCGAGACGGTCCTCGAGCTCGAGCTCGATGCCACGGATGGCCCGCTCCATGCGCTCGGGGCCGGCGACGTAGTGGGTGGCCGGGAAGACGTGGAGCTCCTCGTCCTCGGTGAGCACCTCGCCGGTGACGGCGTGCAGCGTCATCAGCCGCTCGATCTCGTCACCGAAGAACTCGATCCGCACCGCGTGCTCCTCGTAGACCGGGAAGATCTCGAGGGTGTCGCCGCGCACCCGGAAGGTGCCGCGGGTGAAGCTCATGTCGTTGCGGGTGTACTGGATCTCCACGAGCCGCCGCAGGATCGAGTCGCGGTCGTGCTCCTCGCCCACGCGCAGCCGGATCATGCGGTCGACGTACTCCTGCGGGGTGCCGAGGCCGTAGATGCACGACACGGTCGAGACCACGATCACGTCGCGCCGGGTCAGCAGCGAGTTGGTCGCCGAGTGGCGCAGCCGCTCGACCTCCTCGTTGATCGAGGAGTCCTTCTCGATGTAGGTGTCGGTCTGCGGGACGTAGGCCTCGGGCTGGTAGTAGTCGTAGTAGGAGACGAAGTACTCCACCGCGTTGTGGGGGAAGAGCTGGCGCAGCTCGTTGGCGAACTGCGCGGCGAGCGTCTTGTTGGGCTGCATCACCAGCATCGGCCGCTGCACCTGCTCGGCGACCCAGGCCACCGTGGCGGTCTTGCCGGTGCCGGTGGCGCCGAGCAGCACGATGTCCTGGACGCCGGCCTGCACCCGCTCGGTGATCTCCTTGATCGCGGTGGGCTGGTCGCCGGAGGGCTGGAAGTCGGAGTCGACCCGGAAGGGCGCCACCCGGCGCTCGAGGTCCGTCACTGGTCGCATGCGTCGAGCCTAGACCGGCCCACCGACAGCCCCACCCGGTCGCGTGTCGCTCCCGGGGTGGCGGCAGGCGGCGTGGAAACTTTAGGCAATTTCACCCTCACGGATTCTCAAGAATCCCTATGGTGAGCCGGGAGTCCCTGTGGGGGGTCTCAGGAGCCGGCGCCGCCGGCCTCCTCGATCGACGGGCCGGTGAGGGTATGTCGCACAGGAGATTTTCAGTCGCGGAGTGGTCGCTGCGGCGCAAGCTCGCGCTCGCGCTGACCATCCCGATGGTCCTGGCCGCGGTGTTCGGCGGGCTCCGCGTGCGCACCGAGCTCGACGAGGCGGCGAACTACGTCGCCACCGAGAGCCAGGTGACGGTGCTGCGGCCGGCGGTCGGGTACCTGACCGCCGCCGAGCGGGCGGCCGTGGTCGCGCGTGGCACCGACCTCGACGACCCCGAGCGCACGTCCGTCATCGAGGCCGTGGACTACGCCGGGCAGTCCCTCGAGGACGCCGCCGCCGCCGCCGACCTGACCCCCGAGCAGCAGGCCATCATGGACGACCTGCTCGCCACCAGCGGCGAGCTGCGCGACGGCCGCGCCTACGTCAGCCCGGCGGGCCTCGTGTCGCAGGTCCGCCGCCTGCAGTCGAACGTCACCGCCCTGGTGAGCGCGATCTCGACCGAGCAGATCAACCCCGACCCGCGCCTCCTGGCCCTCGTGCACGTGCTCGACGGCCGCCTGTCGCTCTCCATGCAGCAGGTCATGGTGGCCTACAAGGACGGCTCCGACGCCAACCCGGTCGAGCTCGCCGCGGAGGTCGGCGTCGAGGCCGCCGCCGTCGACCGCCTGGCCGGCAGCCTGGACCCGGCGCCGGACGAGGTCCTCGAGCTCCAGCAGGAGAACGCCCTGCGCTTCGGCGAGGTCCGCTCCGGCGGGACCGACATGGGAGCCCTCGAGGCCTACTCGGCCTACGACAAGCTCTCGGTCGACCTGCTCGACGGCATCGACGCCCAGCTCGCGGCCGGCACGGCCGAGGCCCGGCGCCTCGTCGGCCTCAACGCCGCGGTCACGCTCGGCGCCCTGCTGCTCGCCTTCCTGCTGGCGCTGATGGTCTCCCGCCTGCTGCTCCGCCCGATCCGCACGGTGCGCGACGGCGCGCTCGAGGTCGCGAACGAGCGGCTGCCCGAGGTCGTCGCCAAGATCCGCGCCGGCGAGGACCCGGGCGAGATCGTGCCGATCGCCGTCACCACCCACGAGGACATGGGCCAGCTGGCCCGGGCCGTGGACGACCTCCACCGACAGGCGGTCGTGCTGGCGTCCGGCGAGGCCCAGCTCCGTTCGCAGGTCGGCGACATGTTCGTGACGCTCTCGCGCCGCAACACCTCGCTGATCAACCAGCAGCTGCGCCTCATCGAGCACCTCGAGAACGACGAGGAGGACCCGCAGCGCCTCGAGAGCCTCTTCCGCCTCGACCACCTCGCCTCCCGCATGCGCCGGACGGCGGAGTCGCTGATGGTGCTCGCCGACGCCCCGACCCGCGGCGAGGCCGCCGAGCTCACGATCGCCGACGCGCTGCACGCCGCCAACGCCGGCGTGCAGGACTACCAGCGGGTGCAGATCGTCTCCACCCCGCCGGTGCGGATCAAGCCGGCCGCCGCCGGCGACGTGGTCCACCTGCTGACCGAGGTCGTCGACAACGCCCTGGCCTACTCGCCGCCGACGACGCCGGTGCTGGTGATGACCACCGCGACGGTGCACGGCACCACGATCCAGATCAGCGACGCCGGCCTGGGCATCCCGGCCGACGTCCTGACCGCGCTCAACGAGGACCTGCGGGTCGGCGGCGACATCAACGCCGAGACCGCCCGCCGGATGGGCCTGCTGGTGGTCGGCCGCCTGGCCCGCCGCCACGGCATCACCGTGCGGCTGGAGGCGAACGAGCGCGGCGGCACCACGGCCACCATCGTGCTGCCCGGCTCCATCCTCTTCCGGGCCGCGCCTGCTCCGGAGGCCGACGAGCCGACCGCCACGCCGGTGGCCCGGGCGCCGCACCTGGTGCCGGTCCCCGACCCGGAGGTGGTGGCGGACGCCCTCGTCGCCGAGGCTGCCGACACCGACCTGGTCACCACGGCCGACGCCGCCGTGGACGTGGAGGCCGAGGTGGAGGCCGACATGGAGGCCGACGTGGAGGTGGAGGTCGCCGGGGCCGACGTGGAGGCCGACGCCGCCGACGAGCCGGTGCTCGCCGGGACCGCCGACCTCCCCACGGACGAGGTCACCGAGGACGAGACCGGGGACGACGGCGACGACGTCCCCGCCGGGGAGCCCGAGCGCGACCCGATCGCCGACGCGATCAACGCCGTGATCCGGCTCCCCCAGCGCCAGCCCGGTGGCACCGGCGCCGGCAGCGAGTCACCGGCCGCGTCGGGCCCTGCCCTGCTCGGCCCGCGCCCGGGCCGTGACACCACGACCCCGTCCCGGCCGACGCCCGTGCCGCGCCGCGAGCCCGTCGGTGCGCCGTCCGGGTCCGCGCTGCCGCAGCGGTCCTCGGCCGCCCCGGCCGTGCAGGAGGTCGTGGAGATCGCCGAGCAGCCGGACGTCGAGCAGCCGGACGTCGAGCACCGCGTCGAGGAGCCGGCCGTCGACCAGCCGGTGGCCGAGGTCGTGCCCGAGCCGGTCGTCGAGCCGGTCGTGGCCGTCGAGCCCGAGGTCCGGCGCCCGGTGGCGCCGACCTCGCTCACGGTGGTCGACGCGCTCGACAGCCCCGCCGCACCCGAGGACCTCGCCCACGAGGAGAGCCCGATCTTCGGCAAGCTGCGCTCCAACTGGCTGAGCTCCGACGGCGCCGAGGAGCGCCCCTGGACGTCGTCCGCCGTCGAGGCCGGCTGGGATGCCGCGGACCGTGTCTCCGGCGCGGGTGCCGCCCCCCTGACCGACGCCGGCCTGCCCATGCGGCGGCCCGGCAACCGCCTGGTGCCCGGTGGCGTCCCCGGCGCCGCGCCCGCCGCTCCGGCGGGTCCGGCCGCCGGCCCGGCCCGCTCCACAGCCCCCCTGGTCCGGGACCCGGAAACCATCCGGACCCGGCTGGCCGCACACGCGGCCGGCGTCTCGCGCGGTCGCTCGGCCGCCGGATCCCCCCTCCCCGCCCCGGCCGCTGCTGCCGCGCAGCCGGCCCCGCAGAAGGAAGCTGACCCGGTATGACCGAGAACATGATGCTGACCAACCAGTCCGGAACCTCCGCGGAGCGTGGCCTGGACTGGCTGGTGACCCGGTTCGTCGACGAGGTCCCCTCGACGGCGCACGCGATCCTCGTCTCCGCCGACGGTCTCCTCATGGCCGCCAGCGCGAGCATCCCGGAGGACCGGGCCGAGCAGGTGGCCGCCGTCTCCTCCGGCCTGGCCAGCCTCGCCGTCGGCGCCGCCGGCCTCTTCGAGGGCGGAGGCGTGCTGCAGACGGTCGTGGAGATGGAGCACGGCTACCTGCTCCTCATGAGCGTCGGTGACGGCTCGCACCTCGCGGTGCTGGCCCAGGACTCCGCCGACCTCGGACAGGTGGGCTACGAGATGGCCCTGCTGGTCGACCGCGTCGGCAGGATGGTGCAGGCCAAGGCCCGCGTCTCCGTCGACGGAGCGGGCAGGTGATCAGCCGTGGTCGCACTGGAGAATGACTGGGAGGACGACGCGCCGCCGGCGCGGAGCGTCCGCCCCTACACGCTGACCGCCGGACGCACGCGCGCCCGCGTCGACCTCCCCGTGGAGGCGGTGCTGGAACTCCAGCCCCTGGCCGGCCGCCCCGACCCGCACGGCCTCAGCGGAAGGATCCTGGAGGTCGCCGCCGGCCAGTCCGTGGCCGAGGTCTCCGCCCGGGTCCGCCAGCCCATCGGCGTCGTCCGGGTGCTGCTCGGCGACCTGGTCGAGCAGGGGTACGTGAAGGTCCGGGCCACCCTGGACGAAGACGCGTCGATGGACGAGCGCCGCGACCTGATCGAGAGGACCCTCCGTGGACTCCGTTCGCTCTAGTGCCGCGCGGAGCGCGGCCTCCACCAAGATCGTGGTCGCCGGCGGCTTCGGAGTCGGCAAGACCACCCTGGTGGGCTCGGTCTCCGAGATCGTGCCCCTGCGCACCGAGGCGCTCGTCACCAACGAGTCCGAGGGCGTCGACGACCTGGAGGCGGTGCCGTCCAAGTCGACCACGACCGTGGCCATGGACTTCGGCCGGATCACGCTCGGCGAGGACCTGATCCTCTACCTGTTCGGCACGCCCGGGCAGAAGCGGTTCTGGTTCATGTGGGACGACCTGTGCCGGGGCGCGATCGGCGCCGTGGTGCTGGTCGACACCGCCCGCCTCGACGAGGCGTTCGCGCCGCTGGACTACTTCGAGGCCAAGGGGCTGCCGTTCATCGTGGCGGTCAACACCTTCGAGGGGAACCGCCGCTACGCGCTCGACGACGTGCGCGCAGCGCTGGCGATCCCGGCCGACGTGCCGATGATCGAGGTGGACGCCCGCGACCGCGAGTCGGCCAAGGAAGCGCTGATCCGGATCACCGAGTACTCGCTGACGCACCTGGACCGCTCGGCCGCCGTCGCTCGCTAGACGGGTCGCGCCACCAGGGCCCGGGCGGCGTCCGTGTCGTCGCCCGGGCCTCTGGTCCGCCTCTGGTTGGATGGCGGGCGTGAACAGGGAGTGGTCCGGGCTCGAGCGCGCGCTGCGGCTCGTCCGCCGGGTGGTGCTCTCGCTGTTCGCCGCCCAGCTGGCACTGGCCGTGGGCATGTCGGTCGTCGACTCCTACCGCCGCCGGGGCAAGAAGCCGCGCCCGTTCCCGACGGTCGCGCCGCTCGACGTCCGGGTCGGCGACAGCACGGTCACCACGTACACCTACGGGGCGGACCTGTTCGAGGCGATGCTCGCGGCGATCGACGGCGCCCGGCGTCAGGTGCTCTTCGAGACCTACATCTGGAAGGGCGACGCCGTCGGTGAGCGGTTCAAGGCCGCGCTGGCCGCGGCAGCCGCCCGCGGCGTCGAGGTCTTCTGCGTGTACGACGGCTTCGCCAACCTCGTGGACTCGCCCCGCTTCCTGCACTTCCCGCACTCGATGCGGGTGCTCCGCTACCCCGTGTACGCCGCGGGGTGGCGCTTCTTCGACCTGCGCCGCTACGGCCGCAACCACCGCAAGCTGCTGGTGGTCGACGACGAGGTCGGGTTCGTGGGCGGCTACAACATCGGGGCGGCGTACGCGACCGAGTGGCGCGACACCCACGTGCGGATCACCGGACCTGCCGTGTCGGACCTCAAGCGCACCTTCGCCGACCTGTGGAACCTGCACCGGCGCCGGCGGATGCGCCCGAGCGAGCGACCGCTGCTGATCGAGACCCCGTCGTCGTGGGAGCCGCGGATCCGGCTGCACCGCAACGTGCCGCGGCTGTGGATGTTCCCGATCCGCGGCATGTACCTCGAGGCGATCTCGCGGGCCAGCCGCAACGTGTGGATCACCCAGGCCTACTTCCTGCCCGACCAGGACTTCGTCGACGCTCTCAAGCAGGCAGCCGCGCGCGGCGTCGACGTCCGGCTGCTGGTGCCGCTGAAGTCCAACCACGTGGTGGCCGACTGGATCTCGCGCGGCTACTACTCGCAGCTGCTCGACAGCGGCGTGCGGATCTTCCGCTTCCGCGACGCGATGGTGCACGCCAAGACCGCCACCGTCGACGGCACCTGGTCGACCGTCGGCACCGCGAACATCGACCGGCTCAGCCTCACCGGCAACTACGAGGTCAACGTCGAGATCTTCGACGAGCGCCAGGCCGAGGTCATGGAGGAGATCTTCCGCGTCGACGAGTCCAACAGCCTCGAGCTGCGCCGCGCCGAGTGGGAGGCGCGCGACCTGCACCGCAAGTTCACCGAGGCGGTGCTGGCCCCGCTGCGACCGCTGCTCTGACGCCGGCCCTACGGCGCGGAGGGGATGTCGAAGAGCCCGGCGAGCTGCAGCGCCCTGGCCTTGTCGCCGCGGACCTTGAGCTGCCCCTTCAGCACCCCGGTGATCGGGCTGAGGTGGCCGGTCGCGAGGCGCAGGAAGTCGTGGCCCTCGAGCGTCACCGTGGCGTGCCGCTCCCCCGCCCCGCCGTCGTCGTGGCCCTGCACCTCCGTGACCGTCGCCGCCCCCGCGGCCACCCGGACCACGTACCGCTCGATCTCGCCGGCCGGGTGGCCGAGCAGGCGGAAGCCCACCGTGAGGTCCGCCTTGCGCGCGCGGTGCGGGTCGAGGAAGTCGGGCAGGCGCCGGAAGATCTCGCCGAGGACGACGTCGCGGAAGCCCGACCGCATGACCTTGCGCAGGTGGTCGGGCTTCACGCGGGCGAGCACGGTGGCCACGGCGACCGGGTCGAGCGCCCGCGGGTCGACGGCGACGCGGTGGGTGCCGGGCACCTGGAACAGGCCGCCGACCGCGAGGGCGAGGTCGGCGTCGCCCTCGATGTCGAGGTGGCCGGCGAGGTACTCCAGGCCCGCGTTGCGCTCCCCCGTGACCAGGCGCACGAAGCGCAGCAGGCTGGTGCGCATGACGACGTCGGCGTGGGCCCCGGCCGCGACCCGGGGCACGGTCGTGAGCGCGCCGGCGGCGAAGTGGAGGGCGTGGCGTTCCAGCAGCTTCCCGCGGCGCTCGAGGTCGAACCGGACGACGCCCTCCAGGGCGGCGAGGCGCTCGGGGACGGCGTACTCGTGGAGGCGCTCGAGGATGCCGACCACCGCGGCGGAGCGCACCTCCTCCCGGCCGATCAGGTCGAGCAGCGCGTCGTCGCCGGTGGCCGCGACCCCGGCGACGAGCTGCTCGGGGTCGACCTCGGCGAAGAACCGGGCCGCCGCCTCGGCGTCGGCGGTGCGCAGGGACTCGAGGGTGACGACGGGCACGCCGCGACCCTACCTGTGTCTCGGGGTAACACCTACGGGTCCGGACGGCGAGTCGGCGTCAGCGCGGGAGGTGGGTGCGCGGCGCCATCCGGGGCCCGCGCCGGGGGCGGTGGAGCCCCGCGAGGTTGACCAGCAGCTGCACGCGGCCGCGGTGCGGGCGCCACGGCTCGAGGAACAGCTCGAGCTCGAGGTCGTCCATCGGGACCCCGCGCAGCGCCCACCCGATGTCCTTGGCGACGTGGTAGTCGCCGAAGGAGACGGCATCGGCGTCACCCAGCGCCCGGGACCGCACCTCGGCGCTCGTCCACATCCCGATGCCGGGCAGGCTGCGCAGCCGGGCGTCGGCGGTCTCGCTGTCGAGGGCGACGAGCCGCTCGAGGCTGTCGGCGACGCGGGCGGCCTGGACCACGGTGCGCGAGCGGGCGGGATCGATGTGGAGCCGCAACCACTCCCACGACGGGATCGCCCGGAGGGTCGCCGCGTCGGGCTGGACCCACAGGTCGAGGTCGTGACCCGGGCCCGGTGCCCGCTGGCCGTGACGGTGGACGAGGGCACGGAAGCCGCCGAAGGCCTCCTGGCCGGTCACCTTCTGCTCGATGATCGCCGGGACGAGCGACTCCAGCAGCAGTCCGGTGCGCCCGAAGCGCACGTGCTCGAATCGCCGGAAGGCCTCCACCAGCACCGGGTGCCGGGGCTCGAAGCCGCTCGGGTCGTCGCTCGCGCCGAGCAGGTCGGGTACCGAGTCGAGCGCCCACTCGGCACCGGGGCCCCACGCCGCGGCGAGCACCTCGCCGTCGGCAGGCCTGGCCTGCACGACCAGGGTGGCGGGGCCCTCGGGCGTGCGGATGCCGCGCCAGTGGCGGCCGGAGAGGTCGACCTTGTACGTGGGGTCGCCGCGTCCACGCCGGTGCACGGCGAGGATGGTGCCGGCCGGGCACGGCCACTCGGGCCGCCACGACCGAGCCAACCGCACCGGCCGACCGAGGTCGGCCTGGGTCATGGCCCGACGGTAGCCGACTGCGCGGACACCGGACAGGGGCGCGCGTACCAGCGCGACGTCCAGAGCGGCGTCTAGGGTGCGGCCATGACCCAGGAGCGACCCGAGGAGCGACCCGAGATCAGGCGCGAGCTCGAGGAGGGCATCGAGCGCGACTTCGCCGAGCAGATGTCCTACGGGGACTACCTGTGCCTCGACCAGCTGCTCTCCGCCCAGCGGCCGCGCAGCACCCCGCCGCAGCACGACGAGCTGCTGTTCATCATCCAGCACCAGACCTCGGAGCTCTGGCTGAAGCTGATGGTGCACGAGCTGCGCTCCGCCCGGTCGCTGCTCGCCGCCGACGACCTCGCGCCCGCGCTCAAGCGGCTGGCGCGGGTCAAGCACATCCAGCGCACCCTCACCGAGCAGTGGAGCGTGCTGGCCACGATGACGCCCAGCGAGTACGCCGAGATCCGGCCCTTCCTCGCCACCAGCTCGGGCTTCCAGTCGGCGCAGTACCGCGAGGTCGAGTTCCTCCTCGGCAACAAGGACGCCGCGATGGTCGACGTCTTCCGCCACGACCCCGCCGCCCGCGCCGAGCTCGACGTGCTGCTGCACGAGCCGAGCCTCTACGACGAGTTCCTGCGCTACCTCGCGCGCGCCGGGTACGCCGTACCCGAGGAGCTGCTGGAGCGCGACTGGACGCAGCCCTACCGGATGCACCCCGGGCTGGTGGACACGATCGCCGAGGTGTACGCCGCGCCCCACGGCCACTGGGGCGTCTACGAGACCTGCGAGGAGCTCGTCGACGTGGAGGACAACTTCCAGGGCTGGCGCTTCCGCCACCTGCAGGTCGTGCAGCGCACGATCGGCCACAAGAGCGGTACGGGCGGGTCGTCGGGCGTGGACTTCCTGCGGCGGGCGCTGGACCTGACGTTCTTCCCCGAGCTCTTCGAGGTGCGGACCCGGGTGGGCTCCTAGCCCTCGGCCGCGCGGTCGGCCTCGAGCGCCGCACGCACGGCGTCCGCCACCGCCTGGTCGGGTGTCCCGTCGAGACCCGCGACGACCCCCTCGCGGTCGGCGTCCGAGCGGTTCTGGCTGAGCTTCGCCTTGCCCTCGACCTGCTCGACCGCCATCTCGACGCCGACGATGGCGCGCAGCTGCCCCGCGACGTACCGCTCCGGGGCGTCGGCCACGGCCCACGCGTCGTGGCGTCCCGCGCCCGCCTCGTGGCGGTCGGTGAGCGCCGTGACCAGCTCGAGCAGCCAGTCGGTGTCGTCGACCACGCGGACGGGCCCACGGAGGTGGACCGCGCTGTAGTTCCAGGTCGGCACGACCCGACCGTGCTCGCGCTTGCTGGCGTACCACGACGGGCTCACGTAGGCGTCCGGCCCCGTCACCACGGCGAGGCCCGGCGCGCCGTCCCCGATGGCCTGCCAGTGGGGGTTGGCGCGGGCGACGTGGCCGACGAGCCGGTCACCGCGCCACAGCACCGGCAGGAAGGTCGCGTCGGGGGTGCCGTCGGCCGCGACCGTGACCAGGTGGGCGGTGCCGACGGTGTCGACGAGGGCCCGCGCCTCCGCTTCACCCTCGATGCCGAAGTGGCGCGGGACGTAGAGCCGGTCCATGGCGCCAGTCTGGCACCGGGCCGTGGAGCTCGCCGGCCCTCTGCCCTGTCGGCTCCCCCCGGCACAATGGCGAGCATGCTGCTCGCCGAGGTCGTCGCCGCCTCCGCCGCGGTGTCCGCGACCCGCTCGCGCAAGGCCAAGGTCGCGGCTTTCGCCGAGGTGCTGGCCCGGGCCGGGGAGGCCGAGGTCGCGACCGTGACCGCCTACCTCGCGGGCAGCCTGCGGCAGCGGCGCACGGGCCTGGGCTGGCGCTCGCTCGCCTCGCCGCCCACCCCCGCGGACGAGCCGACGCTCGAGGTGCTCGAGGTGCACGAGGCGTTCGCGACGATCGCGGCGATGTCCGGGCCCGGCTCGCAGGCAGCCCGGGCGGCGGCCGTCGACGCGCTCTTGTCCCGCGCCACCGCCGACGAGCAGGCGTGGCTGCGCGGCGTCGTCACCGGCGCGGTGCGCCAGGGCGCCCTCGACGCGCTGGTGCAGGAGGGGGTGGCCGCGGCGGCCGGGCTGCCCCTGGCCGCGGTGCGGCGCGCGGCGATGATGGCCGGCTCGACCACCGCCGTCGCGACGGCGGCGATGACCGGCGGCGAGGCCGCGCTCGCCGAGTTCCGGCTCGCGGTCGGTCGCCCGGTGCTGCCGATGCTGGCCTCCAGCGCCCCCGACCTCCCGGCCGCGCTCGCCCGGGCCGGCGCCGGCGCTCCGGTCGCGGTCGACGCCAAGCTCGACGGCATCCGCATCCAGGTCCACCGCTCCGGTGACGACGTGCTCGTCGCCACCCGCTCGCTCGACGACATCACCGACCGGCTGCCCGAGGTGGTCGAGGCGGTCCGCGCCCTCCCGGTCGACCGCGTCGTGCTCGACGGCGAGGCGCTCCTGCTCGACGGGGCCGGCCGCCCGCGCCCCTTCCAGGAGACGGCGTCGCGCACCGCCACCCAGCACGCCCCCGGGGCCGCACCGGGGCTCCACGTCACGCCGTACTTCTTCGACGTGCTCCACCTCGACGGTCGCGACCTCGTGGACTCCCCCGGCAGCGAGCGCGCCGCCGCCCTCGAGGCGCTCGTGCCCGCCGACCACCGGGTCGCCCGGGTGGTCACCGCCGACGAGGCCGAGGCGCAGGCGTTCGTCGACGAGGTGCTCACCGCAGGCCACGAGGGTGTCGTGGTGAAGAACCTCGACGCGCCGTACGACGCCGGCCGCCGCGGCGCCGCCTGGGTCAAGGTCAAGCCGGTGCACACCCTCGACCTCGTCGTGCTCGCCGTCGAGTGGGGCAGCGGGCGGCGCGAGGGCTGGCTGTCCAACATCCACCTCGGCGCTCGCGACCCGCAGAGTGAGACCGGCTTCGTGATGCTCGGGAAGACCTTCAAGGGCATGACCGACGCGATGCTCGCCTGGCAGACCGAGCGCTTCCTGGGCCTCGAGACCTCGCGCGCGGGCCACGTCGTCCACGTCGCGCCCGTCCAGGTGGTCGAGATCGCGCTCGACGGGCTGCAGCGGTCGACCCGCTACCCCGGCGGTCTGGCGCTGCGCTTCGCCCGGGTCGTGCGCTACCGCGACGACAAGACCGCCGACGAGGCCGACACGATCGAGACCGTGCGGGCGCTCGGCGGCGGCTGACGATCCCGTCACAGATGTGCAACTCACTGTTGCAAGATCCCCTAGAGTCGGCGGCATGACCACCGCCCCGCCCACCGACGGCCGCCGGACCGCCGCGGCCCGACGCCGCCGCGAGCGCGAGGCCGAGATCCTCGCCGCCACCCGCCGGCTCTTCGACGAGCGTGGGGTGCGCGAGGCGCAGATCGAGGACATCGCCAAGGCGGTGGGCATCAACCGCGCGATCGTCTACCGCCACTTCCTGGGCAAGGAGGAGCTCTTCGCGCTGACCCTGGTCGGCTACCTCGAGGAGCTCCGCGACGCGCTGACCGAGGCCGACGCGGCCGACTGCACGCCGCAGCGCCGGCTGGCGGCGATCGTCGAGGCGTTCGCGGCGTACGGGCTGGCCCACCCGGCGTTCGTCGACTGCGCCCAGACCCTGATGCGCCGCCCCGGCCCCGAGCTGCTCGAGGAGGTCTCCGAGGGTGCGCTGTTCCGGCTCGGCCGCGGCATCTCCTCCTGCCTGGCCGTGCTCAGCGGCGTGGTGGAGGCGGGCGCCGAGGGTGGCGAGTTCGCCGTGGACGACCCGGTCGTGCTCGCCAACTTCCTCTACGCCAGCGGCCTCGGCGCCCTCCAGCTCGCGCGGGTCGGCCTGCTGGTCGCCGAGTCCGCGCCGGGCGTGCCGACGCTCGGCAGCATCACCTCCGAACAGGTGACCGACCACCTGGTGCGCTCGGCCCTCGCGCTGGTCGCCCCGCGCTGAGCCGCGGCCGTCACCCCTCCTCGCTGCTCCAGGAGTACGCCGGGGTCGGGGCGACCGCCACCACGAGCTCCACGGTCGCACCGACCGGCAGCCGTCCGGCGGGTCGTACGGCGACCACCGCGCCGTCACCGTCGGACCTCACCACGCTCCCCCGGCTCGGGACGAGGCCGAGGGCGACCAGCTTGCGCGCCGCGCGGGCGTAGCCGAGACCGGTCACGTCGTCGGCGTCGAGGGTCGTCTGCCCCGACGCGACGCGCACCACGACGACGGTGTCGTCGTCGACCCGGCTGCCGGGCGCCGGCGACTGGCCGAGCACGTCTCCCGTCTCCGCGGAGGGGTCGTCGACGAGCACCCGGCGGTGGTCGATCTCGGCGCGCGTCAGGCGGGTGTCGGCCGCGGCCCAGGTCGCGTGGCCGACGTCGGGCACCCGGTCCGGCTCGGAGCGCGCGGCCACCCCGCCGATCACGACGAGGCTCGCGGCCACCAGTGCCGCGGCGACCGCCGTACGCCGCGAGCGCAGGGCTCGTCGCCAGGGTCGCTCCCGGGACGCCGCAAGCGCGGAGGCGCCGGGCGCCGGCGGCAGGACCGGGCGCACGGGTTCGGTCTCCTCGGTCAGCGCCGCCAGGATCTCGCGCGCGGTGTCGGCCACCACTCCCGCATGGCCCAACCGGGCCCCGGCGTCGCGGACGACGAGACCCGCCACCAGCTGGGCCACGCCGGGCGGCTGGCCCTCGATCGGCGGGAGGTCGTCGTGCAGCACCGCGAGCGCGGTGGCGACCGGTGTCTCGCGGCGGAACGGCTTGTGGCCGGTGAGGCACTCGTAGGCGAGCATGCCCAGCGACCACAGGTCGGAGGCAGGCGTGGCCGTGTGGCCCGAGCACTGCTCGGGGCTGATGTAGTCCACGGTGCCGACGATGGTGCCGGTCGAGGTGAGCGGCTCGGCGTCAGCGCTGCGCGCGATCCCGAAGTCGACCAGCACCGCCCTGCCCTCGTCGGTGACGATCACGTTGGAGGGCTTGAGGTCGCGGTGCACGATGCCCGCCTCGTGCGCGGCCTCGAGCGCGTCGGCCACCTGGGCGACGAGGTCGAGCACCTCGCGCACCGGCAGGGTCCGCCGGTCGCGCAGCACCTGCCAGAGCGAGGTCCCCTCGACCAGCTGGAGCACGAGGTGGGGCTGTCCGTCGACCTCGAGGTAGTCGAAGACCTCGGCCACGCCCGGGTGGTGCAGCGAGCCGGCGAGCCGCGCCTCGGCCTGCAGCCGCGCCCGCAGCACGTCGTCGTCCTGCCCGGCGCGCAGCTGCTTGATCGCCACGTCGCGGTGGAGCAGCGTGTCGCGTGCCCGCCGGACCACGCCGCTGCCGCCGGCCCCCAGCACGTCTCCGAGCGCGTAACGCCCGGCGAGGACCTCCCCGACCTCCACCATGCGCGGGTGGTACCCCGCGCACGGCGACGTGAACCCCCGGTCACCTCTCCAGGATCGCCACCACGCCCTGGCCGCCGGCCGCGCAGATCGAGATCAGGCCGCGTCCGCCACCGTTGCGGTCGAGCAGCTTCGCGAGGTTGGCCACGATCCGCCCGCCCGTCGCGGCGAACGGGTGGCCCGCGGCCAGCGAGGAGCCGTTGACGTTGAGCCTGTCCCGATCGACCGCGCCGAGCGGGGCGTCGAGGCCCAGCCGCTCCTTGCAGAAGACCGGGTCCTCCCACGCCTCGAGCGTGGCCAGCACCTGCGAGGCGAAGGCCTCGTGGATCTCGTAGAAGTCGAAGTCCTGCAGCGAGAGCCCCTCACGCTGCAGCATCCGCGCCACGGCGTACGCCGGTGCCATCAGCAGGCCCTCGGCGCCGTGGACGTAGTCGACGGCGGCGGTCTCGTACGCCGTGAGCCAGGCGAGCACCGGCAGGCCGTGCTCCTCGGCCCACTCCTCCGAGCCGAGCAGCACCGCCGAGGCGCCGTCGGTCAGCGGGGTGGAGTTGCCGGCCGTCATCGTCGCCGCCGAGCCCTTGCCGAAGACCGGCTTCAGCGTGGCGAGCTTCTCGACCGAGGAGTCCGGTCGCAGGTTGTTGTCGCGCTCGAGGCCGTGGAAGGGCGTGACCAGGTCGTCGAGGAAGCCGGCGTCGTACGCCGCGGCGAGGCGCTGGTGGGACCGGGCGGCGAGCTCGTCCTGCTCCTCGCGCCCCACCTGCCACTCCAGCGCCGTGAGCGCGGCGTGGTCGCCCATGGACAGCCCGGTGCGGGGCTCGCCGTTGCGCGGGATCTCCAGCCCGATGTCCCCGGGCCGGATCGAGCCCAGCGCCTTGAGCTTGCCGGTGGTGTCGCGCGCGGCGTTGACCTTCATCAGCTTGCCGCGCAGCCGGTCGCTGATCGCGACCGGGGCGTCGGAGGTGGTGTCGGTGCCGCCCGCGATGCCGGCGTCGATCTGGCCGAGGGCGATCTTGTTCGCGACCTGGATCGCCGCCTGCAGGCCGGTGCCGCAGGCCTGCTGGATGTCGGTGGCGGGCGTCTCCGGCGCGAGCGTCGAGCCGAGCACCGCCTCGCGGGCGAGGTTGAAGTCGCGGCTGTGCTTGAGCACCGCACCGGCGACGACCTCCCCGAGCCGCTCCCCCTCGAGCCCGTACCGGGCGGCCAGCCCGTCGATGGCCGCGGTGAGCATGTCCTGGTTGGACACGGTCGCGTAGGCGGTGTTGGAGCGGGCGAACGGGATCCGGTTGCCGCCGAGCACGGCGACGCGGCGGGTGGTGGTCTGCATGCGCCTATCGTGGACGACGGGTCCGGCCCGACGGAACGCAATGAGGGGCAGGTCACGAAATGTGGACTCCGAGTTACACAGACAGTTACATGTACTCATGAGCGACCGCTACCAGGGCTTCGTCCAGTCCCCGCTGGGCCGGGTCCTCGTGAAGAACCTCGGCCTGCCCGACCCCGTGCGGCTCGACCGCTACACCGCCGGGGAGCCGCTCGTCGACGGCGTGGTCGGCCTCGGCGGCCGCGGCCGGCTCGCCGGGCCGCTGCCCGAGATCCTCGACGGGCTCGGCATCGCGTCGACCGACGCGTCCGGAGGGCCCGGGGACACGACGTTCCGGGGCCTCGTGCTGGACGCCACGGGCCTGACCAGCGCCTCCGACCTCGTGGCGCTGCGCGACTTCTTCACCCCCCTGATGCGCTCGCTGACGACCTGCGCCCGGCTCGTCGTCCTCGGTACTCCCCCGGAGCTGTGCCACGGCCCGGAGCGAGTGGCGCAGCGCGCGCTCGAGGGCTTCACCCGCAGCCTGGGCAAGGAGGTGGGCCGCGGGGGCACCAGCCAGCTGGCCTACGTCGCGGAGGGCGCCGAGGGAGCGGTCGCCTCGACCCTGGCCTTCCTCCTCAGCCCCAAGTCGGCCTACGTCTCCGGCCAGGTGGTCCGGGTCGGCGCGACCGGCACCACGTCGCCCGGGCAGGTCGAGGACTGGCTGCGGCCGCTCGCCGGGCGGACCGCACTGGTCACCGGCGCCAGCCGCGGCATCGGCGAGCAGATCGCCCGCGTGCTCCACCGCGACGGCGCGACCGTGGTCGGCATCGACGTCCCGCAGGCGGCCAGCGAGCTGCAGGAGCTCATGGCCGAGCTCGGCGGCGACCACCTGACCCTCGACATCACGGGCAAGGACGCCCCGCAGCGGATCGCCCACCACCTGCAGGAGAAGCACGGCGGCGTCGACGTCGTGGTCCACAACGCCGGCATCACGCGGGACAAGAAGCTGGCCAACATGGCCGCCTCCTCCTCCGGCGACCGCTGGACGTCGGTGCTCGACGTCAACCTCGTCGCGCCCGAGCGGATCACCCGCGAGCTGCTCGACCAGAAGGTGGTCCACGCCAACGGCCGGATCGTGGGCGTCGCCTCCATCGCGGGCATCGCCGGCAATGCGGGCCAGACCAACTACGCGACCTCCAAGGCCGGGGTGATCGGCCTGGTCGACGCCCTGGCGGGCGAGCTGCCCGACGGGATCACGGTCAACGCCGTCGCACCGGGCTTCATCGAGACGAAGATGACCGCGGCGGTGCCCTTCGCGACCCGCGAGGTGGGCCGTCGCCTCAACGCGATGAGCCAGGGCGGCCAGCCGGTCGACGTCGCGGAGACCATCGCCTGGTTCGCCAACCCCGCCTCGACCGCCGTCGACGGCAACGTGGTGCGCGTCTGCGGCCAGATGATGCTCGGGGCCTGACGTGCTGCCGGTGCTCCTCAAGGCGGCGCTGCCGTCGGTGCCGGTCGTCAACCAGCTGCCGGGGGTGCGCAAGGTGCCCGGAGCCGACCTCGGCAGCCTGTCCGCGTCGCGCGAGGTCTCCGTCGAGCGCGACCACGTCACGGCGTACGGCGCCGTCTGCGGCTTCCCCCACAAGGACACAGCACCGCTGCCCTACCCGCACGTGCTCGCGTTCCCGCTGCACCTGGAGCTGATGACCAGCCCGGAGTTCCCGTTCCCGGCCATCGGCTCGGTGCACCTGGAGAACACGATCACCGCGCACCGCGCCATCGAGGTCGGCGAGGCGCTCGAGGTCACGGTGACGGTGCGCGGGCCGCGCCCGCACCCGAGAGGAGCGCTCGTCGACTTCGTCACGGAGGTGCGCGGCAGCGAGCACGTGGCCTGGGAGTCGGTCTCGACGTACCTTCGCCGCGGAGCCTCCGCCAGCGGCGAGCCGGGCCCCGGACTGACGCTGCCCGACCCGCTGCCCGGCGGGATCGAGTGGCGGCTCCCGGCCGACCTCGGACGCCGCTACGCGGCGGTCTCGGGCGACCGCAACCCGATCCACCTCTACCCGTGGACCGCGCGGGCGCTCGGCTTCCCGCGGCAGATCGCGCACGGGATGTCGACCCTGGCCCGCTGCCTCGCAGCGCTGGAGAACCGGCTGCCTGACGCGGTGCAGGTCGAGGTCGCCTTCCGCAAGCCGGTGCTGCTGCCCGGCTCGGTGCGCTTCGCGACGGCCGGGGACCGGCACGAGCGGACCTTCTCGCTGGCCAACCCGGCCGACGGCGCCGCCCACCTGGTGGGGCGGGCGCGGGCGCTCTGAGCCGTCCCCCGTGCGCCCGGTCAGCGGGTGCGGAGCCGGATCAGGCCCTCCTGGGCGACCGACGCCACGAGGGTCCCGTCACGCGTGTAGACCTCGGCGAAGGCCAGCCCCCGGGCCCCCTGCGCAGAGGGCGAGTGCTGGTCGTAGAGCCACCACTCGTCAGCCCGGAACGGCCGGTGGAACCAGATCGCGTGGTCGAGCGAGGCCATCATCACCTCGGGCGGCCGCCGGTCGTGGGCGGCGAGGGTCGCGCCGAGCAGGCTCATGTCGCTGGCGTAGGTGAAGGCGGCGAGGTGCAGCTGCTGGTCGTCCCCGAGCTCCTCCTGCACCCGGATCCACATCCGGGCCCGCGAGGGGCGCGCGGGGTCCTCGTCGAGGCCCTGCTGGGAGTTGCCGACGTAGCGCGCCTCGAGCGAGGCCCACTCCTTGGCGAGCGCGTCGGCCTCGTCGTTGCCGGCCCGCCGCATCAGGTCGACGATGTCGAGGCCCTCCTCCGGCGGGATCACCGTCGGCATCACGTCCTGGTGCTCAAGGCCCTCCTCGACGCGCTGGAAGTTCGCGGTCTGGAAGTAGATCGGCCGGCCGTGCTGGCGGGCGACCACCCGCCGGGTCGCGAACGAGCGCCCGTCGCGCAGGGCCTCGACGTCGTAGACGATCGGCACCGAGGTGTCACCGGGCCGCAGGAAGTAGGAGTGCAGCGAGTGCGGGACGTACGCCGCGTCGACGGTGCGGATGCCCGCCACCAGCGCCTGGGCCGCCACCTGACCGCCGAAGACCCGCTGCCGGTCGGTGTCGGGCTGCCGCCCGCGGAAGAGGTTGGTGTCGAGGGTCTCGAGGTCGAGCAGCTCGACGAGCTCCCGGGCCGCGGTCACGCGCGGTCCTCCTCGCCGTCGGCGTCCGGGCCGTCGAGGCCCGCGAGGAACTGCTCGAACTGCTGGCCGATCTCCTCCCCCGTCGGCAGCGGCTGGTCCTGGGCCAGCAGGCTCGAGCCCGACTCCTCGGCGCGCTCGAAGGCGTCGTACTGCTGCTCGAGCGCCGCCACCACCGCGCTGACCTCCTCGTTGCTGGAGAGGTAGCGGGCGATCTCGACCTCGCGGTCCTCGGCCTCGGCCCGCAGCCCGGAGAGGTCGACGGTCAGGTGCCCGCCGATCTCGAGGTGCTCGAGCAGGGCGGTCGAGGCGCGCGGGTACTCCAGCTGCGCCAGGTAGTGCGGGATGTGCGCGACGTAGCCGAGGGCGTCGTGGCCCCACTCCCCCAGGCGCACCTCGAGCAGCGCCTGCGCGCTCGAGGGGATCCGCAGCTCGCCGCGCCACGGGCTCTCGGCCGTGAGCAGCGCGGAGCGGTTCGCGTGCGGGGTGATCGCGATCGGGCGCGTGTGCGGCACCGCCATCGGCACCGACCCCAGGCTCACCACCCGGGTGACGCCGAACCGCTCGACCACGCGGCGCACCGCGCGGGCAAAGGCCTCCCAGCGGTTGTCGGGCTCGGGCCCGTGGAGGAGCAGGTACGGCGTGCCGCCGGTGTCGGTGAGCAGCCGCACGACGAGACGCGGGGCGTCGTACCCCTCGTAGTGGTCGCGGACGAACGACATCGCCGGGCGCCGGGCGCGGTAGTCGTGGAGCTCGTCGACGTCGAAGGTCGCCACCACGCGGCTGTCGGGGCTGAGGTCGACGAGGTGCTGGGCGGCGCGGGCGGCGGCGCTGCCGGCGTCGAGGAACCCGTCGAGCACGAGCACCAGGGTCAGCGAGCGGTCGAGCCCGTCCACGGACTCACCGTGGACGTCGAGCTCGGGCACGTCGTCGACGATGTGCACCAGCCGGGATTCCTTGGACACGCGGACCGTCCTCTCGGGGGATGCGGTGGATGGGCCTGCCCGGGGATGAGCCGCGGAGCGGGGCCCAGTATTCCCGGTCGGGTGCCCCCGCGGTCCAGCGGCGGGCGGTGGCACGGACCCCGCGCCGGGGTGACCACCGCAACAGGCGACCGCGTTCCGCACGTTGTTACTGCGCGGTAACGTTGGTGCGTCCCCACCCCGCGCCCCAGGAGGCAACCTCGTGCCCACCGCCACCCGAGCACTGCGGGAGGTCGTCTTCGTCGACGGCGTCCGCACGCCGTTCGGCACCGGCAAGGCGTCCGGCCAGTACGCCGAGACCCGCGCCGACGACCTCGTCATCAAGTGCATCCGTGACCTGCTGCGCCGCAACCCCTCGCTCCCGCCCGAGCGCGTCGACGAGGTGGCGGTCGCCGCGACCACCCAGATCGGCGACCAGGGCCTGACCATCGGCCGCACCGCCGCCCTGCTCGCGGGCCTGCCGCAGAGCGTCCCCGGCTTCGCCATCGACCGGATGTGCGCGGGCGCGATGACCGCGGTCACCACGACCGCGTCGGGCATCGCCTTCGGCGCCTACGACATCGCCATCGCCGGCGGCGTGGAGCACATGGGCCGCCACCCGATGGGCGAGGGCGTCGACCCCAACCCGCGGATCCTCTCCGAGCGCCTCGTCGACCCCGACGCGCTGGTGATGGGCAAGACCGCCGAGAACCTGCACGACCGCTACCCCTCGATCACCAAGGAGCGCGTCGACGCCTACGCCGTGCGCTCGCAGGCGAAGACCGTCGCGGCGTACGACGCCGGCAAGATCCAGCCCGACCTGGTGCCGGTCGCCACCCGCTCGGCCGAGCATGGCTGGGGCCTGGCGACGTCCGACGAGCCGATGCGGCCGGGCACCACGCTGGAGTCGCTCGCGACGCTCAAGACCCCGTTCCGCCCCCACGGCAAGGTGACGGCGGGCAACGCCGCCGGCATCAACGACGGCGCCACCGCGTGCCTGGTCGCCGAGGAGCAGACGGCGCGCGAGCTCGGCCTGCCGGTGAAGATGCGGCTGGTCACCTACGCCTTCGTCGGCGTCGAGCCCGAGGTGATGGGCGCCGGGCCGATCCCGGCGACCGAGAAGGCGCTGGCCCAGGCCGGCCTGACCATCGACGACATCGACGCCTTCGAGGTCAACGAGGCGTTCGCGGTGCAGGTGCTCGCCTTCCTCGAGCACTTCGGCATCGCCGACGACGACCCGCGCGTGAACCCCTACGGCGGCGCGATCGCCATGGGCCACCCGCTCGCCTCCTCCGGCGTGCGGCTGATGACCCAGCTCGCGCGGCAGTTCGAGGAGCGCCCCCAGGTCCGCTACGGCCTGACCACGATGTGCATCGGCATCGGCATGGGCGGCACCGTGATCTGGGAGAACCCGCACTACGCCGGAGAGGACGCCTGATGAGCGACATGACCGCCCTGCTGGCACGCGCGCAGGAGATCTCCTCCGACGCCGAGCGCGTGACGCACGCCCACCTCCGCAAGGTCGCCCTGCCCGACGTGGAGGGCCGCCGCGCCGGCGTGATGGGACTGATCACCCTCGACAACGGCGAGGACCACACCAAGCCCAACACCTTCGGCCCCAGGTCGCTCCTCGAGCTGAACACCGCGATCGACGCGGCCCTGGCGGACCACGAGATCACCTCGATCGGCGTCACCGGCAAGCCGTTCATCCTCGCCGCGGGCGCCGACCTGACCTCGATCGCCGGCGGCGGGCCCGACGCCGTGCGCGTCGTGGCCGAGCTCGGGCACGCCGTCTTCCGGAAGCTGGGCGACCCCGGAGGCAAGCCGTCGTTCGGCTTCGTCAACGGCCTCGCCCTGGGCGGGGGCCTCGAGGTGGCGCTGCACTGCACCTACCGCACGGTGATGGACTCCGCCCCCGCGCTGGGTCTGCCCGAGGTCATGCTCGGCCTGGTTCCCGGCTGGGGCGGCGCCTTCCTGCTGCCGAACCTGCTCGGCGCGGACGCCGCGGTGACCGTGGTCGTCGAGAACCCGCTCAGCAACGGAAAGACGTTGAACGGCGCGGCAGCGTACGAGCTCGGCCTCGCCGACGCCGTCTTCTCGGGCGCCGACTTCCTCGAGGAGTCGCTGCGCTGGGCGGCAGCCGTCCTGTGCGGCGAGCTCGTCGTCGACCGCCCGCAGGTCGACCGCGGCGCCGCCTGGGACGCCGCTGTCGAGCGCGGCCGCGCCCTGGTGCAGGCGAAGACCGGGGGCGCCAGCCCGGCCGCGCGCACGGCGGTCGAGCTGATCGACGCCGCCCGCGACGGGGACCGCGACGCCGGGTTCGCCCGCGAGGACGACGCGCTCGAGGCGATGTCGCGCACGCCGGAGCTGATCGCCTCGCTCTACGCCTTCGACCTCGTGCAGAAGCGCGCCAGGCGCCCCGCGGGCGCACCCGACCGCTCCCTGGCCCGTCCGGTCACCAAGGTCGGCATCGTCGGCGCCGGCCTGATGGCCAGCCAGCTCGCGATGCTCTTCGTGCGCCGCCTCGAGGTGCCGGTCGTGCTGGCCGACCTCGACCAGGAGCGCGTCGACAAGGGCGTGGCCTACGTGCACGACGAGATCGGCAAGCTCGAGGCGAAGGGGCGCCTGTCGCGTGACCGCGCCAACCGCTACCGCGGCCTGGTCACCGGCGTGGTCGAGAAGGCCGACGCCTTCGCCGACGCCGACTTCGTGATCGAGGCCGTCTTCGAGGAGATGTCGGTGAAGAAGTCGGTGTTCGCCGACGTGGAGAAGGTGGTCTCGCCCGAGTGCGTGCTGGCCACCAACACCTCGTCGCTGTCGATCACCGAGATGGCGGCCGACCTCGAGCACCCCGAGCGGGTCGTGGGATTCCACTTCTTCAACCCGGTGGCGGTGATGCCCCTGGTCGAGATCGTGCGGGGCGGCGCGACCGACGACGCGACGCTGGCGACGGCCTTCGCCACCGGCAAGGCGCTGAAGAAGACCACGATCCTGGTCACCGACAGCCCGTCGTTCATCGTCAACCGGCTGCTCGGCCGGTTCATGGGCGAGGTCGGCCGGATCGTCGACGAGGGCACCCCGGTGCCGGTCGTGGACGGCGCCTTCGCGGGCGTCGCGCCGATGCCGCCGTTCGTCCTGCTCTCGCTCGTCGGGCCGGCGATCGCGCTGCACAACAGCGAGACGCTGCACCGGGCGTTCCCCGACCGCTTCCACGTCTCCCCCGCGCTCGAGCGGGTGGTGGCGGCGCGCAAGCCCGGCTACTACGGCCCCGACGGTGCGCTCGACCCCGAGGTGGAGGCGATGCTCGAGCAGCCGGCCGAGCCGGTCGTGCTCGAGGCGGCGGAGGTCCGCGAGCGGGTGCTCGGCGCCCTGGCCGAGGAGGCACGGCTGATGCTCGACGAGGGCGTCGTCGCGGCCCCGGAGGACCTCGACCTCGCGATGATCACCGGCGCCGGCTTCGCTTTCTGGAACGGCGGCCTGACCATGCTGCTCGACACCGACGGCATCAGCGAGCGCGCCACCGGTCGGCGCTTCCACTGACGCGGGCCGCCGTCGGCGACCTAGCATCGGACAGGGGGGGCGGACCGACCGGTCCGGCCCCCTGTCGTCCGTCCCGGGAGGACCCATGCGTCATCTCCACCGCGCCCTGGCCGCGCTGGTCGCCGTCGTCGTCGCCGGCACGCTCGCCGTCGCCCTGCCCGCCGCACCCTCCGTCGCCGCGGGCAAGCCGTGGGTCGAGCGCGCGCAGAAGCGGCTCAACGACCTCCACTGCAGCGCGGGACGCGCCGACGGCGTCCTCGACCCGTGGGCGCGCTCGGCCGTCGTCCGGTTCCAGACCCGGCACCGGCTGCCGGCCCACGGGCACCTCACCGACGCCACCCGCAAGCGCCTGTACGCCGACGACGCGCACCGCTGCGACGTACGTCCGGTGCCGGGAGGCAGCGGGAAGGGCCGGCGGGTCGTGATCAGCCAGCGCCAGAACTGGGTCTGGCTGGTGGGCGCGGGCGGTGAGGTGCGCGCACAGCAGGGCATGGTCGACCTGCCGTCCGCACTACCCACGGGGTGGCACGCCACCGGCTCCTACTGCGGCCGCCCCGCCCGGGTGAAGCGCAACAGCTCGGTCAGCGGCACGCTGTGGCTGATGAATTTCGTGCGCTTCGCGCCCTGCGGGGTCGGCTTCCACCGGATCCCGGTCTACAAGAGCACGATGCGGCAGATGCACCCCGACTGGTACCTCGGCACGAACCTCGACCAGTCGCACGGCTGCATCCGGCTGAGCCGGGAGATGTCGCTGCGCGTCTGGGAGTTCACCGAGGGTCACCGCACGCGGGTGCGGGTGCTCTGACCCCCGGGCCGCGGCCGGGACCTCAGGCGTGCGCGGGCTGGGGCGACTGCTGGGACTCCGACCGGTCCCCGCGGTGGCGCGGACGCGGCTTGGGGGCGGGCCGCAGCAGGCCGCCCAGGCGGCGGGGGCCACGGTGGATCGCGGTGTCGGAGGTACGACGGTGAACGGACATGGGAGGTCCTGACTGCTCGGCACGTGCCTCCCGAGAGGCTGACTCCCACCGGCCGGGAGCTGGTTCCACGGTGCCGCCGCGGGCCTCGAGCACCAACGCAATTGTCATGAAATTGCGGCTTTCTCGTGGACACCTGTGGAGGCGCTGGTCTCACACGCCCCACAGGGCACGCACGTGCCGCGCGTCGGTGCCGCAGCACCCGCCAATGGTGGTGAGCGCGGGGAGGTCGGCACGCAGCTCGCCGAGGCTGCTGGCGAGGTGCCCGAGGTCGCCCTCGTCGAGGACCTCCATGGCGTCGAGCTCCTCGTGCGTCATGGTCGAGGCGTTGGGGCGGACGGTCGAGATCCGCGACTGCCAGGCTCCCCCGTCGAGGCCCGGGGTGACGTGGGTCGGGTGCGCGCAGTTGACGCCGAACCAGTCCGGCGGTGCGGCGGCGTCCACCTGACCGATCGCGTCGGCGAGCGGCGTGCCGTCGGGCAGCCGGCCGTCGGTCTCGACCGTGAACGAGATGCCGACGGGGATGCCTGCGTCGCGGGCGGCGCGGACCACGCCGACCGCCTCCTCCGGGCCGGTGAGCGTCAGGGCGTGGACGGCGTCCACGCCGGCCCGCGTCAGCGACCGCACCTGGGCGGCGTGGTAGTCCGCGGCCTCGTCGGGGTCGGCCTTCTCCCCCGCCACGTAGCCGTCCCCGCGCGGCCCGATGTTCCCGGACACGAGCACGGTGAGATCGGGGTGCTGCTCGCGGAAGACCAGCAGCAGCTCGACGGCCGCCTGGTTGAACCGGTCGAGGTCCGCGGCGTCGTAGCCCAGGGCGGCACCCCAGTCGGGGTTGGCCCGCCAGGTCGGTGTCTCGAGCAGCAGCCCGGCCCCCGCATCGCGGGCGATCGCCGCGTAGTCGTCGTAGTAGCCGGTCAGCAGGTGCCGTCCGTCGGCGTGGTCGACCAGGGGAAACGCCGCGAACTCGGGCAGGTCGACGCCGCGGTGGAAGATCAGGTCGGTCTCGAGGCCGCCGTCGGTGACGAAGCGACCGTGCTCCAGCGGGTTGCCGGTCATGGGCACCTCCTCCCGGTCCGTGATCCGGTGAGCCTCGTCCTGCCCCGCGTCACCGACAAGGGTGTTCGGCAGGGTGGTCTGGACCGGTGTCGCCCGCCGTTCTGGGTTGCGTCAATACTTCGCCAGCACTTGTCGACTCCGCGGCGCCCGACCGCAACCCGTTCCTACGCTGCGGTCATTCGAGCGGCGTCCGGTGCCGCTCCGTGCCGGTGGGGGAACTCCGTGTCAAGGTCCGTCCTTGGTCGCGCTTTCGCGACCTCTGCAGCAATTCTCCTCGTCGGTGCCGGGCCCGCCCTGGCCGACGACGTCGCGAACAGGCTCGACACCAGCATCGATGCGACCGCCGAGGTGATGAGCCTCAACGTGGGCGGCGTCGCGAAGTCGACGACGCTCTACATCAGTCCAGCCAACGGCGACGGCAAGCAGGGCTGCAACCTCACGGGTTCCACGACCCTGGTCGTCAACGTCGCCTCGAGCAACACCGCGGTGGCCACGGTCAGTCCGTCCTCGGTCACGTTCGGGAGCTGTGGGGACACCCCGGCCGTGACGGTGACGCCCGTGTCCGCTGGATCGTCGACCATCTCGGTGAGCCAGGCCTCCAACAACACGGGTGGCACCTTCAACCTGGCCCCGGCGACGTTCGACGTCGTCGTCGCCCCGCCGGCCAACACCGCACCGACCGTGGCGATCACGGGCGTGTCCGGGGGCTCGACCTACGAGCTCGGCGCCGTCCCTGCCGCCGGGTGCACGGTCACCGACGCCGAGGACGGTCCCCAGAGCTTCGCGGCCACCGTGACCGGCCCGGCGACCGGGCTGGGGACGTTCACGGCCTCCTGCTCCTACACCGACGCCGGCGGGCTCACGGCGACGTCCTTGGCCACGTACAGCATCGTCGACACCCACGACCCGGTCATCACCTTCCAGAGCCGGACACCGGCAGCCAACGACCACGGCTGGAACAAGGACGACGTGACCGTCACGTGGACCTGCTCCGACAGCGGCTCCGGAGTCGTCAGCAGCACGGTCTCCGCGACGGTGTCGACCGAGGGCGCCGACCAGACGGTCACCGGCACCTGCGCGGACCACGCCGGCAATGCGGCCTCCGACACGGTGGGCGGTATCAGCATCGACAGGACTGCGCCGGACATCGAGATCGGCTTCAGCCCGTCCGCCAACGACGCCGGCTGGAACAACGGTGACGTCACCGTCGCGTGGACCTGCACCGACGCCCTGGCCGGCGCGGTCGACGCCGGAGGCAGCAAGGTCCTCGTCGAGGGCGAGAACCAGTCCTGGTCGGCCACCTGCACCGACAAGGCCGGCAACACGGCCTCGGACGGGGTCGACGACATCGACGTGGACGAGACCGACCCGGTCATCACCTTCGAGAAGCAGGACCCCGAGGCGAACGCAGCCGGGTGGAACAACACCCCGGTCAGCCTGGAGTGGTCGTGCAGCGACACGCTCTCGGGCCCCGTGGACGAGACCGTCACCCGCACGATCGACACCGAGGGCACCGGCCAGTCGGCCACGGGGACGTGCACCGACAAGGCAGGCAACACGGAGAGCGACACCCGGACCGGGGTCGACGTCGACCTCACGGACCCGGAGCTGACACTCCTCGGCGAGGAGCCGTCGGGATGGCACAACAGCGACGTGACCGTCACCTGGGAGTGCACGGACATCCTCTCCGGCGTCGACGAGGACGCCTCGCGCCTCACCGACACGGTGTCGAGCGAGGGTGATGACGGCGTCGCCACCGCCTCGTGCACCGACGAGGCCGGGAACACCGCCACAGCCGAGGTGTCCGGTATCAGGATCGACAAGACCTTGCCGGTGCTGACGCGCGACGGCGAGGCCCCGACCGGCTGGCACAACGGCGACGTGTCCGTCACCTGGACCTGTCAGGACGTCCTCTCCGGCGTCGACGAGGACGCCTCGCACCTCAGCGACACCGTCACGACCGAGGGCAGGGACCAGACCGCGTCCGCCTGGTGCGTCGACCGGGCCGGCAACGAGGCCACGGACGATGTCGGCGGGATCGACATCGACCTCACCGACCCTGTCGTCGACATCAGCCGGAGCCCGTCGGCGAACGGGTACGGCTGGAACAACGGTGACGTGCTGGTCGTGTGGACGTGTGCGGACGAGCTCTCGGGCGCCACGGACGACGGCGGCACCCACACCCTCGGCGAGGAGGGCGCCGACCAGTCGTACGAGGCCACCTGCACCGACCACGCGGGCAACACGGCCAGCGGCTCCCAGGGAGACATCGACATCGACCTCACCGCACCGGCGATCGCGCTCCAGAGCCGGACCCCGGCCCCGAACGCCTCTGGCTGGAACCACGAGGACGTGACCGTCACCTGGGCCTGCTCCGATGCTCTCTCCGGCGCGTTGACCGCCACGGTCAGCGACACGGTCTCGACCGAGGGAGCGAGCCGGACCGCGACCGGGACGTGCAGCGACAGGGCGGACAACACCGCCTCGGCCGAGGTCACCGGCATCAAGCTCGACAAGACAGCCCCCGGCGTCACGTGGGGCGGACCGCTCACCGACGGGGGCAGCTACTACTTCGGTTCGGTGCCCGCGGCTCCGACGTGCGCGGCGACCGACGCCCTGTCGGGTCCTGCGTCGTGCACCACCAGTGGCTACTCGGCTGCCGTCGGCACGCACACCGTGACGGCGACCGCCACCGACGTGGCCGGCAACGACACGACGGCGACCCGCACCTACACGGTGCTCGCCTGGTCACTGCGGGGCTACTACGCGCCGGTGGACGTGAACGGCGTGCTCAACACGGTCAAGGGCGGGTCGACGGTGCCGCTGAAGTTCGAGGCGTTCGCCGGGGCCCGCGAGATCGCGACGACGACCGAGCTCGGGGCGACGTTCACCGTCAAGGGCGTGTCCTGCCCCGGCGCGACCACCCCGGTGGACGACATCGAGCTGACGACGACCGGCGGCACGACGTTCCGGTACGACGGGACGGCGGGGCAGTTCATCCAGAACTGGCAGACGCCGAGGTCGCCGGGCAGCTGCTACCGCGTGCTCACCACGACTGCGGACGGCAGCGTGCTCGACGCCCTGTTCAAGTTGAAGTAGCGGGAGAGCACACGGGTCGTGTGCCTGAGGACACCCTGACGGGTGCTCCCGGGCACACGACCCGTCGTGTGTCAGCGGTCGGCGGTCGCCTGCTCGGCCGCGCGCTCACCGGTGGCCAGCCGGCTGCGGCGCACGCCGTACGCGAAGTAGACGACGAGGCCGATCGCCATCCACACGAGGAAGCGCACCCACGTCTCGCCGGTGAGGTTGAGCATCAGGTAGAGGCAGAGCAGCACCGCGGCGCCCGCCACGACCGGGACGGCGCGCACCGTGAACGAGCGCGGCAGGTCGGGACGGGTGCGACGCAGGATCACCACGCCGATGCTGACCAGCACGAAGGCGAAGAGCGTGCCGATGTTCACGAGGTTCACGAGGGTCTCGAGGTCGACCAGGCCGCCGATCAGGGCGACGGCCGTGCCCGTCACCGCCGTGATCACGTACGGCGTGCCGAAGGTCGGGTGGACCTTCGCCAGCACCGGCGGCAGCAGGTGGTCGCGGGCCATCGCGAAGCCGACCCGGGTCTGGCCCAGCATCAGGATCATCACGACCACGATCAGGCCGATGCAGGCGCCGACGGAGATCACCCTGCCCATCCCCTCCAGGCCGACCGAGTCGAACGCGGTCGCCAGGGGGGCGGCGTCGTTGGGGTCGATCTGGGTGTAGCTCTGCATGCCGGTGACGATCAGGCTCACCGCCATGTAGAGCACGGTGACGATCGCCAGCGAGCCGAGGATGCCGCGCGGTACGTCGCGCTGGGGGTTGCGGGCCTCCTCGGCGGTGGTGGCCACGATGTCGAAGCCGATGAAGGCGAAGAAGACGACCGCCGCACCGGCGATGACGCCGCCGAGGCCGTAGACCGCCGGCTCGATGCCGAGCAGCGAGGTGATCAGCGGCAGCTGCATGAAGCCGCCGGCACCCTCGGGGGTCGGCTCGGCGGGCGGGATGAACGGCGTGTAGTTGGACGGCGTGATCTGCGTGATGCCCACGACGATGACGACCGCGACCACGAGCAGCTTGATCGCGACGACCACCTGGTTGACCCGGCTGGAGAGCTTGATGCCGGCGATCAGGATCCCCATCACGAGCAGCGAGATGATGATCGCCGGCAGGTCGACGGTGCCGTCCGCGGCCGAGCCGAGCTGGGCGGGCACCTCGAACGGGGTGTCGGCGACGACGTCCTGGAAGTAGCCGGAGAAGCCTGTCGCCAGGGCCGCCGAGCCGATCGTGAACTCCAGGATCAGGTCCCAGCCGATGATCCACGCGACCAGCTCGCCGAAGGTCGCGTAGCTGAAGGTGTAGGCGCTGCCCGCCACCGGCACGGTCGAGGCGAACTCGGCGTAGCACAGGGCGGCCAGCGCGCACGCGACGCCGGCGATCGCGAAGGACAGGGCCACGGCCGGGCCGGCGTTGCTGGCAGCGACGGTGCCGGTCAGCACGAAGATGCCGGCGCCGATGATCACGCCCACGCCGAAGACCGTGAGGTCGAGGGCACCGAGGTTCTTCTTGAGCTGGTGCCCGGGCTCGTCGGTCTCCGCGATGGACTGCTCGACGCTCTTGGTGCGGAAGACGTTCATCCCCGCACGGTGCCCGCGACGCAGCGGCCCCAAACCACGCGCGGTGAAGCGTCAGATCGGGTGCTCCACGTCAACCGGAGAACGACCCTCGGCGAGCGCCGTCACGTCCTCCACGATGCCCCGGGCCAGCGCCTGCGGACTCAGGCCGATCCGCTCGAGGATGACCGCGCGCTTGGCGTGGCCGAGGAACTCCTGCGGGATGCCGTGCAGCCGGAACGGCGTGTCGACCCCCGCGTCGTCGAGCGCCAGCATGATCGCGGCCCCCACGCCGCCCACCCGGCCGTTGTCCTCGAGGCTGACCACGAGCCGGTGGTCGCGGGCGAGCTCGACGATCACCGGGTCGACCGGCTTGACCCACCGCGGGTCGAGCACGGTCACGCCGATGCCCTGGGCGCCGAGCCGGTCGGCGACGTCGACCGCCGTGGTGGCCATTGAGCCGGCGGCGACCAGCAGCACGTCCTGGGCACCGGAGCGCACGAGCACGTCGCAGCCGCCGACGCGGTCGACGGCCGGGATGTCCGCCGGGGGCGGGCCCTTGGGGAAGCGGACGACCGTCGGCGCGTCGTCGACCTCGACCGCCTCGTTCAGCAGCTCGCGCAGCCGGGTGGCGTCGCGCGGCGCCGCGATCCGCAGGCCGGGCACGACCTGGAAGATCGACATGTCCCACATGCCGTTGTGGGAGGCGCCGTCGTCGCCGGTCACGCCGGCGCGGTCGAGCACGAAGGTGACCCCGCAGCGGTGCAGCGCGACGTCCATCAGCACCTGGTCGAAGGCCCGGTTGAGGAAGGTCGCGTAGACGGCCACGACCGGGTGCAGCCCCCCGAGGGCGAGGCCGGCGGCGCTGGTCGCGGCGTGCTGCTCGGCGATGCCGACGTCGAAGGTGCGCTCGGGGAAGTGCCGCTGGAAGTGGTGCAGGCCGACCGGGTGCATCATCGCCGCGGTGATGGCCACGACGTCGTCGCGGCGCTTGCCCACCTCGACGATCTCGTCGGCGAAGACGTCGGTCCAGATCGGGCCCTTGGGGTCCTCCTCACCGGTGTCCACGTCGAACGGACCCGGCGAGTGGAACTGGTCGGCCTCGTGCTGCTCCGCCGCGTCGTAGCCGAAACCCTTGCGGGTCAGCGCGTGCACGATCACGGGCCCGCCGAAGCGCTTGGCCTGCGCGAGCGCCTGCTCGACCGCCGCGCGGTCGTGCCCGTCGACCGGACCGACGTACTTGAGCCCGAGGTCCTCGAAGAGGCCCTGCGGGGCGAGCGCGTCCTTGAGGCCCTTCTTGATCGCGTGCAGCGCGTCGTACGTCGCGTGGCCGACGCCCGGGACGGCGTTGAGGCGCCGCTTCACCTGGTCGAGTGCCTGCTCGTAGCGCGGGTTGGTGCGCAGCGAGGTGAGCGCGTTCGCGAGGCCGCCGACGGTCGGGGTGTAGGAGCGGCCGTTGTCGTTGACGACGATGACGAGCCGGCTGGAGCGGGCGACCGCGATGTTGTTGAGCGCCTCCCAGGCCATGCCGCCGGTCAGCGCGCCGTCCCCTATCACGGCGACGACGTGGCGCTCCTCACCCTTGATGGCGTAGGCCTTGGCCAGTCCGTCGGCGTAGCTGAGCGCGGTGGAGGCGTGGGAGTTCTCCACGATGTCGTGGATGCTCTCGGCCCGGCTCGGGTAGCCCGAGAGCCCGCCCTCCTGGCGCAGGTGCTCGAACTCCGCGACCCGGCCGGTGAGCAGCTTGTGCACGTAGGCCTGGTGGCCGGTGTCCCACACCACGCGGTCGTGGGGCGAGTCGAAGACCCGGTGGATGGCCAGCGTCAGCTCCACGACGCCGAGGTTGGGGCCGAGGTGGCCACCGGTGCGCGCGCAGGTGGAGACGAGGACGTCGCGGACCTCGGCGGCGAGGCCGTCGAGCTGCTCGTCGCTGAGGTCCCGCAGGTCGCGGGGCGTGCGGATCTGCTCGAGCTGGCCCATGGGGTCGGAGTCTAGTGAACGGGGGTCAGAGATCGAGAACCGCGACGGCGGGCTCGTGGAGGCTGCCCAGCCACACCCTTCCGTCGTGCTCGCGCACGCCGGTGACCATGTGGTAGCCGGGGTCGGGCGTGCGCGGCAGGTCGAGGTCGTGCACGAGCCGGCCGGCGTCGTCGAAGGCCTGCACGCGGACGGTGCGCCGGGGCTTCGGTTGCACGCGCTCGGGGATCCGGGTGACCTGGCGGCGCAGCACCACCGGCCCGCGCTTGATCCGCTCGACGACCGGGTCGGTGGGGCTCGCGATGCTCACCCAGACCAGCCCGTCGCTGCCGCGGGCGATGTTGTCGGGGTAGCCCGGCAGGTCGGCGACCAGGTGGTCGCGCCGGCCGGCCCGCTCGCCGGTGAGCCAGTGCCGGACGACGTCGCGGCCCCCGGTCTCGGCGACCGCCACGAAGGAGCCGTCGGCGGCCAGGGCCACGCCGTTGGCGAACTCCAGCCCGTCGAGCACCACGCTCACGCGGCCGTCCGGGTCGAGCCGCAGCAGGCGACCGGTGCGCGTCGCCTGGACGAAGTCGTCCTTCCACCGGTCGATCCCGAAGCGGGTCGAGGAGTCGGAGAACCACACGGTCCCGTCGTCCGCGACCGCGGCGTTGTTGCAGAAGACCATGCGTGCCCCGCCCACGGAGTCGAGCACCGCCTCGACCCCACCGGTGCGGGGGTCGACCCGCAGGAGACCGCGGCGGGCGTCGCAGACGAGCAGCCGGCCGTCGCGGTCGAGCTCGATCCCGAGCGGGCGGCCGCGGGTGTGGGCGACCCGGTCGACGCGTCGTCCGTCGTGGCTGACCCGGAAGATGCTGCCGTCCTCGGTGCCGGTGAAGACCGCCCCCTCGTCGGGACCGTCCGTGGCGACGACGACGTCCTCCGCACCGGGTCCGGGGACCGGGACCACCGCGAGCTCCATGCGCTCAACCTAGGGCGATTCACCGGGGACCACGATCCCCGTCTCGTAGGCGAGGATCACCGCCTGCACCCGGTCGCGCAGCCCGAGCTTGGCCAGGATCCGTCCGACGTGCGTCTTGACCGTCTTCTCGCTGACGACGAGGCGGCCGGCGAGCTCGGCGTTGGACAGGCCGCGGCCGATGAGTTCGAGCACCTCGGCCTCGCGCGGGGTCAGGGCGTCCAGCTCCGGGGGGCGGGGTCGTGACCGCGGGGTGGGGGTGACGTAGTGCTCGATCAGGCGGCGCGTCACCGAGGGGCTCACCAGCGCGTCCCCGGCCGCGGCGTGCTGCACGGCCTCGAGGATCCGCTCGCGCGGCGAGTCCTTGAGCAGGAACCCGCTGGCGCCGGCGCGGAAGGCCGCGAACACGTACTCGTCGAGGTCGAAGGTCGTGAGGATCACCACGCGCGGCGCCTCGGGACCGCCGGCGCGGATCCGCCGGGTCGCCTCGATGCCGTCGAGCCCCGGCATCCGGATGTCCATGAGCACGACGTCGGGCACCTCCGACCGCGCCAGGCGCACGGCCTCGAGACCGTCCGCGGCCTGGCCGACGACCTCGACGGAGGCCTCCCCCGCCAGGAGCATGTCGAGCCCCGCCCGCACGAGCTCCTGGTCGTCGCAGAGGAGCACCCTGACCGCCGTCATCGCGGAAGCCTCGCGTGCACCCGGAATCCCCCGCTCCCGCCACGGCCGGCCTCGAACACACCCCCGAGCACGGCCACCCGCTCGCGCATGCCGGCGAGGCCGCGGCCGGCTCCGGGGCCGGCCGACCCCGTGCCCGGACCGTCGTCCGTCACCGTGACCTCGACCGCCTCGTCCGACCAGTCGAGCCGGACCTCCGCACGGCACGGGGAGGCGTGCTTGATCACGTTCGTGAGCGCCTCCTGCACGATCCGGTACGCCGCGAGGCCGACCGCGATCGGGACGGGCCCGGGCGTGCCCGAGGTCGAGAGCCGGACGTCGAGCCCACCCGCGCGCAGGTCCGCGACCAGGGCGTCGATGCGGTCGAGGCCGGGTTGGGGGGCGAGGGCCGCCTCCTCGCCGAGCAGCCCCAGCATGCGCCGCATCTCGTCGAGGCCACGGCGGGCCGTCTGCTCGATCACCGCCAGGCTCGCGGCGGCGCGCTCGGGGTCGTCGGCCAGCACGTTGCGCGCCCCGCCCGCCTGCATGACGATCGCGGCCAGGCTGTGCGACACGGCGTCGTGGAGCTCCCGGGCGATCCGCTCGCGTTCCGCGGCCACGGCTTCGGCTGCGTGCTGGTCGCGGGCGGCGTGCAGCTCCCGCGCCCGCTCGTTGCGGACACCGACGACCCGCCCGACCAGCCAGACCGTGCCGAAGAGCACCGCGGTGGCGAGCGGCGCCGGCGCGGCGTCGGTGCCGCTCCCGCGCACCACGAGGACGGCGAGCGCGAGCGCCGAGAAGACGGCGGACAGCACGGCGTCGCGCAGCGGGGCGTACGACGCCACCGTGTAGGTGGCGACGAGGGCCGCGAGGAAGGTGGGGTAGAGCTCGAGCGGATCCCCGGCCAGCGCCCGTGCCGCCAGCACGCCGTACACCCCGATCGCCACGGCGAAGGGCGCCTGCCGGCGGAAGGCGAGGGGCAGGGTTCCGGCGCTGACCGCGAGCAGGTCGAGCCACACGGGCCCGGAGACGACGTCCTCGGCCAGGGGCGTGACGAGCACCTCCCACCAGGCAACGGCCGCCAGGGCCGCGGCGAGGAGGACGTCGGGCAGCGGGGGGCGCGACGGTCGGGGTCGGTCCATGGTGCGCCTCACCCTAGGAGGGCCGGAGCGGGCCTGTCGTCAGACCGTGGTCCGACGTCAGGACCGGTCCGCAGCCCGACGACCCGCCCCCGTGACCACTCCTAGCGTCTCGCCACGACGTCGACCCGCGACGTCACCGACGACAGGAGCACGACCGTGAACATCACCACCCGACACCTCGCCCTCACCGCCGCCGGCCTCTTCGCGGCCACGGCCGCCATCGACATCCCGCACGACCAGGCCGAACCCTTCGTCTCGACGGCGGACTTCGCCCTCGAGGCGCTGTTCGCCTTCTCCCTGGCCGCTGCCACGGTGACGCTCGCGTCGCTGGCCAGGGCAGCAGGCGCCTGGGTCGCCCGCGCCGGCTTCGGGCTGGCAGCCGCCGGCAGCGGAGCCCTCTCCGTCGTGGCTGCTGCGACGCACGTGAACGGGCACGACGTGCTGGGGTCCGTCTTCCCGATCGGGCTGCTCGCGATCCTGCTCGGCTACCTCACGCTGGCCGTGGGCGACCTGCGCCGCCGGGTCGAGCCACGCTTCGCCGGCCTGGTCCTGCTCGCCGCACTGGTCGGCATGATCGCGCTCGGCGACGGCTACGGCCTGCTCGCCTGGTCGGTGGGCTGGGTCGGCATCGCCGCCCTGCTGGGTCCGAGCCCGGTCCGGCAGAAGGCTCAGGAGCCGGCCATCGCGGCGTAGGCCGGCGAGGCGAGGAACACGGGCAGGGCCACCCGTGCGGCGGCCGTCAGGTCGAGGTCGAGGGCGTGGGCGGGGTCCACGAAGACGATCTGGCGGCCCTCACGGCAGTCGATGTCGGCATCGGTCAGGTCGGTGCGCATCACGAAGAGCCGGAACTCGTCGAGCGTGCCGCTGTGCTCGTGGAAGACGTGGAACGGCGAGAACAGCTCGAGACCGCCGTCGAGGTCCAGCCCCGTCTCCTCCTCGAGCTCGCGGTACGCGCCGGGCTCGAAGTCCTCGCCGTCGTCGAGGTGCCCGCCGACGAAGCCCCACTTCTCCGGGTCGATGACCGGGAACTCGTCGCGCTCCTGGAGCAGCAGCCAGCCGCGCGCGTCGACGAGCACGATGCTCGAGAAGCGGTTGGCCACGGGCCGAACCTATCCCGCGCCTATCCGGAGTAGGGCACCTCGGTGCGCCAGTCCGCCTCGTCCTGGTGGGCGGCCGCGTGGATGGCCTCCGCGACCCGGTCGGGCGTGAAGGCGCCCTCCCGGGCCAGGACGCCGCGCACCGTGACCGACACCGCCCGGATGCCGTCGCCCCGCAGCGCGCCGTCGATGCTCTGCACGAGGTTGCGCAGGGCGGCCTTCTGCACGCCGAGCGACGCCACCCCCGGCGCGGGCTTGTCGGCGGCCATCGAGCCCGTCGCGGTGACCCGGGCACCGGCCGCCATCGACGGGCGGGCCGCCTGCAGGGCGGTGAGCAGGGCCCCGACGCCCAGCGTGACGTCCTGGAGCAGCTGCGGGACGGTCAGCGTGAGCGGGTCCGCCTCGCGGTAGGCGCTGGGGTTGAAGTGCAGGACGTCGACCCGGCCGAGCCGCTCGGCGAGGCGACGTACGGCCGCCGTGCACGCCTCGGCGTCGGTGATGTCGGCGACCTCGTGGTGCGCCGCGACCCCGAGCGCCGCGAGCTCCTCCCCCAGCGTGGCCAGCTGGGCCTCGTCGACGCCGACCAGGCCGGCGTCGTGGCCGTCACGTGCGAACCGGCGGGCCACCGACCCGCTGACGCCCGGACCGGCGCCGATCACCAGGATGCTCATGGGAGCCACCCTAGGACCGGCGCCGGGACCGGCAGGTACCTCAGGGGAGCCTGGTGATCCGGTTGACCGGCCCCGGGGCGACGGGGCCGAAGGTGCCGAGGTAGGACGTGAGCGAGTCGACGTCGAAGCCCGGCTGGTAGACCGGGTTCGTCCCCACCTTGAGGTTGGTGAAGCTGTCACCACCCGCGGCGAGGAAGTCGTTCATCGTCACGTTGTACGTCGCACCCATGTCGAGCGGGACGCCGTTCAGGCGGATTTCGCTGACCTTGCTGCCCGGGGCGGCACTGGCACTGTAGCTGTAGGTGAAGCCGTCGGAGACCTGGAGGATCTTGGTCACGCCCTGTCCGGCGTAGCCCGCGAACTGCTGCTCCAGCACCTCCTTGATCTGCGCGCCGGTGTAGGTGCGCGTGACCACGAGGTTGTTGAACGGCTGCACCGTGAACGCCTCGCCGTAGGTGACCTGGCCGGGCTGCTCGCCGCCGGGGCTGAAGGCGTAGTTGAGGTCGGCCCGGATGCCGCCGGGGTTCATGATCGCGAAGTCGGGCGAGGCCGACTGCGAGTAGGCCACCATCCCGTCGGCGATCACGTCGCCCAGCGGGCTCTCGCCGGCCGGCGAGGTGACGCGGGTGATGTCGGCCGTGATCGACCCGACCACGGCGTTGGCGATCGGCGCCACCGCGGTGCGGTACTTGTCCGCGATCAGCTTGGCCATCGGGTCGATCCAGTCGGGGTTGCGCACGAACGCCGTCGCCGAGCCGCCCGGGACCGTCTGCCAGGTGCCGTCGGGGTTCTGGATGCCGTTCTTCACGATCTCGTTGTCGGCCGAGGCGGAGACGAACTTCCCGGTGGCCTTGCTGATCGTGAAGGTCACGTCGGTGACGATCCGGCCGAAGGAGCCGGCGCTGGTGACCAGCGTGTCCTCACCGCCGCTGTCCGGCAGCTGGCACACGTAGGGCTGGTGGGTGTGGCCGCTGACCACGACGCCGTACGCCGGGTCGAGACCGGCCACGATGTCCTTCACCGCGCCGCTGAACCCGGCGCACCCGTCGATGTCGCTGTTGGACGGCGACTGGATGCCGCCCTCGTGCAGCAGCAGGACGATCGACTTCACGCCCTGAGCCTCGAGCTGCGCGGCGTACTTGTTGGCGGTCTCGACCTCGTCGAGGAAGTCGACCGAGGTGATGCCGTTGGGGTTCACGATGCTCGGCGTGCCCTCGAGGGTCATGCCGACGAAGCCGACGGGGATGCCGCCGACCTTGCGCACCTTGTACGCCGGGAGGATCGGCTTGCCGTTGCTCTTGCGGACCACGTTGGCCGCGAGCATCGGGAAGTCGGCGCCCGCGAAGCCGTCGCCGTCCTGGCAGCCGTCGGTCGGGTGGCAGCCGCCCTTCTGCATCCGCAGGAGCTCGTCGACGCCCTCGTCGAACTCGTGGTTGCCCACGCTGGTGATGTCGAGCCCGAGCGCGTTCATCTCCTCGATCGAGGGCTCGTCGTGGAACGCGGCGCTCACCAGCGGCGAGGCGCCGATGAGGTCGCCCGCCGCCACGGTGTAGACGTTCTTGGTCTCCTGCAGCGCCTCCGCGCGCAGCTGCTTGATCCAGTAGGCGAGGTACTCGACACCACCCGCCGGAGTGTTCGGCTGGCCCACCTGCGCCACGTAGCCGCTGCTCCCGGTCGGCGGGTCGATGTTGCCGTGGAAGTCGTTGAAGGCGAGGAGCTTGCCCTCGACGGTGGGCGACGGCGCGGGCTTGTGGGCCCGGGGCGCGGCGTCGGCCGAGGTGGACGGGAGCGTGAGCCCGAGCAGGGCGAGGCTGGCGACACCGGCGCCGGCGAGCCAGCGTCGGGCGGTGGAGGCGGAGTTCGGCACGAGGACGGACCTTTCAGGGGGCTGGGGAACGAGGGAGACATTTCCGCGTCCTGACCGACGAGTCAACGGCGGGCAGGTCAAGATCAGGTGAAACCCGGTCAGAGCCGTGCCACGAAGCGCCGACCGCGCAGCGCCTCCTCGACCAGGCCGACCTCGCGCCGCACCGCGAGCAGCCGTGCCTCCTCGAGCTGGAAGGTCTGGACGGCTGCCTCGACCACCTCGGGCGAGGCCACCTCGCGCAGGTCGGCCCGGGCCTCGCTCAGCCCGCGGCGCACCGCGGCCTGGCCGGCCTCGACGTGGAGCGCGGCGAACCGCGCCAGCACCACGACGTGGCGGCGCAGCCCGGCGTACCGGCGGTAGTCGGGCGGGCAGAGGTCGAGCAGCCACGCGGCAGCCGTCGCCTCCCAGTCGGGGGCGTCAGGCGGGCGGACGGCACGGGGCCAGCCGGGTGGGGCGTACGCGGGCACCCGCCCATCGTACGCCGTGGATCGAACACCTGTTCGAATCAATCAGGGATCAGCTGCTGCGGCCGAACAGGCCCTCGAGCTCGGCGAGCAGCGGGTCGCGCAGCCCCACGCCCTCGTGCCGCCACCAGACGTCGGGGTAGACGAGCCGGCCGGCCATCCACGACTCCCACCCGTCGAGGAAGACGGCCTGGAAGGCCGCGGCCGGGACGCGCACCGACGCGGGCAGCAGCCCGTGCAGCGCCGCCGGGGTGAAGCCGCGCGCGCCGTAGTAGGTGGGGCTCCCCTCGAGCAGCAGCACCGGCGTCCCGGCAGCGCGGGCGGTGTCGACGGCGGCGGCCACGAGCGCCGTGCCGTGGCCGCGGCCCTGGTGCTCCGGCAGCACGCTCAGGGGGCTGAGCACGAGCACCTCGACCAGCGCGCGCCGGGCATCGACCCACGCCCGGCTCAGGCCGACGTGCCCGACCACGGCGTCCGCTCCCCCGTCCGCTCCATCGACGGCTCCAACGACCGCAACCAGGCTCGCGCGCAGGTGGCCCAGCGGCCCCAGCTCCGCCCAGATCGCGGCGACCTGGTCGCCCTCGTCGTCGAACGCGGCGCGCACCACGCGGTCGACGGCGGCGTCGTCGCCCGGCGTCGCGGACCGGACGGTCATGCGCCCGCCAGGAACGAGAACCGCACCTCGCGGTCGTGGTTGTCGACGTTGAGGTCGACCAGGCAGATGCTCTGCCAGGTGCCCAGCGCCATCCGCCCGCCGAGCACCGGCACGGTCACGTACGGCGGCACCAGGGCCGGCATCACGTGCGAGCGGCCGTGCCCCGGGCTGCCGTGCCGGTGCCGCCAGCGGTCGTCCGCGGGCAGCAGGTCGGCGAGCGTGGCCAGCAGGTCGTCGTCGCTCCCGGCCCCGGTCTCGAGGATCGCCAGACCGGCGGTCGCGTGCGGGACGAACAGGTGCAGCAGGCCGTCACCACGCCCCGCGACGTACGCCGCGCAGTCGTCGGTCAGATCGAGCACCGTGTCCCGGTTCCCGGTGCGGTAGCTGCGGGTCTCGGAGTCCATCGGGCGATCCTGTCACGACCTCCGGCGTAGGTTCGGAGGCATGGACGTGCGGTCGCTGGCCTGGCGTACCGACGTCGCGCTGCGTGCGTACGCCGGTGGCGAGGTCGAGGACCGCGGCGACCACCTCATCGTCCGCACACCCGCGAACCCGACCTTCTACTGGGGCAACTTCCTGCTGCTGGCCGCCCCACCGAGCACGGCCTCGGTCGAGCACTGGCTCGCGGTCTTCGAGGACGCCTTCCCCGAGGCCCAGCACCGGACCTTCGGCGTGGACGGCTGCCGCGGCACGCTCGACGACCTCGGCGGCTTCCGCGCCGCGGGGCTCGGCGTGGAGGTCTCGACCGTGCTGACCACGCACGCGCTGGCCGCCGCGCCCCCGTCGGTGGACGGCGCGGTGGTCCGCCCGCTCTCCGACGACCGGGACTGGGAGCAGCAGGTCGAGCTCTCGATGAGCGACCCCGACCTCGCCGGTGGTCGGGAGTTCGCGACCCGGCGCGCCCGCGCCGAGCGCGGCCTGGTCGAGGACGGCCACGGGCTGTGGTGGGGCGCCTTCGTGGACGACGTGCTCGCCGCCTCGCTCGGGGTCTTCGTGGCCTCGACCGGGTTGGCGCGCTACCAGGGCGTGCAGACCCACCCTGCCTACCGCCGCCGGGGCCTCTGCACCGCGCTGGTGCACGCCGCCGGGCGGCACGCGCTGGCCGAGCTCGGCGCGCGGCGGCTGCTGATCGTCGCCGACCCCGACGACGACGCCGTCCGGGTCTACCGCCGGGCCGGCTTCCGCGACGGCGAGACCCAGCTGCAGGCGGCCCGCCTCCCCCGGGGGTGAGCCTGTGGGCGGGGTCCTACTCCGGCGCCCCGCCGCCCTTCTTCTCGTACTCCACCACGCCGTCGGCGCAGCCGGCGTCCGGCTCGGGGGCGAGGTGGCCGTCGCCGTACTCCTCGAGGAAGAGGTCGAAGCGCGGGTCGTCGGGGCTCAGCAGCTGCAGCTGGGCACCCCAGACCGAGAGCACGACGTTGCCCGGCAGCCCGACGTACGGCGACACGATCCCCTTGTCCTCGGGGAGCTGGTCGAACATCGCCTTCGCCTGCTTGCGGCTGATCTCCTCGGGGTCGTAGGTGATCCAGACCGCTCCGCGCTCGAGCGAGTGCACGGCGTTCTCCTCGCGCACCGCCTTGGCGTAGAGCCCGCAGCTGAGCCACTGCTCGTCGTGGTCACCGCCGTCGGGCGGCACCTCGGGGTAGTCGATGTCGGCAGACACCTCGGAGTTGGGGATGTCCTCGCGCAGGTCGACCGAGGCCAGGTTGGGCCCCGTCGGCGCCGGCGGGATGTTGGCCTCCGTCGCCTGGTCGACGATCATCGGGCCGAGCACCACGGCGAGCACCAGGATCGCCACGCCGGTGGCGGCTGCGACGACGACCCCGGTGCGGCGGCTCGGCTGCTCGGTGTCGGGACCCTCCGTGGTCACCGGCCCTCCAGCGCGCGCTCGAGCCGCTCGACCTTGCCGGTGAGCTCGCCGCTGCGACCGGGGCGGATGTCGGCCTTGAGCACCAGCGACACCCGCGGCGACGCCGCCGCGACGGCGTCCACCGCCGCCTTCACCACGGCCATCACCTCGTCCCACTCGCCCTCGACGTTGGTGAACATGCTGTTCGTCTCGGACGGCAGGCCCGACTCGCGCACCACCCGCACCGCCTCGGCGACGGCGGCCGAGACACCACCGGTGTCATCGGCGGTGGCCGGGCTGATGCTGAAGGCGACGATCATGGTGGAACCGTAGCGAGTGGGGCCCTAGCGTTGTCGGATGACGCCCCTCTACCCGCCCAAGCCGCGTCGCGGCGACGCCGTCGCGGTCCTCTCCCCCGGCGCCGCGCTGCCCGAGGTCTTCCCCGGGCCCTACGACCTGGGGATCCGGCGGCTGCAGGAGGCGTACGACGTCGAGGTGGTCGAGTACCCGACGACGCGTCGCCAGGGCACGCCGGCCGAGCGCGCGCGCGACGTGACGGCGGCCTTCACCGACCCGCGGATCCGGGCGGTGCTGACCAGCATCGGCGGCGAGGACCAGGTCAAGGTGCTGCGGCACCTCGACCCTGCGGTGCTGGCCGCGGACCCCAAGCCGTTCTTCGGCCTCAGCGACAACACCAACCTCCACCACCTGCTGTGGAACACCGGGCTCGTGTCCTACTACGGCGGCGCCGTGATGACCGACGCGGGTCGCTGCGGGTCGCGCAACCCGCACACCGCCGAGGCGTTCGAGGGGGCGTTCCTCGGCTCGGGATGGTACGACCTGCGCCCGGCCGAGACGTTCACCGACGTCGACGAGCGGTGGGAGCTGGCCGAGAGCCTCGAGCGCGAGCCGGAGATGCTCCCGGGCGGGGGCTGGACCTGGCACGTGCCCGGCAGCGAGGCCGCGGTGGAGGGGCGGCTGTGGGGCGGCTGCCTGGAGATCGTCGACTTCCAGCTGCGGGTGGGTCGCTGGGTGCGGCCGGTCGAGGAGTACGCCGGGTGCGTGCTGTTCCTCGAGACCTCCGAGGAGATGCCGACCGCGCAGTACGTCGGGGAGGTGCTGATGTGCGCCGGTGAGCGCGGGCTGCTCGAGCAGTTCGCGGCGGTGCTGGTCGGGCGGCCCAAGGCGTGGAGCTTCGACCACCCGAACGACGCCGCCGGGCGCGCGTCGTACGTCACGGCCCAGCGGGAGGCAGTGCTGGGGGCGCTCGCCGAGTACGCGCCGGACGTCCCGGTGGTGCTCGACGTCGACAGCGGCCACACCGATCCGCAGCTGGTGCTGCCGCACGGCGGCGTGGTGCGGGTCGACCCCGCCGCGGGCACCGTGCGGGTCCGCTACTGATCCGTGCGTTCCCTGCCGGGCAGGATCAGGGCGGTGATGAGCACGGCCATCCAGGCGGTCGTGTAGAGCACGCTGGTGGCGACGTCGGTGAGGTGGTGGGCGCCCTCGTAGAGCCGCGACAGCACCTCGACGAGCGGGAGCAGGAACAGCACCGCCACCCACCGACGCAGGGCCGGCGCGAGGAACCAGACGACGACGGCGGTGCCGGCGTACGCGGCGGTGGCCGTGGCCACGTGGCCGGAGGGGAAGCTGTCGTTGGGCACCAGGCCGGGGTCGAGGATCTTCACCGGCGGGCGCAGCCGGGTGATCAGCATCGTGGCCACGGCGTAGAAGCCGCCGATGCCGACGATCAGCAGGGCGAAGAACGCCGCCGGCCGCCAGCTGCGCTTCCACACCGACAGCGCGATCGCGACGACGGCCGCGACCCCGGCACCCACCGGGGTCTCCCCGAGCAGCGTGCCGGCGTCCGCGAACGTGGTCAGGGTCGGGGTCCGCTGGTCGGCGAACCACCGGGAGACGTCGTCGTCCCACGGCTCGACGCCGGAGCGGAACGGGCCGGTGATCAGCCACCCGACCGCCAGGACGGCGCCGAGGATCACCGCCCAGGCGACCAGCACCGTCGCCGAGGTGGAGAGCCAGCCGCGGCCGGAGGAGCCGCCGTGGGGGCGCGTGGACGCGTCGGCGGCGCGCGACGAGGTGGTGGGGCTCGGGGTCATGCCTCGTCAGTTCCCCGTCAGGCGTCCGCTGAATCCCTGTCGGCGCCCCGGTCTAGATTCGCGAGCACCACCCAGACCCGACCCAGGAGGACCCATGGCATCGCGGCTCAACCCCTACCTGAACTTCAAGGACACCACGCGCGAGGCGATGGAGTTCTACCAGTCCGTGCTCGGCGGGAAGCTCGACATCAGCACCTTCGGGGAGTTCGGCGGCGAGCCGGCCGACGGGGTGATGCACGCGAACCTGCACACCGACGACGACTTCACCCTGATGGCCTCCGACACCCCGCCGGGCATGGAGCACACCCCGGGTCCCGCCAACTTCTCGGTCAGCATCAGCGGCGACCACGCCGACGGCGACCGGCTGCGCGGCTACTTCGAGAAGCTGTCGGAGGGCGGCGAGGTCACGATGCCGCTGGAGAAGCAGATGTGGGGCGACGAGTTCGGCATGGTCACCGACCGGTTCGGCACGCCCTGGATGGTCAACATCGCCGGGGGCTGACCGGTCGGGCGCTCTCAGGCCAGGCTGCGCACGAGCAGCACGAGGGCCGACGAGGCGCAGACCAGCAGGACGGCCGGCCGCACGTGGGCGGCCGGCAGCCACCGGCGCAGGGCGTGGCCGAGCAGCGCGCCCAGCGGGAGCACCGGCGCCAGGAGCAGCGCCACGAGCGCCTGGTGCCCGTCGAGCTGCCCGGCCAGCGCCAGGCCGCCGAGCGACAGGCCCGCACCCACCATGAAGAAGACCGCCAGCGTGGTCCGGATCTCCCGCGGCGGGCGGTGCTGGTAGAGGACCGCGACCGGTGGCCCGCCGATCGACGTCGCGGTCCCGGTCACCCCCGACACCAGACCGGCGGTCATCAGCGTCGCCGGGGTGATCGGCACCTCGACCGCACGCCAGGTGACGACCACTGCCAGCAGCACCATCACCGCCACCGCGATGCCGAGCTGGCGGGTCGTGAACGCCGCCACCGCCGCGACGCCGAGCCCGGTGCCGAGCACGCGCGTCGGCAGCGACCACCCCAGACCGCGCCAGTCGATGTCATCGCGCTCGACGAGCAGGGTCACGACGGGGTAGGCGAAGGCGAGCCAGAGCATGAGCTCGGGCATCAGCTCGGGCGCCACCAGGGTGACCACCGGCGCGGCGACCAGGCCGAGACCGAGGCCCACCAACGCCTGCACGGTGGCCCCGGCCAGGAGGGCCAGGGCCACCGCGACGAGGACGGGTGCGCTGAGACCGAGCAGCTCGGGCCTCAGCCGCGGCGCAGGTTGCGCAGCACGAACGGCATGATCCCGCCGTTGCGGTAGTAGTTCGCCTCGCCCGGGGTGTCGATCCGGACGACGGCGTCGAACTCGACGTCGCCGGCCTTCACCTTCACGGTGCGCGGCGTCGTGCCGTCGTTGAGTGCGGTGACGCCGGTGAAGGAGAACTCCTCCTCGCCGGTCAGGCCCAGCGACTCCGCGCTCTCCCCCTCCGGGAACTGCAGCGGCAGGACGCCCATGCCGATCAGGTTGGAGCGGTGGATGCGCTCGTAGGACTCCGCGATCACGGCCTTGACGCCGAGCAGCGCGGTGCCCTTCGCGGCCCAGTCGCGCGAGGAGCCGGAGCCGTACTCCTTGCCCGCGAGGACCACCAGCGGCGTACCGGCCGCGAGGTAGTTCTCCGACGCCTCGAAGACCGTCGTCACCTCGCCGCCCGCGGTGAAGTCACGGGTCAGGCCGCCCTCGGTGCCCGGGGCGAGCTGGTTGCGCAGGCGGATGTTGGCGAAGGTGCCCCGGATCATCACCTCGTGGTTGCCGCGGCGCGAGCCGTAGGAGTTGAAGTCGCGCTGCTCGACGCCGTGCTCGGCGAGGTAGCGGCCCGCCGGACTGTCCTTCTTGATCGCACCGGCCGGGCTGATGTGGTCGGTCGTGACCGAGTCGCCGAGCTTGAGCAGCACGCGGGCGCCCTCGATGTCGGTGACCGGCTCGGGCTCGTCGGGCATGCCGTCGAAGTAGGGAGGCTTCCGGACGTACGTCGAGTCCTCGTCCCAGGCGAACGTGTCGCCCTCGGGCGTGGGCAGCGAGCGCCACTGCTCGTCACCGGCGAAGACGTCGGAGTAGTCCGAGGTGAACATCTCCGAGGTGATCGCGCTGGCGATGACCTCCTCGACCTCGGCCGCGGTGGGCCAGATGTCGCGCATGAACACGTCGTTGCCGTCGGTGTCCTGGCCGAGCGGGTCGTGGAACAGGTCGACGTCCATCGAGCCGGCCAGGGCGTAGGCAACCACCAGCGGCGGCGAGGCGAGGTAGTTCATCTTCACGTCAGGGTTGATCCGGCCCTCGAAGTTGCGGTTGCCGGAGAGCACCGAGACCACGGCGAGGTCGTTGTCCTGGACCGCCTGGCTGACCTCGGGGATCAGGGGGCCGGAGTTGCCGATGCAGGTGGTGCAGCCGTAGCCGACGAGGTTGAACCCGAGCTTGTCGAGGTAGGGCGTGAGGCCGGCCTTCTCGTAGTAGTCGGAGACGACCTTCGAGCCCGGTGCCAGCGTGGTCTTGACCCACGGCTTGCGCTGGAGGCCCTTCTCGACCGCCTTCTTGGCCAGCAGCGCGGCGCCGATCATCACCGAGGGGTTCGAGGTGTTGGTGCAGGAGGTGATCGCGGCGATCGCGACCGCGCCGTGGTCGAGCACGACCTCCTGGCCGTCGATGGTGACGGTCGCCGGGCGGCTCGGGCGACCGCCGTCGCGCGGGGCCGCCGACGGCCTGGCCGGGGCGCCGTTGCCCTCGGCGTGGCTGGGCGAGTCGGAGGCCGGGAACGACTCGGCGACCGCCTCGTCGTACCCCTGCTCCTCCTGCTCGTCGCCCTCGACGTAGTCCGCCAGCGCCCCGCGGAAGGCGTCCTTGGCCTCGGAGAGCGAGACGCGGTCCTGCGGGCGCTTGGGCCCGGCGAGCGACGGGACGACGGTGGAGAGGTCGAGCTCGAGGCGCTCGGAGTAGCGGGGCTCGGCGGCCGGGTCGTGCCAGAGGCCCTGCTCCTTGGCGTAGGCCTCGACCAGCGCGAGCTGCCCGTCGGGGCGGCCGGTGAGGCGCAGGTACTCGACGGTCTGCTCGTCGATCGGGAAGACCGCGATGGTCGAGCCGAACTCGGGGCTCATGTTGCCGATCGTGGCGCGGTTGGCCAGGGGCAGCGCGGACACGCCGGGGCCGTAGAACTCGACGAACTTGCCGACGACCCCGTGCTTGCGGAGCATCTCGGTGATCGTGAGCACCAGGTCGGTCGCGGTCGCACCCTCGGGCAGGTCGCCGTTGAGCTTGAAGCCGACCACACGCGGGATCAGCATGCTCACCGGCTGGCCGAGCATCGCCGCCTCGGCCTCGATGCCGCCGACGCCCCAGCCGACCACGCCGATGCCGTTGACCATCGTGGTGTGGGAGTCGGTGCCGACGCAGGTGTCCGGGTAGGCCAGGGTCGCGCCGTCGGACTCGCGGGTGAAGACCACGCGGGCGAGGTGCTCGATGTTGACCTGGTGGACGATGCCGGTGCCGGGCGGGACCACCTTGAAGTCGTCGAACGCGCCCTGTCCCCAGCGCAGGAACTGGTAGCGCTCGCGGTTGCGCTCGTACTCGATCTCGACGTTGCGCTCGAAGGCCTCCGGGGTGCCGAAGACATCGGCGATGACCGAGTGGTCGATCACCATCTCGGCCGGGGCGAGCGGATTGATGCGCGACGGGTCGCCGCCGAGCTCGGCCATCGCCTCGCGCATCGTGGCGAGGTCGACGACGCAGGGCACGCCGGTGAAGTCCTGCATGATCACCCGCGCGGGGGTGAACTGGATCTCCTTGTCGGGCTGGGCGTCGGCGTCCCAGCCGGCCAGCGCCCGGATGTCGTCGGCGGTGATGTCTGCGCCGTCCTCGGTGCGCAGGAGGTTCTCCAGCAGCACCTTGAGGCTGTAGGGCAGCGTCGCGACGTCGAGGCCCTCGCCACTGACCGCGTCGAGCCGGTAGATCTCGTAGCCGGTCCCCCCGACGTCCAGGGTGCTCCTCGCGCCGAAGCTGTCCTTGCTCGCCATCCGCCGTCTCCTCGTCGTGTCGTCGTCGTGGCCCGGTCGCGCCCAGGGTGGTGGACGTCGGGCACGGTTCCCCATCTTGCCGCTGTGCCGGCAGCCCCGGTAGGCGGGTCCGCCACGCAACTATCTTGACGTCAAGATACATGGTCGGCCGGGCCGGTGCCAACCTGACCCGGGGTGAGGCTCTACCGCTCCAGCAGCGCCACGCGCTCGACCTGGGGGATCATCGGGAAGACACCGATCGTCCTGAGCGTGAGCGCGAGCCTGTGCGGTCCACTGCCTTCAGGAGAGCGAAGAGGCGCTGACCTGCCGATTTGCCGCCTGAGATGCTCTGAACGTCAGCATCCCTCTGCGAACGACCGCGATGCAGAGGGCACCCCGAGCGCGCCCTCGAAGAGTCGGCTTCTGCTCATGGCAACCGGCCACAGGCATCGCCCCACAGCGGCGCTCGACGTCGATTCGCGGAAGGTTCTGCCCGACCAGTCGCGCCTCTGCGTCGTCATCCGGGACTCATCCAGCGACCGGGGCTGCTTCCCGACGCTGCCCATGTGGGCGAACTCGACCGCACGCACGCAACGTGGCGAGGAGCGCCGCAGCGAACTGGCCGCTGTCGCGGTGGCATGTCGCTCCTGGTGGAGTCCACGAGTAGCCGATCGCTGCGGCGGTCTCGGGCACAGGTGTCAGCGGGGATCGAAGATGCTGGGGGTCAGGCGCTCGCCGGCGAGCAGGTGAGCGATGCGTTCCCCGCCGTAGATCGAGGGCAGGAACCCGACGCCGTTGCAGCCGAGGTTGTAGTACAGCCTGGGGTGGCGGGGGTGGGCTCCGACGACGCGGACCCCGCCGGCGTTGTAGCCCATCAGTCCGTGCCACTGGAAGTCGTAGGGCAGACCCGGTGGGCGCGCGGGCTGAGCGAACGGCCGGACCTCTTGGTCCATGGCGCCGAGCAGGGGTCCCGGGAACGGGGTGTCCGGGTCGTAGCCTGCTTCGTGGAACGGGTACTCCGGCCCCCCCATGCAGGTGAGGGTGACGGTGTCATCGGGTCGGTCGTAGGTGCGCCGGGTGACATAGACGTAGGCCGTGTCGCCGCCGATGGTGGGGTTGCGGATGTAGCTCATGGCTGCGGGGGGCCGCGGGTGGTCCACGAACGCCGTCATGTAGGCGACTCGGCCGGTCACTTGTTGGTCGGGCGCGAGCCCGATCGGTGCTCCGAGCCGATCGGTGACGAGGTGGTCCACGAAGCCGTTGGTGCACAGGACCACCTGGGACGACGTCACCGTGTGACCCCGGCCGTGCGCCACGACGCGGTCCTCCCCGACGACCACACGATCGACGGGAGTGTGGTCGACGAACCGGAAGCGTTCCGGATAGCGCTGCTCGAGGTTGGCGAGCACCTGCTGGACCAGGAGGCCGCTGTTGGCGCAACCCTTGCGGTCCGAGAGCACGGCCGAGTACCGGTCGTCGCGCGTCTCCAGGAGTTCTCGGATCCGCGCCTGCGGGACCAGCGTGTACAGGCCATCCAGCTCGGCGGGGATCGCTGAGGCGAAGGCGGCCTCGTCCGAGACGAGACAGGTCTCCAGGCGCAGCCCGCCCTGTCGACGTACCAGATTGCTGCGCAGGTGCACGAGCACGTGGTGGAGGTTGAACATCCCCATGTGGCCGGTGAACCGCTCCACCCGGACCGAGGCCTCGCTCTCGGCGACCATCAGGTCGAGCAGGCCGTGCGCATCATCGAACCCGCGCTGGCCGGCAGCTGCCATCTCGACCCCGAACTCGTCGGCGATGTCGCACAGCGGCCGCTCGAAGTACGTCGTGAGCTGTCCAGCGTTGCGTCCGGTCGCGCCCCGCCCCACCCGGTCGCGCTCGACCAGGAGCACCCGCGCCGTGGTTTCCCGCAATGTGAAGAACGCGGCTGCTACGCCTGCGATGCCGGCACCCACGATCACGACATCCGCCCGGGTGTCCTCGGCCAGTGGCCGGGGCGGACCGTCGGCGGCGAGTTGGGCGATCCAGGGCGACCTGCTCGGCCTGTCCTCATAAGCCGTGTCTTGAGGCGATGTGCCGTCCATGCTCGGGGATTCAACCATCCCCCTGCCACAGCAACCGCGCGGCGCCATCAAGATCGTTCGTCCGCTGGGCGCGTTCCGCCCGTCGGCTCCGTGACTTCGGCGCGAGGGGAAACCACCTGGCGCAGCAGTCCCGGTCAGGGATTCGCGCCGAGCTCCACGAAGTCCGCCTCCTGTCGGATGCGGCGCAGCGCCCCCCCAAGTGCCCCCGAAGGCGGATTCTTGACCGTCAGCGCGCGCATCGCGAATCCGCGTCACCGCAGGTGAGATCCGGTCTTCTCCAGCAGCGCCACGCACTCGACGTGGTGGGTCATCGGGAAGAGGTCGAAGGCGCGCAGGGCGGTGAGTCGGTAGCCGAGCGAGGCGAATGTCGCCACGTCGCGGCCGAGCGCCGCGGGGTCGCAGGCGACGTAGGCGACAGCGCGCGGAGCGCGGTCGGCGACCTGCTCGACGACCGTCTTCCCGGCGCCCTCGCGGGGTGGGTCGAGGACGACGAGGTCGAAGGGCTCGTCGTACGACGACCTGAGCACGCGCTCGACCGGGCCGTGGGCGACCACGGCCCGCGGGTGGTCGGACAGGTTGAGGCGGGCGTGGTCGCAGCCGGCCGCGTCGCCCTCGACGGCGACCACCCGGGTCTCGCGCCCGACGGCGCCGAGCAGGAAGCGGGCGAAGAGGCCGACGCCGGCATAGAGGTCGAGCGCCGTCTCCCCCGACCGCGGCGCCAGGAGGTCGAGCACCGCGTCGACCAGCACCTCCGGCGCGCCCGGGTGCACCTGCCAGAAGCCGTCGGCCGCGACCGAGAAGTCCACGCCGTGCACCGTGTGGGCCGCCGGTGCGTGCGCCTCGAGCAGGCAGTCGTCCACCGGTACGACGTCGTGGGAGCGGTGCTTGCGCATCCCACGGCGGCCGTCGGGCAGGGCGACGTACCGCTGCCGGGTGCGCCACCGCAGGCCGTCGACGTCGCCGGGCACCGCCTCGACCGCCAGGCCGCTCACGAGCGGGTCGTCCGCGTCGCGCCGTCCGAGGCGCACCAGCTGCTCGCGCACCACGGCGGCCTTGAGCGCCCGCTGCGCCGGCAGGGTCACGTGCTGGAAGTCGCAGCCGCCGCACAGCCCCGGCCCCGCGACGGGGCACGGTGCCGGCACCCGGTCGGGCGAGGCGTCGAGCACCTCGACTGCGTCCGCGCGCCAGAAGCGGTCGCCGTCGGTGCCCTCGGTCACCTCCAGCACCACCCGCTCACCCGGCAGGGCGTGCCGCACGAAGACGACCCGTGACTCGGGCTCGGGCAGGCGGACGACGCAGTGCCCGCCGTGGGCGACCGGCCCGACCTCGGCCTCGAACTGCTCGCCGACCCGCGACCGCCCGCGCGGTTGCCGGGCCCGGGCCCGACGCCCTCCCCCGCGACGAGCGCTCACCGCGGGATCTGGGTGTCGCGGTTGTTGCGGGTCCGGATCCGGCCGCGCCGCAGGTCGCCGGCGTGGACGCGCTCCTCCTCGCGGAGCTCGCGCCGCACCGCGATCTCCGAGGAGCGCAGCTGGTAGGGCACCGAGATGACCATGACGCCCGGCGCGAAGAGCAACCGCCCCTTGAGCCGCAGCGCGGTCTGGTTGTGCAGGAGCTGCTCCCACCAGCGGCCGACGACGTACTCCGGGATGTAGACCGCCACCACACCGCGGGGGTTGGACCGCCGGATCTCGCCGGCGTACTCGACGATGGGCCGCACCACCTCGCGGTAGGGCGAATGGAGCACCTTGAGCGGCACCCCGAAGTTGCGCTCGTCCCACTCCTGCAGCAGCCGGTTGGTCTTCGCGGCGTCGTCGGCGACGTAGACGCCCTCGAGGATGTTGGGCCGGGATGCCTTGGCGAAGGCCAGCGCCCGCAGGGTCGGCTTGTGCAGCTTGGAGACCAGCACGATCGCATGCACCCGTGTGGGGAGGATCTTGTCGTCCTCGTCGGCGGCGAGCTCCATCGCGACCTTGTCGTAGTGGCGGCTGATCGCCTTCATGGTCGCGAAGAAGGTGGCCATCGCCAGGAGGGTGATCCAGGCGCCGGCCATGAACTTGGTGAGCAGCACGATCACCAGCACCACGGCCGTGAAGGACAGGCCGATCGTGTTGATCACGCGCGAGCGCTGCATGCTCAGGCGCGTCGCCGGGTCCTGCTCGGTGGCCAGGTGGCGGGTCCAGTGCCGGATCATGCCGAGCTGGCTGAGGTTGAACGACACGAAGACGCCGACGATGTAGAGCTGGATCAGCCGCGTGGTCTCCGCGTCGAAGATCTGGATCAGCACGATCGCCATCAGCGCGAGGAAGACGATGCCGTTGCTGTAGGCCAGGCGGTCGCCGCGAGAGCCGAGGGCACGGGGCGCGAGGCCGTCCTCGGCGAGGATCGAGCCGAGCACCGGGAAGCCGTTGAACGCCGTGTTGGCGGCGAGCACCAGGATGATCCCCGTGACCGTGACCACGAGGTAGAAGCCTGCCGGGAAGTGGTCGAAGACCGCGCGGGCGATCTGGGCGATCACCGGGTCCTGGTCGTAGCCCACCGGCAGCGGCTGCCCGTTGAGGGTCATCCGCTCGAGCTCGTGGGGATCGACGTACTTCAGGCCCATCTGGTCGGCCAGCACGATGACGCTGAGCATCATCGTGATCGCGATCATCCCGAGCAGCAGCAGCGTGGTCGCCGCGTTGCGGCTCTTGGGCTTGCGGAAGGCCGGCACGCCGTTCGAGATCGCCTCGACACCGGTCAGCGCGGCACAGCCCGACGAGAACGCGCGGGCGAGCAGGATCATCAGGGCGACGGTCGTCAGCGGCTGCTCGTACCCGGGGGCGGTCGTGATGTCGAGGTCGGCGCTCTGCACGTCGGGGAGCGTGCCGGTGACGAGCTGGAACAGCCCGTAGGCGCACATGCCGAGGATCGCGACCATGAAGGCGTAGGTCGGCACCGCGAAGAACGTGCCGGACTCGCGGATGCCGCGCAGGTTCATCGCCATCAGCAGCAGCACCATGGCCGTGGCGAAGGTGGCCTCGTGGCCCACGAGCGCCGGGATCGCGCCCGCGGCGTACTGCGAGCCCGACGAGATCGACACCGCGACGGTCAGCACGTAGTCGCAGAGCAGGGCGCTGGCCACGGTGATGCCGGCGTTGCGCCCGAGGTTGACCGTGGCCACCTCGTAGTCGCCGCCGCCACTCGGGTAGGCGTGGACGTTCTGGCGGTACGACGCGACCACGACCGCCATCACGATCGCGACCGCGATGCCGATCTTCCAGGACCAGACGTACGCCGATGCGCCGGCGAGGCCGAGCATGATGAAGATCTCGTCCGGGGCGTAGGCCACCGACGACAGCGCGTCGCTGGCGAAGACCGGGAGCGCGATGCGTTTGGGAAGCAGCGTCTCGCCCAGCTGGGAGCTGCGCAGCTTGCGCCCCAGCAGGATCCGCTTCGAGACGTCGCCGACACCCACGAGTGGGAAGCGTAGACCTCCGTCCCGCGCCCCGTGTCATCCGTGGTCGGCCGGTGACGGCGCGCCCCCGGTGACGCCGGGCGGCGCGGGGGCGGCACTGGGATACGGTGGCCCCCGTGCACGTGGTGATCATGGGATGTGGCCGGGTCGGCTCCACGCTGGCCCGCAGCCTGGAGGACCGCAACCACACGGTGTCGGTGATCGACAGCGAGCCGGACGCCTTCCGGCGACTCGGCCCGTCGTTCAACGGCGACAAGGTCACGGGCTTCGGCTTCGACCAGCAGGTCCTCGAGAAGGCCGGCATCCGCCGCGCCGAGGCGTTCGCCGCGGTCTCCAGCGGCGACAACTCCAACATCATCGCCGCGCGGGTGGCGCGCGAGACCTTCGGCATCCCCCAGGTCGTGGCCCGGATCTACGACCCCGGCCGCGCCGAGGTCTACCAGCGCCTGGGCATCACGACGGTCGCCACGGTCAAGTGGACCGCCGACCAGGTGCTGCGGCGGCTGCTGCCGGCCGGCGCCGAGCCCGACTACCGCGACCCGTCGGGCACCATCCGGCTCGACCAGGTGCCGCTGCCGGAGAAGTGGGTCGGCCAGCGCACGGTCCGGTTCCAGGACCAGACCCGGAGCCGGATCGCCTGGATCGACCGGCTCGGCGAGGGCATGCTCCCGGGCCGCGACACGATCATCCAGGAGGGCGACCTCCTCCACCTCGTGATGCGCGAGGAGAACGCGGCGCACGCCTACTCCGTCATCGACCAGGGCCCGGAGGGCGAGGACTGATGCGCGTCGCGATCGCAGGGGCCGGCGCCGTGGGGCGCTCCATCGCCCGCGAGCTGATCACGAACGGCCACCAGGTGCTGCTCATCGACAAGTCGCCATCGGCGATGAAGCCGGAGCGGGTGCCCGACGCCGAGTGGCTGCTTGCCGACTCGTGCGAGCTCTCCTCGCTCGAGGAGGCCCGCCTCGACCAGTGCGACGTGGTGATCGCGGCGACCGGCGACGACAAGGTCAATCTCGTCACCTCGCTGCTGGCCAAGACCGAGTTCGGCGTGCCGCGCACCGTGGGCCGGGTGAACCACCCGAACAACGAGTGGCTCTTCACCGAGGCCTGGGGCGTGGACGTCAACGTCTCGACCCCGCGGATCATGTCCGCCCTGGTCGAGGAGGCCGTCACCATCGGCGACCTGGTCCGGCTCTTCACCTTCCGCCAGGGCAACGCCAACCTGGTCGAGCTGACGCTGCCCGAGGACTCGCCGTACGTCGGGAAGCCGGCCGGCCTGATCCCCCTGCCGGAGAACTGTGCCCTCGTCACCATCCTGCGCGACGGTCAGGTCTACACGCCGAGCGCCGAGCAGCCGATCGAGTCGGGCGACGAGCTGCTCTTCGTGGTCTCCGCCGACGTCGAGGACGAGCTCGAGCGGCTGCTCGCGCCCACGCACCACGGGGGCTGAGTGCCCCGGGCTGCCGCCCAGGTCACCGCGGTCAGATGGTGAGCGGCAGCGGCCGCGAGACGGTGATGGAGCTGCGGGTGGTGACGTAGCCGAGGTGCTCGTTGAGGCGCCGCATCGACGCGTTGCCGTCCTGCGTCCAGGTGTAGACCTCCTCCAGCCCGTGCTGGGCGGCCCAGTGGAGGGTGAGGCGCTTCAGGTGCGAGGCGACGCCACGACCGCGCCACGCACGACTGACCGCGGTCAGGGAGTTCTCGGCGCGCCCCGGCCGGTCCGCGTCGCGGATCAGGCCCGCGCACCCGATCACCTCGTCACCGAGCAGGGCCAACCACATCGGGTCGCCGCACCAGTCCGCGTTCCACTGCCCGGCGGTGATCTCGAGCGGCGAGTGCAGGGCGAAGTCGGCGAGCACCTCCCGGCCGAACGTCTCGAAGCACGCTCCCCACAGCCCGGGGCGCCGGCTCGCCTCGACCACCACGACGCCCTCCGGTGGCGCCCCGGGTGCCGGTTCGACGCCCACCGCCCGCACCTGCTCGACCTCACGGTCGACCTCGACGAACCCGAAGCGCTCCGCGAACGCCAGCGCACCCTCGTCCTCGACGCCGGTCGACACCGACGTGAGACCCAGGTCGCCGCAGTGGTCGGCGAGCCGATGCAGGAGCGCCGAGCCCACGCCCCGCCGACGGTGCTCGGGCAGGACGCGTGGCATGACGAACCCGCCGGCGGTCTCGCCCTTCTTGGCGATGCCGCATCCCACGACGTGACCCTCGTCGACGGCGAGGAGCAGCAGTCGCTCCGGGGAGTCCTCGGCCCGGATCTCCTGGAGGCTCTGGGTGCGCGACGCCGGCTCGACGACGAGCCGCACGGCGCGCCACGCGTCGTACTGCTCGTCGGTGACGCAGACGGACAGGTCCATGCCGCACGGTAGTCCGCCGCACCCCCACATGGGGGTATGACCGGCGGTCCGCGCCGCCGAGCCCTCCGCAGTGCGGTCAACTGGTCGCATGGATCGTGGTCGCCGGCCCCCGTGGCTGCTCGTCGCCGCGGCCGCGCTGCTCGTCGCCGGTGGCGTGCTGCTCGTGTGCGGCTCCGTCATCGGGTTCGCGCCCGTCGGGGGCCTCTACGACAGCGAGAGCTTCCACTGTGGCTCCGCCTTCCTCTTCGACAACTCCGAGGGCTACCAGGGGACCGACGGCTTCACCGCGTGCCGGGAGACCGCCGACGCCCGGCTGCCGCTCGCGCTCGCCGCGGTCGGTCTCGGAGCCGGCCTCGTCGTCGCAGCGTCACTCCTCCGGCGCAGGGCGAAGGTCAAGGCCGACGAGGTCTGGCTGTCGCGCACCTGACGACGGCGCGCGGTCCCGGCCAGCTATCGTCGATTTCGGCGATGCACGCCCGCCGTTCGAGGCGCACAGTAGGAGCACGAGGGAGTGCCCCCGCCTCGGTGGCCGAGTGGATCTCCGTGGCCCACCCAACCGCGTGCCAGGCCGTGGCGGGCGGCACCTCCCCCCACCATCGGTGTGACTCCCGTGCCTGCTTGGCCGCCGCTGAGGCACGGGGGTCACACGTCCAGATCACCCCGTGCACAGACCGGCGGCGGGAATGGTGGTCTCGACGAGCTCGACCGACGGGCTGCACCGACGGCACCCGGGCGTGGTCTCGACGGGCTCAGGCCTCCGGCTCGGCGACCGACTGCTCCAGCGGCGTGTGGTTGCGGGCCAGCAGCCACACCATCAGCCCCAGCGCGGCGAGCTGGAGCGGCCAGCCCATCACGATCTTGGCGACGCCGAGGACGGCGACGGCGGTGTCCACGTCCAGGGCGCCCGACTTCGCCGACAGCCAGACCGGCGCCTGCACGAGCACCCGGATGATGCACGGCGCCACCAGCACCCACGTCAGCCGCGAGCAGAGCCGCACGACCTGGCGGTCGGAGTGCCAGGCGGTCGGGTCACCGGTGACGCTGCCGACCATGAAGCCGACCAGCGGCCACCCGACCAGGCAGGAGAAGGCGAGCAGCACCGAGTAGACGGAGTTGTAGAGGATGCCGGGCAGGAAGTACGCCAGCGCCTGGTCGTCCGCACTCCCCCCGCCGCGGGCGGAGAGGTGGACGAAGAGCCAGCCGATGCCGATGCCGAACAGCGCGTTCACGACGAACTGGATCGTCGAGCGCTGCACCAGCCGGGCCGCGAGGAGCACCAGCGCCACGCCGACGCTGGAGGCGATCGCCAGGGTGAGGTCCTTGGTGGTCAGCCAGAGCACGGTGAACACGAGCGTCGGCACGGCGGCCTCGACCATCCCGCGGCGACCACCGAGGGCACGCGCGAGCTGGGCGCGCACCACTGCCTCGACGGTCTCGACGGCAGCCGGCTCGTGGGCGGCGGCGCTCATGGCGGCGGGATCAGCTCGTAGCGCGGGTTGTACATGATCCGCTCGCCCTGGTGGACGCCGATCCGGCCCTCGACCTGCAGGTCCGAGCCCGGCGCGATCCCGGCGATCCGGCGGCGGCCGAGGAAGATGAGGGTCAGCGAGCCGGATCCGTCCCCGAGCTCCGCCTCGAGCGCCGGTACGCCGCCCCGGGGTCGCAGCGTGACCGTCCGCACGGTCCCGCGCAGCCGCACCAGCTCGCGGTCGGGCGCGTCCGCGATGGGCACCAGCCCCGACTCGGAGAAGGCGCGGCGCAGCTCACGCTCGTGCATCTCCGAGCTGTTGGCCCACCGGCTCAGGCTCCGGCGGATCCGGCTCTCGTGTGCCATCGTCGGCTCAACCGGCCGGGGGCGCCTGCCGGCGCGCGTTCGCCGGCAGCACCAGGGGAAGCGGGTCCCCCACGGGCATGGCGTGCTCGCCCCGGCGTACGACGACCGAGCGCAGGGTGTCGTCCCAGCCCTCGGCGCCCTCGGGGTCGAGGGCCGGCCGGCCCAGGAAGGTCGCGCGCAGCATCCAGCGCGCGCCGTTGATCCCGACGATGCGCGACGGCTGCGTCGCCGTCTTGCCGTCGGGGCTCTGCACGGTGAGCTGGCAGACCAGCTCGGTGCCGAAGGCGCCCTCGCGCTCGGTGGCGGTGCCGCCCCGGCGCGCCATGTCGGCCGCCACCTGCGGGCGCACCTCGCTCCACAGGTCTCCCCCGCGCGGGGCGGAGAAGGCGCGCAGCTCGAGCGCGCCGTCGGAGCCGGCCAGCACGACCGACTGCACGGACTGGGTGTTCTCGTCGACCTGCAGGCGCAGCTCGCGGCCGGCCTCGGGCGTGATCAGCAGCGACCCGAGGTCGACCCGCTCGACACCGTCGTCCCCGACGTCGGCGACGTCGTACGGCCCGGCGGTGGGCGCCTCGTCCGGCACCGCCGGCGCGTCGAGCAGCTCGGACGACCCCTCGTCCTCCGGGACGGGCTCGTCAGCGGCCTTGCGACGGAACTTCACGGCGGTTCCTCAGCTCCCCTCGACTCGGGCCTCGCGCTCGACGGACGACGCGAAACCTCCGGTAGAACCGTAGCCCCCGGCACCGCGCACGGAGTCCGGCAGGGCCTCCACCTCGTGGAAGGCGACGTGCTCGTACCGCTGCACGACCAGCTGCGCCACCCGGTCGCCCCGCCGGAGCTCGATCGGCTCGTGGCGGTCGTGGTTGACCAGCAGCACCTTGATCTCGCCGCGGTAGCCGGCGTCGATGGTGCCGGGGGTGTTCACGATCGAGAGCCCGTGCCGGGCGGCGAGGCCCGACCGCGGGTGCACCAGGCCGACGTAGCCGGCCGGGAGCGCCAGGGCGACGCCCGTCGGCACCAGCGCCCGCTCCCCCGGCGCGAGGCTCACGTCGACCGCGGTCACGAGGTCCGCGCCCGCGTCGCCGGGGTGGGCGTACGCCGGGAGCGGGAGGTCGGGGTCGAGGCGGAGGACCGCCACCTGCAGCGGGCCGGCGGGGGGTTCGGCTGGGCTCACGGGCGGACCCTACCCGCCGGGCGCCGGCACCGCGCCGCCTACGATCGTGCCCGTGGACACGCCGGTGGAGTACGACGAGCGGCTCGGCGTCCCGCTGCGCTGGTGGGTGCAGGGGACGATGCTCGTCGCCACGCTCTGGATCGCCGTCGTGGTCGCTGTCCCGGGCCCCGCGGCCTGGGTGGTCACGGCCCTCGCCCTCGCCCTGATGGCCGGTCTCTTCGTCGCCTACGGCGCGGCCCGGGTGCAGGTCGGCGGCGGCGTGCTCCGCGCGGGTCGCGCCCGGATCGGGGCGGAGCACCTCGGGACCTCGACCGCGCTCGACCCCGAGGCCACCCGGCGCGTCGCCGGCCGCGAGGCCGACGCCCGCGCCTACCTCCTGCTGCGCCCGTACCTCAAGCGAGCGGTCAAGGTCGAGGTCGTCGACCCGGCCGACCCCGCGCCGTACTGGCTGGTCAGCACGCGCCGCCCCGAGGAGCTGGTCGCGGCGCTGGGCGCGCTCACGCGAGCGACAGGAACAACTTCTCCATCTTCTTGACGTCGAGCGGGTCGGCGTCGCCGTCACCCTGGACCAGGCACTGCTGGAGGCCGGTGGCCACGATCGCGAAGCCGGCCCGGTCGAGCGCCTTGGACACCGCCGCGAGCTGGGTCACGACGTCCTCGCACTCACGGCCCTCCTCGAGCATCCGCAGCACCCCGGCCAGCTGACCCTGGGCGCGCTTGATCCGGTTGATCACCGGGACCATCTCGGTGGGGTCGAGCTCCATGGGGTCTCCTCGGGGGGCGCCGTCGTCGTCGTTCCTCGGTGTGCACTATACCCCCCGGGGTGTTAATGTCGCACTCGCAAGGCATACCCCGTCGGGTATGGAGGTCGAACCGAGGAGAACCCCGTGCGAGAGATCGCGATCGAGGACGTCGAGGGCGCCGTCGCCGCCGGTGCCACGCTCGTGGACGTGCGCGAGCCGAGGGAGTACGTCGCCGGGCACCTGCCCGGCGCGCTGCTCGTGCCGATGGCCCAGGTGACCGGGCGGCTCGCCGAGATCGACCGCGAGCGGCCGGTGCTCGTCGTGTGCGCCACCGGCAACCGCAGCGGCGTGATCTGCAACGTGCTGAGCGCCGCCGGGTACGACGCGCTCAACGTCGTCGGCGGGACGTCGGCCTGGGTGCGCTCCGGTCGGCCGGTCGAGACCGGCCTGGCACCGGCACCGGGGGTCTCCCGGTGAGCGACCTGACGATCCTCCCGGTCGACACGAAGAGCCTGGGCGACCGGAGCTACCTGGTCCACGACGGCGAGGTCGCCTTCGTCGTCGACCCGCAGCGCGACATCGACCGCGTCCAGCACCTGCTCGAGCAGGAGGGCGTGCGCCTGACCCACGTGCTCGAGACCCACATCCACAACGACTACGTCACCGGCGGCTACGCGCTGGCGCGGGAGACCGGCGCGGCGTACCTCGTCAACGCCGCCGACCCCGTCTCCTTCGACCGGGTGCCGGTCGAGGACCGGCAGGTGGTCGCCGTCGGCGACCGGATGCGGCTCACCGCCGTGGCGACGCCCGGCCACACCTGGACCCACCTCTCCTACCTGCTCGCCGACGACACCGCCGGCCGGACCCTGGCGGTGCTCTCCGGGGGCTCTCTCCTCCACGGGTCGACCGGGCGACCGGACCTCCTGGGCCCCGACCACACCGACGCACTCGTGCGCCGCCAGCACGCCTCGGCCCACCTGCTCGCCGACCTCGCGCCGGGCAGCGCCCGCCTCCTGCCCACGCACGGCTTCGGCTCCTTCTGCTCCGCGACCCAGTCCGACGTGACGGCCTCCACCATCGGCGACGAGCGCCTGGCCAACCCGGTGCTCCGCGAGGACGTCGAGACATGGGTGGCCGGCCTGCTGGCCGGTCTGGACGCCTGGCCCGCCTACTACGCCCGGATGGCACCGGCCAACCTCGCCGGCCCCGACGCCCCCGACCTCACTCCCCCGCGCCACGCGGACGCCGACCAGATCCGGCGGGCGCTGCACGCCGGCGAGTGGGTGGTCGACCTGCGGCACCGCACGGCCTTCGCGGCCGGGCACGTGCCGGGCTCGCTGAGCTTCGGGCTCGAGGACTCCTTCGCCACCTACCTCGGCTGGCTGATCCCCGCGGGCACCCCGCTGACCCTGCTGGGCGAGACGCCGGAGCAGGTGGCCCTCGCGCAGCGCGAGCTGTCGCGGATCGGCCTCGACCGTCCGGCCGCCCAGGCGACCGGAGGTCCGCAGGACTGGACCACGGAGCCGTCGTCGTTCCCGGTCGCCCGCTTCGCCGACCTCGAGTCCGTACGCCGCCACCGCGACGTGGTCGTGCTCGACGTGCGGCTCGCCGGCGAGCACGCCGAGCGCCGGCTCGACGGCGCGCTCGGCATCCCGCTGCACGAGCTGCCCGGACGCCTCGACGAGGTGCCCGACGGCGAGGTGTGGGTGCACTGCGGCGCCGGGTACCGAGCCGCGACCGCCGGGTCGCTGCTGGCGGCACGCGGCCGCTCCGTCGTGGTCGTGGACGACGAGTTCGACCGGGCCGCTGACGCCGGACTGCCCTTGGTGGAGGCGTCGGCGTGACCCTGGTGACCGGGCTGGTGGCCGTCGCGGCGGGCCTGCTCATCGGGCTCAGCCTCGGCGCCCTCGGAAGCGGCGGTTCGATCCTCGCCGTCCCGGTCCTGGTGCACCTGCTCGGACAGTCGCCGATCGCCGCGACGACCGGGTCGCTGGTCGTGGTCGGCGCCACCGCGCTGGTGGCCGCGGTCGCGACGCGACCATCGGGCACCGTGCGTGTCGGCCGCGGCCTGGCCTTCGGCGCCGCAGCGACCGGCGGTGCGGTGGTCGGCTCCCGGCTCGCGCTGCGGACCCCGGGGGACGTCCTCCTGCTGGCCTTCTCGGCCCTGCTGCTCGTGGTGGCGCTGGCGATGCTGGTGCGCAGTCACCGGCGGCGCGGGCTGCCCGCCGAGCAGCGACCGGCCGACGTCCCGATCATCACCCTGCGGCCCTTCACCTGCGCCTGCCCGCGGGCGCTCAAGGTGCTGGTGGCGGCGACCGTGACCGGGCTGCTGACCGGCTTCCTGGGGGTGGGCGGGGGCTTCCTGGTCGTGCCGGCCCTCGTGCTCTCGCTCGGTCTCGAGGTCGCCGAGGCCGCCGGGACCTCCCTCGTCGTGATCGTGGCCACCAGCGCCGTCGCCCTGCTCGCCCGCCTCCCCGGTGACGCGCCGGTGCCCGACTGGGGCATCGTGCTGGTGCTCACCGCCGCCGCCGTCGTGGGCGCCCTGGCCGGCGTGCGCACGGCACGCCGCACCGACCCCCGACGGCTGTCGCAGGCCTTCATCGCGCTGCTGCTCGGGGTGGCCGTGGCCTCCGCGACCGCTGTCCTGGCCTGACCCCCCGAACCCACCACCACCCCCGAGGAAGAGGAGAACCACTGTGTGTCGACCGACCGTGTGCCGGAAGTGCGGCAAGACCGGCTGGGCCGGCTGCGGCCGCCACGTCGAGCAGGTGCTCGCCGGCGTGCCGCGCTCCCAGCGCTGCGCCGGACACCCCAAGGAGCCGGGCACCGGCTTCCTGGCGCGCCTGTTCAGCCGCTGAGCCCGCCGCCGTCCGCCTTCTCCCCCTGGGGCTCCCCTGGGGCTCATGCGCGCCCGGGTGGCTGGGTAAGGTCGGGTCATGGCTGACTCGTCGCAGGGGAGCTCCGGGAGCTCCAAGGTCTGGACCGTCTTCTCGCTGGTGGCCGCGCTGGGCGCCGCCGCCGTGGCGAAGAAGACGATCAACACGTCCTGGCGCGCGGCCACGGGCAAGAACCCGCCGGCCAACCCCGCCGACCCCGACGTCGACCTGTGGGAGGCGGTGGCCTGGGCCACCGTCAGCGGCACCTTCATCGCCCTGGCCCGGATGCTGGCCGCCCGCAAGGCCGCCAACTACTACGCGCGCTCCACCGGCCACCTGCCCCCGGAGCTGCAGAAGGACGGGCAGGACGCCGACAAGGCCGGCGCGCCGACCTCCTGACGCACGACCTGACCCAGGGTCACCGCCTCGACATGCGCAAAGGCCGCCACCCAGCCGGGTGGCGGCCCTTCGTCGCGCCGCTGAGGCGGCGCGCAGCGCTCAGGCGCAGTCCTTGCAGATCAGCTTCTTCTCGTCGGCCAGCTGCGAGCGGTGGTGGACCAGGAAGCAGCTCATGCAGGTGAACTCGTCCTCCTGCTTCGGCTTCACCTCCACCGCCAGCTCCTCGTGGGAGAGGTCGGCGCCGGGCAGCTCGAAGGCCTCAGCGGCCTCCGCCTCGTCCTCGTCGACCTTGCCCGAGTTCTTGTCGTGGCGGCGGGCCTTGAGCTCCTCGATGCTCTCCTCGGACTGGTCTTCCTCGTTCTTGCGTGGCGCGTCGTAGTCGGTCGCCATGGCTTGCCTCCCCTGTCCTGCGGGCATCGCCCGTCTCACCGGGCTCGCATCTCACTCTTCGTCGTCGTCGGCGCCAGATTGTGCACCATCCGTCCCCGACTCGGAACACCGGTCCGGGGCGTGGCGGGTGAACAGTACGCGCAGGGTGGCTATTCCCCCGCACGGGCGCGTCAGACGGTGTCGGACGCCGCCGCGAACCCGCAGGCCACGACGGTCTCCCAGAGCTCGTCGAAGCCGTGTGCCGGCGCACACACCAGGAGGTCGCCGCCGCCCACCCCGCGCGCCAGCGCCCAGCGGGCCCCGGCCCCCTCCGCGACCAGCGAGCCGGCCGCGTGGTCCCACAGGTGCGTGCCCTCCTCGACGTAGCCGTCGAGCAGGCCCGAGGCCACCCCGCAGAGGTCCAGCGCGCACGACCCGAACCGGCGGATGTCGCGCACCTGCGGCAGCAGGCGCCCCACGGCCGCGGCCTGGAGCGCGCGCACCCGCGCCTCGTAGCTGAAGCCGGTGCCGACGAGCCGCTGCGCCAGCGGCGCAGGGGCCCGCACGGCGGTCGGTACGCCGTCGCGCCACGACGCCGCGGAGCCGTCGTCGGCGCGCTCCGCGCTCCACACCGAGCCGCTCGCGACGTCGAGCACCGCCCCGGCGACGCTCACGCCGTCGCGCTGCGCCGCGACGGACACGGCGTACTGGGGGATGCCGTAGAGGAAGTTCACGGTGCCGTCGATCGGGTCGACGACCCACCGCACGCCGGTCGACCCGTCGTCGTCGTGGCCCTCCTCGCCGAGGAACCCGTCGCCGGGGCGCGCCTCGGCGAGCAACCGGCGCACGAGCTCCTCACTGGCGCGGTCGGCCTCGGTGACGACGTCGACGTCACTGCTCTTGGTCGCCGCCACGCTGACACCGGTCGCGCGGCGCTCGCGCACCAGCGCCCCGGCTGCGCGGGCGACCTCCACCGCGAGGGTGCGGAGCTCTGCGGCGCCGGCGTTCACGAGTCCTGGCCGCCGAGCGCCGGGCGCGGGCCGCGCGCGTTGGCGCAGCACCCCACGGCGCACCGGTCCGGCATCACGCCCAGGCTGCCGAGCGCCGGCCGCGCGGGGGCCTCGCCCCGCTCGGCCGCGGCCCGCTCGACCAGCAGGTCGCGGACCATCGCGACGAAGCGCGGGTCGATGCCCGGCGTCGCGGCCCGCACGGCCGGGAGGTCGAGCTCGGCGGCGGTGGCCAGGGCCTCGGTGTCGAGGTCGTAGATGACCTCCATGTGGTCGGAGACGAAGCCGATCGGGATCAGCACCACCGCCGGCGTCCCGCCCTTCTCGAGCTCCGCGAGGTGGTCGTTGACGTCGGGCTCGAGCCACGGCACCTGCGGCGGGCCGGAGCGCGAGCAGTAGACGAGGTCGTGGTCGTGGCGGCGCCCGGTCTCCTGACGCACCCGGTCGACGACCGCGCCGAGCCCGCTGCGGTGCTGGGCGACGTACGCCCCTCCCCCGGGACCGCTGGCGTCGTTCATCGCCTCGGGGATCGAGTGGGTGACGAAGACCAGCCGGGCCTCGTCGCGCACCGCCTCGGGCAGCTCGGCCAGCGCGGCGAGGGTGGCGTCGACCACGGGCTCCACGAAGCCGGGGTGGTTGTAGTACTGCCGGAAGCGGTCGAGCGCCGGCACCCCGCGGCCCTCGGCCGCGACCTCCGCGCTGGCCTCGGCGAGGTTCTCGCGGTACTGCCGGCACGAGGAGTAGCAGGAGTAGGCGCTGGTGACGAACACCGCCGCCCGCTGCACGCCGTCATCGCGCATCTGCCGCAGCGCGTCGGCGAGATAGGGGTCCCAGTTGCGGTTGCCCCAGTAGACCGGCAGGTCGATGCCCGCGCCCGCGAGGTCCTCGCGGATCGCGGCCAGCAGCGCGCGGTTCTGGTCGTTGATCGGCGAGCGCCCGCCGAAGAGGTGGTAGTGCTGCCCGACCTCCTCGAGGCGCTCGCGCGGGATGCCGCGGCCGCGGGTGACGTTCTCCAGGAAGGGGACGACGTCCTCGGGCGCCTCGGGGCCGCCGAAGGAGAGCAGGAGCAGCGCGTCGTACGGCGTGACGTCGGGCGCCTCGGTGTCTGGCATGTCCTCATCGTAGGAAGGCGGCGGTGGTGCCCCCGCGCCGGGATTGGTCCACCCCTCCGGACCGGGCCTACGCTGCGCGCGAGATGACCGCGATGAGCTCGTCGTACGGCCGCGTGCTCCGCTACCCGGGCGCGCTGCGGTTCAGCGCCACCGGGCTCGTGGCCCGCCTGCCGATCTCGATGGTCGGCCTCGGCGTGGTGATCCTCGTGGAGAACGCCACCGGTTCCTACGCCCAGGCCGGGGCGACCGCGGCGGCGTACCTGCTCGCCAACGCGCTCTTCGCGATCCCGCAGGGGCGGTGGATCGACCGCTTTGGCCAGTCGAGGGTGCTGCCCCTGGCGATCACCGTGTACGCCGTGTCGCTGGCGCTGCTGATGTGGTCGGTCGAGTCGTCGTGGCCGATATGGGTGACGTACCTCGTCGCCGCGCTGACCGGCGCCGGGCTGCCCGCGGTCGGCTCCTGCGTGCGGGCGCGCTGGTCGCACCTGCTGCACGGCCGGCCCGCCCAGCTGCAGACGGCATTCGCGCTCGAGGCGGTGGTCGACGAGTCCGTCTTCATCACCGGCCCGATCCTGGTGACCACCCTGGCCACCGCCTGGCACCCGGTCGCCGGGCTGTCCGCGGCCCTGCTCACGGGCCTGCTCGGCACGCTCTACCTCGGCTCGCAGCGCCCGACCGAGCCGCCACCGCACCCGCGGGCGGTCGAGCGGGGCGACCGGCCGGGCATGCCGTGGCGCACGGTCGTGCCCCTGGCCTTCGTCGCCGCGGCTCTCGGCACGCTCTTCGGCGCCGCCGAGGTGACGACCGTGGCGTTCGCCGAGGAGCAGGGCCACACCGGCGCGGCCGGCTTCCTCCTCGCGTTGTGGGCGGCCGGCAGCCTGCTCGCCGGGCTGATCACCGGCGCCATCCACTGGCGGCGCGGCCCGGAGGTCCGGGTGCGCCTCGGCGCGGTCGGGATGATGGTGGCGATGGCGCCGCTGGCCTTCGTCGGCTCGATCCCCGCCATGGGGGCGATGCTCTTCGTGGCCGGGTTCGCCATCGCCCCGACCCTGATCGCGACGATGGCCCTGACCGAGCAGACCGTCCCGGCGGGGCGGCTCACCGAGGGCATGGCGATCATCCAGACCGGCATCGTCGCCGGGGTCGCCCCCGGCGCGACGATCGGGGGCATCGTGATCGACGCCCACGGCGCGTCGGCGGCCTACCTCGTCTCGCTGGCGGCGGGGGTGGTTGCTGCGCTCGCGGCCCAGACGCTGCCCCGCCGCCCGATCCGCACCACCCCGGTGCCGACCGGGTCGTAGGCTCCGCTCGTGGAGTGGAGCAGCTGGAGCGGCCTGGCCTCGGCCACGCCGACGGAGGTGGCGCACCCGGCCGACACGGCGGCCGTGGTCACGGCCGTGGAGAAGGCCCGCGCGAACGGCAGCACGGTGAAGATGGTCGGCAGCGGCCACAGCTTCACCGCCATCGCGGCACCCGAGGGCACGATGCTCGCCCCCGACCGGCTGCGCGGGATCATCGGCGTCGACCGCGACGCGCTCACGGTCACCGCCCTGGCCGGCACCCAGCTGAAGGTGCTCAACGCCGAGCTCGAGCGGCTCGGCCTCTCGCTGCACAACATGGGCGACATCGCGGAGCAGACGCTCGCCGGCGCCACCAGCACCGGCACCCACGGCACCGGCGGCGTGGCCGCGGGGCTGTCGGCCCAGATCGCCGCCCTCGAGCTCGTCACCGGCACCGGCGAGGTGCTGCGCTGCACCCCCGAGGAGAACGCCGACGTCCTCGACCTCGCGCGGGTGGGCCTCGGCGCGCTCGGCGTGCTGACCACGATCAGCTTCCGCGTCGAGCCGCTGTTCCTGCTCGAGGCCCACGAGCAGCCGCTGGGCTGGGACGAGGCGCTGGGCGGCTGGGACGAGCGCTTCGACTCCCACCACCACGTCGACATGTACTGGTTCCCGCACACCGACCGCTTCATGGCCAAGACCAACGACCGCCTCGACGCGCCGCTCGACGAGGCCGAGCGGCTCCCCCGCTGGCGCGGCTGGCTCGACGACGAGTTCCTCTCCAACACGGTCTTCGGCGGCCTCACCGCCGCGGCCAACCGGGTGCCGGCGGCGATCCCGCGGATGAACCGGCTGACCTCGCGGGTGCTCTCCGAGCGCCGCTACAGCGACGTCGCCCACCGGGTGTTCACCACCACCCGCGACGTCCGCTTCCGCGAGATGGAGTACGCCGTGCCACGCGCGGCCGGTCCGGACGTGATGCGCGAGGTGCGCCGGGTCGTGGACTCCTCGGGCTGGCGGATCAGCTTCCCGGTCGAGCTGCGCACCGCGCCCGCCGACGACGTGCCGCTGAGCACGGCGTACGACCGGGCCTCCTGCTACTTCGCCTTCCACACCCACTGGAAGTCCGACCTCGCCGACCACGAGGCGTACTTCGGCGCGATGGAGGCGATCGTGCGCGACCACGGCGGCCGGCCCCACTGGGGCAAGCTGCACACGCTCGGCTCGGCCGACCTCGCGGCGTCCTACCCCCGGTTCGGCGACTTCCTGGCGATGCGCGACCGGCTCGACCCCGACCGGGTCTTCGCCAACACCTACCTGCGGCGGGTGCTCGGCGACTGATCCCGCAGGTCAGGAGGGTCCCGCCGCGCCGGACACGGTGCTCCGGGCGGGGGTGGTCGCTGGCGTAGGCTCGCAGGAACCGGAGACAGGCTGATGAGCAGGAGCAGGGCAGGGATGGCGCACCTCACGCTCGCGGGACTGAGCGAGGACGGCAAGCGCCTGCTGCTGGTCAGCGACAAGGGCGTCGAGTTCACCCTCGACGTCGACGACAGGCTCCGGGCCGCCCTGCGCGGCGATCACGCCCGCCTCGGCCAGTTGGAGATCACCATGGACTCGACCCTCCGCCCGCGCGACATCCAGGCCCGGATCAGGGCCGGGGAGTCCCCCGAGCAGGTGGCGCAGGCCGCACAGACCTCGGTCGACAAGATCATGGCCTTCGCCGCGCCCGTGCTCGCCGAGCGCCAGCACGTCGCCGAGCGCGCGCAGCGCTCGTCGGTGCGCCGCCGCGCCGGTGAGGGCTCGCTGGGCGGGGCGCGCACGCTGGGCGACGCGGTCAGCGGCCACCTCCGCTCGCTCAACGTCGACCCCGGCACCGTGGAGTGGGACGCCTGCCGCCGCGAGGACGGCCGCTGGACCCTGACCGGCGAGTTCGACGCCGGGCAGCGCAGCGGCGTCGCCACCTTCACCTTCGACGCCCCGGGCAACTACGTGGTGGCCGAGGACGACGACGGCCGCTGGCTGGTCGGCGAGGCCACCGCCACCCCGGCCGCCCAGGCCCCGGTCGGTGCCCCGGCCGACGACCTGTCGCAGGCCCGCGCCCGCCGGCTCTCCGCCGTGCCGGCCGACGAGCTGCCGCTGGGCGACGACGTGATCGAGATGGTCACCGCCGACGACGGCGACGCCGCGCTCGGCAGTGAGCAGTCGGTCGAGGCCTACCTCGACGCGCCGGCCGAGGGGTCCGCGGAGCCGGACGAGCCCGAGGCCGCCGCGCCCACCGAGCAGGCCGAGCCGGTCGAGCCCACCGGGGAGACCGACACCCCCGCCGAGGCCGAGCCGGAGCCCCCCGCGACCCGGCGCCCGGCGCGCAAGAAGGGCCGGGCCTCGGTCCCGAGCTGGGACGAGATCATGTTCGGCGGTGGCAAGGCCGACTGACGCCCGCCGGGCGGCACTCCCGCGTCAGCCCGCAGGTTCGGGCTCCGGCTCGGGCACGACCGGCTCGGCCGGCGGCGGTGGTGACGACTCGCCCTCGACCGAGATGTGCGGGAGCAGCCGGTCGAGCCACCGGGGCAGCCACCAGGCGGCGTTGCCGAAGAGCACCAGCGCCGCCGGGGCCAGGGTCACCACGAGGATCCCCGCCAGCAGCACCGCGACCGACAGGCCGACACCGAACTGCTTGATCGTCGGGTCGCCGTTGATGATGAAGCTCGCGAACACCGACGCCATGATCAGCGCCGCCGCGGTGGTGATCCGGGCGCTGGACGCAAGTCCGCTCGCGGCCGCCCGCGACGCGGGCTCGCCAGCGAGGTGGTGCTGCTCGATGTGGCTGACCAGGAAGACCTCGTAGTCCATCGAGAGCCCGAAGAGGCCGGCGAACATCATCAGCGGCACGTAGCTCGCGATCGGCACCGTCCCGCTCGTCGTGTCGAGCCCGACGAGGTCGACGCCCCAGCCCCACTGGAAGCAGGCGGTCAGCACGCCGAAGGCAGCCGCTGCCGAGAGCAGGTTGGTGACCGCCGCCTGCAGCGGGATGAGCAGCGAGCGGAAGGCGATCATCAGCAGCAGGTAGCCGAGCAGGATCACGGTCCCGATCACCAGCAGCAGGCGGTCGGTGATCAGCGTCGCGAGGTCGACGTACGACGCGGTGTAGCCGCCGACGTACGACGTGATGGCCTCGGCGGCCTCGACCTCCGGCAGCACGTCGTCACGGACGGTCGCGAGCAGCGCCGCCGTCTCGTCGGAGGCGGGCGCCGTGCTCGGCACGGCGGAGAGCAGCACCACGCTGCCCGGCTCGTTGATCTGCGGCAGGGTCAGCGAGACGACCCCGTCGGTGTCGAGCAGGGCCTGCTGCAGGGCCACGACCCGCGGGTCGGTGCCGCGCTCGTCGCCACCGGCGGCGGTGAGCATGTCGGTGAGCTCCTTCTGGAGCTGCTCGGCCTGCTTCTTCTCCTGCTGGGCCTGCTTCTTCTCCTGCTTCAGCTCGTCGGCCTGCCGCTGCAGCGCGTCGCCCTCGGCCTGCAGCTCGTCGCCCTGCTGCTGGAGCACCGCCGCCCGCCGCTCGAGGTAGGCCTTCTGCGCCTGCAGCTCCTGGCCCTGCTGGGCGAGCGCGGCACCCTGCGCCTCGAGCCGGCTCTTGCGCGCGAGCAGGGCGTCGCGCTGCTGCTGGAGCTGCTCGGCCTCCCGGACCAGCTGCTCGGCCTGCGCGGCGAGCTCACGGGCCCGCTGCTCGAGCGGCGCGAGCTGCTGGCGCACCTCCCCGGCCTGCGCCCGCACCTCGGCGAGGCGCGCGCGCAGCCGGGCGACGCGGACCTCGTTGCCGTTCTCCTGCGCGTGCTCGATCCGTCGCTCGAGCACCCGCTCTCGTGCCAGCAGGCCGGCCAGCTCGCGGGCCAGGGGACGGATCTTCGCCGCCAGAGCCTGCGCCTGCTCGCGCAGCCGGTCGCGCTGCCGCTCGAGCGCGGTCTGCTCGCGCGCCAGCTCGTCTCCCTGCTGCTGGAGCCGGGCCGACTCGGCCTCGAGTGAAGCCTGCTCGGCCTGGAGGTCCGCGGCCTGCGCCTCGAGCGCCGCCTGCTGGGCCTGCAGCTCGTCGGCCTGCTTCTGCAGCGCCTTCTGCTCCTGCTGCAGCTCGGCGCTCTGCGCCTCCAGCGCCGCCTGCTGCTTGGGCAGCTGCTTCTGCGCCTTCTCCAGCTCCTTCTGCAGCGAGGTCGCCTCGTCGTACTTCTTCGTGAACTCCGCGCTGGGCGCCGCTGGCGGCGACATCTCGGACGCCACCTGCAGCGGGCCGTTGAAGCCGACGCCGAAGCCGGCGGTGATCAGGTCGTAGGCCTTGCGCTCGGTCGTCGAGGGGTCGGTGGCCCCGACGTCCTCCTGCCCGAGCTCGAGGCTGAACACCGGGATGATCAGCGGCACCAGCAGCGCGAGCGAGCCCAGCGCCACCCAGGCCGGGTGCCGGCCGACCACGCCCGACCAGCGCTCCCACATGCCTCGTCCGGGCTCGGGGTGCGGCGTGAGGAACGCGGGGATCGAGAGCCACGCGATCCGGTGCTTGAGCAGCCCGAGGAGCGCGGGCAGCAGCGAGATCGCGCCGAGGACGGCGGTGACCACCGCGATCGCCGAGGCCAGGCCGAGCGCGCTGACCAGCGGGATGCCGGCGACCCCGAGCGAGAGCAGGGCGATCACGACGGTGGTGCCGGCGAAGACGATCGCGCTGCCCGACGTCCCGACCGCCTGCGCGATCGACTCCTCCACGGGCAGGCCGTCGCGGAGGCCGTCCTGGTGGCGGGTGATGAGGAACAGCGCGTAGTCGATGCCGACGCCGAGCCCGATCATCGTGGCCAGCGTCGCGCCGGTCGACGGCATGTTGACCAGGTGGCCGACCAGGCCGATCACCCCGAGCGCCGTGGCGAGCCCGACCACCGCGGTGATGATCGGCAGCCCCATCGCGACCAGGCTGCCCAGCACCAGGCTGAGGATCACCATCGCGGCGGCGATGCCGACCACCTCGCTGCTCTCGGTCGGCTCCTTCGACAGCGTGCTGCCCAGCGAGCCGCCGGCCTCCACCTCGATGCCGGCGTCGCGCGCCGGGTCGGCGGTGGAGAAGATCTGGTTCGCCAGGTCCTCGTCGACGGCGCCCGAGTTCACGTCGAGCAGGACCGGCACGAAGCCGGTGCGGGCGTCGTCCGACAGCAGGCCCGCGGTCTGGCCGCTGCTGCTGAGCGGGTTGGTGACGCTGTAGACGTGGGGCGCCGCGCGCAGGTCCTGCACCGCCTGCTTCACGGCTGCCTTGTTCGCCGCGTCGGTCAGCTTCCCCGAGTCCACGTGCAGGATGATCGGGTTGACGCCGTTCTGCTGCGGCGGGAACTTCTCCTCGAGCAGGTCCTTCACCTGCTGGCTGCCGGTGCCCGGCAGGCTGAGGTCGTCGTTGGTCTGTGCACCGAAGGTGGTGACGCTCAGGCTGACGACCAGGACGAGGAGCACCCACGCACCGACCACGACGAACGGCCGTCGTGCACACAGTTTCCCGAGAGCGCGGAGCGCCCGGTACATCGGATCCCCTCTGGCGGCAAAGGTGGCTGGACTGTAGCGCAGCAGCCGCGCACCCGTCAGCGATCGCGACGCGGGACCCCTGCCCGTGCGGGCTACCAGTCGGTAGTCTCCGGCCATGTCGTACTTCGTCACGGGAGCCACCGGGTTCATCGGCCGCCACCTGGTCCAGGAGCTCGTCGACCACCGCGAGGGCGAGGTCTTCGTGCTGTGCCGCGAGGCCTCGCTGCCGCGGCTCGAGCCGCTGCTGCGGCGCTGGGGCACCGACCGCGTGACGCCGGTCGTCGGGGACCTCGCCGATCCCGGGCTCGGTGTCGACCCGGAGTGGGTCGAGGCGCACCGGGGCGACGTCGACCACTTCTTCCACCTCGCCGCGATCTACGACATGACCGCGGACGACGAGACCAACGAGGCGATGAACGTCGGCGGTACCCGGCACGCCCTCGAGCTCGCGGGAGCCCTCGAGGCGGGCCACCTGCACCACGTGTCGTCGGTGGCCGCGGCCGGGGACTACCACGGCGCCTTCGACGAGACCATGTTCGACGAGGGGCAGGACCTGCCCTCGCCGTACCACCGCACGAAGTTCGAGTCCGAGAAGATCGTGCGCGAGGAGAGCCCGGTGCCGTGGCGGGTCTACCGCCCCGCGATCGTGGTCGGCGACAGCCAGACCGGCGCGATGGACAAGATCGACGGCCCCTACTACTTCTTCCCGCTGATGAAGGCGCTGCGCGACCGGGTGCCCGGGTGGCTCCCGCTCGTGGGCGCGGACCTCGGCGACACCAACGTGGTGCCGGTCGACTACGTCGCCAAGGCGATGGACCACCTCGCGCACCTGCCCGACCGCGACGGCGAGGCCTTCCACCTCGTCAACCCCGAGCCGCAGCCGGTCAGCGAGGTGATCAACCTGTTCTGCTCGGCCGCCGGGGCGCCGCGGTTCGCCACCCCCGTCGACCGCTCGGTCACCCAGTCGGGCCTGCTGGGGCTGGTCCCCCGGCGGCTGCGCCCGCTGTCGCTGCTCAACGGCGTCGTGAAGTCCGGCCCCGGCCAGCTGCTCCTCGACCAGACCGTGGGCCGCCTCGGCGTCCCGGCCGAGGTGCTCGCGCACACCAGCTTCGAGGCCGTCTTCGACTCCCGCCGCACCGAGAAGGCGCTGGCCGGCTCCGGCATCGCCGTCCCCGACCTCGAGTCCTACGCCCGCACCCTCTGGGGCTACTGGGAGGACAACCTCGACACCTCCACCGGTCGTGACCCGGTCATCCGCGCGGCGCTCCAGGGCAAGCACGTGCTGATCACCGGGGCCTCGTCGGGCATCGGCCAGGTCACCGCGCTCAAGGTCGCGCAGGCCGGCGGCGTCCCGGTGCTCGTGGCGCGCGGCAAGGACAAGCTGGAGGAGACCCGCTCGATGATCGAGCTGCGCGGCGGCACGGCGTACGTCTTCCCGTGCGACCTCTCCGACCTCGAGGCGATCGACCGCCTGTGCGAGCAGGTCACCGCGGAGCTGCCCGGCATCGACTTCATCATCAACAACGCAGGCCGCTCCATCCGGCGCTCACTGCGGCTCTCGCACGACCGCTTCCACGACTTCGAGCGCACCATGCAGCTCAACTACTTCGGCGCGATCCGGCTGGTCATGGGGCTGGTCCCGGCGATGCGGCAGCAGAAGTCGGGCCACATCGTGAACATCTCCTCCATCGGCGTGCAGACCAACCCGCCGCGCTTCTCGGCGTACGTCGCGTCGAAGGCCGCGCTCGACGCCTGGAGCAACGTGGTCTCCTCCGAGCTCTTCGGTGACGGCATCACCTTCACCAACATCCACATGCCGCTGGTGCGCACGCCGATGATCGCGCCGACCAAGCTCTACGACCGCTTCCCGACCATCTCTCCGGCCCAGGCGGCCGACCTCGTGATCGAGGCGATGGTCGAGCGGCCGCACGAGATCAACACCCTCCTCGGCAACGTCGGGGCCGTCGCCCACACCGTCGCGCCGCGCACCGCGTTCCGGGTGCTCAACATGGCCTACCACGTGTTCCCCGACTCCGCGGCGGCCAAGGGCGAGGCGGCCTCGCAGGGCACCCGCGAATCGGAGCAGATCATGCTGGCCAAGGTGTTCAAGGGCGTGCACTGGTGAGTGCCCTACCCGAGTAGGACCATGGACACCGCCCGTCGACGGGAGTAGGAAGACCTCGGGCGCGGAGGGTGTCTCCTCCGGTCCGCCGCCCGCAGGGGCGGCCCACGGAGGGAAGGTCGCATCACCGTGTCTCGATCCCGATCTCGCGCCGGCTTCGCCGGTCTGCTCGCCGCCGCACTGCCGGTGGCCCTGCTCGTCCTCACGCCCACGCCGGCCGCGGTCGCGGCGCCGACCGCCCAGGGCGCCGGCCTCGACAAGCACGACCGCGAGCTTCTCGCGGACGCCCGCGCCGAAGGCGACAAGAGCGTCACGCTCCTGATCGCCGCGAAGTCCGGAGCCAACAAGACCGTCGTCAGCGGCGTGACCGCCCTCGGCGGCACCGTGCAGAAGCGCGACGACGACGTCAGCTACCTGCGCGTCAGCGTGCCGATCGGCAAGGCCGAGGCCGCCGCCCGGGTCGCCGGCATCCAGGCCGTGGACCTCGACGAGGACGTCCCGCTCGACGACCCCGCCCCCCAGGGCGCCCAGGGGGCGACCCCGCAGACCCCGCCGGGCCCGGGCACACCGGCGCTGAACCCCTACCTGCCCACCCAGGACACCGGTGCCCCGCAGTTCGTGGCGGCCCACCCGACCTGGGACGGCCGCGGCGTCACGGTCGGCATCGTCGACTCCGGCGTCGACCTCGACCACCCGGCCCTGCAGACCACGAGCACCGGCGCGCGCAAGATCGTCGACTGGGTCACCTACACCGACCCGCTGACCGACGGCGACCCGACCTGGGTGAGCATGGCCGCGCAGGTCAGTGGTGCGTCGTTCAGCTACCAGGGCGTGACCTACACCGCCCCGGCAAGTGGCAGCTACCGGATCGGCCTCTTCGACGAGCGCGACCCCAACTTCGGCGGCGAGCTCGGCAACGACATCAACCGGGACGGCAACCCCGCCGGGAGCAGCGGGATCTTCGCCGTGCTCTGGAACACCAGCAGCAACAACGTCTGGGTCGACACCGACCAGGACCACGACCTCGGTGACGAGCAGGCGATGACCGACTACGGCGTGCGTTACGACGTCGGCCACTTCGGCGCCGACAACCCCGCGACCGACGTCCGGGAGCAGATGCCGTTCACCGTGCAGACCGACGGGAAGAACAAGTTCGTCAACATCGGCGTCGTCTCCGCACAGCACGGCTCGCACGTCGCCGGCATCACCGCGGGCAACAGCCTCTTCGGCGGCGACATGGACGGCGCCGCCCCGGGCGCGAAGGTCAAGTCCGTGCGCGCCTGCCTCTTCCTGGGCAGCTGCACGGCGCACGCCCTGCTCGAGGGCATGATCTGGGTGACCAAGCAGGGCAACGTCGACGTCGTGAACATGTCGATCGGCGGCCTGCCCGCACTCAACGACGGCAACAACACCCGGGCCGTCCTCTACAACCGCCTCATCTCTCAGTACAACGTGCAGATCGTCCTCTCGGCGGGCAACAGCGGCTCGGGCCTCAACACCATCGGCGACCCGGCCGTGGCAACGGACGCGCTTGCCGTCGGCTCCTACGTCACCGACGACACCTGGCGTTCCAACTACGGCTCCGACTCGGCGTACGACGACAACATCCACGGGTACTCCTCGCGCGGCCCGCGCGAGGACGGCGGCTTCAAGCCGCAGCTGGTCGCACCGGGAGCGGCGATCTCGACGACCCCGCTGTGGCAGCCGGGCGGTCCGGTCGGTGGCACATACTCCCTGCCGCCGGGCTACAGCATGCTCAACGGCACCTCGATGGCCTCGCCGCAGACCGCCGGTGCGCTGGCGCTCCTGGTCAGCGCGGCGAAGCAGGCGGGCGTGCAGAGCCAGCCGGCCCAGCTGCGGCAGGCCGTGCTGTCCTCGGCCCGGTTCCTCCCCCGCTACGGCGCCTACGAGCAGGGCAACGGCCTGCTCCGGGTCGGCGCGGCCTGGGACGTGCTGCGGCAGACGGTGAAGCCGGTCTCGATCACCTCGAAGGTCGCGGTGCACACCGTGCTGTCGGCTTTCCTGGCGACTCCGGGCTTCGGCACGGGCATCTACGACCGCGAGGGCGTGGCCGTCGGTGACGACTACACCCGCACCTACACCTTCACCCGCACCACGGGCGGCAGCAAGGCGATCACCTACAACCTCGGGTGGGTCGGCAACGACGGCACCTTCTCGGCGGCGGCGTCGACGATCTCGCTGCCGCTGAACACGCCGGTGACGCTCGCCGTGCGGGTCAACCCGGAGGACGCCGGGATCCACTCGGCGATCCTCAACCTCGACAACCCCGCCACCCCGGGCACCGACGCCCAGACGCTGAACACGGTGGTCGCGGCCGAGGACTTCACGGCCGGCAACTCCTACACGGTCACGCACTCCGGCGAGATCGGCCGCAACCAGACGACGTCGTACTTCTTCCGCGTGCCGGCGGGGACGCCGGCGTTCAAGGTCGACCTCACGGGTGGCGGCGCCGCTGCTGGGGCGGGGCAGATCCGGTTCCTGCGGTTCCACCCGTACGGCGTCGGCATCGACGGCAACGCGACCACCAACTGCTACAACCCCAACGCCGGAGCCGGGTGCAGCACGGGCTCGGCGACGAGCCGCACCACGAGCAACCCGTTGCCCGGCGTGTGGGAGGTCACGGTCGAGGCCCGGCGCACCTCGGATGCCGTGTCCGCGCCGTACACGCTGACGGCGTCGATCCTCGGCGCCTCGGTCTCCCCCAACCCGGACACCATCCCCTCGGCGGACATCGGGGTCCCTGTGGCCAGGTCGTACACGATGACCAACCTGTTCGGCGCCTTCACCGGCCGGGCGGTCGGCACCGCGCTGGGCAGCGCCAAGCTGGCAACGCCCACGATCGCCAACCTCGCGCAGAGCCAGACGGCGATCAACGTGGCGGCGGGGTCGACGAGCCTGCGGGTCACGATCGGCCACACCTCCGACCCGGGGGCCGACCTCGACCTGTACGTCTACAACTGCACGTCCGGCAGCCCCTGTGTGCTGGCCGCGCAGTCGGCGGACGGTGACTCCGAGGAGTCGGTGACGATCGCCAACCCGGCGGCCGGCACCTGGGTGGCGCTGGTCGACGGCTACTCGGTGCCGAGCGGGACGACGACGTACGACTACGTCGACGTGTTCGCCAACCCGGCGTTCGGCTCGGTCGCGGTGACCGACGCGAACGCGCTGCGCCCGGCCGGCTCGACGTGGACCGTGCCAGGCGCGGTGACGGCCAACGCCGCTCCGGCCGCCAGCCGGGTGCTGCTCGGCACCGTGCAGGTCCGGACCGACGCGAACGTCCTCGTCGGGTCGGGCGACGTGGTGGTGCAGCAGGTGACGCCGAACTAGCCGGACCGGTCCGCGGGCCCCTCCTCCTGGGGGTGGGGCCCGCGGGCCACCGGCCGCGCCGGATCGGCCACCCACTCGCTCCACGAGCCGGCGTAGAGCGCCGCGCCCACCCCGGCGATCTCCATGGCGAGCACGTCGTGGGCGGCGGTCACGCCGCTGCCGCAGTACGCCGCGACGTCGGCGCCGGCGGTCGCCCCGACGCCGGCGTAGAGCGCGCGCAGCTCCTCGGCGGGGCGGAAGCGTCCGTCGGCGTCGAGGTTGGCGTCGGTGGGCACGTTGACCGCGCCGGGCACGTGGCCGGCCACCGGGTCGATCGGCTCGACCTCCCCGCGGTAGCGCTCGGGTGCCCGGGCGTCGACCAGCACCCCCACTCCCGGGACCTCGGCGGCGGTGACCATGCGCAGGTCACCCGGCTGCGACTCGAAGTCCCCCGGCACGGGCGCGGCCACCGCGCCGGTCTCCACCGCACCGCCGGCGGCGCGCCAGGCCGGCCAGCCGCCGTCGAGCACCCGGACGTCCGCGTGGCCGTGGTGCCGCAGCAGCCACCAGGCCCGCGCCGCGGCCCGCCCGGCCCAGTCGTCGTACACCACGACGGTGCGGGAGGCACTGACGCCGGCCGCGCGCATCGCGACGGCGAACCGTGCCGGGTCGGGCAGCGGGTGACGTCCGCGCTCCCCCGGCGGGTCGGCGAGCGCGTCGTCGAGGTCGACGTAGACCGCGCCCGGCACGTGGCCGGCCGCATGCTCTTCGAGACCGCCCCCGCTCCCGCCCAGGCGGTAGCGCACGTCGAGGACGGTGACGTGCTGCGGGTCGTCGTCGAGCAGGCGGCGGAGGTCGGCGGCGGAGACGAGGGATCGGGGCACGGCGCCATCCAACCCGATCCACCGCGGCCACCTGTGACAGGATCAGCGCCCGTGGCCGAACTGCACTTCTTCACGGGGACCATGGACTCGGGCAAGTCGACGTTGGCCCTGCAGACCAACCACAACCACGCCGCCCGCGGCCGCGTCGGACGGATCTTCACCACCCACGACCGCGCCGGCGAGGCCACGCTCTCGAGCCGCCTCGGGCTCACGCACGACGCTCTCGAGGTGGCGACCGACTTCGACTTCTGGCGCTACGTCGTCGACAGCCTCACCCGGGGTGAGCGGATCGACTACCTGATCTGCGACGAGGCCCAGTTCTACTCCCCCGACCAGATCGACCAGCTGGCCAAGGTGGTCGACGAGCTGCAGATCGACGTCTTCGCCTTCGGGATCCTCACCGACTTCCGCTCCGAGCTGTTCCCGGGCAGCCGGCGACTCGTCGAGCTCGCCGACCGGATGAACGTGCTCCAGGTCGAGGCGCTCTGCTGGTGCGGCAAGCGGGCCACCCACAACGCGCGCACCGAGAACGGCGTGATGGTCGTCGAGGGTGAAGTGATCGTGGTGGGTGACGTCGACGACCACGACGCGGCCCCGGCCGAGGTCGCCTACGAGGTGCTCTGCCGCCAGCACCACCGGCGCCGGCTCACCGCGGCGCGCGCCAAGGCGGTCTCGCTGGCGCCCGAACCGCTGCCCTTCGGCTAGACCACGTGGCCAGACCAGTCGTGTCGCCGCGGCGGATGTGCCGGGCTTCCGGCTCCGTGGCTCCTAGCGTCGGGACGCTCGACAACCCCCACCCCCGAGGAGTCCCATGTCCCGCCTCCGCACCCTGCTCCATCCCGCCACCGGTATCGCGATCCTGGCCCTCGTGGTCAGTCTCGGCAGCGGCGCCGTCGCCGCCGGACTGATCACCGGGGCCGACATCAAGAACGACTCCGTCACCGGCAAGGATGTCAAGGAGTCCTCGCTGGCGAAGGTGCCCGCGGCCAAGAACGCTGACAAGGTCGGCGGCGTCCAGGTCAAGCGGATCCGCCTCGTCGGGGCCAGCCCTGTCGGAGCCACCACGATCCTTCGCCTGAACTCGTTCAGCCTGGTTGCGAGCTGCACCGGCGGCGTCGCGACCGTCACCGCCAAGACGACCTCCGGCGACGCCGAGCTCTCGTGGGAGGCGGTCGACGCCAGCGACGACAGCAGCATCGACCAGAACGTCGACAGCTTCACGTCGGCCAGCCCGGTGGACCTCGACTTCTCCAACGTCGCCCACTCCGACATCATCGGGCACCTGCGCTACGTCGCCTCCAACGGCGACACCGCGGTGGTCGAGCTCAGCGAGGAGGACGGGTTCGCCGGCGCGGACTGCGTCCTCACCGGATCGGCGATCGGCTGACCCGACACCCCGACCAGGGCGCCCCGGAGTCGCAGTCCCACTGACCGCGCTCCGGGGCGCCGGCCTTCGCCTCTCACCTACCCATTGCCGTTCGGCGCGAAGAGGAGGATCGTCTTCCCCGCTCGGACATCGTTGCGCGGCTCGGGAGCGCCGAGACCTGAGGGGGTCACTGCAATGAAGGTCTACCGTTTCCTCGCCTACACCATCGCCGTGCTCGTGGTCGTGCAGGCCGGCGCCATCGCCTGGGCGTTCTTCGGCATGGTCAACTGGATCTCCGACGACGGAGGTGTGGTCAACAAGGCGCTCCTCGAGTGCACCGACTGCGAGCAGAACTTCACCGCCGAGTGGGGCTTCGCCATCCACATGTTCTTCAACGGGCTCATCGCCATCCCGTTGGTCTCCCTGGCGCTGCTGGTCACGTCGTTCTTCGCCAAGGTGCCCCGCGGCATCATGCTGGCCGTGGTCATCGTCGCCCTGGTGATCGCCCAGATCATGATCCTGCCCGCGCTGTCGCGCTCGGCCGGCTCCGGCTTCGGCGGGCTCCACGGCATCAACGCGCTGGTGCTGATGGGCGTCGCGATCTACGCCGGCGGGCGGGCCGGCGCCGCGATCAAGGAGCGGCCGCAGAAGGTGCGCTCCAGCGGCGACCCCGACACCGTCTCCGCCTGAGGGGTGGCATCGCACGGCCGACGGCGGCTGTGGCTGGCCCTCGCCGCCACGGCCGTCCTCGTGCTGCCCGTGGCCTGGCTGTGGTGGAGCAGCCTGCTGCCCGACTCCTACGACATGGCGGAGATGGGGTACGCCGACTGGGGCGGCGGCCCGGTCGGCGAGCACGCGTCCATGGAGGGGATGGCGGGGATGCACACGACCCCCGTCTCCGAGCTGACCGCCGATCCTGATCGCACCGCCGACGTCCGCGCGACCTTCACCGTGCGGCGCGAGGACGACGGGGGCTACACCGTCAACGGCACCTCTCCCGGCCCGCTGCTCGAGGCGACGCTCGGTGACCTCGTCGAGGTGACGCTGGTCAACGACAACGTCGAGGAGGGCACCACGCTGCACTGGCACGGTGTCGACGTCCCCAATGCCGAGGACGGCGTGGCCGGCGTGACCCAGGACGCCGTGATGCCCGGCGAGGAGTTCGTCTACCGCTTCGTCGCCGACCAGGCCGGGACCTTCTGGTACCACTCCCACCAGGTCTCCCACGAGCAGGTGCGCCAGGGGCTGCTCGGCCCGCTGGTGGTGCGCCCCGAGCAGACCGACCAGGGCGTGGTGGACGAGGTCGCCGTCATCCACCAGTACGACGAGGGGCCGACCGTGAACGGCGAGAGCGGCGTCGTCGCGTCCCACGCGCAGGTCGGGCAGGAGGTGCGGCTGCGGGTGGTCAACACCGACAACGGGGTGAACCCGGTGTGGGTGACCGGCGCGCCGTACCGCGTCCTCGCCGTCGACGGCACCGACGTCAACCAGCCCGACGAGGTCACCGGCGACGCCTACGCCGTGCCGGCCGGTGGCCGCGTCGACCTGGGCTTCACGGTGCCCCGGGACGGCGTCCGGGTCGACCTCGGCGGGTCCGCCGCGATGACGTTCGCGGGCGACCCGACCGGCGGCACCCAGGCGATCGCCCCGGACAGCTACGTCGACCTCCTCTCGTACGGCGAGCCCGCCGACCTCGACTTCGACCCCACGCAGCCCGACCGGGATTTCGAGTACACGATCGGCAAGAAGCCCGGCTTCCTCGACGGGATGCCCGGGCTGTGGTGGACCGTGAACGGCCACCTCTACCCCGACGTGCCGATGTTCATGGTGAGCGAGGGCGACGTGGTCACCTTCGCGATCACCAACGACAGCGACGACGCCCACCCGATGCACCTGCACGGCCACCACGCGGTCGTGCTCTCGCGCGACGGGGAGCCGGCGACCGGCAGCCCCTGGTGGACCGACTCGCTCGAGGTGGGCGTGGGCGAGACCTACGAGATCGCCTTCGTGGCCGACAACCCCGGTCTCTGGATGGATCACTGCCACAACCTGCCGCACGCCCAGAACGGCCTCGTCGCGCACCTGATGTACGACGGCGTCACGTCGTCGTTCCGCGTCGGCGACGAGAACCGGCCGGAATGATGCTCATGCGCTCCGACACTCTCGTGGACTCCAACCGTGCTTGAGATCCGCTCGGCCGACCCGAGCCACCTCCAGCGGATCGCCGAGGTGTTCGGCCGTGCGTTCGTCACCGAGCCGATGATGACGTGGCCGCTCGGAGGTGGGAGCGACGACCTCGAGGAACGCTGCACCCGGGCGTATGCCCTGTACCTCGCGCCGCTGCTGGACACCGGGCTCGTCTGGGAGACCACGGACGGGCACGGTGCCCTCGTGCTCGTCCCGCCCGACCGGACCGACGTGTGGGACGACGCGGTCGCTCACGTCGACGACTCGACCACCCACGACGTCACCGATGACGGCGGACTGCGGCACGAGCGCTTCTGGGACTGGGTCGCCTCGAAGATCCCGCCGGAACCGCTCTGGCACCTCGACTCGGTGGCGGTCGAGCCCGGTTGGCAGGGACGCGGGATCGGCTCGGCCCTCGTCGAGTTCGGGCTCGAGCAGGCACGCGCGAGCAACAACGCCGTCATCCTCGAGACCGGCACGCCGCGCAACGTGACGCTCTACGAGCGTCTCGGGTTCCACGTCGTCGAGGAGGCCGACCCGCCCGCGGGCGGCCCGCACGTCTGGTTCATGCGGCGGGACCCCTGACCCGGCGTGATCTCCGGTGCGGTGCTCAGCAGACCACCATCGGGATCAGCATCTCCGCGGGCGTGAGCGAGCCGTGGAGGCCGACGAGCGTCGCCTCGTAGGAGAACTGGCTCGTGGAGATCACCGCGGCGTCGCCGCGGCAGGCGACGACGACGTCGCCGACGCGCGGACGCACCTGGGCGTCGAGACCGCCGAACCAGCCCCGCAGCACGGCCTCCTCGCGGGTCAGCACGTCGGCCCGGTCGCCGAGCACGCCGCGCCAGGTGGACACGACGTCCGCGACCGCACCGCCGCGGCAGTAGAGGTGGCGGAACCGCGCCTCCCCGCCCATCAGCGCCAGCCCGTCGCGCAGCTCGGGGTGGTCGTCGACGTCGACGCGGCTCGACGTCGGGCTGTCGACCATCCCGTGGTCGGCGACGACGAGCAGACGTGTGGTCGCCGGAAGGGTGTCGCGCAGCTGCTCGGCCTCGGCGTCGACCATGGCGAGCTGCTGGAGCCAGTGGCTCGAGGCGATGCCGAACCGGTGGCCCGTCCAGTCGAGGTCGCCGTCGTACATGTAGGTGAGCGCGGGCGCCCGGGTCGACGCCGCCACCACGGCCGCGAGGCGCTCGCCGACGCGGTCGGCGCCGACGTACTCGGCGCCGCGGTGGGCCGCGACGGTGAGGCCGGTGCCCTTGAACTCGCGCTTGTTCACCACGGTCACGCTCGCGCCCGCGGCAGCGAGCCGCGCGAACGCCGTCGGGTGCGGCTGCCACTCGAGCGGGTCGACGTTGCGGTCCCAGAACAGGGCGTTGAGCAGGTCGTCGGTGCCGGGGATCCGGGAGGTGAAGCCGACCAGGCCGTGCGCGCCGGGGGTGAGGGCGGTGCCGAGCGAGGTGAGGCTGGTGGCCGTCGTCGACGGGACGCCGGCGGTGCCGGGCTGCTGCTCGGCCAGCAGCGAGGACAGGAACGGCGCTGCGTGGGCGTGCTCCGCCAGGAGCTGCGCGCCGAGCCCGTCGACGAGGAAGACGACGTAGGACGGCGCGTCGGGCAGCACCAGTCCGGACGGCTCGCCCCCGATCGGCGTGCCCAGGGCGGAGGCGACCGCAGGGACGACGTCGCCGAGCGAGCGGCTGGCGTACGCCGGGTCGACGAACCCCTCCGGTCCGGTGACCGGGGCGGCGCTCATGGGTGCTGCGTGCGCGCCGAGAGCGCCTCCGCGAAGACGAGCAGGCCGTCGACGGCGTCGGTGCCGTCGGCCGCGGCCGAGACCCGCAGCGAGAAGTCGTCGGAGGCGAGCACCCCGGTGTAGCCGTGGTCGGCGTCGCACTCGGGGTCGGAGCAGCCGGCCGGCTCGAGGTCGATCCGGCTCACCCCGCCCCACCCGATCGTGAGCACGGCCTCGGCCGGCGGCGTCGGGCCGTGGGTGGGGTTGGCGGTCATCCGGGTGACCACGACAGAGCGCACCGAGCTCAGGGCGATCGCCTCGGTCGAGGTCGAGGTGTAGGGCTCGGGCAGCAGGTCGTCACCGGCGTGCTCGTCGGTGTGGGCCAGGATCAGCCGGCTCGGGGTGAGCACGACGACGGTCAGGTGCCGCCGCACCTCGTCGTGGTCGAAGGTCGGCTCGTGGTGCACGTAGTACGACACGACCTGCTCGCCCGCCACGGCTGCCTCGACCCCGGTGCCCACGACCTCGGGGTAGTAGCCGGTGCGGTCGATGGATCGGCGCAGGTCCCGGGCGCGGTCCCGGTCGTCGGTCGTGCGTGTGCGCATGCCCGCAGTCTGTCACGCGACCGCAGCCGGCGCGGCGGCCAGCCCGTCCTGCTGGGGCGTGAGGTGGCGACGCAGGTCGAGGAAGAGCACGCCGGCCAGGGCAGTCCCGCCGACGACGCAGCCGACCCAGACCGTGGTCAGGCCGTGCCCGATGAGCAGGCCGGCGCTGGCTGGTCCGATGATCGAGGCGACGGTCCACACCATGCCCTGCAGTGCGTTGTAGCGCCCGCGGGCGTCCTCGCGCGCGAGGTCGTTGACGATCGCCGGCGCGACCGGCGCCCACAGCGTCTCGCCCCACCCGAAGATCGCGAGTCCCAGCACCACCGACGCGATCGCGACCCAGCCGTCGACCACGTTGCACGAGGCGATCACCAGCCAGCTGACCGCCCAGGTCGCCGCGCAGAGCGCGAGCATCGCGGAGCGACGGCGTCCCTGGATGAACTTCAGGGTCAGCAGCTGCCCGAGGACGATGGCCACCGTGTTGGCGGTCCACGCCCAGCCGAGCGCCTTGGCCGGCACGTCGGCGACCTGGGTGGCGTACGCCGCGACGCCGGTCTCCATCTGCGCGTAGCCGAAGGTGATCACCAGCACCGAGATCGCCGCCACGCGCAGCAGCGTGCGGTCGGCGAGCACGACCCGCCACGACGGCTGGTCGACCTGCTCCTCCAGCGGGCCCTCGTCGGGCACCGGGAGCGCGCCGGTCCCCTTCGGCAGCGAGACCAGGACCGCGACGTACACCAGGAAGGACAGGCCGTCGAGGTAGTAGAGCCGCTGGAACGACTCGACCGAGTCGACGTCGATGATCAGCGCGCTGATCGCGCCACCGAGGCCGATGCCGGCGTTCATCAGCATGAAGTTGATGCCGTAGACGCGCTCGCGGGTCGACGGCGGCACCAGGCGGGTGAGCATCGCGGTCGACGCCGGGTAGAGGCCGACCGTGCCGACCACGATCAACGACGCGATGACCACGCCCTGGGTGACGGTCTCGATGTGCCCGAGGGTGGCGGCCGCCGCGGCCTCGACCAGGAGGCCGAAGATCATCACCGGCCGCGGGCCGACCTTGTCGATCAGTGTGCCGCCGATCGGCGCCGTCACGAACCCGAGCAGCCCCATCCACGCGAACACCAGCCCGACCGTCGACGTCGGGAAGTCGCGCACCTCGGCGAGGTACACGAACAGGAACGGCATCGTGAGCCCGCTGCCCAGCGCCGAGAACGCGAACCCGACGAAGATGCGGTGCACCCGCGGGTCGAGGTCGCGGAACGCGACCGGCCCCGGCTCCGGCTGCACGCTCTCGGTCAGGGGGTCGGTCACCCGTGAATTCTCCGCCCCCACCCCTGCCGTGATCCAGTCGTTATCGCTGTTCCGCGCCTCACGGTGGGGGTGGGGGTCGTCGATCGAGCCCGACGCCGTCGGTCGAGCTCGTCGAGACCACGCCGCCGAGGTCGGCCCTCGCGGGGTGCCACTCGACCCTCGTGGTCACTGCTCGAGACCCTGATCAGACATTGAGGTCCAGCGCTGTGGAAACCCCCTTGTCTGCTGGGGTTCCTGTCGGTGGTCGCTGCTTGAGTGGACCCATGCAGGACCTGTCTCGGGACACCACGGAACGCGGGCGTGAGCGCACGCTGGCGACCGACTCCCCGGTCGAGGTCCTCGGCTTCCTGCGCGAGCAGCGGGCACTCTCCGACGCGGCCGAGGCGAACATCCTCAAGGCCGCGGCCCAGTGGGCGGCCATGCACTCCGAAGCGGCGCTCGACCCGAGCGAGTCCACCTGGGGCGACACCGTGAAGGCCCTCGCCGGCCCCGGCGCCCCCGGGATCCTGGAGTTCTCCGTCCTGGAGTTCGCCGCCGCCCTCGGCATGTCTTCGGACTGGGGTGCCGCCTACCTCGGTGCCGCGATCGAGCTGCGCCACCGCCTCCCGAAGGTCTGGGCCCGGGTCATGGCCGGGGACCTCCAGGCCTGGCGCGCCCGCCGCATCGCCGAGGCCACCCTCTGGCTCTCCCCCGCCGCTGCCGCCCACGTGGACCGGCACCTCGCCCCCGTCGCCCACCAGATCCGCCCCACCGCCCTCGACCGACTCGTCGAGGAAGCCGCCACCCGCCACGACCCCGACCAGCTCGCCCGCCGCACCCAGGCGGCCACCGACCGCCGCGGGATCCACCTCGACACCACCCGCACCAGCCTGGCCGGGACCGTGCCCCTGCACGGCGAGCTCGACCTCCCCGACGCCCTCGCCCTCGACGAAGCCCTCGCCCAGGGAGCTTCGGACCTCGCGTCGTTGGGCAACACCGAGTCCCTCGACGCCCGCCGCGCGACCGCCCTGGGAGAGATGGCCCGCGCCCAGCTCCCCCTCGACCTCACCACCGAGACAGCAGGGTCGGTCGAGCCGACTGCACCGCGTCGCACGCCGAAGCAGGTCGTCCTCCACCTCCACCTCTCCGACACCGCGCTGGGCACGGAACCCGACGCCGAGCCGCTGGGCCGGGTCGGCACCACCCACACCCCCGTCACCGCCGACACCATCCGCACCTGGTGCGGCCAGGCCGACCACCTCGTCATCAAGCCCGTCATCGACCTCAACCAGCGGATCCACGTCAACGCCTACGAGGTCCCCGACCGCATCAAGGAACACCTCACCCTGCGCGACCACACCTGCGTCTTCCCCTGGTGCACCCGACCCGCCGAGACCTGCGACACCGACCACGTCCAGCCGTTCGACGCCGGCGGACCGACGTCGACCGACAACACCGCGCCGCTGTGCCGCCGACATCACCGTGCCAAGACCCACGCCGGCTGGCACCTCACCATGCCCTCCCCCGGCACCTGCCTGTGGCGCTCACCCCACGGCCTCCACCTGCTCCGCGACCACACCGGCACCCGACTCCTCCCCGGCCCCGGCCACACCTGACCACCCCGCCCCACACCCCGCCCCACGGCGGGGCCACCGGCATGCCCGAGGTCACCGACGCGGTCCTCCGGCAGTCCACACAAGCCCTGATGCCGCGCCTGGCGAGCCTGGCGAGCCTCACGCTGTCGTGTCGGACAAGGGGGAAGCGCGAGCTCACTGGTACTGCTGCTGGTCGTGCTGGTCCCCGGATTGGCGGCCGTGGCCGCCGTCGCGGGGGTCGTCGTCTGGCCGGTTCGCCGCCAGGGCCGGCCGTCACGGTGATGCGGCGGCCCGGCTGGCAGCGTGCGTCCCGGTCGAGGCACGCCTACTCCGTCTCGAGCTCCCTGACCTCCTGCCGGACGTGGTAGTCGCTGGCCTGGCTGGCCCAGACGGTCAGGGTGGTGGTGAGGCCGGTGGGCGGGTCGAGGGTGCCGGCGCAGACCGACCAGTACGACGGGTCGTCGGCGGCGCGCCAGAACAGCGAGGAGCCGCAGCGCGAGCAGAAGGCGTAGCCGGCCTCGGGGACCGGCCACCACCAGCGCATCAGCTCGTCGGGATCGCTGAGGTCGAGGTCGGCGACGGGCAGCCGGGTGGCGGCCATGAAGTGGCCGGTGAACCGCCGGCAGCGCTCGCAGTGGCAGTTCACGACGTCGCGCGGCGAGCCGTCCAGGACGTACGAGACGCCCCGGCACAGGCACCCGCCCTCGAGCGTCATGTGGGGAGCGTGTCCCCGGGCGGGGTGGGCAGGCGGCGCACGAACCAGTCCGAGCGCGGGTCGAGCACCGGCTCGACGCGGGCGGCGGCGGTGAGCACCTTGACGCCGTCAGCGCCAGCGAGCACGAGCGACAGGTCGAGCGAGGCCACCTGGGGCAGGTCGTGCTGGAGCGTGGAGACGCGCAGGATCAGGTCCTCGACGGCGGCCACGTCGACCACCTCGCTCCCCCGGTAGCCGAACAGCATCGGCGAGGACTTGATCTCGCGCACCATGGCGGCGGCGTCGCTGTGGGTCAGCGGCGGGATCCGGTACGCCTTGTCCTCGAGCAGCTCGATCAGCGGCCCCGAGATCCCGAACGAGACCACCGGTCCGAAGAGCGGGTCCTCGATGCTGCGGATCGCGACGGGGACGCCCGGTGGTGAGTTCTTCTGGACGACGAACCCGGCCCGCTCCGGATCGGTGATCAGCTCGTTGAGCGACTGCCACGCGTCACGCATCTCCGCCGAGGTGTCGATGTTGCGCCAGACGTGCGCCAGGTCGGGGCGCTCGCGCAGGTGCTCGGCCGTCGCCTTGAGCACGACATCCCAGCCCAGCTCGCGCCCGGCGGCCTGCGCCTGCCGCAGCGTCGTCACCGGGCGCGACTGCCACAGGTCGATGCCGTACGACGCGAGCAGCGCGGCGAGGTCGGCCTGCGCCAGGTCGGCGCCGTCGGGGTGCTCGGCCAGCACGCGGCCCACGAGGGCCTTGGCCGCCTCGGCGTCGGCGGCCGGCGGCTCGACGGCAGCGCCGTCGGGGGTGCGCAGCCACACGGCGTACCCGACCACGCGGGCGAGCGCCCGCACCGCCGCCTCGACCGCGGGGTAGGAGGGGACGGACCCGCGGCCGGCGGTGTGGCCGGCGACGTCGGGCACCCGCAGCAGCTCGGGCACGCCCTCGGTGCCGAGGAACGTCGAGACCAGCGGCTTGTCCGACTGCTCGCCGACGGCGGCGAGCACGTTCGCGACGTCCTCGCCGGAGACGTTGAGCGGCGGGATGTAGACGGCGACCACGGAGTCGACGTCGGGGTCGTCGATGGCGTCGTCGAGCGCGTCCTCGAAGTCGTCCGCGGTCGCGTCCGCGCCGAGCGCCACCGACTTGTTCACCACCAGTCCGACCGCGGCCGCGGCGTCGGCGGCCAGCAGCCCGAGCGCGTCGGAGTTGCCGACGATCGCCACCCGGCGCCCGCGGGGCAGCGGCTGGTGCGCGAGCAGCTGCGCGACGTCGAACATCTCCTCGAGCGTGTCCACCTGGATCACCCCCGCCTGGCGGAACATCGCGTCCACGGCCGCCGGCGGCGCGGCGATCTGCCGCACGGCGTGGCCCATCGGCACGCCCTGCGTCGTGCGGCCCGACCGCACGGCGATGATCGGCTTGCGCAGCGACACCCGCCGCGCGATCCGCGAGAACTTGCGCGGGTTGCCGATCGACTCGAGATAGAGCAGCACCACCTCGGTGGTGTCGTCCTCCTCCCAGTACTGCAGCAGGTCGTTGCCGGAGACGTCGGCGCGGTTGCCGGCACTCACGAACGTCGAGAGCCCCAGGCCGCGGTTGTTGACCTTCTCCAGGATCGCCGAGCCGAGAGCGCCCGACTGGCAGAAGAACCCGGCGCGGCCGCGCGGCGGCATCAGCGGCGACAGCGAGGCGTTGAGCGCCACGCTGGGAGTGGTGTTGATGATCCCCAGGCAGTTGGGCCCGATCAGCCGCAGGCCGTAGGACCGCGCCAGGCCGACCAGCCGCCGCTGCCGCTGCCGCCCCTCCTCGCCGGTCTCGGCGAAGCCCGAGGAGATCACGACCAGGCCGTGCACGCCCTTGGCGGCGCAGTCGATCACGACGTCCTGCACCGACTCGGCCGGCACCGCGACGATCGCGAGGTCGACGTCGCCGGGGATCTCCGACACCGAGGCGTACGCCGGGACGCCCGACACCGCCTCGGCCGACTGGTTCACGGCGTACACCCGGCCGGTGAAGTTCCCGGTGACCAGGTTGCGCACCAGCGCCTGCCCGATCGTGTCCTGGCGGCGGCTGGCTCCGATCACCGCGACGGAGCGCGGGTGGAAGAAGCGCTCGATCGACGCCGACTCGGCCCGGTGCTCGCGCCCGGCCATCACGCCCATCGCCGTGTCGCTCGCCGCGATCGGGAAGTCGAGCACCATCACGCCCTCGTCGTAGTGGCTGACCACCCGGTAGCCGGCGTCGCGGAAGGTGTGGATCATCGCCTGGTTGTCGGGCAGCACCTCGGCGGTGAACCGCTCGATCCCCCGCTCGCGGCCGGCCTGTGCGAGGTGCTCGAGCAGCAGCTGGCCGATCCCGCGGCCCTGGTGGGCGTCCTCGACGAGGAACGCGACCTCGGCCTCGCCGTCCTTGACCAGGTCGTAGCGACCGACCGCGATCATCTGGCTCTGCAGCAGCACGATGAAGGCGACCCGCGCCTGGTGGTCGACCTGGGTGAACCGGGCGACGTCGCGGTCCGAGAGCCGCGGCATGGGGCTGAAGAAGCGGTAGTACTTCGACTCGTCCGAGACCCGGCTGTAGAACTCCACGAGCAGGTCGGCGTCCTCGGGCCGGATCGGCCGGATGTGGGCGGCGCGGCCGTCGCGCAGCAGGACGTCCGCCTCCCAGTGGCGCGGGGGCGACACGTCGGTGGTGGGTCCCGTCGAGGCGGTCACGACCGTGAATCTAGCCGACCGGCGTGGGGGGTCCGACGGCGAGCGGCGACCGTGGAGAATGCCGCCATGGCCCGGCGCACCAAGGATCCGCTCCCCGACGACTTCGAGGAGCACATCCTCGACACCGACATCAAGCAGGAGATGGAGTCGTCGTTCCTGGAGTACGCCTACTCGGTCATCTACTCCCGGGCCCTGCCCGACGCCCGGGACGGCCTCAAGCCGGTGCAGCGCCGGATCCTCTACACGATGAACGACATGAGCCTGCGGCCCGACCGCGGCCACGTCAAGAGCGCCCGCGTCGTCGGTGAGGTCATGGGTCGGCTGCACCCGCACGGCGACGGCGCGATCTACGACGCGCTCGTGCGCCTCGCCCAGCCCTGGTCGATGCGGCTGCCGATGATCGACGGCCACGGCAACTTCGGCTCGCCCGACGACTCCCCGGCCGCGATGCGCTACACCGAGTGCCGGATGGCGCCGCCGGCGGTGGCGATGACCGCCTCGATCGACGAGGACACCGTCGACTTCCGGCCCAACTACGACAGCCGCGAGCTCGAGCCGGTCGTGCTGCCCTCGGCGATCCCCAACCTCGTGGTCAACGGCACCACCGGCATCGCGGTCGGCATGGCCACCAACATGGCCCCGCACAACCTGGTCGAGGTGGTCCAGGCCCTGCGGCACCTGATCACCCATCCGGACGCGTCGCTCACCGACCTGATGCGGTTCATCCCCGGTCCCGACCTGCCCACCGGCGGCAAGATCGTCGGCCTCGACGGCATCCGCGACGCCTACGAGACGGGTCGCGGCAGCTTCCGGATGCGCGCCACCGCCCGCGTCGAGACCGTCGGCCGCCGCAAGGGCATCGTGGTCACCGAACTGCCCTACGGCGTCGGCACCGAGAAGGTCGTCGAGCGGATCAAGACGCTCGTCCAGTCCAAGAAGCTCCAGGGCATCGCCGACCTCAAGGACCTCACCGACCGCGAGAAGGGGCTGCGGCTCGTGATCGAGGTCAAGAACGGCTTCCACCCCGAGGCCCTGCTCGAGCAGCTCTACCGCCAGACGCCGATGGAGGACTCCTTCGGCATCAACAACGTCGCGCTCGTCGACGGCCAGCCGCGCACCCTCGGGCTCACGGAGCTGCTCCAGGTCTTCCTCGAGCACCGCTTCGACGTCGTACGACGCCGCTCGGTGTTCCGGCGGGGCAAGGCCGCCGACCGGCTGCACCTCGTCGAGGGCCTGCTGATCGCGATCCTCGACATCGACGAGGTCATCCAGCTGATCCGCTCCTCCGACAACGCCGCCGCGGCCAAGGAGCGGCTGATGACGGTCTTCGACCTCAGCGAGGCCCAGGCCGACTACATCCTCGACATGCCGCTGCGTCGGCTGACCCGGTTCTCGCGCCTCGAGCTCGAGAAGGAGCAGTCCGAGCTGCAGGCCACGATCGAGCAGCTCGACGCGATCCTCGCCGACGACGCGCTGCTGCGCCGGGTCGTCTCCGACGAACTCGCCGACGTCGCCAAGACCTACGGCACCCCCCGTCGTACGGTCCTGCTGAAGTCCGCCGGCACCGCCGTCGTGTCGGCGGCGGCCCCGCTCGAGGTGGCCGACGACCCGTGCTTCGCCTACCTCTCCTCCTCGGGCCTGCTGGCGCGGTCGAGCAGCGACGAGACGCCCGGCGCCGAGGGCGACCGCACCAACCACGACGTGATCGTGTCCGCCGTCCGCACCACCGCGCGCGGCGAGATCGGCGTGCTCACCTCGCGGGGCCGGGTCATCAAGCAGGGCGTGCTCGACCTCCCGGAGATCCCGGCCGGTGCCAACCACCCCAACCTGCAGGGCGGCTTCCCCCTCAGCGAGCTGGTCAGCCTCGACCCCGGTGAGCGCGCGCTCGCGCTCACCTCGCTGCGCACCGACGGCCCGGGGCTCGCCCTCGGCACCCGCGACGGCGTGGTGAAGCGGGTGAACCCCGAGGTGCTCGCCCGCGAGGAGTGGGAGGTGATCGGGCTCAAGGACGGCGACGAGGTCGTGGGCGCGGTCGAGCTCACCACCGGCGAGGAGACGCTCTGCTTCGTCACCGCCGGGGGGCAGCTGCTGCACTTCGGCGCCGCTGCGGTGCGGCCCCAGGGCCGCGGCGGCGGCGGCATGGCCGGCGTCAAGCTCGGCGCCGGCGACCGCGTGGCGTTCTTCGGCGCGCTCGACCCGGCGTCCGCGGTCGTGGTGACTGCGTCCGGCTCCTCGACGGCGCTGCCCGGCACCGAGCCCGGCGCGGTCAAGGTGACCCCGTTCTCCGAGTACCCCGCCAAGGGCCGGGCCACCGGCGGCGTGCGCTGCCACCGCTTCCTCAAGGGCGAGGACACGCTGGTCTTCGCCTGGGCCGGCGCGGCTCCTGCGCGCGCGGCGGCCAGCAGCGGCGCACCGGTCGACCTGCCGGAGGCCACGGGGCGGCGTGACGGGTCCGGCGTGCCCGGCAGCCAGCCGATCGCCGCCTGCGCGGGTCCGGTCGCCGTCCGTGTGGAAGGGTGACGCGCATGCGTCCGACCCGCGCGACCGCGCGCGCCCTCGCGACGGCTGCGCTCGGGGTCCTGCTCCTGCCCGGCCTCACCGCGTGCAGCGGCGAGGACTCCGTCGGTGAGGGCCGCACGCCCGAGCAGGTGATGGACCTCACCAAGAAGACCCTCGACGAGACCAGCGGCGTCTCGATCACGCTCGAGAGCGACGGCCTGCCCGACGGCGTGGCCGGCCTGTCCTCCGGTGAGGGCGTCGGCACCCACGCCCCCGCCTTCGAGGGCACCATCGGCGTGATCGTGGCCGGCGCGCCGGTCGACGTGCCGGTCGTGGCCGTCGACGGCACCGTCTACGCCAGGCTCCCGTTCACGTTCGGATGGCAGGACATCGACCCCGCCGACTACGGCGCGCCCGACCCGGCCACGCTCATGAGCACCGACAGCGGCTTCTCCTCGCTGCTCCCCGCGACCACCGACCTCGAGGAGGGCGACAGCGTCCGCGGCGGCGAGGACAACAAGGAGGTGCTGACGGAGTACACCGGCACCGTGCCCGGCGACGTGGTCAGCAACGTGATCCCGAGCGCGGAGGGCGACTTCGACGCGACGTACTCGATCAGCTCCGACGGTGAGCTCCGCACGGCCGAGCTCACCGGCGTCTTCTACCCCGACACGGAGGCGATGACCTACACCATCGGCTTCGACGACTACGGCACCGAGAAGGACATCGTTGCCCCCTGAGCCGGGGCCGGCCACCGGCCGGGCCCGCTGGCTGCTCGGCCTGGCCGCGGTCTCGGTGGCGTTCGCGGCCGCCGACACCTACGTCGTCGTGCTGGCCCTGCCGGAGATGATGGCGTCGGTCGGCATCCCCCTCGACCAGCTCCAGCGGGCGGCGCCGATCGTCTCCGGCTTCCTGCTCGGGTACGTCGCGATGCTGCCGCTCATCGGCCGCATCGCCGACCTGCGCGGTCGCGTGCCGGTGCTGGTCGCCGCGCTCGTGCTGTTCTCGCTGGGCTCGCTGGTGACCGCGCTCGCCTACGACCTGCCGAGCCTGGTCACCGGGCGGTTCCTGCAGGGCGTGGGCGGCGGCGGCCTGGTGCCGGCCACCCTCGCGCTCGTCGCCGACCTCTACCCGGCCGAGCGCCGCGGTGTCCCGCTCGGTGTGGTCTCCGCGGTCCAGGAGCTCGGCAGCGTGCTCGGCCCGCTCTTCGGCGCCGTCGTGGTGGCCTACGCGGACTGGCGCGTCATCTTCGCGATCAACCTCGCCGTCGGGCTCGTGCTCGCGGCCGCCCTCGCCCGGATCGGGCGCGACGCCGGCAGCCCCCGGGCCCGCGGCGTCCCCGACCTGCTCGGGCTCGCGCTGCTGCTGGTGGCGCTGGTGGCCGGGGCCCTCACGATGCTCCAGCCGCCCGACCTGCTGCGCGACCTCACCTGGGGCCAGCTGTTCATCCCGTTCGTCGGCGACGGGCGCTGGCTGAGCCCGATCGGCGTCGTCGCGGTGGGGGCCGCGATCGCCTTCGTCGTCCGCTGCCTCACCGCCGCGCACCCGGTGAGCGACCTCCGCGGCTGGGCAGCCACCGCCCGGCGGGCCGACCTCGTCGGAGCGCTGCTGCTGGCCGTGGCCCTGGCCGGGGTGATCCTGGCCTTCGCCACGGCCGACCCGCAGGTGCAGGTCTTCTCCGAGCGCGGCCCGTGGTACCTCCTGGCCTCCGTCGTCGCCACGGCCGGGCTCGTGTGGCACCTGCGTCGCGCCGCCTCCCCGCTGGTGCCGCACCGCGCGATGGCCCGGACCCCGGCCTGGGGTTCGCTGGCGGTCAGCTTCTTCGTCGGCGCGGCCCTGATCGCCGCGCTCATCGACATCCCGATCTTCGCCCGCACCACCATCTACGGCGACTCCCAGCTCTCGGCAGCCCTGGTGCTGCTGCGGTTGCTGGTGGCGCTGCCCGTCGGCGCTGTCGCCGGCGGCTACCTGACGCGGCGCTTCCCCGCCGGGGTCGTCACCGCGGCCGGGATGGCCTGCACGACGGTGTCGTTCGTGCTGATGTCGCGGTGGGACGTGACCGCGCTCGAGCACGCGTCGGCCACGTGGCCGCTGCTCCTGGGCGGTCTCGGCTTCGGGCTCGCGCTCGCACCGGTCAACGCGGCGGTGCTCGCCAGCACCGACGACGCCGTGCACGGCCTGGCCAGCGCCCTGGTCGTCGTCGCCCGGATGGTCGGCATGCTGGTCGGCATCTCGGCCCTCACCGCGATCGGCCTGCGCCGCTACTACGCCGAGCAGGCCGACCTGCCGCCGGTGCGCGAGGTCTGCGACGGCAGCAGCCGCTGCTCGGAGTTCACCGACCTGCTGCGGGTCGCCGGCATCGCCCAGGAGCACACGGTCTTCCTCGGCGCCGCGGTGTGCGCCGCGGTCGCCGGGGTGCTGGCGCTGGTGCTCTTCCGGGGTGCGCAGACCCGCGGCCTCGCCGCCGGCGAGCTGCTCCGCGCCGGCGGCTGACGCCAGGCGTGTGACAGGCACCGCGGTGCCCCCGCGGATCGTCCGCTAGCGTCGCCCGCGTGACCGAATTCGACGACCTCCTCGAGGCCAACCGGGCCTTCGCCGCCGACTTCTCGCTCGGGGGCTTCGACGGCGTCGCCCATGCCGGCGTCGCGATCGTGACCTGCATGGACTCCCGCATCGATCCGTTGCGGATGCTGGGGCTGCGCCACGGCGACGCCAAGATCTTCCGCAACCCGGGCGGGCGGGTGACCGACCAGGCCCTCGAGGCGCTGGTGCTCGGCGTCCACCTGCTCGGGGTCACGCGGGTGCTGGTCATCCCGCACACCCGGTGCGCGATGGCCGCGAGCACCGAGGACGAGCTGCGCGAGCGGGTCGGTGCGTCCGCGGGCCAGGACGCGTCCTGGCAGCACTTCCACGTCATCGCCGACCAGCGGGCCGCCCTGGCCGACGACGTGGCGCGCGTGCGCGCCCACCCGCTGGTGCCGGACACCGTCGCCGTCGGCGGCTTCCTCTACGACGTCGACACCGGCCTGCTCAGCCAGGAGGTCTAGCCCACCGGTCGGGAACACCGCCGCCGGGCGGACAATCCCGGTCATGGGTCTTCTCGAGCGGGGGCCGCAGCTCGCTGCCCTCGCGGAGTACGCCGCCGATGCCCGACGGGGCGACGGACGCCTGGTGCTCGTCTCCGGGGAGTCCGGGGTCGGCAAGTCCGCCCTGCTCGAGGAGCTCGAGCGCCGCGAGGCCGACGCCGTCTGGGCGTGGGGCACCTGCGACGGCCTCTTCACCCCGCGCCCGCTCGGTCCCCTGCTCGACATCGCCGCCACCCTCGGCGGCGGCCTGCGCACGACCATCCGCGACCAACGCCCGCGCGAGGAGATCTTCCAAGCCCTGCTGTCCGACCTCGCCGCCTGCACGCCGTACGCCGCCCTGGTCGTCGAGGACGCGCACTGGGCCGACGAGGCGACGCTCGACCTGCTGCGCTTCGTCGCCCGCCGGATCCGTCGTGCACCGGTGCTGCTGGTCGTCACCTACCGCGACGACGAGGTGCCGCCCGGGCACCCGCTGCGCCGGTGCCTGGCCCAGCTCGCCACCGAGCGCAGCGCCCGACGCGTCGACGTGCCCCGCCTCTCCCCCGCCGCCGTCGCCGAGCTCGCCCGCGGCAGCGGCCTCGAGCCCGACGTGCTGCACGACCTCACCGGCGGCAACCCCTACTTCGTCACCGAGCTCCTCCGGGGCGCCCCCGGCGACCAGCTGCCGACGTCCGCACGCGACGCCGTGCTCGGCCGGGTCGACGGGCTGGCCCGCGGTCCCCGCCGGCTGCTCGAGACCGCCTCGCTGCTGGGTGCGCGCGCCGACCTCGACCTCCTCGACGAGCTGGTGGCCCCCGAGCCCGAGGCCTGGGACGCGCTGCTCGACTCGGGCCTGCTCGTCGCCGAGGGCGGCGACCTGCGGTTCCGTCACGAGATCACCCGCCTCGCCGTGCAGGAGACCGTACCGCCCCACCGCGCGGCCCCCGTCCACGCCCGCGTGCTGGCGCTGCTGACCGACCGTGACGACGTCGACGACGCCCGGCTGGCCCACCACGCCGAGGGCGCGGCCGACGCGGCCGCCGTCCTGCGCCACGCGACCGCGGCCGGCACCCGGGCATCGTCCCTCGCCTCCCACCGCGAGGCCGCCCTGCAGTACGAGCGCGCCCTGCGCTGGGCGGCGTCCGCGGACGACCGCACCCGGGCCGACCTGCAGGACCGCCTCGCCCACGAGTACGGGCTCCTCGACCGCTGGGGTGAGGCGCTGGACTCCCGGCTCACCGCGCTGGAGCTGTGGCGCTCCTGCGGGGACCGGTTGCGGGAGGGCGACACGCTCCGAGAGATCTCGACCTGCCACTACCGCCTCTGCCAGGGCCCGGAGTCGGAGGACGCCGTCCTCGACGGCCTCGGGGTCCTGCGCTCCCTGGGGCCGACCCCCGAGCTGGCGCGTGCCCTGAGCCTGCTCGCCTCCCAGCGGATGATCAACGGCCACGACGAGGAGGCGATCCGGTCCGCCGACGAGGCCATCGCCCTCGGGGAGCAGCTCGGCCTGCCCGACGTCGTCAGCCAGGCGCTCAACACCCGGGGCTGCGCCCGGCTCAACGCCGGCGAACCGTGGCGCGCCGACCTCGAGCGATCGCTGGAGGTCGGCCTCGCTGCCGGCGCGGTCGAGGCCGCGGCGCGCGCCTACACCAACCTCCAGTCCGGCAACGCGACCGAGCTCGACCTGGCCCGCAGCGAGCACTGGTTCCGCGTGGGCATGGAGTACTGCGAGGGGCACGACCTCAGCACCTACGCCAACTGCCTGGTCGGGGCGCAGGTGACCGTCCTCGAGCTGAGCGGCCGGTGGGACGAGGCTGTCGCGCTGTCCGAGGCGCGGATGGCGGTGCCGTACCTCTCACCGGTCAACCGGCTGTGCACCTACGTCACGCTGGGGTCGGTGGCAGCCCGCCGTGGCTCCGCCCCCGCCGTCTGGCCCAACCTCGACACCGCGCTCGAGCTCGCGGTCGCCTCCGCCCAACCGCAGTACGTCGTCCCGTCGCGGGTCGCCCGTGCCGAGGCCCACTGGCTCGCGGGCGACCTCGGGGCGGCACGGGCCGAGCTGCAGGACGCCGTGGAGCTGGCCGGGCTCGTGGACCCGTGGGTTCGCGGCGCGGTCGCAGCCTGGGCCCGGCGCCTCGACATCCCCGGCCCTGGGGGCGATCTCGGCGAGCCGTACGCCTCGCTGGTGCGCGGCGAGGCGGTCGCCGCTGCTGCCGGGCTCGACGAGCGCGGCCTTTCCTACGACGCTGCGCTGGCGCTGGTCGACGCGGGGGACGAGCCCCACCTGCGCGAGGCCCTCGAACGCCTCGACGCGCTCGGGGCCTCGGCGACCGCCGGCGTCGTCCGCCGGATGCTGCGCGAGGCCGGCGCCCGCTCGGTGCCCCACGGCGTGCGCGCCACCACCCGGGCGCACCCCTGCGGCCTGACCCGGCGCGAGCAGGAGGTGCTCGAGCACCTGGCCGGCGGCCTCACCAACGACGAGATCGCGACCCGGCTCTTCATCTCCGCCAAGACCGTGGACCACCACGTCTCGTCGGTGCTCGCCAAGCTCGGGGTGACCAACCGGCGCGAGGCCGGTGACGAGGCCCGGCGCCGCGGGCTCGTCGGCCAATCTGGGGAGCCTCTCGCGACAACCTAGGGAGACGCTCCCGATCCGCCTCCCCCGCTCCGCTCCTAGCGTCGTGGCCGTCAACGACCGACACCACTTCACCAGGAGCACCGCATGCCTCTCTACATGGACGTCCACCACCTCGAGCCCGGCGTCACCATGGACGACGTCGCCAAGGCCCACGCCGCGGACCTCTCGGTCCAGGACAAGTACGAGGTCAACTACCTCCGCTACTGGGTCGACGAGGACCAGGGCAAGATCTTCTGCCTCGTCGAGGCGCCCTCCCCCGACGCCGCCAACACCGTGCACCGCGAGGCGCACGGGCTGGTGGCCGACGAGGTCCACCTGGTCAAGGAGGGCTCGTGAGCGCCCGGCGCCGGGTGCTCGCGGCCGCCGTCGCCGCCGGCGGCCTGCTGGTCGCGGTGACCAGCCCGTTCGCCTCGGCCTCGTCGCAGGGCGGCCAGCACATCGACGACCTGCGCCAGGCCACCGCGAAGTACTTCGACGTGGCCACGGCCGAGGCCGACGGCTACACCGAGCTGCGTGACGCCGCCGGCATCGCCTGCATCGACAGCTCGGCCGGCGGGATGGGGATCCACTACGTGAACCCCGGGCTGGTCGGTGACCCCGACATCGTCATGCAGACCCCCGAGCTGATGGTCTACGCACCGGCGCCCGACGGCTCGCTGGTGCTCGTCGCCTCGGAGTACGTGGTCCTGGCGGACGCGTGGCACGCCGCGCACGGCAAGCAGCCGCCGAAGCTGTTCGGCCAGAAGTTCACCCTGGTCAAGGCCGGCAACCGCTACGGGCTCCCCGACTTCTACGAGCTGCACGTGTGGCTGTGGCAGTCCAACCCCAGCGGTCTCTTCGCCGACTACAACCCCGGCGTCACCTGCCCGACCAGCTGACGGCGGAGCCGAGGATCCGCACGAAGGTTCGGCGCCGGTCTCCGGCGCCGAACCTCCGCCGCGTCATGCCGTGCGTGCGGCCTCGAGCAGGGCGACCACCTCGTCGTCGGTGACCTGCGCGAAGTCGCGGTAAGCCTCGCCGACGGCACCGAACCACCGCGGTGTCTGCAGGCAGACGACCTCGTCGGCGACCGCCTCGAAGATCACGTCGAGGCGTGGCGGACCCACGGGGACGGCCAGCACGACGCGCTCCACACCCAACGCCCGCACCACGAGGCACGCGGCCCGAGCCGTGGCGCCCGTGGCCACGCCGTCGTCCACGACGACGACGCTGCGTCCGTTCACAGCCACCGGCGGCCGGCCACCACGGAAGCGGCGTACCCGCTCCTCGAGCACGGCGCGCTCGCGCGACTCCACCTGCGCGACGTCGCCGTCCGCGATCCGGTACTCCCGCAGGACGGACTCGTTGAGCACCCGAACACCGCCCTCGCCGATCGCCCCCATCGCCAGCTCAGGCGCCCAGGCGACCCCCAGCTTGCGCACCACGATCACGTCCAGCGGCGCGCCGAGCGCCCGAGCCACCTCGGCAGCCACGGGCACCCCGCCGCGCGGCAGGCCGAGCACCACGAAGTCCCGTCCGCGGAGACGTTCCAGGGCAGCGGCAAGCCGCTGCCCCGCCTCGACGCGGTTCGCGAACGTCCTCATCGTCCCCTCGGATCCCGGAGGAAAGACACCACCCAGCCTCACCTCGAAAGGAGGTCGCTCCCAGAGGCGGACGTCCCTTCGCGCGCCGGATTCGGGTCCTTCGACGAGGGCCCACGGGCCGATCTGCCCTACGGCGCCACCGCACGGGGGCGCACGCTGGTCACGAGGGGTCCGGCGGAGGGATGAGATAGCCATGCGTGACAGCGTGCGACTCGGCCGCGTCGCCGGGTTCCCGGTGTCGGCGCACTGGAGCGTCGGCGTGATCCTGCTGCTCCTGGCCTGGGTCCTGGCCGGGGGCGTGCTCCCCCAGACTGCTCCCGGGCACAGCGCGGCGACGTACTGGCTCGGCGGCCTGGTGGGGAGCTTTCTGCTGCTGTGCTCCCTGCTGGCCCACGAGCTCGCCCACGCGGTGGTCGCCCGGCGCGCCGGCGTCGAGGTGGAGGGGGTCACCCTGTGGCTCTTCGGCGGGGTCGCGACGTTCCGCAGCGAGGCTCCCTCGCCGCGCGACGACCTCCGGATCGCCGTGGCGGGCCCTCTGACCAGCCTCGCCGTGGCCCTCGGGTCCGGGCTCGCCTGGGTGGCGCTCGACCGGTCCCCCGGTCTGGACCTGGCCGCGGGCGTGACCGGGTGGCTCAGCACGATCAACCTGGTGCTCGCCGTCTTCAACATGGTCCCGGGGGCGCCGCTCGACGGTGGGCGGGTCCTGCGGGCCGTGCTCTGGGCCCGGACGGGCGATCGCGAGCGCGCGGCGGTCAGCGCCACCCGCGCGGGCCGGGCGATGGGCTACGCGCTGGTTGGCCTGGGCCTGGTCTTCCTGCTGCTCGGCGACCCGGTCGGGGGCGTGTGGACCGTGCTGATCGGGTGGTTCATCCTCGCCGCCGCCAACGCGGAGCAGGAGGCCACCGTCACCCGCACGCTGCTGGGCGCGGTCCTGGTCCGGGACGTGATGAGCTCCCCGGTCGTCACCGCTGACCCGGCCCTGAGTGTCGAGGATCTCATCGAGCGCCAGGTCTTGAGCGGCCGGCACTCGGCGTACCCGGTCGTGGACGAAGACGGTCGCGTGGTGGGGCTGGTCACGCTGCGCCAGCTGCGCACCGTGCCCGCGCAGCGCCGCGACGTGACGCGGGTCCGCGACGTGGTCCTGCCGCTCTCAGAGGTCGCGACGGCCGCGCCGACGGAACCGCTGCCGGGGCTCCTCCCGCGGTTGACGCCCGGCTCGGGGCGCCGCGCGCTGGTCCTCGACGAGGACCGGCTGGTGGGTATCGTGACGCTGGCCGACGTCAGCCGGACCGTGGAGGCTCGGGCTCTGCTGACGCACCCCGCGTGACTCCGAGGCCCGCTCAGGCGTCGATCGCCTCGACGTCGACCTCGTAGGCACCCTGCACGATGAACTCCTTGCGCGGCGCGACCTCCGAGCCCATCAGCAGCTCGAAGACCCGGGCGGCGGCGTCGGCGTCGTCCACGGTGATCCGGCGCAGCGTGCGACGGCGGGGGTCCATCGTGGTCTCGGCCAGCTGGTCGGCGTCCATCTCGCCGAGCCCCTTGTAGCGCTGGACGGGGTCCTTCCAGCGCACGCCCTTCTTCGCCAGCTCCGCGAGCTTCCGCTGCAGCTCGTCGTCGGAGTAGGTGTAGACGTACTTCTCCATGCCCTTCTTGGGGTTGGACAGCTCGATGCGGTGCAGCGGCGGCACCGCCGAGAAGACCCGCCCCTCGCTGATCAGCTCGGGCATGTACTTGAAGAACAGCGTCGCCAGCAGGCACCGGATGTGGGCACCGTCGGAGTCGGCGTCGGCCATGAAGATGATCCGGCCGTAGCGGGCGGCGTCGAGGTCGAACGTGCGCCCCGAGCCGGCCCCCACGACCTGGATGATCGAGGCGCACTCGGCGTTCTTGAGCATGTCGCCCACCGAGGCCTTCTGGACGTTGAGGATCTTGCCGCGGATCGGCAGCAGCGCCTGGAACTCCGAGTCGCGGGCCAGCTTCGCCGTACCGAGCGCCGAGTCTCCCTCGACGATGAAGAGCTCGCTGCGCTCGCTGGTGGTGCGGCAGTCGGCGAGCTTGGAGGGCAGCGCAGAGGACTCCAGCGCGTTCTTGCGACGCTGGGTCTCCTTGTGCTGACGAGCGGCGAGCCGGGTCTTGGAGGCGCCGACGACCTTCTCCATGACCAGCCGGGCCTGGGCCTTCTCGGCCCGCTTGGTCGAGGTGAGGAACTTCTTCAGCTCCTGCGAGACCACCCGCCTCACGACCGCGCGCGCGGCGGGCGTGCCGAGGATCTCCTTGGTCTGGCCCTCGAACTGTGGCTCGGCCAGGCGCACGGCCACCACAGCGGTCATGCCCTCGAGGACGTCGTCCTTGATCACGTCGGCGTCGGCCTGCTTGAGCGCCTTGGTGCCGCGCATGACCTCGTTGAAGGTCTTGGTCAGCGCCGCCTCGAAGCCGCTGACGTGGGTCCCGCCCTTGGGGGTGGCGATGACGTTCACGAACGAGCGCAGCTCGGTGTCGTAGCCCGTGCCCCAGCGCACGGCGACGTCGACGACCAGCTCGCGCTCGACCTCCTGCGGCATCATGTGGCCGCGGTCGTCGAGCAGCGGCACGGTCTCGGTGAAGGTGTCCTGGCCCTGCAGCCGCAGCACGTCGGTGACCGGCTCGTCCTTGGCGAGGAACTCGGCGAACTCCCCGATCCCCCCGTCGTGGCGGAACTTCTCCTCGACGGGGGTGTCGCCGCGCAGGTCGCGGATCACCAGCTCGAGGCCGGGCACGATGAACGACGTCTGCCGGGCGCGGCCGAGGAGCCCCTCGAACTCGAAACGGGCGTCCTTGGTGAAGATCCGGCGGTCGGGCCAGAACCGGATCCGGGTGCCGGTCTTCCCCTTCGCCACGCGCTTGCCCTTGCGGGTCAGCCCGGACCGCGGCGTGAACGGCGCGTCCGGCCCTTCGCCGTCGAAGACGCCGGGCTGGCCGTGCCGGAAGCTGAGGCCCTGCTGCGAGGGCGAGCGGTCGACGTCGATGTCCATCCGCGCCGAGAGCGCGTTGACGACCGAGAGGCCGACGCCGTGCAGGCCGCCGGTGGCGACGTACGAGCCGCCGCCGAACTTGCCACCGGCGTGGAGCTTGGTGGCGACCACCTCGACGCCGGGCAGCCCGGTCTTGGGCTCCTTGTCGGTCGGGATGCCGCGTCCGTCGTCGTGCACCTCGACCGAGTCGTCGCGGTGCAGCGTCACCTCGACCCGGTGCGCGGACCCCGCCAGGGCCTCGTCGACACCGTTGTCGATGATCTCCCACAGGCAGTGCATGAGGCCGCGGGTGTCGGTCGAGCCGATGTACATGCCGGGTCGCTTGCGGACCGCCTCGAGGCCCTCGAGGACCAGCAGGTGTGCGGCGTTGTAGGTGTTGTCGATCGTGCTGCTCCTGAGCTCGGCCGTGCAGTGCGGCCATCCGGTGGGGCGTCGGTTCCGAATCTACCTGCGACACGCCGGGGACCGACGTAGGCTCGCGATGACGGGGAAAGCCTCGGCCGCGCACTACGGTTGCCGACAGTGAGAGCACCACAGGCAGCACCCCGCACGTAACGATGTGGGAACGGTTACCGTCCGAGGGGCGGGAATCGGGCACCTCGGGGCACGTCGGAGCGTCAGACTCACCAGGAGAAGGCACCAACGACCACCAGCCAGTCAGCAGGTTGTCTGTACGGGTCACCGCCGTGAGGCATGGAAAGCGACCCGGGTGGGCAGGACGAGTGAAGACCAGCGAGACCCATGACGTGGCGGGCGCCACGTGCGGCGGGGAATCTTGACCCCCGTGGCTACGTTGAACCCGACACCGATGAAGAGAAATGAGGCCGATGTGACCACCGCCGTTGCCCCTGCCGCTCGCTCGCTGGGTGCCTCCGACCGCTGCGACCGCTGCGGTGCCCAGGCATACCTCCGCGTGGAGCTCCAGTCCGGTGGCGAGCTTCTCTTCTGCGCCCACCACGCCCGCGAGCACGGCGACAAGCTGCGCGAGATCGCGGCCACCGTGGTGGACGAGACCGACAAGCTCACCACCACCCGCCCCTCGGCGCCCGCCGAGGAGCGCTGACCCGGGCAGCACCGCCCAGCCGTCCAGACTTCGACGACCCCGGACCGCCAGGTCCGGGGTCGTCGCGTCTCCGCCGCAGATCCCTGTGGGAGGGTTGCCCGCGTGAGCCCGCTCGAGGTCCTGGTCGCCCTCGCGATCGCGATCGGCCTGCTCGGCATCCTGGTGCCGGTCCTCCCCGGCTTCCTGCTCATCCTGGGCGCGATCTGGGTCTGGGCCTTCTCGGTCGGCGGTGCCACCGCCTGGACCGTCGCCGGCGTCGCCACGGCGTTCCTGCTGGTGGGGGCGGTCGTGAAGTACACCGTCCCGGGCCGTCACCTCAAGGACGCCGGGGTGCCGGCGTCCACCCAGTGGGTCGGCGTGGCCCTGGGGCTGGTCGGGTTCTTCGTCATCCCCGTGGTCGGGTTGTTCGTGGGCTTCGTGCTGGGCATCTACCTCGCCGAGCTGCGCCGGCTCGGGCACCCCGAGGCGTGGCCGTCCACGAAGCACGCGCTGAAGGCGGCCGGGCTGAGCGTGCTCATCGAGCTCGCGGCCGGCCTGCTGGCAGCGTGGGCGTGGGTCGTCGGCGTGGCGCTGACCTGAGGGGACGACGTGGCCGTCCTGCTCTCCCTGCTCTCCGCCCTGTCCTACGGGCTCTCCGACTTCGTCGGCGGGGTCACCTCCAAGCGCACCAGCCCGTGGTCGGTCGCCCTCGTCGGCCAGCTCGCCGGCGCGTGCGTGATGCTGGTCACGGCGTGGCTGGTCGGGGGCTCCCCCACCGGCGGTGACGCCGCCTGGGCGGTGGTGGCCGGCGCGGGCAACGGCTTCGGCACCGCGTTCCTCTACCGGGGACTCTCCTCGGGCCGGATGGGCGTGGTCGCCCCGGTGTCCGGCGTCGGCGCGACGCTGGTCCCGGTCGTGGTGGCGCTGGCGACGGGCGAGCGCCCCGCCGCACTGGTGTGGCTCGGCGTGCTCGCCGCCCTGCCGGGCATCTGGCTGGTGGCACGGGAACCGGTCCCGGAGGACGTCGGCGGCGACCCGCCGCGGTCGAGCGGCCTGGTGGACGGCGTGCTGGCCGGTCTGGGCTTCGGAGGGCTGTTCGCGGCCCTGGCCCAGATCCCCGACACCGCCGGCCTCTACCCGCTGGCCATGAACCAGGTCGTCGCCGCCGTCGTGATCATCGCGGTCGCCTCGGCGCTGCGGACCCCGTGGCTGCCCCGGCAGCCGGTCGCGCTGCTCGGTGCCGTGAGCGGGACGCTGGGCGCCCTGGCGACCGGCGCCTTCCTCCTCGCGACCCAGACCGGCTACCTCACGGTCACGGCGGTGCTCGCCTCGCTCTACCCGGCGGTGACGGTGCTGCTCGCCGCCACCGTCCTGCGCGAGCGTGTGCACCGCGGCCAGGCCGTCGGCCTGGTGCTGTGCGGGGTCGCCGTGGCGCTGGTCGCCACCGGCTGACCGGGACGCCCCGGTCAGGGGGTACGGACCCGCTCGACCCTGATCACGTCGTTGTCGCAGCCCCGCGCGAGCCGACGCAACGTCGTCCGCTCCGTGTCGTCGACGGTGAGCTGCCAGCGGACCTTCACCGCGACCCAGTGCCGCACGTACGCGCAGGTGCCGAACTCGGGGAGCCACTCCGCCGGGTCGGAGTCACCCTTGGATCGGTTGGAGGACGCGGTCACCGCCGCCAGGCTGCGCCGGTCCCCGAGGTCGTTGGCGAACCGCTTGCGGGTGCGCGGCTTCCACTGCTTGGCACCGGAGTCCCACGCCTCGGCGAGCGCCACCATGTGGTCGATGTCGAGGTTGGTGGACCGCCGCACCGTGACGCGGTCGTAGGTCGAGAACCAGCGTCCGCGCTGGATGTCGCAGCCGGAGACCGCCTCCAGCGACTCGGCGTCCAGCACCTCGTCGCGGGTGTCCTGGCAGTCGCCGTCGGCGTCGATCCAGTGCACGAACTTGTCGCGGTCGTAGCCCGCCCGGGTCTCGTCGGCCACCGGCAGGTGCCGCACGGCCCACCGCAACAGGTGGTGGTACGACGTGCCGGCGTCGGCCGGCGCGGGCAGCGCCAGCGCGCCGGTCACCGTCAGCGCCGCCGCCAGCACGGCCCCGAGCAGGACTCGAGGTCCCCTCACGAGCAGTAGACGGCCTCGACCGTGGGCGGGTGGGGCTGCTCGCCCGCGAGCGCCCACCCGAAGGCGGCGCCGACCGCGTCGAGGTCGCACTGCGAGAGCGGGACGCCCTGACCGGTGTAGACCCAGCCGTAGCCCATCACGTCCCAGGCGTCGATCGGCAGGGTGTGGCCGATGCCCAGCGCGTGACCGAGCTCGTGCTGCACGAGCGTGAAGAACTCCTCCGGGGTCGCGTCACCCACGAACTTCTGCGGCACGTCGCTCTTCACGATGACGTTGTTGCACCGGTTGCCGCCACCGCCGCCGACGTTGCCGCCGCACAGGGTGCGGCCGAGGTAGACCGTGCCGCCGTAACGCGGCACGTAGTGCACGACGATGTCGGCGGTCGCCGCCGCGCCGGGGGTGCTGCTGACGTCGGTCAGCGTGATCACGCCGCCGTACTCCGCGCGCAGGGCGGCGTCCCAGCCGGCGATCGCGTCGTGCGCGACCTCGGCGAAGTCGGCGGGCGCGGTCGGCGCCACCCGCACCGCGACGGTGAGGTCGGCGTGGTCCCACCAGTAGCCCTGGTAGCTGCCGCCGAAGACCGTCATCATCGGGATCGCCTCGGGCTCGACCACCGCGGGGTCCTCGCCGTGGGCGGCGGGACCGACGAGGGTCGCGGCGAGGACGAGAGCCAGGAGGGTACCGGGAATCCTCATGCGGCCCATGGTGCCCGGTCGGGCGCCCCGGACGGGGTCCCACGCCGCGGGGGCCGGTGACTTTCGGCCCGGGCGCCGGGCGTCGCGCACTCCTAGCATCGGCGCATGGGCGACTTCCCGTACGCCGACCGGTTCACCGTCAACCGCACGCTCCCCGAGCAGGGCAGGCCACGCGCCGACGTGCTCGCCGAGCTCCACGCGATGGCCGAGGAGGAGGACGCCTTCTGGGAGTCGGGCAAGTGCTCCGGGACCATGTACTCCGGCGACCACGAGCACTACCGGTTCCTCGCCGAGGCCTTCGGCGACTTCGCCCACGTCAACGTGCTCCAGCGCGACATGTGCCCGAGCGCGACCAAGCTCGAGGGCGAGATCATCGCGATGGCGCTCGACCTCATGCACGCCGGCGCGGTCGAGGACACGACCACGGCCGGCATGGTCACCAGCGGCGGGACCGGCAGCATCCTGCACGCGGTGCTCGCCTACCGCGAGCAGGCCGCGGCGCGGCTCAACGGCCGGCGTCCCAACTTCGTCAAGCCCGAGACCGGCCACCCGGCGTTCGACAAGGCCTGCCACCTGTTCGGGATCGAGCTGCGCACCGCACCCGTCGACCCGGCCAACACCGTGGTCGACCCCGCCGACGTCGCCCGCCTCGTCGACCGCGACACGATCGCGGTGATGGGCTCGGCCGGCAACTACGGGTACGGCACCATCGACCCGATCGCCGAGCTCGGCCAGCTGGCGCTCGAGCGCGGGGTCGGGCTGCACGTCGACGGCTGCCTCGGCGGCTTCATCCTGCCCTTCGGTGAGGAGCTCGGGTACGACGTGCCGGCCTTCGACTTCCGGGTGCCCGGCGTGACCACCATCTCGGCCGACACGCACAAGTACGGCTACTCGTTCAAGGGCTCCTCGACGCTGCTCTTCCGCGACAAGGCGCTGCGCAACGCGCAGTACTTCCACCTCGCCGGCTGGAGCGGCGGCAAGTACATGTCGCCCGGCATCGAGGGCTCGCGCTCCGGCGGGCTGCTCGCGGCCACCTGGGCGGCGATGGTGCACTACGGCCGGGCCGGCTACCGCGCCCACGCGCAGGAGATCTTCGCGACGGCGGCGTCCATGATGGCGGCCGTGCGCAGCCACCCCGAGCTGCGGATCATGGGCCACCCGACGTTCTGCTTCAGCTTCACCTCCGACGACTTCGACATCTACCACGTGGCGGACCGGATGCGGGAGCGCGGATGGCGCTTCAACGGGCAGCAGTACCCCAATGCGATCCACATGGCCGTCACCCGCCCGCAGACCCGGCCGGGCGTCGCCGAGGAGTTCGCGACCGACCTGGCCGAGGCGGTGGCCTACGCCCGCGAGCAGCACGCGGCCGGCAAGGAGGCCTTCAGCAGCGCGATCTACGGAGGCGTCGCGGGCGGTCTGACCACCGAGGTCGAGGACCTGATCGTCGCGGTGATGAGCGACATGCTCGACATCCAGCAGGGCCTGCCACCGGTGGGCACCGGGTGACCGCGCCGTGAGCGACGACCTCGTCCTCGCGGTCGACCTGGGCACCGGCGGACCCAAGGTCGGGCTGGTCACCACCCGCGGCGAGGTCCGGTGGTGGGAGCACCACGCCGTCCGCACGTCGTACGGCGAGGAGGGGGCGGCGTGGCAGGACCCGCACGAGTGGTGGCGCCTGGTCGTCGACGCGACCCGGCGCGGGCTCGCGCGCAGCGGCGTCTCCGGCGACGACGTGGTCGCGGTCGGGGTCACCGGGCAGTGGGCGAGCACGGTGCCCGTCGACGCGGACGGGCTGCCGGTGGGCGACTGCGTGATGTGGACCGACACCCGGGGCGCGAGGTACTCGCGGGCGGTGGTCGGCGGGCACCTGCAGGGCTACGCCGCGCGGCCCCTGGCCACGTGGGTGCGGCACAGCGCGGGGATCCCGACCACGTCGGGCGCCGATCCGGTCGGCCACATGCTGCACCTCGAGCGCGACCGGCCGGAGGTGGCGTCGCGGACCCGCTGGTACCTCGAGCCGGTCGACCACCTGACGATGCGGTTCACCGGCGTCGCCGCTGCGTCCCCGATGTCGATGACCGCCGCCTGGCTCACCGACAACCGCCGGCTCGACCTGCTGGCCTACGACCAGCAGCTGGTCGCCCTGGCTGGCGTGGACGTGGCGAAGCTGCCGCCGCTGGTGCGCTCGGGATCGGTGGTGGCGCCGGTGTCGGCCGCGGCCGCCGCGGAGCTGGGCCTCCCGGAGCGCGCCGTGGTGATCACCGGGATGCCCGACCTCCACGGCATCACCCTCGGGTCCGGGGCGGTGCTCGAGGGCGAGGGGCACGTCTCGATCGGCACCTCGGGCTGGATCAGCTGCCCGCTGCGGCGCAAGAAGACCGACCTGCTGCGCCAGATCGCCACCGTGCCCGGGCTCGGCGGAGGCGGGTACCTCATGGGCAACAGCCAGGACAGCGCCGGCCGCTGCCTGCAGTGGTGGCGCGACACGTTCGCCCCCGACGCGTCGTACGACGAGGTGACGGCGCTCGCCGCCACCTCACCGCCCGGCGCGGGCGGCGTGATCTTCACGCCCTGGCTGACCGGCGAGCGCAGCCCGGTCGACGACCGCGCCGCGCGCGCCGGCTTCCACAACGTCGCGCTCTCCACCACCCGCGCCGACCTCGCGCGCGCGGTCCTCGAGGGCGTCGCGCTCAACACCCGCTGGCTGCTCGAGGCCGCCGAGCACTTCGCGGGGCACCGCCTCGACCCGTTCCGCCTCGTCGGCGGCGGCGCGCAGTCCGACCTGTGGTCGCAGGTGGTGGCCGACGTCACCGACCACGTGGTCGAGCGCCCCGCCGAGCCGCTGCTGAGCGGGCTGCGCGGCGTCGCCCTCGCCGCCGGCCTCGCGCTGGGCGAGCACCGGCCGTCCGACATCCGCGGGCTGGTGCCGGTCGACCGCACCTTCCGCCCCGACCCGGCCCGGCGGGGCACCTACGACCGCCTCTACCACGAGTTCACGCGCCTCCACCGCGCCGAGCGCGGGATGTTCCGTCGGCTCAACGCCGCCGACTGAGGCCAGCGAGGCTCAGTCGAGGTAGTCGCGCAGCACCTGGGAGCGGCTCGGGTGGCGCAGCTTGGACATCGTCTTCGACTCGATCTGGCGGATCCGCTCGCGGGTCACGCCGTAGACCTTGCCGATCTCGTCGAGTGTCTTGGGCTGGCCGTCGGTGAGGCCGAAGCGCATGCTCACCACGCCCGCCTCGCGCTCGGAGAGCGTGTCGAGGACGGCGTGCAGCTGCTCCTGCAGCAGGGTGAACGACACGGCGTCGGCCGGGACGATCGCCTCGGAGTCCTCGATCAGGTCGCCGAACTCGGAGTCGCCGTCCTCGCCGAGCGGGGTGTGCAGCGAGATGGGCTCGCGGCCGTACTTCTGGACCTCGATGACCTTCTCGGGGGTCATGTCGAGCTCCTTGGCCAGTTCCTCCGGCGTGGGCTCGCGACCGAGGTCCTGCAGCATCTGGCGCTGGACGCGGGCCAGCTTGTTGATGACCTCGACCATGTGCACCGGGATGCGGATGGTGCGGGCCTGGTCGGCCATGGCGCGGGTGATCGCCTGACGGATCCACCAGGTCGCGTACGTCGAGAACTTGTAGCCCTTGGTGTAGTCGAACTTCTCGACCGCGCGGATCAGGCCGAGGTTGCCCTCCTGGATCAGGTCGAGGAAGAGCATGCCGCGACCGGTGTAGCGCTTGGCCAGCGACACCACGAGGCGCAGGTTGGCCTCGAGCAGGTGGTTCTTCGCGCGGCGGCCGTCCTCGGCGATCCACTCGAGCTCCTCGAGCAGCTTGGGAGAGATCTTGCCGCCCTTGGCGAGCTTCTCCTCCGAGAACAGGCCGGCCTCGATCCGCTTGGCGAGCTCGACCTCCATCTCGGCGTTGAGGAGAGGGACCTTGCCGATCTGCTTGAGGTAGTCCTTGACGGGGTCGGCGGTCGCACCGGCAACCATGACCTGCTGCTCGGGCTCCCCGGCGTCGTCGGCGTCGGAGACCACGAACGTGGCCTCCTTCTCGTCCTCCTTGATGGAGGGGTCGGTGGCGACGTCCTTCTCGAACTGGTCGTCGGGGATGTCGGGCAGCACCTTCTTGCCGTCGGGTCCCACCACCGGGGCGGCGGCGTCGTCGACGGTCACGGGCTCGGCCGAGGCAGCCTTCTTCGCGGCGGTCTTCCTGGCGGGAGCGGCCTTCTTGGCCGGGGCGGCGGTCTTGGCCGCGGCCTTCTTCGCCGGGGCGGCGGCCTTCTTGGCGGCCGGCTTGTCGGCGGTCGCCGTGCCCGCCGTCTTCTTCGCGGCGGTCTTGCTGGTGCTGGCCGTGGTCGCCTTGCGGGCGGTGCGCGCCGCCACGGCGCGCGAGCCCGCGGCCGGGAGGTGCACCGAGATGCCGAGGCCGCTCAGGTGGGACAGCAGCGCCTTGAGGTGCCGCGGCTCGATGGCGGCGTCCTCACTGGTCTGGCGCAGTGCCTCGGGGGTGACCGACCCCGTGGGGGTGCCCTCCTCGATGAGGGACACGACGGCCGGGTGGGTAAGCACCTCGGCAGGAAGGGTTCTGCGCGCGTTCGAGGACACGAACACCTCTCGTCAGGGCTTTCGGGGCGCGGCAAGGCCCGGATACGTCAAGAGCCGCGTGGTCATTCTGCCACGGCACCCCAGCGCCGGTTGAACTCGCCCCGTCGCCGGTCGGGTGAGGTCAGTCGGCAGCGGCGCGGGCCGCGGCCTTCTTCTCCTTCTTGAAGTCACGCACCTTCTGCAGCGACGCCTCGTCCACGACGTCGGCGACCGAGCGGTGCCCCTCGAGGGCGTAGTCACCGGCGGCCGCCTCCCAGCCCTCGGGCCGGACGCCGAGCTGCTTGGCCAGCAGTGCCACGAAGATCTGGGACTTCTGCTTGCCGAAGCCGGGCAGCTCCTGGACCCGCCGCAGCAGGTCCTTGCCGGTCGTCGCCTCCGACCACAGCCGGGTCACGTCCCCGTCGTACCGCTCCTCGACGAGGGTGGCCAGCTCCTGCAGCCGGCGGGCCATCGACCCGGGGAACCGGTGGATGGCCGGCGGCTGGCTGCACAGCTCCTTGAACGCCTCGGGGTCCGCGGCCGCGATGGCAGCCGGGTCGAGGGTGCCGAAGCGGCTGAGGACCTTCCACCCGCCCCGGAACGCGTGCTCCATCCCGTACTGCTGGTCGAGCATCATCCCGACCACCAGGGCGAACGGGTACTCGTCGAGCACCCGGTCGGCCTCGGGCTGGTTGGCGATGTGGAAGGCCATCGTCAGTCGGCGGCCTTGACGGCGAGCACCGGGCACTTGGCGTCGAGCAGCACCCGCTGGGCGTTGCTGCCGAGGATCAGCTTGCCGACCGGCGAACGGCGGCGCAGGCCGATGACGATCAGCTCGGCGTCGTTCTCGTCCGCGATCCCGATCAGGTCCTCGGCGGGCTCGAAGCCGCGCACGAGCTGGCGCACGTCGTAACTGACCCCCGCCGCGTCGAGCCGGCTGCGGACGTCGTCGAGCGTGGCCTCGGTCTGGTGCGAGGCCACGCTGTCGAAGTCGGCACCACCCCGGTGGGAGTTGACCACGACGATCTTGGACCCGCGCAGCTTCGCCTCGTCGATCGCCCGGTCCAGCGCCGCGTCACCCTCGGGCTTCGGCACGTACCCCACCACCACGGTCCCCATCGGGGCCCTCCTTGTCTGTCGTGCGTACGACGACTCGTCCAACGCCCTGCCGTTGCAGCCGGGCCTCCCCGGGCACGCTAACGGATCGGCACCCGCAGCGGCAGACCCGCCACGGACGAGCCTGCGCGCGGACCTGTGGAGGGACGCCGGTCACGGGTGTCGCGGCCGGGCAGGCTGGGTCCGTGGACACCGCTGCCGGCCTGCGACGCGCGGTGCTCGACCTGCGGGTCGCGCACCCGCGGGGCTGGTTCGCGCCCGAGCTGAGGGTCGGCCGGCCGGACGGGCGGTACGCCGGGCACCCGGCCGCTCCCCCGCCCGACCACGGCGCCGCCACCGACCTCGTGGCCGCCCTGCTGCGCCGGGCCGGCGACGACCCGGTCACGTGGCTGGTGCGGCCCGGCGACCTGACCACCCACGACCTCGACCCGCGGTGGTCGACCGCGGCGCGCGCCGCCTGCGCGGAGGCCGGCCTGCCGTGCACGTTCGTCGTGGTCACCCGGAGCGGCTGGTGGGAGCCGGCGACCGGCGAGCGCCGCAGCTGGCGACGGTTGCGCGACCGGTCCGGTGTGGCAGGCTCCGCGCCGTGAGCCTGCCCGACCCGAGCGACCTGCGGCTGGCGCCCCTGGCGCCCGCGCACGCGGCCGCCCTGGTCACGTGGCGCTACCCGGCGCCGTACGACGTCTACGACCTCGCCGACGCCGACCCGGCCGACCTGCTCGACCCGGACGCCGGCTTCCACGCGCTGCTGGCGGGCGAGGAGCTGGTCGGCTTCCGCTCCTACGGAGCCGACGGCCGCGTGCCCGGCTGGGACTACGACGGCCACCACCCCGGAGCGCTCGACACCGGTGGTGGCCTCCGGCCCGACCTGACCGGCCGGGGCCTGGGGCGCGCGGCGATCGCGGCCGGGCTGGCCCACGGCCGGGCACTCTTCGCGCCGACCGCCTTCCGCGTGACGGTCGCGGCGTTCAACACCCGCGCCCTGCGGGTGCTGGCCGGGCTCGGGTTCGAGCGGGTGGACGGCTTCGAGGCGGCGTACGACGGACGGCCGTTCGAGGTGCTGCTCCGGCAGGAGGTCTGAGGGTCAGCTCCAGGTGTGCACCGGCTCGTTGCTGTGCATGTTCTCGCGGTACTCCATCAGCGTGGTGCGCAGCGCGTCGTAGCGGTCGAGGCTCGAACGCGCGTGCATCTTGCCGGCGAACCAGTCCGCCCCGGTCACACCGGTCAGGCAGCGCTGCTCGATGATGCCGAGCAGCCGGTCGCGCTCGTCCGCGCCGACCCCCCACTCCTCGAGCCCCTCGTGGGCGAGGGGCAGCAGCCGGCGCAGCACCAGCTCGGTCGCCCGGACCTGGCCGATCGCCGGCCAGTAGATCTGGGCGTCGATGCCGTGCTCGGCGGCCACGTGGAAGTTCTCCTCGGCGGCGCTGAAGGACATCTGCGACCACAGCGGTCGCTCGCTGCCCGCGAGGGCACGGACCAGGCCGAAGTAGAGGGCGGCGTTCGCCATCATGTCGACCACCGTCGGACCGGCGCCGAGCACCCGGTTCTCGACCCGCAGGTGCGGGACGCCGAGCGCGATGTCGTAGACCGGCCGGTTCCAGCGGTAGATCGTCCCGTTGTGGAGGCGGAGCTCGGCGAGGTCGGGCACCCCGCCGGTCTCGAGCACCTCGAGCGGGTCCTGGTCGTCGGTGATCGGCAGCAGTGCGGGGAAGAACCGCACGTTCTCCTCGAAGAGGTCGAACACCGAGGTGATCCAGCGCTCGCCGAACCACACGCGGGGACGCACCCCCTGCGCCTTCAGCTCCTCGCTGCGGGTGTCGGTGGCCTGCTCGAACAGCGGGATCCGCGTCTCGCGCCACAACTCCTTGCCCAGCAGGTAGGGCGAGTTGGCCCCCACCGCGAGCTGGACCGCCGAGATCGCCTGCGAGGCGTTCCAGTACGCCGCGAACTGGTCGGGCGAGGTCTGCACGTGCAGCTGCATGCTCGTGCACGCCGCCTCGGGGACGATCGAGTCGGCCGTGGTGACCAGGCGCTCGGGCCCGGCGATCGCGATCCGGATGTCCTCGCCGCGCGCCGCCATGATCTGCTCGGAGAGCAGGCGGTAGCGCGGGTTGGCCGTGATCGAGTCGAGCGAGAAGTGCCCCTCGGCCAACGTCGGCAGGATCCCGATCATCACCAGGTGGGCCCCGACGTCGGAGGAGTGCTTCTCGGCCTCGTTGAGGCTGCGGCGCAGGGTCTCCTCGAAGGTGCTCAGCCCGTGCTCGCGGAGCCGGGCCGGCGGCACGTTGATCTCGATGTTGAACTGCCCGAGCTCGGTGACGAACGACGGGTCGGCGATCGCCGCCAGCGCCTCGGTGTTCTTCAGGGCCGGGTCCCCGTGGTCGTCGACCAGGTTGAGCTCGACCTCGAGACCGGTCATCGGGTCGTCGGTGTCGAAGCGCGCCTCGCGCAGCATCCGCGCGAACACGTCGAGGCAGCGACGCACCTTCTCGCGGTGCCGGGTCCGGTCTGCCCGGGTGAACTCCTGTGCCTCGACCTCTTCTCCCATGACCAGACCCTAGGCACCCGACGGTCGCCTTGGCGAGACTCACCACGGGTGGTCCGATCGCCCCCGGTCGTCCCAGGCCCGCGGGGACACCGCTGCCGCGAGCAGGTCGGAGACCACCGTGGCCAGCGTGTGGTGGGGATCCACGGTGCGGCAGCGGTCGACCGCGCACCAGGCGAGCGCCCCCTGGCCGGCGATCCAGGCGACCATCGCGAGGACGGCGGCGGCGTCGCCGAGCAGCTCGTCGGGCGCCCGCCGCACCAGGTCGGTCCAGACCCCGACGTGCGCGGCCGCGTCGGCGCGCGAGACCCCCAGCCAGGCCGCGTCGCGGGCCGCCTCGTCGTCGTGGACGGCCCGGAGCAGCCGCACCGCGTCGCCGGCGTCGGCGACCGCTCGCTCGCGCGCCAGCCGTGCGAGCGTGCTCCACACCCACAGCGGACCGGGGGCGACCACGATGCCCCGACCCGGCGCGAGCCGCTCGGCCACCGGGTCGAGCGTCGCGGCGAGGTGGGCGCGCGACTCGTGCACCACGACCCCCTCCACGACGGCGTGCGCCGCGAACGGGTGGCTCCCCACGTCGTACGGCGTGCCGGCGCCCGGCGGCTCCCCACCCGGCGGCACCGGCCACCAGCGGCACCCGTCGGCCCGCAGCGCCTCGACCACGTCGATCCCGGCCTCGCGGAACAGCCGGACCAGCCGGCCCAGGGTGCGACGGGCGGGCTCGGCGGCCTCGGCGTACGCGACGAACGCCACCCGCTCGACCCCGTGCTGGCGGGCCGGGGCGAGCAGCATCTCGGCCCACTCGTCGACCGACACGTCGGGCGGCGGCAGGTCGAGGCGGGCGTGGAAGCCGTGCTCGGGCCCGAAGGTGAGCATGACGACCGAGTCGGCCGGCACGAAGCCGAGCACGACGGGCACGAGGGCCAGGAGGTCCTCCGGGCCACGGGCGGTGAGGTGGGTGGGAGCGGGTGCGGTCATGGGGCCACGCTCGTCCACGTCGGGCCGGTCCGGGGCGGGCAGGACGGCTGCCTGTGGACGACGGTGTCCGGGAGCAGGCCTGTGGACGTCCCGCGGGCCGTCGGCGGCCGCCGGTAGGTTCCTCGCCATGCGACCGGACGCGTCCGTGCTGCACCTCGACCTCGATGCGTTCTTCGCCGCGGTCGAGCAGCGCGACAAGCCCTCGCTGCGCGGCAAGCCGGTCGTCGTGGGCGGCGTCGGCGGGCGCGGCGTGGTGGCCACGGCGTCCTACGAGGCGCGCAGGTACGGGGTGCGCTCGGCCATGTCGACCCGCGAGGCGCGGTCGCGCTGCCCGCACGCGGCGTTCCTCACCGGGCGGTTCCACGCCTACCGCGAGGCGAGCGAGCGGGTGATGGAGGTGCTGCGCAGCGTCTCGCCGCTCGTCGAGCCGCTGTCGCTCGACGAGGCGTTCGTCGACCTCGCCGCCGCGGGCCTGCCCGACCTGAGCGTGCCCACGGTCACCGAGGTCGCCGAGGAGATGCGGGCCCGTGTGCACGAGGTGACCGACGGCCTCACCGCGTCGGTCGGCATCGGCACCTCGAAGTTCATCGCCAAGGTCGCCAGCGACCTCGACAAGCCCGACGGCCTGGTGGTGGTCGCGCCCGGCACCGAGGTCGAGCTCCTGCGGCCGATGCACGTCACCGTGATCCCGGGCGTCGGGCCCGCGACCGCGGAGCGGTTGCGGCGGGCCGGCATCCACACGGTCGCCGACCTCGAGCGGGTCAGCCTCGACGAGCTCGTGCGGCTGCTCGGCAAGGCGCACGGCGCCGGCCTCTGGTCGCTGGCCCGGGCCGAGGACGACCGACCGGTCGAGCCCGACCGCGAGACCAAGAGCGTCAGCGTCGAGGGCACCTACGACACCGACCTCACCGACCGGAAGGTGATGGAGAGCGTGCTCACCCGCCAAGCGGGAGACGTGGCACGCCGGCTGCGGGCGAGCGGCCTCTCGGGACGCACCGTGTCGATCAAGGTGCGGCTCTACGACTTCACCACCCTCAGCCGCTCGACCACGCTCTCCTCCCCCACCGACACCGCCTCGACCGTGGCCCGGCTGGCCCGGGGGCTCCTCGCCGAGCTCGACACCTCCGGTGGCGTCCGGCTGCTCGGGGTGGGTGTCTCCGGCCTCGCCGACTGGATCCAGGAGGACCTGTTCGGCGACGACTTCGGCGACGGCCCCGGCGACGCGGACGAGGCGGACGACGCCGTGCCCGAGGTGCCGCTGCCGGGGCTCCCGGCGCGGCACCGGTCGGGCTGGGCGCCGGGCATGGACGTCGTCCACGCCGACCTCGGCCGGGGCTGGGTGTGGGGCGCCGGCCGGGGCGTGGTCACCGTGCGCTTCGAGACAGCGGAGACGCCGTCCGGGCCGGTGCGGTCGTTCGCCGACGACGACCCGGCCCTCACCCCCTGGCGTCCGCCCGAGCCGCCTGCCCCCGATGCGCCGGTGACCCCGCAGTCACCGACGCCGGCGTGAACCGCACCTCCTCGCCGGGCCGCAGCTGCGCGCAGCGCCAGAGGTCGTCGGCGACCACGACGGCCACCACGGGGTAGCCGCCGGTCGGCGGGTGGTCGGCCAGGAACACGACCGGCTGCCCGTCGGGCGGCACCTGCACCGCCCCCAGCACGATCCCCTCGCTGGGGAGCTCCTCGTCGCGGACCCGCGCCAGGGGGCGCCCCTGCAGCCGCAGGCCCACGCGGTTGGAGTCGGCCTGCACGGCGTACGGCGCCGCGGCCAGCGCCCGCAGCACGTCGGGCTCGCACCAGTCGGCCCGCGGGCCGGGCAGGAGGCGCAGCGGCCCGGGCCGGGCCGGGTGGGGCGCGTCGTGGTGGGCCGGCGGGGCGACGGCCACACCGAGCGGCAGCCGGTCGCCAGCGGCGACGGGCGCCGGGCCGACGCCGGCGAGCGTGTCGGTGGAGCGGGAGCCGAGCACGGGCGGCACGTCGATCCCGCCCGCCACCGCGACGTAGGACCGGACGCCGCGCACGGGGTGCCCGACCTCCAGCACGCCGCCCGCGGGCAGCCAGACCGCCTCACCGTGGGGAACGGCAGCGCCCGCCACGGTGACCGGCCCCGGAGCACCCGTGACCGCCACCCACCGGCCGGCGCCCGCCCGCAGCACGAGTCCGCCGAAGGTCACCTCCAGCAGGGCCGCGTCGGCGCCGTTGCCGACCACCCGGTTGGCCAGCTCGGCGGCGGGCGCGTCGAGGGCACCGGCGCGCGGGACGCCGAGGTGGGCGACGCCGGTGCGGCCGCGGTCCTGGACCGTGGTGAGGGCCCCCGCGGCGAGCACCTCCAGGTGGTCGGTCGGCCGGCTCACCGCGGCACGAACCTCACGCGCGTGCCGGGCGGGAGCATCGCCGGCGGGTCGCGGCGCTCGTCCCACAGGACGGCATCCGTCGTGCCGAGCACCCGCCAGCCGCCCGGGGAGGCGGTCGGGTAGACCCCGCACCAGTGCCCCGCGAGCGCCACGGCGCCGCGCGGGACCCGAACCCGGGGAGTGTCGAGCCGCGGCACGGCCCGGTGGTGCGGCAGACCGGCCAGGTAGGAAAAGCCCGGCGCGAAGCCGCAGAACTCGGCGACGAACTCGGTCGCGGCGTGCTCCGCGACGACGTCGTCCACGCCCACTCCCCACGCCTCCGCGACGAACGAGAGGTCGGCGCCGTCGTAGGTCACCGGCACCTCGACGACCTCACCGGCAGCGGGCGCCGCGCCCGGCTCCCAGTCCGCGAGGCCCGCGACGAGCGCCGCCGGGTCGGGCACTCCGTCGAAGAGCACCGTCGCGGCAGCAGGGACCACCTCGTCGGCAGCCACGCCGTGCTCGCGCGCCCACGCCGCGAGGGCACGGGCGGACGCGGCGTCGTCGACCTCGACGAGGAGCGCGTGGGGGCCGCAGGGACGGGTCAGCACGCCTCCAGCGTGGCATGCTGGTCGCGGCCCGGACGAGCACCGGGCCACCGGGCAGGGCCGGAATGGCCGGAAATGGGTGAGGGCCTCTTGGCGGTATGAGCGTCAAGAGGCCCTCGGCTCGACCGGCTGGGTGACGTCCGGTCGGACCCGGTCGGTCTTCCGATCCCGCCGTCCCCGTCACCGGGCCGACGCGGCGAGTTGCCTCGCCGTGCGGATCGTCGTCTTCGACCTGATCCCCAGCTCCCCCGCAAGCGGTTGAGCTGGTGGGAGAGTTCTATGCCCCGGAACCCGCGTGGCGCAAGGCTTCGGGGCAAAGAAGTCCGACATTCCTGCGGTCCCACAGGCGCGTCCACAGCCCGGGGTCCGTGCTCCACAGGACGGGACCGGTCGTCCACAGGTTCCGGAGGGTGCTGTGGAGGAGGTCAGAGCCGCTGCAGCCGGTACCCGGCCACCTCGAGCGCCCGTCGTACGGCGGTCGCGTGGGCCACCGCGCCGGGCGAGTCGCCGTGGACGCAGACCGAGTCCACGACGGCCGCGAGCCGCACCGCGTTGGCCGCCACCTCGTCGACGTCGTCGACCAGCGCCCCCGGCCGGTCGCGGGGCAGCAGCCGCCCGTCGGCGTCGTACCCGCGGTCGGGGAAGCCCTCGTGCCAGGTGTCGCGCCCGGCGCCCCGGGCGAGGTCGAGCAGCAGCGATCCGGGCATGCCGAGCACCGGCAGGTCCCCCGAGCCGCGCAGCACGCCCTCGGCCTGCTCACCGTCCTCGTGCACCCGGTGGTAGAGCGCCCCGTGCGGCTTGAGGTAGCGCACCTGCCCGCCCTCGGCCGCAGCGATCTCCGCGAGGCGTCCCACCTGGTCGGCCACCTGCTCGCGCAGCACCTCGGAGGCGATGTCGCGGGCGACGCGGCCGAAGTTCGGCCGGTCGTCGTAGGAGACCTGCGCACCGATGCTCACCCCGCGCCGCACCGCCTCGGCGCACACCGCACGCATGGTGTCCGGGGTGCCGGCGTGGTAGCCGCACGCGACGTTGGCGCTGGTCACCACGGCGATCAGCGCGGCGTCGTCGGTGACCTCCTCCCCGAGGTCGGCGTTGAGGTCCACCACCCGCTCGTCCACACCGGTCAGTATCGTCCCCGGCATGCAGCCTCCCGTGGCGGACCGCCGTCCTGTGACCAGCACCCACCACGGTCGGGAGCGGGTCGACGAGTACGACTGGCTCCGCGACAAGGACTCCCCCGAGGTGCGGGCCCACCTCGACGCCGAGAACGCCTACACCCAGGAGCGCACCGCCCACCTCGCCGACCTGCGGCAGACGGTGTTCGAGGAGATCCGGGCGCGCACGCTCGAGACCGACCTGTCGGTGCCGGTGCGGATCCGCGACCACTGGTACTACGGCCGCTCCTTCGAGGGCCGCGAGTACGGCGCGTCGTGCCGCGTGCCGGTGAGCGGTCCGGACGACTGGACGCCCCCGCAGCCCGACGAGGACTGCGCCCCCGACCAGCCGGCCCTGCCCGGCGAGGAGCTGCTGCTCGACCTCGACGCGCTCGCCGAGGGGCACGAGTTCTTCTCCCTCGGCGGCTCGTCGGTCTCGCCCGACGCCCGGATGCTCGCCTGGTCGGTCGACACCGAGGGCGACGAGCGCTACACGGTGCGGGTCAAGGACGTCGCGACCGGCGCCCTGCACGACGACGTGCTGACGGGCGTGCTGCGCGGAGTGACCTGGTCGCCCGACGGGCGCGACCTCTACTACACGACCGTCGACGACGCGTGGCGCTCCGACAAGGTCTGGCGGCACCGGCTCGGCACCCCCCAGGCCGACGACGAGCTGGTCCTGCACGAGACCGACCAGCGCTTCTACGTCGGCGTCGGCCGCTCGCGCTCCGACCGGTTCCTGGTGGTGGTGAGCGGCTCGAAGACGACCACCGAGTACCGGGTGCTGGACACCGAGCGGCCCGAGCTCGGGCTGCGGGTCTGGGCGGAGCGCGCCGAGGGGCTGGAGTACCACCTCGAGCACGCCGTGCTCGGCGGGCGCGACGTCTTCCTCGTGCTGCACAACGGGGCGGGGCCCGACTTCGAGCTGGGCGTCGGGGCATCGATCCGACACCGCGCCAGCAGTGGGAGCCCCTGATCGCGCACGACCCCGCCGTGCGCCTCGAGGACGTCGACGCCTACGCGACCCACCTCGTGGTCGGGCAGCGCAGCGGGGGCCTGACCCAGCTGCGGATCCTCGACCTCGACGCCGACGGCGTCGCCGACGACCACCTCGTGGAGTTCGACGAGGAGGTCTACACCGTCGGCGCCGGCGGCAACCCGTCGTTCGACTCCCCCGTCGTGCGGCTCGGCTACACCTCGCTGCGGATCCCCTCCTCGGTCTACGACTACGACGTGGCGACGCGCTCGCTCACGCTGCTCAAGCGCATGCCGGTGCTCGGCGGCTACGACCCCGACGACTACGAGGAGCACCGGCTCTGGGCGACGGCGGACGACGGCGAGCAGGTGCCGATCTCGCTGGTGGCACGCCGGGGGCTGGACCGCCCGGTGCCGCTGCTGCTCTACGGCTACGGCGCCTACGAGCACTCGATCGACCCCTCCTTCTCCGTCTCCCGGCTCGCGCTGCTCGACCGGGGGGCGGCCTTCGCGGTGGCGCACGTGCGCGGGGGCGGCGAGCTCGGGCGCCGGTGGTACGACGACGGCAAGCTGCTCGCCAAGCGCAACACGTTCACCGACTTCGTCGCCTGCGCCCGGCACCTGGCCCAGGCGGGCTGGACCACGCCCGACCTGACCGTGGCCGAGGGCGCGAGCGCCGGCGGGCTGCTGATGGGGGCCGTGGCGAACCTCGCGCCCGAGGCGTTCGGCGGGATCGTCGCCGGGGTGCCGTTCGTGGACGCGCTCACCTCGATGCTCGACTCGAGCCTCCCGCTCACGGTGACCGAGTACGACGAGTGGGGCGACCCCGAGCACGACGCCGTCGCCTACGACTACCTGGCCGGCTACGCGCCGTACGACAACGTGGCGGCGGTCGACTACCCGCCGATCCTGGCCGAGACCTCGCTCAACGACACCCGGGTGCTCTACGTCGAGCCGGCCAAGTGGGTGGCCCGGCTGCGGCACACCGCCACCGGCCGGCGCGACGTGCTGCTGCGCACCGAGATGGCGGCCGGCCACGGCGGCGTGTCCGGTCGGTACAAGTCGTGGCACGACCGGGCCTTCACCCTCGCCTGGATCCTCGACCGGATGGGGCTGGCCGACGGCTGAAAGTCCCCGTTCGGACCCAACCGCGGTCCCGTCGGCTCCGAACACCCGGTAGGGACTCCCCTGAGAAGTCCCTGAGAGTTCCTCCCCACGGCAACTCGATGCCTTGTCCAGACGTCGTTGGGGGTGAGGGCACCGGATCACATGGAGGGAATCTCCCGGGGTACGGAGCCGTTGGACGTGATGTGGGGCGGCGCCGGGGGGACCGGGTCGTCTCCCCACGACGAAGGAGGCGACAGGGATGGCCACACGCACGGCAACCATGGGGACTCGCGAGATCGAGGGCCGCGACAGCGTCGGCCTGTACCTCGACGAGATCGCCCGCAACCCCCTGCTCGACGCGATCACCGAGGTCGAGCTGTCCAAGACCATCGAGGCCGGCCTGATGGCCGAGCACCTGCTCGCGACCGGACGGGTCGGGCGCCGCAAGGGCGGCGCCCCGCTGTCGGCGACCGAGGAGGAGCTCGAGTGGCTCGCCGAGGAGGGCCGCAAGGCCGTCGACACGTTCATCACCGCCAACCTGCGGCTGGTGGTCTCCATCGCCCGCAAGTACGGCCGGGCGCAGATGCCGATGCTCGACCTGATCCAGGAGGGCAACACCGGCCTGATCCGCGCGGTCGAGAAGTTCGACTACACCAAGGGCTACAAGTTCTCGACCTACGCGACCTGGTGGGTGCGCCAGGCGATCACCCGCGGTATCGCCCAGCAGGCGCGCGTGGTGCGGCTGCCGGTGCACGTCGTCGAGGAGCTCAACCAGGTCGGTGGCGCGCGACGCACGCTCGAGCGTCAGCTCGGCCGTGACCCCGAGCCGCACGAGATCGCCGCCGAGCTCGGCATGGACCTCGACCGGGTCCTGGACCTGATGGCGTGGGGTCGCGAGCACGTCAGCCTCGACACCCCCGTCGACGAGGACGGAGACACCTCGCTCGGCGACCTGATGGCGCAGGAGACCTCGCCGGGCCCGGACCTGACGGTCCTCGACGTCGAGTCCCGCGACCGGCTCAACAGCCTCGTGGGCCTGCTCGACGACCGTTCGGCGGACATCATCCGCTCGCGCTACGGGCTCGTCGACGGCCGCCAGCACAAGCTGGCCGACATCGGCGCCAAGCACGGCATCTCCGCCGAGCGCGTCCGCCAGCTCGAGCGCGAGGCCCTGCAGAAGCTGCGTCGCCTCGGCGACCCCGACATGGCCGCCTGAGCCCGGGCCAGCCCCACCGCCACTCCCGTGAGCCCCCGTCGATCGCGACGGGGGCTCGTGGCGTCCTCGGGGTCCTCGGGGCTCAGAGGTTCGAGGTGAGCCAGACGAGCATGTCGACGGTCTGGGCGTTCCAGTAGACCCGGGTGTGCCCTCCGGGTCCGCCCACCCACGGGTCGGGCGGCGTGGGCGCTGCGGCGGCGAGTGCCTCGGCGCCGTCGCGGAACGGGTCGTCCTCGCCGCACCACAGGCCCCACGGCAGCGTCGCGAGGGCGTCGAGGCCCGCGTCGTCGGCAAGCGCGGGGTCACCCGCGTGCAGGGCCGGGCTGAAGAGCGCCAGCGCCGCTGGCCAGTCGGGCTCCACCTCGACGAAGCGCAGCGCGCCGTAGCCGCCGCGCGACCAGCCCCACAGCGCCCGGCGGTCGGCGTCGTACCCCCGCTCGTCGAGCCAGCCGGGCAGCTCGTCGCGCAGCATCGCCTGCGGGTCGGCTCCGGGGACCGGCACCCAGCCGGCCGGCCCGTCGTCGGTGCCCGCGAGCACGAACGGCGGGGCGCCGGCGCGCACCGCCGCGGTCACGAACCTGGGCAGGCCGAGGTCGCGGAATCCGGCGGCGGTCGCGCTCGAGCCGTGGAGCACCACGACCACCGGCAGGCCGGCGCCGTCGCCGTACCCGGCGGGCACGGCCGTGAACAGGTCGATCGGACCGAGGTGCTCGGAGTCCACCTGCTCGACCCGGACGGTCCCCTCGGGGACGTCGGGCACCCAGGGCTCGGGCAGGAGGCCGAGCGTCCGGCGGACCCGGTAGGTCACCGGTGCCGGCGCGAGCTCCCAGCCCACCGCACCGGCCGCGGCGACACCCGCCACCGCTCCCCCGCCGACCAGCAGCCCCCGTCGCGAGATCACGTCAGCTCCGCGACGATCTCCGCCACGCGGGCCCGCAGGTCCTCGAGGGTCCCGGTGTTGTCGATGACGTACGTCGCGATGGCGCGGCGGTCCTCCCGCGACGCCTGCGCGGCGATCCGTGCCTCGGCGTCCTCGCGCGTCATCCCGCGCTGCCCGACCATCCGCTCGACCTGGAGCTCCGCCGGCGCGTCCACGACGATCACCGCGTCGAAGGCGTCCGCCTGCCCGGTCTCGGCCAGGAGGGGGATGTCGTGCACGACGAGAGCGCCGGGCGGAGCCGCCGCCTCGAGCTCGGCGCCGCGGGCCCGCACGCGGGGGTGGACGATCGCCTCGAGCACCCGCCGCCTGGCCTCGTCGGCGAACACGATGGCGCCCAGCGCCGGCCGGTCGAGCTCGCCCTCGGGCGTCAGCACCCCGGGCCCGAAGGCGGCGACCACCTCGGCGAGCCCCTCGGTGCCGGGGGCCACCACCTCGCGGGCCAGCTGGTCGGCGTCGATGACCACGGCTCCGAGCTCGGCGAGCATCGCCGACACGGAGCTCTTCCCCGACGCCACGCCCCCGGTCAGTCCCACCCGCACGCGCCGACTGTAGGGCAACACCGAAGCCCGATCGGGTTCCCGGCCGTCCCGGGGAGTGCCCACCCACTGTGCCGCACCTCGCACGAGGTGCGAGCATCCGGGGATGGAGCTCATCGACCTCAGCCACGTCATCGAGGACGGCACGATCACCTACCCGGGGCTGCCGGCACCCGAGATCTCGGAGCACCTGGGCTTCGACGACTCCCACGACCTCTACGCGGCGGGCACCGAGTTCGCCATCGGTCGGATCAGCATGGTGGCCAACACCGGGACCTACCTGGACACACCGGCCCACCGCTACCGGGGTGCCGACGACCTGAGCCGCCTGCCGCTGGAGCGGTGCGCGCTCCTGCCCGGGATCGTGGTCGGGGCCGGGCCCGTGATCGGGCCGGACGAGCTGGAGGGCCTCGACGTCGACGGCCGGGCCGTCCTGCTCCGCACCGGGTGGGACCGGCACTGGGCCACGGACGCGTACGGCGACCCCGCGCACCCCTTCCTCACCGAGGCGGGTGCCCACCGGCTGGCGGAGGGCGGCGCGGCACTCGTGGGCATCGACTCCGTCAACATCGACGACACCCGCGCCGGTGCCCGCCCCGCGCACTCGGTGCTCCTGGCCGCCGGGATCCCGGTGGTCGAGCACCTCACCGGCCTCGACGGCCTGCCGGCGACCGGGTTCCGGTTCACCGCCGTTCCGCCCGCCGTCCGGGGCATGGCGACCTTCCCGGTGCGCGCGTTCGCGACGGTGGAGTGAGGCGCGACTCGCCGGTCAGCCCACTGACACCGCGGCGTTGCCCGCCGCGGTGGCGCGGCACACGTCGTCCCACGGGGTCGGTGCGAGCCCGAGGTCGCGGGTGATCGCCGAGGAGTCGAGCACGTAGGGCCGCTCGAACTGCCACCGCGTGCTCCGCAGCTCGCGCAGCATCGGCACGACCGGGGCCGCCGCGTCGACGAGCAGGCGCGGGTAGGAACGCACCGACACCGGCTCGACGCCGGCAGCCCGGCACACGTCGGCCAGGGCCTCGCGCTGGGTGCGCGGCGGGTTGGTGGGGGCGTGCCACACGCGGCCCCAGGCGTCGGGACGTCCGGCCACGGCGACCATCGCCCGCGCCATGTCGCGCACGTCGGTCCACGAGTGGGGCTGGTCGGGACTGCCGAGCACCCGGACCGCCTTGCCGGCCAGCAGCGCCGGCACCAGCCGCGTGACGTGCCCGTTGTCCCCCACGCCCGGCCCCACGTAGTCGGAGCCGCGCACCTCGACGGCCCGCAGCCGCCCGGCCTCGTGCCCGGCCAGCGCGTCGGCCCACATCCGCGCCCGCAGCACGCCCTTGGTGTCGGTGGCCGCGTCGGGCATGCCCTCGACCATCGGGCGGTCGACCGGGCCGTAGGGGTAGAGGTTGCCGGTGATGACCAGGAGCGCGCCGGACGCCTCCGCAGCCGCCAGCACCGCGGCGGCCATCGGGGGCCAGTCGCGCGTCCACGCGGTGTAGTCCGCGGGGTTGAGGCAGTTGTGGAGCACGTCGACGCCGGCGGCCAGGGCCGTCAGCGCGCCCGCGTCGGCGGCGTCGACGGCCACGCGGCGGGCGCCGGGCACCTCAGGCCCGCGGCCGGACCGGCTGGCGAGGACGACGTCCTCACCCTGCTCGGCGAGAAGGGCGGCAGTGGCGCGGCCGACGGGACCGGCACCGAGGACCAGGTGACGCTGGGACATGGGGTTCTCCTTCGAGGGACGACGGGCGAGAGCACCGCTCTCGTTCTGATCCTGACACCCGTCGAACCGAAATGCAAGAGCGCTGCTCTTGTTTGTTGCCGATGCTCTCGACATGCGTCAGGATGGGCCCGTGACCGCCGCCCCCGAGGAGTCCCTGCCCCGCACCGCCCGTGAGCGCGCGCGGGCCGAGATCACCCGCACCATCCAGGAGACCGCGCGCCGCCACCTCGCCGACACGGGGCCGGCTGGCCTCTCGCTGCGGGCCATCGCGCGCGAGGTCGGCATGGTGTCCTCCGCGGTCTACCGCTACTTCCCCAGTCGCGACGACCTGCTGACCGCCCTCATCATCGAGTCGTACGACGAGCTGGGCACGGCCGTCGAGCAGGCCGAGGCCGCCGTTCCCGAGCGCACCGACCTCCGCGCACGGTTCGGCGCCATCGCCCACGCGGTGCGCGGCTGGGCCCGGGCGCACCCGCACGAGTACGCCCTGATCTACGGCTCCCCCGTCCCCGGCTACGCGGCCCCCACCGACACGATCGCGTCGGCCACGCGCGTGCCCGCGGCGCTCCTGGGCGTCGCCACCGGCCTCGCGGAGCAGGAGGTGGCGCTCGGCGCACCGCCCCTGCCGGTGCCCCCGGCCGAGCACGAGGCGGTCGCCGGCGTGCAGGCGGCGCTCGAGTCCGACCTCGACGACGCGCTCATGGTCCGGTCGCTGATGGCGTGGAGCACGCTGTTCGGGCACGTCTCGCTCGAGCTGTTCGGCCACATGCACAACGCCGTCCTCGACTACGACACCCACTTCGCCCACGTCGTCGACCAGCTCGCCGCCGATCTGGGGCTGCGTCCCTGACGACCTCGCGGGGACGGCCGCTGCGGCTGTGCGCCGCCTGCGCTCGTCGGCAGGACGCTGAGCAGAGCCAGTGGCGTGGTCGAGGTCCGTTCGTGGCTCCGGCGTTCGGCGTCCGGCTCCTGCGGTCCGTCCACGACGCGTCCGTCGGATGGGACCCGCCCACGGATGCCGTCTTCCGCGTACCCGACGTGACGTCCGACGGGGAGACCGTGTGGTGTCACGGCGACGTCGGACCCCGGAACATGGTGTGGCACGGGCGACGCGGCCGTCGGCCTCACGCCCGCGACGACGAGAACGCACTGGACTGGCACCACTTCCCGACCGTGCCCGAACGGGCGCAGAACGCGCCTGGGCCCCATGGGTCGATCTCACGGCCGCGTTCTCTGTGCGGGAGTCGCGCACTTACCGCGGCGATACCGGGCTCTGGCTGAGTTGTGGGTCGAAGGCGACCGGGCTGCGGTGCTCGGTCCACAATCGGCCGAGGAGGCCACCATGAACCGCTGGACGATCGGGATCGCAGGGCTGTCAGCTGCCCTTCTTGCCGCGTGCTCGGGGACGCAGGCTGATACGCCGTCGGGCACGAGCTCCGCTGGTGAGAGCGCGGACAAGATGTCCGTCGTGCTCGTCGACGACGGCATCGGCTCGCTCGGACCCAAGGAGGGGGAGGAGGACTCGTGCCCGGGGTGCTCGCGGTGGCCGACGCAGTTCGCTGACCAGGTCGCGCAGGTGGCCGGACGCGAGGCGAGCGTGACGTCCTTCCGGGCCCCCGGCGTGCCTGAGGCGCGAGAGCTGGTCTCCGGGGACTCCGACACGCGCGCCGCGATCGCCGACGCGTCCGTCGTCGTCGTCGCGACCGGCGCCTTCAACTCCCTGCCGGACCCGGACACCGGCATCGGGTGCCCGCCGGCCGCCACCGAGGAGCCGACGTACGCCGCATGGGCGCGGACGACGAAACCGGCCTGCCTGGCGGAGATGATCAAGACCTACGGACTGCTGTACGACAGCGTCTTCGCCGAGATCAACAAGCTGCGCGCAGGCAAGCCCACGGTGTTCATCGCGATGAACGTGCCCGACTACAACCTCGAGGTCGGTGGTCCCGACACGTTGCTGGGCCAGGTCCAGGGTGTCGAGCGAGCCTGGGCGAAGCGGTTCGCCGTCGCCGCCAACGACCGTTGGAACGAGATGCTCGCTGAGCGGGCCCGGGCTGCCGGCTTCCAGCTGGTCGACATCTACCACGCCCTGAACGGACCGGACGGCACGGACCCCGGCGCGCAGTTCAGCGCGGGAGGCGGTCACCCGAACCAGGCGGGTCACGACCTGATCGCCGACCTGATCGCCCAGGTGGACCTCAGCGCGCTCGATCCCAACTAGCAGGTGGAGACGGCGGGAGTGGCGCCGATGCTCGTGCGCCACTCCTCGCTGTTCAGGCCTCGGCCCGCCAGGCGGCACGCCTCGGCGATCCACGGCTGGACGGACTCGTCCCAGGGCGAGATCAGTGTCGAGTCGAGACGGAACGACACGACCTCGCCCTCGTTGTCGCGGATCACGCCACGAACCGGTTGCAGCGCCCAGGTCCGGCTGCCCCCCGGCCCGGAGGCCGTCACTGTGGTTCCTGCGGGGTCGAAGGTGTGCGCCCACACCGGATCGTCGCTGTTCTTGACCTGCATGACCTCGCGTCCCGCGACCAGGTCGAAGACAGTCGTCGTTCCCTCGTCGGAGAACCCGTCCTCGCTGATGCCCCATGCCAGCAGCCGACCGTCGGGACTGAAGGCGAGAGCGTTGGGCGTGGACGGAGTCGGGATCTTCCTGGTCGTGTCCAGGGTGCGTGCGTCGAGGACCTCGATGCCCACCGGCCCCGCGACGGCCAGCTTCTGCCCGTCGGGTGAGAGCGCCGCGAAGCCGGGCTGGTCCGGCTCGTCGGACAGGCCGTCGACGAACAGGCGCGCGAGCGGCCTCCCCGAGCGCGCGTCGTACGACGTCACGCGCGAGCGCGCGACGTCGATCTCGATCCGCCTGTCCCTGGTCGGGTGGAACACGACCGATCGGTCGAGCACCAGTCCGTCAGTGGAGCGTGGTGCCGGGTCGACGGAGACCAGGCCGGGGAACCTGGCGAAGACTTCCAGGGCGTGGCGCCGGGCCGCTTCGGAGTCGTCCATGCTGAGCGCTTGCGCTGCCAGGGCGAAGGCGACCGTGGGGTTGCGGGCCGTCTCGGCGATCGCACCGATGCGCAGTGCCTCGCTCTGCTGCTCGGCTCTCACCGCCTGGTCGCGCGCGGCTCTGGCCGCGCCGGTCTGGCGAACCGAGGCGACCGATGCGGCCAGGGCGGCGACGAGGAAGATCACGCCCACCCCGAGCGCGAGCCGTAGCCGCGAGTTCGCGCGGTGCTGCGCGGCGAGCAGCTCGCGAGTGCGTCGCAGCTCCTCATCGGCCTGGTCCCGGGACGCAGCAAGGAACTCGCGTTCGAGGTCGGTCAGCTCCTGCGGGTGCGCGCTGCCCCACTGGAGTGCGGCGTCGAGCCGGGCACCGCGGTACAGCGCCTCGGGGGCACGCGCGAGCCGGTCCCACTCCAGTGCCTCCACCGAGAGGTGCCGCAACAACCGCTGCTCCTCGCGATCCTCCTCGAGCCAGCCCACCAGCCGGGGCCAGTGCTGAGCAAGGGCCTCGTGGGCCAGCTGCAGCTCCACCTGCTCGGTCAGGGCGAGCAGCCGCTCGTCCAGCAACTGGTCGATGACCGGGTGGTCGGGGACGGTCGATCTGGGCACGCTGACGCGCACCGGTGTGCCGCCGTCGGAGGTGACCAGCCGCAGGAACAACGAGCGGACGCGTTCTCGATCATGCGGATCCAGGCCCTGATAGACCCCATCGGCGGTGCTCGCGACTGCCTGACGAACGCCGCCCGACGCCTGATAGCCCACGACCGTCAAGGTGTTCCCCTCCACTCGCTGCCACGTGCCGACCAGCACGTGGGAGAGCAGGGGCAACGCGCTCGGTTCGCCGCCACAGTCCCGTACGAGCAGTTCCACCAGACCCGGCTCCAGACGCAGTCCCACCTGCCTCGCCGGATCCTCGATGGCCCGGCGGAGTCCTGGTTCGTCCAGCGGCCGCAAGACGTACAGACCTCGTTCGACGAGGGTCACGAAGCCGTCGTACGCCGAGAGTGCCTCGAGGTGGTCCGCCCGGGTCACCACCACCACGTGTCCGGGGTGCGCGGCAACCCTGTGGAAGAAGGCGTGTGCCTCTTCGGGGTCCGCACACAAGGTGACGGCCTCCTCGGCCTGGTCGATCACCAGCCCCTCGTTCGCGTCCACGCCCTCCAACGCGGTCAACGGGTGCGAGCCCGGCGTGAGCACCCGAGCTCCCGGGAGGCGTGGAACCAGCCCGGCCCTGGCCAGCGAGGACTTGCCGCTGCCAGACACCCCAGCCACGACCAGGCTGCCCGCGCTGTGAAGGCGGTCCAGGCAGACGGCGATCTCCTCATCGCGGCCGCAGAAGACGTCCGCGTCGTCCGGTTGGTAAGCGAGCAGCCCCGGCCAGGGACACCCGGCCCGCGGATCGACGGCGGGCGGGACCTCGAGACCGGGTTCATGCCGCAGGATCGCCAGCTCCAGGGCAGCTGCCTCGGGACTCGGGTCGATCCCCAGCTCCTCCCGCAAGGTCAACCGGAGGCGATCGAGAGCGGCCAGGGCATCGGCCTGCCTTCCCGCGACATAGAGCACGCGCGCGAAGATCACCCAGCGCGCCTCACGAAACGGTGTCAGCTCGGCAAGCCGACGCGCCTCTTCCACCACCTCCACCGCACGACCGGCAGCCAGCATCGCCTCCAGGTGCAGGTCTTGCGCCGACTCCAGGAGGCCCTCCAGACGGGTAGCCTCGGCCACCGCCGGCGGCCAGTCCCCCAGCTCGGGGAAGGGCGAACCCTGCCACAGCTCCAGCGCCTCGGAGACCTCCCGAGCAGCGCGGTCCGCCAGCCCCGACGCGAACGTCTCCCGGGCGTGACGCACCCGGACCTCGAAGCAGGTCAGGTCCAGCTCAGCCTCGGGAACAGTCAGGCGGTACCCGCCTGTCTCGGTCGCGAGCATCGCGTCAGGGCCCAACGTCCGCCTCAGCCGCACCACAGCCCCCTGCACCACCTTGCGGTACGACGGAGGAGGGTCGTCGCCCCACAACGCAGAGCCGATCTCCTCGACTGTCAGCACGGATCCGCGACGTGCCACCAGCGCCGCCAGGACTGTTCGATCCCGAGGTTGCAGCTCATCCCGCCCAGGCACCCCGACCGGACCCAGGACCCTGATTTCCACGCCCCAATGTCACACACCGGGTCATGATCGTCACGCCTTCCGGATGCCTCGCCCTCCTACGCAATCGCTCGCAATCGCCGTCGGATCGTGACGGTGGCCGCGACCGAACGAGGGTCACGCGCGCGACCCGCGGCATGTGCGGATGGCTCAGGAGGCCTTTCGAAACCTCGATGTCGACTTCGCCTCGCGGGTCACAGCCGGAGTCCAGAAGGCCTACGTCGCCGCGGTCCTCATGCCTCGGTTGTCGCGGAGGAGGTGGTCGTGGTGATGGCCGCTTCGTGGGTCGTCATCGGGTGTTGGAGGTGCCACCGGGCGGCTGCCAGCCCGCAGGCCAGCATGCAGAGCGCAGCGATCCAGCCGAACTCGCCGAGCAGGCTGCTGCTGCCGGTGAAGGTCTCGTGGCTCCCGTCGCTGCCGGTGGCGCTGAAGTGCTTGATCACCATGGCGTTCCAGGCTCCGTGGGTGAGCACGCTGGGCCAGACCGAGGCGGACCGGTCGGTCAGGACGCCGACGAAGAGGACGAAGCCGGCCACGGCGAGGGTGAACGCCGGGAGGCCGCCGAGGCTGCCGTACACACCGAGGAAGACCAAGGGCGCGTGGTAGGCCCACCAGACCACGAACAAGAACGCCGAGCTGACCCAGAAGGTGCTGCGACGACGCAGGAGCGGCCACAGGAACCCGCGCCAGCCGAGCTCCTCACCGACCGCGGTGAGGCTGCCGACCACGGCGAAGACCGGGGTGAGCAGCAGGGCGGGGAGGGCGTTCCCGAGGTGGAGGTCCACGCCGCCCGACACGCCCACCAGCAGGGTGGCGACGAAGATGACCAGGACGGGGACGAACGCTGCCAGCAGCCACCGGTTGGGGCGGCCCAGGACGATCCGTCCCTGGGCCAGCAGCACCGCAGCGAGTGCCCCGACCGTGGGGGCGAACATGATGCCGACGGCGATCGGCTTCAGGGCGTCCTCGCCCTGGCTCCAGTCCGGCCGAGCCACGGCGATCACGCCGAGGTAGGTGATGACCAGGCCCGCGAAGAAGACGACGAGGCGGCGGGTGTCGAGCGCCGGGTCGTCCCGGCGTACGGCGCGGGGCGAGCTGCGGTGTCTCATCGTCTTCTCCTCGGGGTGGGGCTCACCCTGGGGTGAGCGTTGGTCAGGCAAGTGCTTCCCTGATCCGTTCGAGTGCGAGGCCCTCCGCCTCGGAGGTGCCGTCGACCTCGTCGGCCATCACCTGGGCGACACCGAGCAGGACCTGCCGGAAGTCCTCGAGATCCTCGGGTGCCTTCTCGCGCACCAGCGCGGTCGCCGCCCGGATCCGCGCGAGTGCCGGTTCACCGGCCAGCGTGGACCGGTCGGACACGTCGGGCGGGCGCCGGCGGGCCTGGTCGCTGGTCAGGGCGGCGACCAGGGCGTTGTCGCTGGACTGCATGAGGGTCAGGAACCGGGAGCCACCTGCCGCCTCCTTGAACGACTTGCGCCATCCCGGCCAGTCGGAGGCCGTCACGTGCGACCCGGCCAGCATCAGCGCCCACTGCAGGTCCTGCCACTCCTCGTCGGTGAAGGTCTCACGCGTGGCCATGAGCCACCTCGCTCACGCGCAGAGAACCAGCGGCCTCGCGCCGGCGGATCAGCGGCAGCAGCACCGCCAGGGTCAGCGCGCACTGGACGACGATGATGACGGTGGTGACGAGGAGGTCGGGCCCGGGGAACTGCAGCGGGGCGACCGACTTCAAGATGTCGTCGGAGGCGCCGACCACGAGCAGGTTGAACAGGTTGTTGTTGAAGTGCAGGCCCCACGACAGGTAGAGCGAGCCGGAGCGGTAGGCCGCCCAGCCGTAGAGCAGGCCGGTGGCGAAGTAGGGCAGCATGACCAGCGGCCCGCCGCCGAGGGACTTGACGTTGGAGATGTGCGGAGCGGCGAAGACGAGGGCCGGCACGGCCAGGAAGACCGCGGGGTGGCTGGTCAGCCGGCGCATCAGCTGGGTGAGGTAGCCGCGGAAGAGCATCTCCTCGGCACCGGTCTGGATCAACAGCCCGACCAGGCCGATGGCCAGCAGCGGCAGCCACCGCGACCAGTCCATCCCGCCCCACTCGAGGTCGATCGCACCGACGAGTGCCGCGCCGGCCACCGTCGCCAGCCCCACCACCGCCGAGACCCCGAAGCCCACGCCGAAGTCCCAGCCCCGCAGCTCCCGGCGGGGCATGGCCACGCTCCACGAAGGACGCTGGTGGACCCAGTGCGTGAGGGCGGGGATCGCGAAGAACGGGATGACGAAGGACAGCAGCAGGATCACGGTGCTCTGGATCAGGGAGTCCTCGTGGTCGGGGTAGGCCACCGCGACCGGGAGGCTCAGGACCTGACCCAGCAGGAAGAAGACGACCAGGATCAGCACCAGCCCGACCAGGTAGCGGGCGATGCCCGCTCGCCCCTTGTCGGACCAGTCCAGGTAGTTGTCGACCTCGGTCGGCAGGTCGGGTTCGGCGTGACTCATGCGTCTGCTCCTTCAGGCGAGGGTGGCGGGCAGCAGGTGGCGGCGCTGGTGCGGCGTCCGGGAGTGTCGGTCGGACCTCACGGCGCTCACCGGTCCCCGGACCCGACGAGGCAGGACGCGGGTGGCGTCCCGACGGCGGGGAAGGCGGTCGCCAGGGCGTCGGCGATGCGGTGGGCGCGTTCGCGGTAGCCGGCGGAGGTGAAGTGGATGCCGTCGGGGACGTACCAGGAGTCCTGGACCTCGCTGGCCCAGTCGTAGACCCGCATGTTCGGGTACCGCTCGCAGGCGTCGCGCAGGGCGGCGTTCCAGTCCTGCATGTTCTGCTCGGCCCACGGCCCGCTGGACAGGAGCGTCCTGACGGTCAGCCACAGCACGGGCTGGGCGTCGAGGTGGCCCATGACCTTGTCGATGCGTTCTGCCAGCGGGTAGACACCTCCGACGTACTGGTTCGCGGTGTCGTTGGTGCCCATGGCCAGCACCCAGCAGCCGTCGTACCCGTCGTCCACGCGACCGGCGACGGCGGTCTCGGCGTTCGGCTCGTCGTGGTAGGTCTCCACGATCGAGCGGGCGCCGCTGATGTCGGTGTCGGGGCGCTCCACACCCACGCGCCGGTACTGGGAAGGGATCCGCCACCGCCCCTGGGGCAGGTAGGCGGCGTTCACCAGCCCGACGGAGGTGGAGTCGCCGACATGGACCACCGCGTCGCACGAGGTCTCCACGGCCACCGCCTCGGCTCCGGCGACCTTCGTCCCCGCTACGCCTGTCCCGGTCGACGGTGCCGTCACCTGGTCACGGCCTCCGGAAGCCCCCGCCGCCGGTGCAGGGACGTGGGGGCCGGAGGGTCCCGCGGCGGCCGTGGCGTCGTCGGGGATCGGCGGCATGTCCAGGTCGGCAGGCGACGCCGCGGCCGTGGTCGCACTGCGGGGGGCGACCGTCTTGGTGGCGCTCAGGGTGCCGCAGCCCACGGCTAGCACGGCGACGCAGCCGACGGCCGCGGTGGTGGCCTGCCGTCCGGGCCGCAGGTCCGCGAGCTCGAGGCGGGGCAGCCGGAACGCGTGCCGCAGGCCGTGGGTGCGGATCGGGTCCTCCACCCACGCCCACGAAGCGGCAGCCAGCAGCACGGTGAGGCCGACCTGAACGGTCGCGAGCCGCCAGGAGAACCCGTCAGCGGCCGCGGCGGGCACGAAGGCGAGCACGGGCATGTGCCACAGGTAGATGCCGTAGGAGCGTTCACCCACCCACCGCAACGGGGTCACCCCGAGGGCCCGGCCGAGCACCGAACCGGGGTAGACGACGGACGCGATCACCACCGCCATGGCGACGCTGAAGACCAGCAGCCCGCCGCGGTAGAGCCACAGCGCGTAGTAGTCCGAGGTCACCAACATCACTCCGACCACCGCGACCCCCGCCAGACCGGCGAGGTTCATGCGCAGCCGTCGCGCCCGGGTGAACGGCCGCTGCAACCTCGCCGGGCGCAGCCACAGCGCGAGCACCGCGCCGACGAGCAACTCGCCGGCGCGGGTGTCGGTGCCCTCGTAGGAGCGGGTGTGGTCGAGCCCCGGCGCCGTGTGCATGGCGAGCAGCAGGAAGGAGACGAGGGCCAGCCCCACGGTCAGCCCAGCCACCGCGCGCCGGTCGCCGCGCAGGAACCGCATCATCACCAGCAGCAGCAGCGGCCACACCAGGTAGAACTGCTCCTCGACCGCCAGCGACCACAGGTGGCTCAGCGGCTGGGGACCCGCGAAGAAGTCCAGGTAGCTCTGTCCTTGGGCGATCGTCTGCCAGTTGCTGACGTAGAAGACCGCAGCGAGCGTCTCCTGCCACCGCGTGGCGAACGTGGTGCGGTCGGCGACCCACGCCACGCCCAACACGGTCACGAGCACCAGGACGAGTGCCGGCAGCAGCCGCCGGGCCCGGTGCAGGTAGAAGCGGCGCAGCTCGAAGCCACCGGTCTGGTCCCAGGCGCGCAGCAGGATCGAGGTGATCAGGAACCCGCTGAGGGTGAAGAACATGCTCACCCCGAGCAGGCCGCCGGGCAGCCACGGCACCCCGACGTGGAACGCGACCACCGCGGCCACCGCGATCGCGCGGATGCCGTCGAGCCCGGGCAGGTAGGGGGCGCGTCCGTCGACCGGACGGGGCATCGGGACCCTCTCCTCACGGGTGACCGGGCCCGGCAGCGGCATGGCGGGCAGACAACGTTGTCAGGAAAGGGTGACGAACCGGCGCCCCGGCAAGAAACGGCCTGCACAGGTTCGTCACACCGACGTCTAGCGCGCCTGGCAGGCCAGAGGTCCAGTCCACGGTCGAGAAGAACCGTGGTGACATCGTTGTCGGATGCCCGTCGGCGACCCGAGACAGCGGCGCGCCACCATGCAGCAGGTGGCCGCGCTGGCGGGCGTCTCGCTGAAGACGGTGTCGCGTGTGGTCAACGGCGAAGCCGGAGTCTCACCCGAGATGACCGGACGGGTCCAGGACGCCGTGCAGCGACTCGGCTACCGGCACCACCACGGCGCCAGCAACCTACGCAGCGGACGCCCGACCGGTCTGGTCGGGGCACTCGTGCAGGACATCAGCAACGACTTCTGCGCCGAGCTGTTGCGCGCGGTCGAGGCTGCGACCCGCGAGCGCGGACAGGTGGTGGCAGTCGCGTCGTTGGACGACGAACCCCAGCGCGAGCGGGCGGCCGTCGAAGGCCTGATCCGGCGACGCTGCGACGGCCTCATCCTGATGCCCTCAGGCACCGACCAGTCCTACCTCCAGGCCGAGGTCAGCGCCGGGCTCCCGATCGTCGCCGTCGACCGGCCCCCCGGCAACATCGCCCTGGACTCGGTGACATCCGACAACCTCGGCGGCGCCCGGGACGCGACCGCGCACCTGCTCAGGCAGGGCCACCGCCGCATCGCGTGCCTGGTCGACGACCTCGGCATCATGACCGCCACGGCTCGCCGCGACGGGTATCTCGCAGCGCTGCGCGAGGCAGGCGTCACCGTTGACACCCAGCTCGTCGTGGGTGGCCTGCGCACCGACGCCGACGCCGCCGCAACCCTCACGCGACTGCTCGCCGTGCCGAATCCACCGACCGCGGTCTTCGCCGGACGCAACACGATCACGCTCGGCGCCGTGCGGGCGCTGCGCGCCACAGACCTGTCACACACCGTCGCGCTGGTGGGCTTCGACGACGTCGTGGCGGCGGACCTCCTCGACCCACCCGTCACGACGATCCGCCAGGACGCCGCCACAGAGGGACGTCTAGCCGTCGAGATCCTGCTCGCACGCCTGGACGGCGACCCCTCGCCACTCTTCACCGAGGTCCTGCCCACCGAACTGGTCGTACGGGGATCGGGCGAGATTCCAGCCCCGCGCAGCCCCTGAGCGCCCACCGTTCTCGGCAACCACAGTTCACGACACCTGCAGACCGGCTCCTGCGCCCGCACTCGACTCGGCAGTTGAGGGCGATCTGGCACGTCATGCGCAATGCCGGTCCTGACCGCCGGAACGTATGACGTCGGCAGCAAGGCCAGCGCACGCAACTCGGCACGACCGGATCGTTCAGGTGCGCCGGCATGCGGCGTGGTGACGCACTCCCATCGACGGGCCGCCCTCGGTGACGGCGTGGGGATCAGGCGGAGACGGAGAGCCCCTGCAACCAGGCCTGCCAGGCCGGCTGTTCGCGCCGGACGTAGTCCGCGGCGTCGGCGGAGAACAGGTACGCCCGCACGCCTGCCGTCGCCTTGCCGTCGCCCTCGTCCCACGTGTAGACGCTGAGCATCCCGGGCACCGGGCTGGTGAGCCGGACCAGCGTCTGCCGCTCGCGGACGCGCTCGACCGTGCCGGTGGCGCCGCGCACCTCGACCGTCGCGCCCTCGTCGGCCAGTCCCAGCGCGTCGTGCAGGGTCGACCAGAGCAGGTCCGCGCCGCCGGGGTGGGAGGCGGCGGCCTCCAGGTGCCTGGCCTCCTGGCCGGGGAAGTGCGCGAGGTAGAGGCGGAGGTTGTCGAAGAACGGCATCCAGCCGGGGGCCATGGTGTCCCAGAACTCCGATTCCCAGTCGGCGCCGATCCCGAAGCCGCTGCTGGTGACGCGTACGACGCAGGTGCCCCCGGACTGGGCCTCGACGAGGAACTCCGACGTCAGCGCGCTGAGCGCATCGGGGTCCTTGCCCATGAGGGCGGCCCAGTCCTCCTCGTAGACGAGGCGGCGCGGTGGCTCCCATGCGGTGACCTGGCCGTCCGAGCCCATTTCCGGGCCCATGGTGAAGTGCAGGGAGCCACCCTCGCGCTCCTCCATCTCGGTCGGCGCGAACCACGCGCTCATGCCCTTGGCGGTGGCGATGGCCTGCCAGACCTGTTCCGGGGTACCGGGGACCTCGACGCTGAACTCCAGGCGGTACGGGACGTTCGGGGTCGTGCTCATACGCTCTCCTCAGGTAGGGGGTGGGCGGCGACGAGGAGCCGGTGCGGGCGCCCGTCGTCGTGGTGGTAGCGAGCGGCCAGGTCGAGCACCGCGACCGTCAGGTCGTCCGCGAAGGCAGCCCGGTCGGCGGCCGACCGAAAGCCGATCTGCGTGTCGATCGTCAGCGTCGGCAAGCGGTTGCCGGACGCGCCTGCCCGGCGCGCCAGGGCGCCGACCTCGCGCACCAGCCGACCGGCCAGTGCGACGAGGTACCCCGCGGACAAGTGGTCCGCGTTGGCGTCCGGGTCGGCCGCGGAGGCACTGACGGCCGCCGGCGACACGATGTACGACGCCGCCGACGCCTGCAGCACCCGCTCGGTGATGCCACCGTGGCGGCGCTCCTCGGACAGCTCCACCAGGCCATGCGCCTCGAGCGCCTTGAGGTGGTAGTTGACCTTCTGGCGCGCGAGTCCGACTCGGGCGGCCAGCCCGGCTGCGGAGGCCGGGACGGCCAGCTCGCGGAGCAGCCGGGCCCGGGCCGGATCCAGCGCGGCTGTGGCCGCCTCCGCGCTCTCGATGACCTCGACGTCCTTCATCGCGCCACCCTGACCTTGACAAGAAGTTTTGTCAAGGTCAGGGTGGCCGTCCGGCGCGACCGGCGGACGCCCGCCCCGAGGTGGCGGACAGGCCTTGCCGGTCCCGCCGGATCGGCGTACGATCGAACACATGTTCGACTCGGCAGCACCACCCCTCCCCTGGACGCCACCGGCGTCCGGGCGTTCGCCGACGCCCTTCGCTCCGCCGGCGCCGGCCTCGACGATGCCGGCCGGATCGACCTGATCCGCGCGCTGGAGGAGCTCACCCGCACGGCGGCGGCGGTGCAGGCCGGCGTCACCGCCGACGTCGCCGAATCGCAACGGGCAGAGCAGGCGGCGCGAGGTGTGCCGCCGGCCCGGCAGGGGCGGGGCATCGCCGCCCAGGTCGCACTGGCGCGCCGCGAGTCGCCCCACCGGGGCCAGCAGCACCTCGGCCTCGCCACCGTCCTCCGCGACGAGCTGCCCCACACCATGGCCGCCTTCCTCGCGGGCCGCATCGCGGAGTGGAGGGCCACGCTCGTCGCCCGCGAGACCGCCTGCCTGAGCCGGGCCGACCGGAGGGCAGTCGACGCCCGCGTCGCCGGCTCCGGGGAACGGATCGCGGCGATGGACGACCGCGAGCTGCAGGCCGAGCTCACCCGCCTCACCTGCGAGCTCGACCCGGCATCGCTCGTGGCCCGGCGCCGGCGCGCGGAGAGCGAGCGCCGCGTAACCCTGCGGCCGGCTCCCGACGTGATGAGCCAGCTCTCGGCCCTCCTGCCGGTCAAGGACGGCCTCTCGGTCATGGCCGCCCTGGGTCGCGAGGCAGACCGCCTCCGCGCGTCGGGCGACCCGCGGTCCCGCGGCCAGATCATGGCCGACACGCTCGTGCGCCAGGTGCTGTCCGACCCGGGCAACGACGGCTCGGCGCCCCCGCGGATCGTGATCAACGTCGTGGTCCCGGACGACGTGCTCCTCGGGCGGCGCCCCGGCGCCGGGGAGGTCGACGGCTACGGTCCCGTGCCGGTCGACCTGGTGCTCGAGCTCGCCGACACCGACGGAGCGTGGTTGCGACGGCTCTATGCCTCCCCCCGCGACCGGCGAGCTCACCGCCGTCGACTCCCGGGCGCGGCTCTTCCCCCGTGCCCTCGCCCGGCTCCTGCGTCTGCGCGACCGTCTCTGCCGCACCCCCTGGTGCGGGACCCCGATCCGCCACTCCGACCACGCCGCCACGGTGGACGACGACGGGGCCACCTCGCTCGACAACGGACAGGGCCTCTGCGAGGCGTGCAACCACGCGAAGCAGGCCCCCGGCTGGCGCGCACGTCCGGTCCCGGGGATCCGGCACACGATCGAGACGGTGACCCCCAGCGGTCACCGCTACCGGAGCACGGCCCCACCGGCGCGAGCGCCTGCCTTCGTCCGGGGCGGGGCGGGCCGGTGGGTCCTCGCCGCGTGATCCACGCATAGGGTCGCCCTCGTGAGCGAGCACGTCGAGCTGCGCCCCGGGGACCGCGTCGCCCTGCTGGTGCCCGGCTCGGAGGACTACGTCGAGCTGGTGATCAGCCTGCTCGCGGCCGGCATGTTCCCGGTGCCGCTCGACCCCCGTCTGACCCCCGTCGAGCGCGAGCGGGTGCTGCACGACGTCGCGCCCCGGCTTGTCGTCGACTCGCCCGACCTGCTCGCGTCGATGGTCGAGCACACTCCCGAGCGCTACCGCCGCGGGCTGCCACTCGGGCGACCCATGCACGTCACCAGCGGCACCACCGGGCGCCCCAAGGCGGTGTACTCGGGCCTCCTCGACCCCGAGGCGGCGCAGGCCCTGCTGGCCGAGGAGCGCGACCTGTGGGGCTTCGCCGCCGGCGACGTGAACCTCGTGCTGAGCCCCCTGCACCACTCCGCCCCCCTGCGCTTCGCCGCCGGCACGCTGCTGGCCGGCGGCCGCCTGGTCGTGCCCGGCGGCTTCGACCCCGCCCGCGTCACCGCGGCGATCCGCGACGAGCGGCCGACCACGATGTTCTGCGTCCCCACCCACCTGCAGCGCCTGTTCCGGCACTGGGACGAGGTGGGCGTCCCCGACCTCAGCAGCTTCCGGCTGGTCGCGCACGCCGGCGCACCCTGCCCGGTCGCGGTCAAGGAGCGACTGGTCGAGCTGTTCCCGGCGGGCAGCACGTGGGAGTTCTACGGCTCGACCGAGGGCCAGTTCACCGCCTGCCGCAGCGAGGAGTGGCAGCAGCGGCCCGGCACCGTCGGCCGCGCGCGCCCCGGCCGCACGCTGCACCTCGACGACGACGGCACCATCTGGTGCACGGTGCCCGAGCACGCGCGGTTCGAGTACTGGGACGACCCCGACAAGACCGCGGCCGCCTGGCGGGAGACCCCCGACGGCCCGGCGTTCAGCGTCTTCGACCTCGGCCGGCTCGACGACGACGGCTACCTGTGGCTCGACGGCCGCCGGGTCGACCTGCTGATCTCCGGAGGCGTCAACGTCTACCCGCTCGAGGTCGAGAACGCGCTGCGCGAGCACCCCGGCGTCGAGGACGTCGCGGTGTACGGCGTGCCGGACGACGAGTGGGGCACGCGGGTGTGCGCGGCGGTCGTCGGCACGGCTCGCGAGCCCGAGCTGGCCGCGTGGGCGCGCGAGCGGCTGGCGCCGCCGAAGCGGCCCAAGAGCTGGGTGTTCCTCGACGACCTGCCGCGCACCGCGACCGGCAAGGTCCGGCGCGACCGGCTCAGCTGACCGGGTCGGCGGCGAAGCGGGCGTGGACGTCGGCGGCGACCGCGACGTCCTGCGGGGCGAAGCTGAGCTCGGCGCCCCCGCCGACGGCCGCCATCCGCGCGATGCCGGCGGGCGCCGGCGCCGTCGGGTGCAGCCCGTCGCCGAGCATCCCCGCGTCGGCCACCGCCACCAGCCGCACCGGCCCCAGGCCGGCCGCGTCGGCGTACGTCTGCGCCTTCTCGCGCGCCTCGCGCACCGCCTCGGCGCGGACCCGGCCCACCAGCTCGTCCTGGCGTACGACGGTCAACGCCCACTCGATGCCGTCGACCACGAAGCCGGGGACGGCCCCGGCGGCACTGAGGAACCGCCCCAGCTCGGCGAAGTCGCGGAACTTCACCTGGTAGGCCACGCGGGCGTGGTGGACGAGCGGGAGCTGCACGCCGTCCTGGTTCCACGGGCGCTGGGCCCAGGTACGCACCTGGTCGCTCGACCACCAGGTCACGGGCCCGCGATCGGCGTCGTGCAGCGGGGTGACCAGCGCGGTGACGGCCCGCTGCGACTCCGCAGCGCGGGCGTGCACGCGCTCCGCGGTGTCCGCCTCGAGGGCGAGCGTCGCCCGGACGACGGCGCGCTCGGGGCGCTGGTAGGCGGTGAACGAACCGGCGACGGTGATCTCCACCGGCCCGGTCACGAGGCGACCCCGTCGACTGTCGCGTCGGGAGCGTCGTCGGCGGTGCAGGTGAACGTGCGCCGGTACTGCTGGGGGCTGACGCCGCGGGCCCGGGTGAAGTGGTGGCGCAGCGTCGCGGCGTTGCCGAAGCCGGCGCGCGTGGCGATCCACTCCACGGGCTGGTCGGTGCGCTCGAGCATCTCCTCGGCCGCCTGCACCCGCTGGGCGGTCACCCAGCTGTGCGGCGTGGTGCCGGTCTCCTCGCGGAAGCGGCGAGCGAAGGTGCGCGGCGACATCAGGCTGCGCCGTGCCAGCACCTCGACCGAGAGGTCCTCGTCGAGGTGCTCCACGATCCAGGTCAGCAGCGGGCCGAGGGTCTCCACGTCGCAGTCGGGCACCGGGCGCGCGATGAACTGCGCCTGGCCGCCCGAGCGGTGGGGCGGGATCACGATCCGGCGCGCGGCGGCCGCGGCCACCCGCGAGCCGAACTCCTCGCGCAGCACGTGCAGGGCGGCGTCGAGGCCGGCGGCCGCACCCGCGCCGGTGACGATCGTGCCGTCCTGGACGTAGAGGACGTTCTCGTCGACCTGCGCCTGCGGGAACTGCTCGCGCAGGGTGTCGACGTGGCGCCAGTGGGTGGTGCAGCGACGACCGTCGAGCAGCCCTGCCTCGCCGAGGACGAACGCCGCCGTGCAGTGCGCGAAGACCATCGCACCGCGCTCGTGGGCCGCTCGCACGACCTCCACCACCTCCGGCGACGGGTCGAGGTAGGCGCGCTTGGGGGTCACGATCACCAGGTCGGCGTCCGCCGCGGCGTCGAGACCGTGCTCGACGTGGAGGTCGAAGCCGGAGGCCCCCGCCACCCGGCCGGGACGCGGCGTGGCCACGACGAAGTCGAAGACCGGGTTGTCGTCCTCGGGGTGGTAGGGCTCGGCCCACACCTCGCACATCGCGCCGAGCCCGAAGGGCTCCGCGCCGTCCTGGACGAGCACCGCCACCTTCTGCACCTGCGCCATGGGGTGAGCCTGCCATGCAACTGGCAGAAAATCAACGGAAGGTGGCTTTACTGCCACTCGTGGCCGGATCGACACGGGCGCATGATTACTGCCATGACCTTCCTGATGATCCTCACCGTCCTGTCCGTCCTCCTCGCCGCCGAGTCCGTCCGGATGGTCGTCCGCGACGGGCGCGGCCCGCAGCGGCCGCCGCGCTCCCACGCCGACGACCCGCGCTACCACTCCCCCGGCGCCCGCTGGGCCGCGTGAGGCTCAGCGCCGTACGCCCGGGCGCCCGGACCACGCGCCCGGCCCGAGGCCGTCGTTCGCCCCGGACGTGGAGCGGGTAGCGCCGCCCACTGCGCTCCTGGCCCCACCGGGCGACGTGATCGCGGTCGAGGTCCGGGAACGACGAACGGCCCGCCCCCAGAGGGACGGGCCGTTCGTCGTGTGCTCAGTTGCCGCCGGTGAGCTTCTCGCGGAGCGCCTGCAGCGCCTCGTCGGAGGCCAGGCTGCCGCCGCTGTCCTCGCTCTGCGGGGCCTCGGTGCCGGAGGAGTACGACGTGGCCTCGCCGGCCTCGACCTCCGCCTTCGCGGCCTCCTCCTGCTGCTTGACGTGGGCCTCCCAGCGGGCGTGCGCCTTGGCGTACTGCTCCTCCCAGATCGCGCGCTGCTCCTCGAAGCCGTCGAGCCACTCGCCCGTCTCGGGGTCGAAGCCCTCGGGGTAGACGTAGTTGCCCTGCTCGTCGTAGGTCGCCGCCATGCCGTACATGGTCGGGTCGAACTCCTCGACGTGGCTCGCGGTCTGGGTCTCGTTCGCCTGCTTCAGCGAGAGCGAGATCCGGCGACGCTCGAGGTCGATGTCGATGATCTTGACCATGACGTCGTCGTTGACCTGGACGACCTGCTCGGGGATCTCCACGTGGCGCTCGGCCAGCTCGGAGATGTGCACCAGGCCCTCGATGCCCTCCTCGACGCGGACGAACGAGCCGAAGGGCACCAGCTTGGTGACCTTGCCCGGCACGATCTGGCCGATCTGGTGGGTGCGGGCGAAGTGCTGCCAGGGGTCCTCCTGCGTCGCCTTGAGCGACAGCGAGACCCGCTCGCGGTCCATGTCGACGTCGAGCACCTCGACGGTGACCTCGTCGCCCACGGCCACGACCTCGGAGGGGTGGTCGATGTGCTTCCAGGACAGCTCGGAGACGTGCACGAGGCCGTCGACGCCGCCGAGGTCCACGAACGCACCGAAGTTGACGATCGAGGAGACGACGCCCTTGCGGATCTGGCCCTTCTGGAGCTGGGTCAGGAAGCCGTGGCGCACCTCGGACTGGGTCTGCTCCAGCCACGCGCGGCGCGAGAGGACGACGTTGTTGCGGTTCTTGTCGAGCTCGATGATCTTCGCCTCGAGCGTCTGGCCGACGTACGGCTGCAGGTCGCGGACGCGACGCATCTCCACGAGGGAGGCCGGCAGGAAGCCGCGCAGGCCGATGTCGAGGATCAGGCCGCCCTTGACGACCTCGATGACGGTGCCCTCGACGACGCCGTCCTCCTCCTTGACCTGCTCGATGGTGCCCCAGGCGCGCTCGTACTGGGCGCGCTTCTTGGACAGGATCAGGCGGCCTTCCTTGTCCTCCTTCTGGAGGACGAGGGCCTCGACCTTGTCGCCGACCTCGACGACCTCGTTGGGGTCGACGTCGTGCTTGATCGAGAGCTCGCGCGAGGGGATGACGCCCTCGGTCTTGTAGCCGATGTCGAGCAGGACCTCGTCCCGGTCGACCTTGACGATGGTGCCATCCACGATGTCACCGTCGTTGAAGTACTTGATGGTCTCGTCGATCGCGGCGAGGAAGTCCTCTTCCGAACCGATGTCGTTGACCGCGACCTGCGGGGCGTCGTGCTCCGGAAGAGTGAAGGTGCTGCTCGTCATAAGGGGAATGGATCCTCGGGTGGTCAGATGCTCGTGCGGGCGCGCCCGGAGTCCGGTTTCACTACCTCTGGAGATTCCCTGCCGGGGGCCGGGGGCGATAGCGAGCCCTGTCCGCTCCGTCCGGGACGCAGGCAGACTGCAGGCGCAGTGTGCAACCCTACGCCGCGGCGACACGCCGCGTCCAACCGGCGAGCACGCTCCGCCGAGGCTCAGGAGGATGCCCCCGGGTCGCGCGTGCGCGCGATCTGCCGGAGCCGGTCGTGGGCCCGCCGGGCCACCGGGTTGTCGGGCGCGCGGGCGGCGAGGTCGACCAGGGCCCACAGGTCGGCGGCGCGGGCCAGCGCCAGGGCCTCGTCGGGGTCGGTGCGGCGTCGAGCGGCCCACGCCCGGAGCACGGCCCCGGCGTACGCCGCGCGCCCGGGCGGCCGCTCGAAGCGGAGCAGGTTGCCGAGGTCGGTGAAGGGGTGCCCGGCGTGCGCGAATTCCCAGTCGACGACCCCGGTGACGACGAGCCGCTCCGGGTCGACGAGCACGTTCTTGGGGTTGAGGTCGCTGTGCACCAGCGAGCACCGTCCCACCGTGTCGAGCAGGTCCTGGGCGGCGGCGGCGACCTCGGCCAGGCCCGCTCGCTCCGCCTCGTCCCAGTGGGAGAAGCCGGCCTCGTGAGCGGCCACGAACTCGGGCAGCCCGTCGTCCCCGAACGACCCGATCGTCAGGTCCGCGTCGAGGAAGGGGCCCGGCCGCGGCTGCGGCATGCCGGCGAGATCGGCAGCCACCTCGCCGAGCTGCGCGCCGACCCGCCCGGCGGCGGCGTCGTCGAGATCGGGCAGCAGCAGGTCGCCCCGCACACCGGTGACCCACGCGGTGACCAGGAGGCCGGGCGCGTCGGCGGCCTCGTCGGCCCGGCGTACCTCCAGGACCTCGGGCACCGGCACCAGCCCGCGCACCAGGCGGAGCACGGCGGCGTCCACCTCGGGGGCCAGCGGGGTGCCCTGCCCCGGGGGGTACACCCTCACCACCGCCCGCTCCCCCGCCACCTCGGCGACGAACGTGCGCCCCGACCAGCCGCCCGCCAGCGGGGTCAGCGAGGAGAAGTCCACGGGCCGCACGCTGCCACACGCCGTGCCCGAGCGGCGGACGGGAGGGTCTCCACCACCTAGACTCTCGCGGGAGACCCCCGGCCGGGAGGAGCCCGCCATCCGTACCGCCCTCCTGGCCCTGCTCGCCACGCTTGCCCTGGCACTGGGCCTGGCGCCACTCGTGTCCGCGCCCGCCACCGCCGAGCCCGGACCGGTGCACACGCTCGTCGTGTCGGGTCCCGGCGGCCTCACCGCCCACCCGGCGTACGACGCGTCGGTGCGTCGGTACGCGGCCACGACCACGGCCGCGACGTTCGCCGACGGCGGGGCGTCCCTGACCGTGACGGCGTCGACCGACGACCCCGCGGGCCGGGTGCTCGTGAACGGCGTCCCTGTGGTCGGGGGCCAGACGACGCTGACCGGGCTCCAGCCGGGCGACGAGGTCTCCGTGGTCTTCGACGACGCCGGGGGTCGCGAGGCCGACGCCGTCTACGTGCTGCCCGCCGACTTCCCGGAGCTGACGGCCACCGTGCGCGAGCCCGGCACCACACCCGGTCTGGTCGGGCTCACCCTGAGCCAGTGGCAGGTCGGGAACGGGTGGCCGTCGTTCGAGGCCGTGGTCGACGTGAACGGCGTGCCCGTCTGGACCCGCAGCGACCCCGGGGCCGCCGCCGACCTCAAGCTCCAGCCGAACGGTCACTACAGCGTGGCCCGGCCGACCCACGAGCCGGGCCGGACGGGCTCGGACATCGTCGAGCTCGACGGGGCCTTCCAGCCCGTGGCGGTGCACCGCACCGTCGGTCTCGTGGACACCGACGGCCACGACTCGATCCTGCGCGCCGACGGCTCCGAGGTGCTCCTGGCCTACGAGCCCGACCCCGACACGGGGCTGACCGACTCGGTGATCCAGGAGGTCGACCCCCAGGGCGACGTGGTCTTCCAGTGGGACAGCAGCGGGCTGGCCGCCGAGACCGTCGCCGGGACACGGGCCGACTACGCCCACATCAACTCCGTGCAGGTGGTCAACGGCGGGCAGGACTTCCTGGCGTCTTTCCGCCACCTCTCGGCGGTGCTGCTGATCGCCCGGGTGGCGCACGACGGCCACCAGCCGGGCGACGTCGTGTGGAAGCTCGGCGGGCGTGACAGCACCTTCGACTTCGTCGACGACCCGTTCGGCGGCCCCTGCGCCCAGCACTCCGCGTCGCAGCTGCCCGACGGCGACATCATGGTCTTCGACAACGGGTCGGTCGACGCCTTCGGATCCTTCTGCGTCGACCCGGCCGACCCGGCCGGACCGACCGTCGAGCGCACGCAGTCGCGGATGGCCGTCTGGCACCTCGACGAGCAGGCCGGCACGGCGACGCTGGTGCGCGCCTACGGCCCCACGGACTGGTTCGGGTTCTTCATGGGCTCCGCGCAGCTGCTGCCCGAGACCGGCAACGTCCTCGTCGGCTGGGCATCGGCGACGCAGGCCGTGGCGACCGAGCTCGCCCCCGACGACTCACCCGTCTGGCAGCTCGAGGCCGTGCCCAGCAGCAACGGCCGGAAGTACTTCTCCTACCGCTCGCTGAAGCTCGACGCCCCCGACGTCACCGACCCCGAGGTCGTCGTGACCAGCCCCACCCGCGGCGCGTCGTTCGAGCAGGGCGCCCCGGTCACCCTCGACTTCTCCTGCACCGACGTCGGCGGGGCGACCCTCCAGACCTGCGGCGACGTGCTCCCCGGGACCTCGCTCGACACCTCGGTGCCCGGACGGCACCTGGTGCGGGTGACGGCCAGCGACGGCGCCGGGAACGTGACCACGGTCCGCAGGCGGTACACGGTGGCGCCCCGTCACCGCCCGGACCTGTCGGTGCGCGAGGCCGACGGCACGTGGACCGGCGCCGGCGTCGTCGGCGACCTCCGGCACCAGACCACCCACCGCCGGCTCGCCGCCGGTGACGGCGTGCGGGTGCCGGTACGCCTCGGCAACGCCGGCACCCGGGCCGACCGGTTCGTCGTCGACGGATCGGCGGGGACCCGGCGGCTGGTGGTCTCCTACCGGTTCGGCCACGAGGACGTCACGCGGCCGGTCGTGCGGGGCACCTGGAGGTCACCGCTCACGCAGCCCGGCGGAGGGCGGGTCCTCGTGGCCAGGGTGCGGGCCACCCGCGACGCACCCGACGGACTGGTCCGTACGTTCGTGCTCGCCAGCACCTCGGCCCGCGACCCGGACTCCGTCGACCGGGTCGGCGTGCGGGTCAGGGTGCGGTGACCCCGGTCCGACGACGTAGCCTCCCCTCGTGAGCGACCACCGCCCGCAGCGCGTCCGCGTCGAGCGCCGTCCGGTCTCGGAGTCCGAGTCCCGGCACGCCAACGGACCCGACTGGGACCGCTACGCCGACGAGTACCAGTCCACCCACGGCGAGTTCCTCGGCGACATCGGCTTCGTCTGGGGGCCCGAGGGCCTCACCGAGGAGGAGGCCGGCGTCCTCGGCGACGTCCGCGACCGCGACGTGCTCGAGGTCGGCTCCGGCGCCGGCCAGTGCTCGCGCTGGGTGCGCACGCAGGGCGGCCGCGCCGTCGGCCTCGACCTCTCCCACCGCCAGCTCCAGCACTCGCGACGCATCGACCTCGAGACGGGTGTGGTGGTGCCGTCGGTGCGCGGGACGGCCACCGCCCTGCCGTTCGCCGACGGGTCCTTCGACGTCGTCTTCTCCTCGTTCGGCGCCCTGCAGTTCGTCAGCGACCTCGACCGCGCCGTGGCGGAGACCGCGCGCGTGCTGCGGCCCGGGGGCCGCTACGCGTTCTCGATCACCCATCCCACCCGCTGGATGTTCCCCGACCACCCCGGGGAGGAGGGGCTCACCGCGACGCAGTCGTACTGGGACCGGCGGCCCTACGTCGAGATCGACGACGCCAGCGGCGAGGTGAGCTACGTCGAGCACCACCGGACCCTCGGCGACTGGGTGCGGGTGCTGGCCGACCACGGCTTCACGATCACCGACCTGCTCGAGCCGACCTGGCCCGAGGGGCACGACCGGGTGTGGGGCGGCTGGTCGGAGGTCCGGGGACGCTTCACGCCGGGCACCGCGATCTTCGGTGCCCGACGCGGGCCGGCCGGGGTCTGAGCCGTCCGGCCGCGGACTCAGACGGTGGCCGGGGTCTTCGGCGCCGGGGCGTCGTCGGCCGGCTCGGGCTTGCGGCGCGAGCGGACGAGCAGGAAGACGCCGGCGATGATCAGCAGCGGGCCGCCGATGACGCCGACGAGCGGCACCGTCTCGGTCACCAGCTTGATGCCGCTGAGGTTCTCCTTGGCGTCGGAGACGCCCTCGGCGACGATGTCGTCGGTGAACTGGATCTGCATGTCGAGGGCGTTGGTGCCGTCCTCGAGGGTGCGCACGTCGTGCTGCGACTGGTCGACGATCGCCCCGGTCGTCGGCTCGATCATCATGGTCTTGTCGAAGTCGTAGGTGCCTTCCACGCCCTTGGCGATCTCGATGGTCGCCCCGTCGATGACCATGTGGAACTCGTAGACCTCGAGACCGTCCAGGTCGACGGTGCCCTCGTAGGTCACCGGGACCGCCGCGCCGAGCGTCGGGTCCCAGAACATGTAGTCCTTCTTCTCGGTGCCGAAGGGGAACTTGTTCACCAGACCGGTCGTGGCGGTGTAGTCGAGGCCGCTGAGGTAGGTGGCCGGGTCGTCCACCGACTCGCCGGTGACGCGGTCGGTGGCGAAGATGTCGGTCGACGCCTGGACCAGCCGGTCGTCCTTCTTGTCGATGCAGTCGGGCGGGTTGCCCTCGTCGACGACGACGCAGACGTTGTTGACCCACGCGTTGACGGTGTCCGTGGAGCGCCTGGTGTCGGTCAGGGTGACGCTGGTGACCTTGATCGGGAGCTCGTCCTGCTTGCCGGTCGAGAGGTTGAGCTTGGTGGCGTCGCCGGTCAGGTACGTCGTGTTGTCGACGGCCTCCGGCGTCTTCAGGAGCAGGTCCGGGGCCCAGAAGTAGGCCACCAGACCGGCTGCGAGCAGGAAGGCCCCCAGACCCACCAGGATCCCGCCCAAGACTCTCTTCACGGTGCTCTCCCTCTCTCCGCCCCCAGCTGGCCCCATGCCGGACCGGTCGCGCGTGGCCTCCCCCACCCGTGACGGGGGTCAACCTAGCAGGGGTCGAGCCCGGCCGAGCCCCCCCGCACGACACTTTCACGAAGGTGTTACCGACGGGTGTTACCGCGGCGTAGCCCGCCGCCGGGCAGCGGCCGCGGCGATCGCCCGGTGATGCCGGCGCGCACAGGTGACCGGGATATCGTCCCCCCGTGCCCGACCGCCCCCGGGAGGAGCAGCCGGCCCCCGCGCAGGGCCGCCTCGTGGTCCTCGTCTGCGTGCTGCTGATCGCTGCCCAGCTGGCGTTCCGCGGGTGGGCCGTCCTGGGCTCGTGGTTCCAGTTCGACGACGTCGTCTTCATCTCGCGCCTCTACGACCAGCCCTGGAGCTGGGACCTCGTCGGGGCCGGGTACGCCGGGCACTTCATGCCGGCGGGCCTCACCCTGACCTGGCTCTTCGTGCAGCTCGACCCCCTCGGCTTCACGCCGTACGCCCTCACCCTGCTCGGGCTGCAGGCCCTGGCCAGCGTCGGCTTCCTCCTGCTGCTGCGCAGCCTCTTCGGCGCGCGCTGGGGCATCGTCCCGGCGCTGGCGGTCTACCTGTTCTCGGCGATCACCCTCAACGCCTTCATCTGGTGGGCGGCCGGCGTGAACCAGCTCGCGCTCCAGGTGGCGCTGGCCTGGGGGCTGCTGTGCCACCTCGCCTACCTGCGCAGCGGTCGCTTCCGGTGGGTGCTCGCGACGGTGGCCGTGATCGTGGTGTGCCTGGCCTTCTACGAGAAGGTCCTGCTCGTCTACGGCGCGGTCGCGATCGTCACCCTCGCTTGGTTCACCTCCGGCGGAGCGCGCCAGCGGCTCGCCCAGGTGTGGTCCCGCTACCGCGCCGGCGTGGTCACCCACGTGCTCACGGGGCTGGTCTTCATCGCGGTCTACGTCCAATTCGCGCTGACGCTGCCCGACACCGGTGGCAAGTCGCTGCCCGCGGCCGGCCTGATCGGGAACATGGTCACCAAGGCCTGGCTCCCCGCCATGTTCGGCGGGCCGCTCGACTACTCCGTGCTCGCCGGGCCCTTCCAGCTGGTCGACCCTGCCGACACGGTGCTGCTGCTGGCGCTGCTGCTCGCCGTCGCCTTCGTGGTCCACGTCGACCGCACCTTCCTCCGCTCGCGCCGGGCCTGGCTGCTGCCGCTCTTCTTCGTGCTCGCCGACCTCGGGCTGGTGGCGGCGGCCCGCGCCAGCGTGATCGGGTCCACCATCGGCCTGGAGTTCCGCTACGTGACCGAGCTCGGCATGGTCACGCCCCTCGCCGCGGCGCTCGCGACGATGGCCGTCCGCGGCGCCGTCGAGACCGTGGAGCCGCGCCCGGGCGCCGCCCCCAGCCCGCTGCTGGCCAACCGCGAGGTGATGGCGCTGGCCACCGCCGTGGTCGTCGGCCTCTCGCTCGTGTCCTCGCTGCGCTTCGTCGACCACTGGCGTGGGAGCAAGGAGTCGCGCGACTACTTCGCCAACGTGGACCGGACGCTGGGCTCGCCCGAGGACCCGACCCCCCTGGTCAACGTGTCGGTGCCGCAGTACCTGATGTGGGGCTTCGACTACCCGCGCAACACCAACAAGTACGTGCTCGCCATGTACGACGACCGGTTCACCTTCCCCGACGTCGCCCAGGACGACATCTTCGTCATCGACGACGACGGGGTCGTCCGGTCGCTTCGGGTCGCCCCGGTCGTCACGACCGAGGGTCCCGAGGAGGGCTGCGTCGACCGGCTGACCGCCCGCAGACCGGTCACCCTCCCGCTCACCGACACCGTCGACGGCACCGACTGGTGGGCTCGGCTGCCCTACGCGACCAAGCAGGCGACCGGGGTGCGGATCGAGGCGGGTGACACGACCCACGAGCTGACGCTCGAGCCGGGGCTGCGCAACCTCTACTTCCGTGCCGACGGCCACTTCGACGAGGTGACCCTCACGCTCACCGGGCCCGGACGGTGGGTGTGCGTGGGGAACCTCAGCCTGGGCTTCCCCCAGCCGCAGGAGCCCGGCGACGACGACCAGAGCGGGAGCGCTGCGCCATGACCTCCACCGAACGAGCGAGCGACCCGGCCCCGGACGCGGGCGCCGGCATCGAGGGCGCCGCGACCCCTGCGGCCCTGCACCACGCGTTCCCCGGCCTGAACGGCATGCGCGCGGCCGGCGCGATCATGGTGGTGGCCACGCACACGGCGTTCGACACCGGGAAGGTCGTCGACGGGCCCGCCGGCGCGCTGCTCGGCCGGATGAACGCCGGCGTGACGATCTTCTTCGTGCTCTCCGGGTTCCTCCTGAGCCGGCCGTTCTTCCTCGCCGCGCTGCAGGGTCTCCCCCAGCCCTCGGTGCGCCGCTACTTCTGGAAGCGCGCGATCCGGATCCTGCCCCTCTACTGGTTCGTCGTCGTCGTGGTGTGGGCGACCGAGCCCGACAACGACGGGGTGATCACCCCCGTCATGTGGCTGCGCAACCTCACCCTGACCCAGCTGTACTGGCCCGACCTGCTGCCCACCGGCCTGACCCAGATGTGGAGCCTGGCCACCGAGGTCGCGTTCTACCTGCTGCTGCCGCTGTTCGTGCTGCTGGTCCTGGGGCGCGCCCGCCGCTTCTCCGAGCGCCGCGCGCTGGTGGTCCTCGGCCTGATCGCGGTCGCCGGCGTCGCGTGGCAGGCGACCGTGGGCCCGATCCCCGGCCGGGAGGGCCACTTCGAGCAGTGGCTCCCGGGCTACCTCCCGTGGTTCTGCATCGGGATGGCCTTCGCGGTGGTCTCCGCCGCCGACACCGTGCGTACGCCGCGGCACGTCCTCGCCCGGCTCGCCCAGGACCCCGCGGCCTGCTGGGTCGCGGCGTTCCTCGTCTTCGCGATCTCGGCGACCCCCGTCGCCGGCCCCCTGCTCCTGCTGCCGCCGACGCACTGGGAGGCTGCGGCTCGGGTGACCCTGTTCGCGATCTTCGGGGGCCTGCTCGTGCTGCCGCTGGTCTTCGGCGACCTCGGCGAGGGGCGGATCCGCCGCTTCTGCAACCACCGGATCCCGTTCTTCCTCGGGGAGATCTCCTACGGCATCTTCTGCGTGCACCTGATCGTGCTTCACGAGGTGTTCCGTCGCACCGACTACCAAGCCTTCTCGGGGGACTGGGGCATGGTCTTCGCGCTCACCATGGCCGGCACCATCGCGCTGGCCACGCTCACCTACTACCTGATCGAGGTGCCGGCCATGCGCCTGCGCCGGTTCGGGCCCCGGGAGAAGACCGGCAGGGCCAGCGCCACGGCGCCGACCAGCAGCCACTGAAGCGAAGGCTCCCGCAGGATCGGCTGGTCGACCCGGAGCTGGGCCGCGAGCGCGGCGGCCACGAGCGCCACCGCACCGGCGCCGATCCAGGCGTACCTCGGCAGCGGGCGCACCAGCAGCAGCGCCAGCCCGACGCCGGCGGCGATCAGGGCCCCGACGGTGCCCGCGAGGAGGCCGCAGGCGGCGACGGTGAGCAGCACGCGCGCGACCGGCGGGATCCGCCGCGGGCGCGAGCGGGGCCGGGGGCAGCGGCGCGGGCGCAGCAACAGCCCGACCACGGTCACCACGACGCCGAGCAGCCCCACGACCAGGCCGGCCTCGAACCACGGCTGGGGTTCGAACGTCAGCGTGACCGTGCCGCCGGTGCCGGCCGGCAGCCACCAGCCCTGGCGCCAGCCGTCGACCAGCTGCGGCTCGAGGGTGTCGCCGCCGAGCGTCGCCACCCACCCGTCGTTGAGGTTCTGCGACACGACGAGCAGGCGCTCGCCCGGGGCGTCCGGCACGTCGAGCGTGCGGGTGTCGCCGCTGCCGTCGGTCCAGGTCACCGGCGTGCTCGTCCCCGTGGGCAGGTCGGGACGTGCCAGTGAGACCGCGTCGACCACGAAGAGGTCCGTCGCCCGGGCGACGACCCGGGTGCCACCGGCCCGGAGCTCCAGCGGACCCCCGCACGGCGTCACCCGCACCTCGCCCCGCAACGCCTCGGCGGTCGACGTCGCCCAACGCGTGCTCCTGGGGGCGCCGTCCACCGTGACCACGGGGCCGGTGCCGCACGGGCCCGCGAACTCCTGCGTGGAGGCGTCGAGGAGGTTGCGGCGGCTGTCGACGCCGCGCAGCTCGAGCGTCCCGGCGCCCACGGGCAGCGGCGCCTCGCCGACGTCGGGCGCGAGGGGGCTCGAGGCGAAGCCGGGCTCGCTCGCGATGACCTCGATCGTGAGGGCGTTGGCGGTCAGCGGCCGGAAGTGACCGACGCCGTCCTCGTCGAGCCGCACCGCCCGCGTCTCCTCACCCGCCGTGAGCAGCAACCGGGTGGCGGCCACCGCGGGCGTGCCCTCCGCCGTGCGCCAGACGACCGTGCCGAGGCGCTCGGGCAGCGGGAGCGTGACCTGCAGGACCGGTGGGTCGCCGACGGGACCGATCCACGCCGTGTCGGCGCGGTCGTCGAGCATCGCCAGGGTGCTGGTGCGCACGTGCGTCGATCCGCTCGCGGACGCATCGACCCGGAACGGCAGCTGGCCGGCCAGCACCTGGGCGGGCAACGGACCGACGGCCCAGGTGGCGTCGACGGTCCAGTCGAACTCGCCGGCCTGCGGGAGGGTGAAGGACCGGTCGAGGTCGGCACCGTCGTCCCCGAGCGTGCTGCGGTCGTCGCGGCACACGGTCGTGTCGTTGGTGGCCACGCACGGCGGGGTGCCCTGGTCGCGCACGAGGGTCACCGCACCGACGCCGCGCCCCTCCGGGGGCATGGGCAGCGCCACGCTGCGGTCGGCGTGGACGCCGTCGACGTCGACCTCGGCCAGGGCGAACGGCGGCGGCGAGGAGTCGTCGGCCGCCACCCGCCTGGACGCGACCGCGGTGATCCGCAGCCGGTCGGACGGGCCGAACCCGGTGCGCACGGTCTGCAGCTGACCGGGGTCGGCGGCCGCGACCTCGACCCGGTCCTCGCCGTTGTCGAGGGCCAGCCGGGTGACCCGGGTGTCGGGGGCGAGCAGCACGTCGACGCGGTCGACCTCGGTGCCGGGCAGGAGGTCGAGCTGCCACCACTGCCCGGTAGCCCGGCTCCCGGGCCCGGAGCGCCACGCCGTGGTGGGCGACCCGTCGAGCGCGGCGTCGGGAGCGTCGCCGCGCACCATCGGCGGGCGGGCGTCCGGCCACGCGGCGCTGGAGCTCGCGCTCACGCCCTCGACGCCGCGCCAGTCGGTGACCGACTCCCAGCGCTCCTGGTCGGGGAACATGATCCGCTGGTGGACCGGGCGGTTGATCCGCCACGGCTGGAGGGCCTGCATGGTCGCCGAGACCACCTCCCGGACCACCGCGAAGTCCTCCTCGCGGCGCTGCAGGCCGTCGGACAGCACGACGCCGGCGCCCTCGGCGGCCTCACCGGGGTCGCCGAGCACGGTCGGTGCGGTGTCGCCCGTCCAGAGACCGTCACCCGGGGCCCCGCCCGGCGCGACCCGCACCCCGGCGGTGTCCACGACCGAGGCGGTGTCGACGGGCAGCGTGACCTCGTAGACCTCGACGGCCCGGTAGCGGCCGGACAGCCCGCCCGCCACCGCCACCTTGACGCTGTCGTCGTCGAGGGACGCGGAGGGGAAGCCCAGCTCGGGGCCGAAGCCCGCGACCCGCTCGAGGTGGGGCGAGCCGTCGAGCACCGCGTGCAGCAGCACCGGGTCGGGGGCGCCGGTCGCGCCCAGGTCGAGGTCGTTGCGGACCACGACGTACCGGACGCCGTTCGCGGCGAGGACCGGGGCGAGGTGCGGGTCGGGTCGCCCCGACTCGAGGACGTCGGTGAGCTGGTTGAGGAAGGTGACGCTGCCCGGCTGGGCGAACGGGATCACGTTGCGGGTGGCCCAGGGCGCGCCGGCCAGCGGCTGCATCACGTCGTCGCGGGGGTAGCCCCACTCGTAGAGCGCGGTGCCGGCGGCCGGGACGACGAGCGACGTGGTGCCGCCGTCGTGCGCGTCGAGGTAGTCCGCAGCGTCGCGCCAGTACTGCGGCACCGACTCGATCGGGCCCGACGGCGCGACGCGGGGCGCCAGCCACCACGGCGACGCGATCGCGATGAGGGCCAGGCAGGCCACCCCGGCCACCACCCGGTGCAGGGTCTCCGCGGAGGGCCCCGCGAGCCGGAGCCGGCCCAGCAGGTGGGCGGCGCCGAGCACCAGCGGGAGGCGCAGCACGTTGTCGAACTTGTGCAGGTTGCGCAGCGGCGCGAGGACGCCGTCCAGCGAGGCCTGCCGGGCCTCGGCGAACCAGCCGTGACCACCGCCGGTGTAGCCGAAGGACACCGCCAGCAGGCCGGTCACCAGCCCGAGGAACAGGAAGCCGCGGTGGGGGTTGTCGGTGCGCGCGATGCCCGCGATCCCGAGGGCGGCCAGGACAAGGGCGTCGAGCAGCAGGTAGGGGTTGGTGGCCAGGTCGTAGCCCGCCGGGAACAGCGAGGAGCTGTAGAAGTAGACCCAGTGCGAGGTGCCGGCGAGCACGTTGGGCAGGTCGGTGGGCAGCGTGGTGACGCTGGCGCTCTCGATGTAGTCGAGGAACGGGAAGCTGTAGGCGCCCATCAGCAGCAGCGGCACCACCCACCACAGCGTGGCCAGGCCGGTGAACAGCACCCACCACCCGGCGAAGACCCAGGCCCGGCGGCCGCGGCGCGTGAGCAGCCAGCACACGCTCAGCGGGAGCACCGCCACCACCGCGGCCGCGTTCACCCCGCCGCAGGCGAACATCACCAGGCCCGCGCCCGCGGCCCACCGTCGTTCGGACCCCCCGGTCGTGCCGCGCACGACGCACCACAGCAGCCACGGAGCCAGGGCACCGGGCCACACCTCGATGCTGGTCGCCCCGACCACGGTCGTCACGTGGCAGCCGAGGGCGTAGGCGAAGGCGGCCACGACGCGCGCCCACGGCGCCCCGAGGTCGAGCGCCTCGGCGACCTTGAGCACCCCGAAGAAGGCGAGGCACAGGAGGAGGGTCCACCACAGGCGCTGGACCACCCACATGTCGAGGTGCGCCTGCTCCCCCAGCCAGAAGAACGGACCCATCGGGAAGAAGTAGCCGTACGCCTGGTTCTGGATCTGGCCGAACGACGCGGTGCTGTCCCACATCTGCAGGGCCCGGGCGAGGAAGCGCCCGGGGTCGACCACGAGGTCGAACTTGGTGTCGGCCACCATCAGCCCGGGTCGCTGCACGAAGGCGAGGAGGGCGAGCCCGAGGCCGTAGACCCACAGCCGGATCGGGGACGTCGCGCGAGACGCCACGGGTGCCGCCGGCATGGCGGGAACCCTACCCGGCAGTATCCTCGAAGCGGCATCCGGGGCGGAGCCGGGCTAACCTGCGCACGTGCCCCAGGACGCTGCCACTCTCGCCGGGAAACACGTCGTGTTCCTGAGCTGGCGCGACTCGGGCAACCCGGAGGGCGGCGGGGCCGAGCGCTACCTCGAGAAGATGGCCGAGGGGCTGGTCGAGCGCGGCTGCCGGGTCACCGTCTTCTCCGCGGCGTACGCCGCTGCCGCCGACCAGGAGGTGCACGACGGCATCCGCTTCGTGCGGCGCGGCTCGAAGATGTCGGTCTACGCCCGCGGCATGGAGCAGCTGCTGCGGGGCCGGTTCGGCAAGGTCGACCTCGTCGTCGACGTGCAGAACGGCCTGCCGTTCTTCTCCCCCGTCGTGACCCGGGTGCCCGTCGTGGTGCTCGTCTACCACGTCCACCGCGAGCAGTGGCCGATCGTGTACCCGGGCACCACCGGCCGGGTCGGCTGGTGGATCGAGAGCGAGCTCGCGCCGCGGCTCTACCGCAAGCGGCAGTACGTCACGATCTCGCGCGCGACCATGGGCGAGCTCGAGGAGCTCGGCGTCCGGCCGCGCCAGATCGCAGTGGTCCACACCGGCACCGACCCCGTGCTCGAGGTCGGGCCGAACCGCTCGCCCCACCCGACGCTGTGCGTGGTCGGCCGGCTGGTCCCCCACAAGCGGGTGGAGCACGCGATCGCCACGGTGGTCGACCTGCGCCGGGAGTTCCCCGACATCAGGCTGCACGTCGTCGGCGACGGCTGGTGGGCGCCGACGCTCAAGGAGTACGCCGCCGAGCTCGACGCCGGCGACACCGTCGTCTTCGAGGGGCAGGTCTCCGAGGAGCGCAAGCAGGAGATCTACGAGGCCGCCTGGCTGCAGCTGCTGCCCTCGATCAAGGAGGGGTGGGGGCTCGTCGTCGGCGAGGCCGCCCAGCACGGGACCCCGACCGTCGCCTACGCCGCGTCGGGCGGGACGCGCGAGTCGATCCAGGACGGCGTCTCCGGCGTGCTGGTCGACAGCCGCGACGAGATGGTCGCCACCACCCGCAAGCTGCTCTCCGACCCCGCGCTGCTGGCGACGTTCTCCGAGAGCGCGCGCCGCTACAGCGGTGGCTTCACCTGGGAGGAGTCGCAGTCGGCGTTCGCGCACGTGCTCGCGTCGGCGCTGCGCGGCGAGGTCGTCGCCAGCCAGGACGTGCCCGAGCGCTGACCCCGGAGCGCTGGCCCCGGGCGATGGCCGGCGGGGCAGGAGGACGGCTCAGCCGTCGGTCACTGGTTGGTCGTGGTGCCGTACTGGATCGAGTTGGTGTCCGCGTTGACCGGCGACGTGCCGTCGGTCGACGTCTGCGACGTGACCAGACCGTAGATCGACACCCAGCCGAGGCCGGCTCCGACGATCAGCCCCACGCCGGTGAGCACAATGCCGCCACCCATGTGATTCCCTCCCTCTCCGCGGTGAACCGTACCACCTGGTAGCAACGACCGCGGACTCCTCAGGGAGCCCGGCCAGACCGGCGTCGACGCGCCGTCCGCACCACGGCGAGGGCCACGCCGACGAGGGCGCACCCGACGTACGCCGACCACGCGAGCGCGAGGGCCAGCACCCAGCCGGCGGGGCGCTCGCGGACCGTGACGTCCTCGTCGAGCACCACCACGCGCAGCGTCGCGCCGTCGGCCACGACGGTGCCCGGCACGGCCGGCGCCTCGGGCGCCGGGGGGCTCGCGTCCTTCTCCACCGCCACCGCCCCGATGCCGAGGTCGGCGAGCAGCGCCGCACGCGCCCCGGGCGGCTGCGCCAGGGCCTGCTCGACCCGCGGGATCCGGGGGTCGTCGCCGGGGATGGTCACGTCGTCCACGACGAGGGTGTCGTCGCTGACCCAGTCCATCGTCAGGTAGCGGCCCAGCGGGTCGAGCACCGTGCGGCCGTGGTTCCACTCCGGGGCCCGGTAGGCGCCGGCGGGGAGCACGAGGAGGTCGCCGGGCGGGTCGGCGTCGGCCAGCGCGGAGCGGGCCGTCGCCCAGTCCGCCGGGTAGTCGGCCGGGCGCAGCTCGCCGCCGATGCCCCACGCGGCGTCGGGCAGCACCGCCACCGGGACCAGCGTGGCCGCCGCAGCGAGCAGCAGCCCCAGCTCGCGCGAGCCCCGCCGTGCGCAGCGGTCCACGAGCTCCTCGGCGCCGGCGCCGGCGAGCACGACGAGCAGCGGCAGGGCCAGCGCCAGCGTGCGGCTGCCGTCACGGACCAGCCCGGCCCCCGGCACGGCGCCCGCCAGCGCGTCGACCGCGCCGGGCGCGAGCCAGGTCAGCACCGCGACCGCGATGCCCGCGGCCCAGCAGCCGACCAGACCGGCCGTCGTGCGCCGACCCAGGCGCGCCCGGGCGCGTGGCCAGCCCAGGGCGGCCAGGGCCACCAGGAAGGAGAGGAAGAGCAGGGGCAGCAGCAGGCCGTCTCGGGTGCCGGGGACGACCTGGGCGTTCCAGATGCCGGCCATCGACAGGGCGGCGAGCGGCGCCGGGAGCCCGTCGCCGTGCAGGCCGAACTGCTCGGTCGAGGCGGTGATGTCGGCCGTGCCGGCGTGGAGCAGGCCGGCGACGAGCCAGGGCGCGTTGGCGGCGACGACGGCGAGCACCAGCCACGCCGACGTACGACGCGACCCGCCCTCGCGGGACAGGGACACGCCGAGCGCGAGCACGACGACCGCGGAGGTGACCCCGGCGCTGGCGCTGAGGCTGGCCAGCGGCAGCAGCAGCGGCAGGCTCACGGGCACCCGCCGCTCGCGCCGGGCACGGATCGCCGCCCCGGCCAGCCAGGGCAGGCAGGCGTACCCGACGAGGACCGTCCAGTGCCCCAGCCAGAGGCGCTCGACGACGAAGGGGTTCCAGACCGCCAGTGAGACCGCCACCAACCGGGCGGACAGCCGGGGGCCGACCAGCCGGGCGGCGCCGAGGCCCGCGGCCACGAGGGACCCGGCAAGCACCAGCTTCTCCAGCAGCATCCCCGGGACCAGGGCGTCGACCACCGCGACGACGGCGTCGGACGGCACCGCGCGGGGCAGCGCACCACCCGTGCCGAGGAAGTCGGGGCGCAGCGCGAGGTCGGGCACCCAGACGAGGTCGTAGGTCAGCAGGAAGCCCGGCCCGAGCGCCGGGCCGAGGAGCAGCCCCACCAGCACGACGCACCACGCCGCGGGCAGCAGCTGCTGCACCCGCGAGGTGGAGGTGGTGGGGGCCATCGCGGCGTGGTCAGACCGGCAGCCGGCGGAACAGCGGACGCGGCACGTGGCGCAGCGCCGACATCACGGGGCGCAGCGGGCCCGGCACCCACACCAGGGTCCGGCGCTCGGCGACGCCCCGCACGATCGCGCGCGCGACGTCCGCGGCGTCGACCGCGAGGGGGGCGGGGTCGCGGCCCTCGGTCATCCGGGTGCGGACGAACCCGGGCCGGACGACGAGCACGTGGGCACCCGAGCCGCGCAGGGCCTCGCCGAGGCCCAGGTAGAAGCCGTCCATGCCCGCCTTGGTCGCGCCGTACACGAAGTTGGAGCGGCGCACCCGCTCGGCCGCCACCGTCGAGAGGGCCACCACGCAGCCGTGGCCCTGACGCTCGAGGACGGCGGCGAGGCAGACGCCGACGCTGATCGCCCCCACCGTGTTGACCTGCGCGTGCTCGACCGCGCTCGCGTGGTCGTGCCAGGCCTGCTCCTCGTCGCCGAGCACCCCGAAGGCCACCAGCGCCACGTCGATGTCCCCCTGCGCGGCGACCTGCTCGACCAGCGCCGGGTGGCTGTCGGTGGCGGTGGCGTCGAAGTCGAGCGCCTCGACCTCGAGGCCGAGGGCGGCCAGGCGGGCGACCGCCTCGTCGCGCCGCGCCGACGGCCGGGCAGCCAGCACGACGCGGGGGCGGCCGGTGTGCGCCCACTCCTCGACGGTGGCGAGCGCGATGTCGCTGGTGCCGCCGAGCACGAGCACCGACTGGGGCTGGCCGAGTGCGTCGATCACGGGTTCCTCCGGGAGCAGTGGGTGGGCGGCGCGGGTCAGAGCCCGAGCCGCCGGGACAGGTCGGAGCGCAGGACGTGGTGCGGGTCCAGGCGCTCGCGGACCTCGCGGAACTCCGCGAGGCGGGGGTACATGGCCGGCAGCAGGCGGGCGGGGACGCGGGCGTCCTTGGCGAGGTAGACCCGGCCGCCGGCCGCCACGACCTCCTCGTCGAGGGCCGCGAACAGCGTTCGGAGGCCCGGGTGCACCGGCAGGTCGAGGGCGAGGGTCCAGCCGGCGTCGGGGAAGGACAGCATCCCCGGGTTGCCCGGGCCGAGCCGCTTGAGCACCGACAGGAACGACGGGTGCCCGGCGCGGACCACCCGCTCGAGGACGCGGCGCACGGTCTCGTGGGCGGCGTCGGGGACCACCAGCTGGTACTGCACGAAACCGCGCGGGCCGTAGAGGCGGTTCCAGTCCGCGACGCCGTCGAGCGGGTGGAAGAACGTCGCCACCGGCTGCAGCTCACCGGTGCGCTGCCGCGGCGCCTTGCGGAACCACACCTCGTTGAAGGCGCGCACCGACGCCCGCGTCACCAGTCCCGGCGGCACCACCGGCGGGACCCGCAGCAGCGGACCGCCGGGCACGCGTTGGGGGTCGTGCGCGGCGGTGCCGGCCAGTGCGGCCCGTGACGCGTGCTCGCCGGTGGTGAGCACCGAGCGGCCGAGCCGGCGGCCGCCGGCGAGCGTGTCGATCCAGGCCACGGAGTAGGTGTGCGTGCGGTCGGCCTCGCGCATCACGGCCATCACCGCGTCGAGGTCGGGCAGACGGCTGGTGTCGACGCTCATCCAGCCGGTCTCGACCGGCAACAGGTCGAGCGTCGCCTCGAGCACCACCCCGGTGAGACCCATCCCGCCCACGGTGGCCCAGAAGAGGTCGGCGTCGTCGCCGTCCGGACCCACGACGCGGGTCGTGCCGGTGCCGTCGACGAGCGTCAGCGAGCGCACGTGGTGGCCCAGGCTGCCCGAGCGGTGGTGGTTCTTGCCATGCACGTCGCAGGCGATCGCCCCGCCGAGGGTGACCTGACGGGTCCCGGGTGTCACGGGCACGAACCAGCCCTGCGGGAGCAGGTCGCGCACGAGCGCCTCGAACGTCGTGCCGGCCGAGGCGGTGAGGGTGCCGGCCGCGGGGTCCACGACGTACGACGCGGGGAGCGGGTCGAGCACCGTGCCACCGGCCGACTGCGCGGCGTCGCCGTAGGAGCGGCCCAGACCGCGGGCGATCAGGCCGCGCTCGCCCGCCCCGGTGACCAGGCGGGCGACGTCGGCGGGTCCGGCGGCGACGACGGTGGCCGCGGACGGCGCGGTGCGTCCCCAGCCCGCCAGCAACGTGCGGGGCGCGCTCTCAGGTGCCGGCACCGGCCACCCCCAGGAGGAAGACCACCAGCCAGAGCACCCCGATGCCCTGGAGCATCCGGTCGCGCCAGACGATCTCCTCGGGCTCGGCCGCGGTGCCCGCGTCGATGTCGACGGCGTAGCGCAGCATCGCGACCACGAACGGCGCGATCGAGATCATGTGCCACGGGATGTCGGCTCCCGCGCCGTTCTCGAAGGCCCAGAGGCTGTAGGACATCACCGTCGCGCCGGCCGCGATGCTCCAGACGAAGCGCAGGTAGGTGTCGGTGTAGCGGACCAGGCTGCGCCGGGTGCCGGCCTCGCTGCCCAGGGTGTGCAGCTCGGAGTAGCGCTTGCCCGCCACCACGAACAGCGACCCGAAGCCGGCAACGAGCAGGAACCACTGCGAGATCGGGATCTCGGCGGCGAGGCCGCCGGCCACGGTGCGCAGCAGGAAGCCCAGGGTGACCACGGCGAGGTCGAGCACCGGCTCGTGCTTGAGCCACACGGCGTACAGCACCTGGAGCACGAGGTAGCCGACCATGACCAGCACCAGCTCCAGGCTGGCCAGGGCCCCGAGACCGAGCGCGACCGCCGCCAGCAACGCCGCGACCGTCAGCGCGACCGGCACCGTGAGCTCGCCGGCGGCCACCGGGCGGGCCTTCTTCACCGGGTGCTGGCGGTCGGCCTCGGCGTCCGCGCAGTCGTTGACCAGGTAGACCGACGAGGAGAGCAGGCAGAAACCGACGAGGGCGAGGAGGGTCGGGACCAGGACCTCGGGCTCGAGCAGCTGCCCGGCCGCCACGGGCGCGGCCACGACCAGCAGGTTCTTCACCCACTGGCGGACGCGCATCCCGCGCACCACGGCGCCGACCACCGCGCCCACCTCCTCGCTCCGCGCGCAGTCTAGGGCCGCGGGGGACGTGCCCGGGGGCGTTGGGTCCGCCGCGGTGCGGAGCCGGGCCGGTTCCCGCGCGGAGGCGTGGTGCCAACGACTACCCTCGAACGGTGACGACGACCACCGAGCGGGGTGCGGCGCCGGGCGGCTCCGGCCTGCGCGGGATGCTGCGCGGGAGCGTGGGCATCGCGGTGGCGATGGGCGTCATGAACATCGCCACCTACGGCTTCCAGATGGTCGCCGCCCGCCTCCTCGGTCCGCAGGAGTACGGCGCCGTGGCCGGCCTGATGGCCCTGCTGCTGGTGATGGGGGTGCTCCAGCTCGGCCTCCAGGCGACCGCGGCCCGCCGGATCGCCGCGACGCCCGGGCACGTCGCGCAGATCGAGCTGACCATCCTGCGGGTGACCTACCGCGCGGCCCTCGCGCTCGGGGCGCTGATGCTCGTGCTCGCCCCGGCGGTGTGGGTCGTGCTCCGTCTCGACAGCCCGGTCTCGGCGGTGCTGCTCGCCTTCGCCGCGGTCCCCCTCACGATCATGGGCGGCCAGGCCGGCATCCTCCAGGGCGAGCGCCGCTGGTTCCCGCTGGCCCTCCTCTTCCTCGGCGTCGGCGTGCCGCGCGTGGTGATCGGCACCGTGTGCCTGCTCATCTGGCCGTCGGAGACCAGCGCGATGTTCGGCGTGCTGATCGCGCTCCTGGTGCCGGCGACCATCGGCTGGTTCGCGCTGCGACGCGACCGCGAGCCCGGCGAGTCGAGCGACGAGCACCACGCGCGCCCCGTGATCCGCGAGACCACGACCGCGTCGCTCGCCCTGCTGGCCTTCTTCGTGCTCTCCAACATCGACATCCTGATCGCGCGCAACGTGCTCACGCTGCACGAGGCGGGCCTCTACGCCGGTGGTCTGATCCTCACCAAGGCAGTGCTCTTCCTCCCGCAGTTCGTGGTCGTGATCGCGTTCCCGTCGATGTCGACGCCCGAGCAGCGCCGCCGCGCGCTCCTGCAGAGCCTGGGGCTGGTCTTCCTGATCGGCCTGATCTGCACCATCGGGGCCTGGGTGCTCTCCGACGTCGCGATGGTCTTCGTCGGTGGCGCGGAGTACGGCGAGGTCGAGTCGTTGCTGCCGCGCTTCGCGGTGCTCGGCACGCTGCTCGCGCTCATCCAGCTGCTCGTCTACTCGGTGCTGGCCCGCCGCGGCACGCGCTCGGCGTACGTCATCTGGATGGCGGTCGTCGTGCTGCTCGCGCTCAGCCCGTGGGTGACCACGCTGTCCGGTCTGGTCACCACCGTCACGATGGTCGACGCGGCGCTCTTCGCGGTCCTGCTCGGCCTGACCCTCTGGCGGGTCAGCGACCGGCAGACCGCCCTGGCCGCCGACCGCGAGGCCGCACGCGCCGAGGACTAGTGCGCGGCCTCGTGCCAGCTGTGGCCGGTGCCGACGGAGACGTCGAGCGGGACGGTGAGGTCGGCCGCGCCGGCCATCTCGGTGCGCACCAGCTCCTCGAGCCGGTCGCGCTCCCCCGGCGCGACCTCGAGCACGAGCTCGTCGTGCACCTGCAGCAGCATGCGTGAGGTGAGGCCCGCCTCGCGGATCGCGCGGTCGACGTTGAGCATGGCGACCTTCACCAGGTCGGCGGCCGACCCCTGGATGGGGGCGTTGAGCGCCATCCGCTCGGCCATGTCGCGGCGCTGGCGGTTGTCGCTGGTGAGGTCGGGCAGGTAGCGGCGCCGGCCCCACACCGTCTCGGTGAACCCGGCCTTGCGCGCCTCGTCGACCACGCCGTGGAGGTAGTCGCGCACGCCGCCGAAGGTCTCGAAGTACTCGTCCATCAGCGCCCGCGCCTCGCCGGGCTCGATCCGGAGCTGCTGGCCGAGGCCGAAGGCCGACAGCCCGTAGGCGAGGCCGTAGTTCATCGCCTTGATCTTGGCCCGCATCTCGACCGTGACGGCGTCGGGGTCGACGTCGAAGACCCGCGCGGCGGTGATCGAGTGGAAGTCGCGGCCCGACCGGAACGCCTCGATCAGCCCGGCGTCCTCGGAGAGGTGGGCCATGATCCGCATCTCGACCTGGCTGTAGTCGGCGGTCATCAGGCACTCGAACCCCGGGCCGACCACGAAGCCCTCGCGGATCCGGCGGCCCTCCTCGGTGCGGATGGGGATGTTCTGCAGGTTGGGGTCGGTGCTGGAGAGCCGCCCGGTCGCCGCGATCATCTGGTTGAACGTCGTGTGGATCCGCCCGTCGGGGGCCACCGTCTTGAGCAGGCCCTCGATCGTCTGCCGGAGGCGGGCCACGTCACGGTGGCGCAGCAGGTGGAGCAGGAACGGGTGCTCGGTCTTGACGTAGAGCTGCTGGAGCGCGTCGGCGTCGGTGGTGTAGCCGGTCTTGGTGCGCTTGGTCTTGGGCATGTCGAGCTCGTCGAAGAGCACGACCTGCAGCTGCTTGGGCGAGCCGAGGTTGATCTCCTTGCCGATCACCGCGAAGGCGTCGTCGGCCGCGCGCCGCACCTCGGCGGCGAAGTGCTCCTCGAGCTGCTCGAGGTGCTCGGTGTCGACGGCGATGCCGACCCGCTCCATGTCCTCGAGCACCCGGACCAGCGGCAGCTCGACCTCGGCGAGCAGGCGGGTGCCGCCTGCGGCCTCGACCTCGCCGTCGAGCGCCTCGGCGAGGTCGATCACGGCCCGCGCGTGCAGCATCGCGGTCTCGGCCGCGTCCTGGCCGCCTGCGGGGTCCTCGAAGAGGGCGTCCTGGTCGGGCTCGCGCTCGGTGCGCAGCTCCCGGCGCAGGTAGCGCAGGGTCAGGTCGGAGAGGTCGTAGGAGCGCTGGTCGGGCTGGACGAGGTAGGCGGCCAGCGCCGTGTCGCTCACCAGGCCCTCGAGCCGCCAGCCGTGCGAGGCCAGCGCGTGGTCGGGGCCCTTGGCGTCGTGCAGCACCTTGGGGCGCGTCGGGTCGGCCAGCCAGGCACCGAGCGCGGCGTCGTCCTCGGGCGAGAGCTCCGCCACGTCGACGTACGCCGCGCGGCCGGAGGCGTCGGCGACCGCGATGCCCTCCACGGAGCCGGTGCCCGACCCCCAGTGGCCGCGGACGTGGACCCCGACGTGCTCGGTGCCGAGCTCGTCGAGGAACGCGCCGACCTCGCCCGGGCCGAGCCGCCGCCCGGCCAGCTCGAAGCCGCCCTCCTCGAGCGGCTCCTCCTCCGGGCCGAGCGTGTCGATGGTGCGGGTGCGCAGCTCGCCGCGGAACTCGAGGTCGTCGAACATGGTCAGCGCCCCGTGCCGGTCCCACGGCTGGAGGACCAGGTCGCCGGGCTCGTGCTCGAGGTCGAGGTCGCAGACCAGGGCGTTGAGGCGGCGGTTGCGGATCACGTCGCCGAGGTGCTCGCGCAGCGCCTCGCCCTTCTTGCCGGTGATCTTGTCGGCGTTGGTGATGACGTTGTCGAGGCCGTCGTACTCGTTGATCCACCTGGCCGCGAAGCCCTGGCCGACGCCGGGCACTCCGGGCAGGTTGTCGGAGGTCTCCCCCACGATCGCCGCGAGCTCGGGGTAGCGCTGCGGCGGCACGCCGTACTTGGCCTCGACGGCCTCGGGCGTCATCCGGGCGAGGTCGGAGACGCCGCGCATGGGGTAGAGGACGGTCGCGTCGTCGCTGACGAGCTGGAGCGAGTCGCGGTCACCGGTGAGGATCAGCACCTCCATGCCGGCGGCCACCGCCCGGGTGGTCAGCGTGGCGATGATGTCGTCGGCCTCGAACCCGTCCTTCTTGAGGTAGGTGATGCCGAACTGGGTGAGCAGCTGCTCGATGATCGGCAGCTGGCTGCTGAACTCGGAGGGCGTCTTGTTGCGCTTGGCCTTGTACTCGGCGTACTGCTCGAGCCGGAAGGTCTGGCGCGAGACGTCGAAGGCGACGGCGACGTGGGTCGGCTGCTCGTCACGCAGCACGTTGACCAGCATCGAGGTGAAGCCGTAGACCGCGTTGGTGTGCTGACCCGCGGTGGTCGAGAAGTTCTCCACCGGCAGCGCGAAGAACGCGCGATAGGCCAGGGAGTGGCCGTCGAGGAGCAGGAGCCGGGGGCGCCCGGCGGTGTCGGGACGGGTGTCGGTCTCGGGCACGCGCCGAGCCTAGCCGTCGCCACGGACACTGCGTCGGTCGGCAATGATGGAGCCATGAGCGACGCAGGAGACGAGCCCGTGGACGTCGAGCAGTTCATCGCCCGGATGCCCCAGGGCATGGGCGTGCTGAACGAGCGGATGGGGATCGAGCTGGTCGAGATCAGCGCCGAGCGGGTGGTCGCGACCATGCCGGTCGAGGGCAACACCCAGCCCTACGGCCTCCTGCACGGCGGGGCGTCGGTGGTGCTCGCCGAGACGCTCGGCTCGGTCGGTTCCGCGATGCACGCGCTGCCCGAGAAGCTGTCGGTCGGCGTGGACATCAACGCCACCCACCACCGGGCCGTCACCTCGGGCACCGTGACCGGCGTCGCCACTGCGGTGCACCTCGGGCGCAACAGCGCCTGCTACGAGGTCGTGATCTCCGACGAGCAGGGACGCCGGGTCTGCACCTCGCGGATCACCTGCTCGCTGGTCCCGGCCGCCCGGGTCAGCTGAGATCCCGCGGCCGTCCTGCACAGCGGGGGCTCCGGTCAGCTGCTGGCCTCGGGCGCGGGGTCCGCGCGGCGCCGGCGCGCGGAGCGCCGGGCGGCGAGCACGTGCGTGAGCTGACGGCCGCCGGCCCGGGTCGGGTGGCCCCCGTGCGGGCCCTGCGCGCTGAGCCGCGCCGCCACGACAGCGGTGGGCGCGACCCGGAGGATCGCCGCGGGCGCCAGCGCGAGGCGGGCCATGAACCGGTTGGCGTCGCGGGCGCCGGCCACGGCCGCGGTCGCGACGTGCTCGATGCCGCGCTCGTCGGCGAAGGCCACGGCCGCGTGCATGAGCTCGCGGCCGACGCCGTGCCGGCGGAAGTCGCTGAAGACGTGCGGGGAGATCGCCTGGACGACCGGCTCGAGGTTGAGGGGGGTCAGCGTGGTCGCGCGCAGGTGGACGGCGCCGGCGACCTGACCGTCGTACTCGGCCACCACGAGGCGCTCGTCGTCGTGGCCGTCGATGCGCTCCACGACCGCCCGGACGTCGGCCGCGCGCGACTCGTCGTCGCCGTGGCGCAGGATGTCACCCCACAGCCGGGCCAACGCCTCCGCGTCGTCCGCACGCGCATCGCGCAGCACGACCTGGGACCTCTTCACCGGCACGTCACCACCACCACGTCCTCCGAGAACTTGCACGACACGGGGCCCGCGCCGCCCTGGTCCCCCGAGGGCGCGAACGCACCCTGTCGAGACTACGCTGCCGACCTCGCCCGTGTGAGAGGAGTCCCGTGATCGCCGGAACCGGCACCCTGGTCAACGTGGCCACGGTGCTCGCGGGAGCCACGCTCGGCGTGCTGCTGGGCCACCGGCTCCCCGAGCGCGTGCGGGAGGCCGTCACCGACGCCCTCGGGCTGGTCACCGTGCTGATCGCGGTGCTCTCCGCGCTGGCGGTGGGCGACGCCGCCCTCGAGTCCGCGGTCGGGTCGAGCGCGCCGATGCTGGTCGTGCTGGGCTCCTTGGTGCTCGGCAGCATCGTGGGCTCGCTGCTGCGCCTCGAGCAGCGGGTCGAGTCGCTCGGCGGCCGGCTCCAGGCCCGCCTGTCGCGCGGGGCGGCCTCGGAGGACCGGCAGCGGTTCATCGAGGGGTTCGTGGTCTCCTCGCTCGTGTTCTGCACCGGGCCGCTGACCATCCTCGGCTCGCTCTCCGACGGGCTGGGCCTCGGCGCCGACCAGCTCTACCTCAAGTCCGCGCTCGACGGCTTCGCTGCCATCGCGTTCGCCGCGGCGTTCGGGTGGGGAGTGGCCGCCAGCGCGCTCACGGTCCTCGTGGTCCAGGGCGGTCTCACGCTCGCCGGGGTGGTGCTCGGTGACGTCCTCTCCGACGCCCAGGTGGCCGCGATGACGGCGGTCGGGGGCCTGCTGCTGCTCGGCGTGGCCCTGCGGCTCCTCCGCGTGCGCCAGGTGCCGGTGGCGGACCTGCTCCCCGCGCTGTTCCTGGCACCGGGTCTGGTCTCACTGGCGGCGTGGATCCATTGACGTAACGGTTCGCTAACGACAGGGTGCCGGGTGGCGCCGCTGTCCGACCCCGGACCTACGGTGGCAGCGGCCGCGCCCGCCCCCGGGTACGGCTGCGCGAAGTGCACACGCGACAAGAAAGGTTCACCCCGTGAATCGATCCAGTACCGCCACCTGGGTCAAGCTCATGGCCGGCACCGCCGTCCTCAGCTTGTCACTGGCCGCCTGCGGGTCGGACGACGACTCCCCCGAGGCGAGCGACAGCCCCTCGGAGTCGACGTCCCAGTCCTCGTCGGCCGCCCAGCCCACCAACGACCAGTGCAAGAACGGCACCACGAGCGCCGACACCTTCAAGGTCGGCGGCATCCTGCCGCTCACGGGCAACCTCGCCTTCCTCGGCCCCCCGGAGATCTCGGGCGTCGGCCTGGCCGTCTCCGACATCAACGCCGCGGGCGGCGTCGACGGCAAGGACGCCTGCCACCAGATCGAGGACTCGGGCGACTCCACCGACATGTCGATCTCGACGGCCTCGGCCGGCAACATGGTCGCCGCCAAGCCGTCGGTCGTCATCGGTGCCGCGTCGTCCAGCGTCTCGCTGAACTTCGTCGACACCCTGACCGACGCGAAGATCACCCAGGTCTCCCCCGCGAACACCGCGGTCGACCTGTCGGGCTACTCGCCGTTCTACTTCCGCACCGCCCCGCCGGACACGGTCCAGGGCAACGCCCTCGGCACCCTGATCTCCTCCGACGGCTACAAGAAGATCGCCTTCCTGGTCTTCAACGACACCTACGGCACCGGCCTGCGCAACTACACGCAGGCGACCATCGAGCAGAACGGTGGCGAGGTCGTCTACGGCGGCAAGGGTGACGGCGACGAGTTCCCGGCCGGTCAGACCACCTTCTCGGCCGAGGTGACCGCGGCGCTCAACAGCAACCCGGACGCCATCGTCGTCCTGGCCTTCGACGAGACCAAGGCGATCGTGCCCGAGCTCGCGAACCAGGGCTGGGACATGAGCAAGACCTACTACACCGACGGCAACCTGGCCGACTACAGCGAGGTCTTCGACAAGGGCCTGCTCGAGGGCGCCCAGGGCACTCTGCCGGGCAACGACCCCGACCAGGGCTTCAAGGACCAGCTCTCGGCGTGGTACGAGGTGGCGCAGGGCAAGTCGCTCGACGACTACTCCTACGGCGCCGAGTCCTACGACGCGGTGATCCTGGCCGCGCTGGCTGCCGTCAAGGCCGGCTCGACCGAGTCCGCCGACATCCAGAAGAACTACGCGGCGGTCTCCGGTGCCACCGGCGGCGAGGAGTGCAACACCTACGCCGACTGCGTCGCGATGCTCGAGGACGGCCAGGAGATCCGGTACGCCGGCCCGTCCGGTATCGGTCCGATCAACGACAAGAACGACCCGTCGTCGGCCTTCATCGGCATCTACCAGTTCGACGCGGACAACAAGCCCGTCCTCACCAGCACCGTGGAGGGCTCCAGCTGATCCGCTGATCGGCTGACCGCACCACCGCGAAGGCCCCGGACCGTGAGGTCCGGGGCCTTCGTGCGTCTGCTCCCCGTGGGTGGCAGTCACCGGCGTCCGGACCTGCCGCCGTGCGTGCGAAGGGTGGGCGGGGCCTAGTCCGAGTGGGCCCGGGGCTCCGGGTCCACACGGGGCTCCCACGGCCCGTCCACGATCACTGCCTCGTCGTCGCCCGGCCAGGGCGGCAGGGCCGTGCACGTGAAGACGAGGGGGAGGTTCCCGGTGCAGCGGTACTGAAAGGTGGTGCCGAGTGGGATGTCGACACAGACGCCGGGAACGAGCCGGGTGACGCCCTGATGGCCGTCCGGGGCGCTGCGCCAGACTTCTCCCTCGCCCGACAGCACGTACCAGTACTCGTCGATGCTGCGGAAGTGGCAGGCCCGGCCCACCATCCCGGGCGGCACCGTCGAGTGGATCATGTTGCCGTGCGGCCCCTCCATCAGGAACCGGATCAGGGCCCCCAGGGGGGAGCGCCCGCTCGCCGCGGTCTCGATCGTGGTGGTCTTCACGTGGTGACTCCGGTCAAGGAACTGCGCAGGGAAGCCGGTCCTCCACTGCTGCGTCTCTGTCGTGCGCCGCTCACCGCGGCAGAGGGTTCGGCCCGGTCGCCGTCACCAGCCGCTGGGGCACCCAGTCGTCGACGTGGTGGAACCCCTCGGCGAAGGGGCCGGCACCCAGCTCGACGGACGCGCGCAGCGACAGCCGGTAGAACTTCACGTGGGTGAAGTCCTCGAACAGGATGTAGACGGGGTCGGGTGTGCTGTCCGGGCCCTGGAACTGCTGTCCCGTCAGGACAGGCTTGTGGGCTTCGACGAACACGTCGAAGGTGTCGCCGACCACGACGCCGAGGTGCTCCAGGCCCATCTTGTAGACGCGCTGGTGCACGGGCGGGATGAGCTCGATGAGCGGGACGGCCTTGCCGTCGAGGACCTCGAGCGGCTCGGCGGGGACGATCAGCGAGATCGGGCGGCCGTTCCAGACGTTCTCGCGGTTGGCGACCGCGTGACGTTCGAGCTGGCCGCGCACCTGCAGGTAGAGGTCCCACTCCGGCACGCGGAAGGCCACGTGGCTGAGCGAGTAGGGCGAGATGTCGATGCCCCGGGCGAGCAGGCGGTCGCGCTGCTGCGCGGCGAACCCCCGGTAGTCCCCGATGATGTCGCCCACCGGATCAGCCATCGCAGCCTCCTCCCGGCCGACAGCGTACGACGGAGTGGGCGGCGGTGGGTTGCCAGGGCGGGCGCTCCGCCTACGCCTGCGGCTTCTCGTCGCGCGCGGCGTCGACGTCCTTGGCCAGGGTGCCGAGGTAGAGCTCGATCACCTTCGGGTCGTTCGCCAGCTCGCGACCACTGCCGGTGTAGGCGTCCCGGCCCTGGTCGAGGACGTAGCCCCGGTCGCAGATCTGCAGGCAGCGGCGCGCGTTCTGCTCGACCATGACCACGCAGACGCCGGTCTTGTTGATCCGCCGGGTGCGCAGGAAGGTCTCGTCCTGGCGGACCGGCGACAGCCCGGCCGAGGGCTCGTCGAGCAGCAGCACCGAGGGCTCCATCATCAGCGCCCGGGCCATGGCCAACGACTGGCGCTCGCCGCCGGAGAGGGCGCCGGCGCGCTGGTTGCGACGGTCGTGCAGCACCGGGAACAGGTCCCAGGTCGCCGCCAGCCGCTCGGTGAGCTTCTTGGGGCGCATGTAGAGCCCCATCCGGAGGTTCTCCTCGATGGTGAGCGTCGGGAAGACGTTGTTGGTCTGCGGCACGAAGCCGACGCCCATCTCGACCAGCTTGTTGGCGCGCAGGTTGGTGATCTCGCGCCCGTGCAGCGTGACGCTTCCGGAGTGCACGGTGACCAGGCCGAACATCGCCTTCAGCAGCGTGGACTTGCCGGCGCCGTTGGGGCCGATGATGCCGATCATCTCGCCGGGGTACGCCGCGAGGTTGCAGCCGTTGAGGATGTTCACGCCGGGGATGTAGCCGGCGACGACGTCCTTGGCCTCGACGATCGCGTCGCCGCGCTCCGCCACGGCCGTCTGCCCGCCGGCGTTGGTCTGCTCGCTCATGGCCTGCCCTCTCCTGTGGTGCCCGTGGTGCCGGCCTCGTCGGTCGCGTCGCCCTCGCGGACGGCCTCCTCGGCGGCGACCTCCTCGGCGATCTGCTCGAGGACCTCGTCGCTCAGGAGCGCGTCGTCGCCGAGGTCGGTGTCGTGGTGGGCGCCGAGGTAGGCGTCGATCACGGCCTTGTCGTTCATGACGGTGTCCGAGGGCCCCTCGGCGACCAGCCGGCCCTCGGCCATCACCGCGACCCAGTCGGAGATGTGGCGCACGACGTGCATGTCGTGCTCGACGAAGAGCACGGTCATGCCCTCGTCGCGCAGGGCCTGGATGTGGCCGAGCAGCGACTGGGTCAGCGCCGGGTTCACGCCGGCCATCGGCTCGTCGAGCATGATCATCTTCGGGTCGCTCATCAGCGCCCGGGCCATCTCGAGGAGCTTGCGCTGGCCGCCGGAGAGGCTGCCGGCGTAGTCGTCCTTCTTCTCGAGGAGCCGGAAGCGCTCGAGCAGGCCCTCGGCCTTGAGCTCGATCTCCTTCTCCTGGTTGGCCCACAGCGGCTTGAACACCGACTTGAGGAGGTTCTCGCCGGCCTGATGCTGGGCCCCGAGCATCATGTTCTCCATCACGGTCATCCGCGACAGCGCCTTGGTCAGCTGGAAGGTGCGGACCATGCCGGCCCGCGCCACGCTCGAGGCCGAGGTCTTGTCGAGGGTGCGCCCGTCGAAGGCCCAGTGCGCGCCCTTGCCGGCGGTGGTGGGCCTGTCGAAGCCGGTGATCAGGTTGAAGAACGTCGTCTTGCCGGCGCCGTTGGGCCCGATCAGCGCGGTGATGATGCCGCGCTGCACCTCGAGGTGACCCACGTCGACGGCCGTCATGCCGCCGAACTGCCGGACGATCTTGTCCACGACGAGGATCGAGTCGGGCTTCGACGAGCCCGGCACCGCGTCGACGCCGCTCATCAGCTGCTTGCGGGCCACCGGGTCGGCCAGCGCCCCGGGGGCCACGGCCACGGAGGCGGGGGTGGTCGCGTCAGACATCGAACTGCAGCTCCCTCTTGTCGCCCAGGATGCCCTGTGGTCTGAAGATCACCAGCAGCATCAGGGCGATGCCGACCACGATGAACGAGAACCACTCCGTCTGCTGGGTGTTCATGATGCTGTCGGGCACCCAGGTGTTCGCCACCGTCTTGATGAAGATGCGCCCGACGTAGAACAGCACGGTCCCGAGGACGGGCCCGAAGATCGTCGCTGCACCGCCGAGCAGCAGCGCCGTGTAGCAGAAGAACGTCAGCTGGCGTCCCATCGAGTCCGCCTGCACCGAGCTCGCCAGCACGTAGACCATGCCTCCGACGGCGCCGAAGAGGCCACCGATGATCAGGGCCTGCATCTTGATCGCGAAGACGTTCTTGCCGAGGCTGCGGATCGCGTCCTCGTCCTCGCGGATCCCGCGCAGCAGGCGCCCCCACGGCGAGCGGACGAGCAGCCACAGCAGCAGGGTGGCGAGGGCGACCAGCGCCCAGGCCACCAGTCGCACCCACCAGCCGTTGACGCCGGTGTTGGAGTAGTCCCACGGCCCGATCGACGTCGACCCGTCACCGAGGAACGAGAGGTCCACGAACTGCTGGCGGTACTGGCTGCCGGGGATGCCCTGCGCGGCGCCCGTGAAGTCCTCGAGCACGGCGAGCCGCCCGACGTACCGGATGATCTCCGCCGCCGAGATGGTCACGATCGCGAGGTAGTCACCGCGCAGCTTCAGCGTGGGTGCACCGAGGATCAGGGCGAAGACGAGGGCGGCGCCGAGTCCGATCAGGACGCCGACGGTCAGGGGCAGGCCCTTCCACATCGAGATCGCGAAGCCGTAGGCGCCGAGCAGCATGAAGCCCGCCTGGCCCATGTTGAGCAGGCCGGTGAAGCCGAAGTGGATGTTGAGGCCGATCACCGCGATCGCCACCGCGGCCGTGCCCGGGGCGATCAGCTCGCGGGCCATCGCCTCGAAGAGGTTGGTCAGGTTGTCCATCGTCGCGTCCCTTTCCTCAGCCGACCCGCTCGGGGCGGCCCAGCAGGCCCTGGGGCCGCACGAGCAGCAGCAGGATCAGGATGGCCAGTGCCACGGCGTACTTGAGGTCGCCCGGCGCGCCGAGCGGCCCGGCCATCTCGACCACCATGCCGATGATCAGCGAGCCGACCAGGGCGCCGAACGCCGTGCCGAGGCCGCCGAGCGTCACGGACGCGAACAGCAGGAGGAGGATCTGCATGCCGGTGTCCCACCGGATGCCGTTGCTCACGACCAGGGCGTAGAGCACGCCGGAGAGGCCGGCGAGGCCGGTGGCGGCGATCCAGACCAGCCGGATGATCCGGTCGACGTCGATGCCCGAGGCCGCCGCCAGCGCGGGGTTGTCGGAGACCGCACGGGTGGCCCGGCCGATCCGGGTGCGCAGGAGCACCCAGCCGACCAGCGCGATCATCACGATCGAGATGCCCATGGCCCAGAACGACTGCGTGGTGAGCGTGATCGGGCCGATGTCGACGGTGGTCGAGGTGGCGGTGGTGATCTTCACCGTGCTCGCGCCGACGAAGTACTGGTAGGTGTACTGCAGCGTGAGCGCGAGGCCGATGGTCACGATCATCATCTGGGTCAGGCCCAGGCCCCGCCGCCGCAGTGGTTGCCAGATGCCGCGGTCCTGCGCCCAGCCCGTACCGGCACACAGCAGCACCGAGATGATGCAGCCCAGGACCAGCGGCAGGCCGAGCACGTTGCAGAGCCAGTACGCGAGGATGCCGCCGAGGGTGACCTGCTCGGCGTGCGCGAAGTTGGAGAGCCCGGTCGTGCCGTAGATCAGCGAGAGCCCGACCGAGGCGAGCGCCAGCAGGAGACCGAGCCGCAGGCCGTTGACGAAGCTCTGGATGTAGTAGGCGGAATCACTCTTGGTGGCCGAGTAGTCGCCCGTGCGGACCTCGAAGAGCGCGACGTACGTGGTCTGCTTCTCGCCGATCTTGACGTCGACCTGCTCCTCGGTGCGGCCGACCGCGGCCACGCCGTCGGGCAGCGAGTCCTCGACGAGCGTGACGGTGTAGGTGCCGGCCTCCTTGACCGCGAGGCTCCACTTGCCGCCGGCGTCGGTGGTGACCGTGGTCGGCTCGCCCTGCGGGGGCGTGATCGTCAGGTCGACGCCCTCGACGACACCCTCCTCGGTGCGGATGGTGCCGGTGAGGCACGACGTCTCGGCGTCGGGCATGCACAGCTGCGTGACCGAAGCCGCGGCCGGGCCGGGGGCGAGGAGCAGCAGCGCAGGTGCCAGGAGCATCGTCAGCAGCGCCACGAGGCGCAGGTGCGACACTCCCCGGCCACCACGCGCACGCGTCATGGGTCGGGGCTTCACGAGATCCTCCCTCTGGAGCGCCCGGCTGGGCGATGTCGGGCAGTCTAGGGGTAGGGGGTGTGATGCAGGCGACACCCGCGCTGGACGAATTCCCGACGTTGCCGAGACGTGACCGGACGAACGTCCGCCCGTCACGAGCCGGCGCCCCCCGGGCCGTGCTCGACCACGCCGTCCGCGACCTGGCGCATGGAGAGGCGCAGGTCCATGGCGGTCTTCTGGATCCAGCGGAAGGCGTCGGGCTCGGAGAGGCCGAGGTCCTTCTGCAGCACGCCCTTGGCCCGGTCGACCGCCTTGCGGGTCTCGAGGCGCTCGGTGAGGTCGGCGACCTCGCGCTCGAGGGCGTCGACCTCGGCGAACCGGCTGACCGCCATCTCGATGGCCGGGACGAGGTCCTGCTGGGTGAACGGCTTGACGAGGTAGGCCATGGCGCCGGCGTCGCGGGCGCGCTCGACGAGGTCCCGCTGGGAGAAGGCGGTCAGGATGACCACCGGTGCGATCCGCTGGCCGGCGATCCGCTCGGCCGCGGCGATCCCGTCGAGCACCGGCATCTTCACGTCGAGGATGACCAGGTCGGGGCGGAGCTCCTCGGCCATCTGGACCGCCACGGCGCCGTCGGCAGCCTGGCCGACCACGTCGTACCCCTCGTCGGCGAGCATCTCGGCGAGGTCCATGCGGATCAGTGCCTCGTCCTCCGCGATCACCACGCGGCGGGCTGCTGCTGGCTGGGTCACGGCCGACAGGCTAGCGGCCGCAGCGATCCCGCCGCGGGCGGGTCAGGGACGGTGGTGCCGGGGTGGTGTGCGCCCACCCCGGCACCACGGACGCGCGGGCGTCCGGCACACCGGGCCCTAGGCTGGCTGGTCGGCCGCCTCGGCGCCGGCGCCGCGGAGCTCGAACCACAGGTCGACCTCCGCGCGCTCGAGACGGGCCCGGTGGAGCGCGGTCGCCGCGGCCCGGGCGTTGTCGAGGGCCCGCTCGTGGCTGCGAGCACCCCAGTCCCAGACCTTCACCATGACGACCTCCCGTCGCTCTCCACGCGTCTGATGTAACTATAGTGGATTACTACTGTTTTGCAAGGGCGGCGCGCTCGGCCGGACCGGTAACCTTGGGCCCCGTACGCCCCGGTAGCCCAACGGCAGAGGCCGCGCTCTCAAACAGCGTCCAGTGTGGGTTCGAATCCCACCCGGGGTACAGATGTCGGTCCTCACCACCAGACTGCCCGCGTGCATGCGGAAGCCGTAGCGACCAGGCGAGAATGCTCCTCCGCCAGGGGCTCTCGGTCTCCGAGGTGAGCCGACGACCCGGCGTCGCACGGTCGACGGTGCGAGCGTGGCCGGAGAGGCCCTCGACCACGCCGGGGTCGCATGGCGTCGGTCCAGCTGGCGCGCGGTGAGCGTGTCGCGGCGTGAAGCCGTCCGGCGCCTCGACGAGCCCCGCCCGAAGCAGTGACCGCCTGTCAGGAGCGGCGGTAGGCGGGCGCGACCTCGTTGATGGCGTCGCCCATCCGGTGGATGCGCAGGGCGTTGGTCGAGCCGGGGATGCCGGGCGGGCTGCCGGCGATGATGACGACGAGGTCGCCCTCCTGCACGCGGCCGATCTCGAGCAGCTGTTCGTCGACCTGGCGCACCATCTCGTCGGTGTGCTCGACCGCGTGGGTCTTGAAGGTCTCGACACCCCAGGTCAGCGAGAGCTGCGACCGCACCTGCGCCTCCGGCGTGAAGGCCAGCACCGGCACGTGGCTGCGGTAGCGCGAGAGGCGTCGCGCGGAGTCGCCGGAGGTCGTGAACGCGACGAGGTACTTCGCGCCGATCCGGTCGGCCACCTCGGCGGCCGCCTTGGCGATCACCCCGCCGCGGGTGCGCGGCTGCCAGTCGATCCCGGCCATCCGGCTGAGGCCGTGGCGCTCGGTGGCGCCGATGATCCGGGCCATGGTCTCGACGGTCGCGACGGGGTACTCCCCCACGCTGGTCTCGCCGGAGAGCATCACGGCGTCGGCGCCGTCGAGCACGGCGTTGGCGACGTCGTTGGCCTCGGCGCGGGTCGGCGCCGGGTTGCTGATCATCGACTCGAGCATCTGCGTGGCCACGATCACCGGCTTGGCGTTGCGGCGCGCCTTCTCGATCACCCGCTTCTGCAGGAAGGGCACGTCCTCGAGCGGGCACTCCACCCCGAGGTCGCCGCGGGCGACCATGAAGGCGTCGAACGCCTCGACCACCTCGTCGAGGTTGTCGATCGCCTGCGGCTTCTCGATCTTGGCGATCACGGGCAGCAGCACGCCCTCCTCGCGCATGATCCGGCGCACGTCCTCGGCGTCGGCCGCCGAACGCACGAACGAGAGCGCGATGAAGTCGACCGAGAGGTGCAGCGCGAAGCGGAGGTCCTCGATGTCCTTCTCCGACATCGCCGGCACGCTGACCGGGACGCCGGGCAGGTTGATGCCCTTGTGGTCGCTGACCTTGCCGCCGACGACGACCTTGGTGACGACGTCGGTGCCGTCGACCTCGACCACCTCGAGCCGGATCTTGCCGTCGTCGATGAGGATCGGGTCGCCGGGCTTCACGTCGCCGGGCAGACCGTCGTACGTCGTGCCGCAGACCTCAGCGTCGCCCTCGACCTCGCGGGTGGTGATCGTGAAGGTCGCGCCGGCGGCGACCTTGACCTGTCCCTCGGCGAAGGTGTCGAGCCGGATCTTGGGCCCCTGGAGGTCGGCGAAGATGCCCACGCCGTGGCCGGTCGCGTCGGCGGCCTCGCGGACCAGGCGGTAGCTGCGCTCGTGGTCGGCGTGGGTGCCGTGGCTCATGTTGAGCCGGGCGACGTCCATGCCGGCGTCGACGAGCTCGCGGATCCGCTCCTTCGTCGCGGTCGCCGGGCCCAGGGTGCACACGATCTTCGCTCTACGCACCACGCGAGCCTAGCGAACGTTGGATCGTTCCAACACGGTGACCCGTCGGTAACCCTGACGGATCTCCGCCGCCTCAGACGACCAGGGGGCGCGCGGTCGGCGGGATCGGGGCGGGCAGGTTGGTCGAGCCGGTCAGGTAGGCGTCCACCGCCGCGGCGGCGGCGCGCCCCTCGGCGATCGCCCAGACGATCAGCGACTGGCCGCGACCGGCGTCCCCGGCCACGAAGACCCCGTCGACCGACGTGGCGTAGTGCGCGTCGCGGGCGACGTTGCCCCGCTCGTCGAGGTCGACGCCGAGCTGCTCGACCAGGCCGGGCTTCTCGGGGCCGACGAAGCCCATGGCGAACAGGACGAGGTCGGCCGGGATCTCGCGCTCGGTGCCGGCCACCTCCTGGAAGCGGCCGTCGCTGAGGGCGACCTCGACCAGCCGCAGCGCCCGGACGTGGCCGTCGTCGTCACCGAGGAACTCCTGGGTCGACACGGCGTAGACCCGCTCGCCTGCCTCCTCGTGGGCCGAGGAGACCCGGAAGGTCATCGGGTACGTCGGCCAGGGCTGGCCCGCCGGCCGCTCCACCGGCGGCTCGGCCATGATCTCGAGCTGGGTGATCGACGCAGCGCCCTGGCGGGTGGCGGTGCCGAGGCAGTCGGCGCCGGTGTCGCCGCCGCCGATGATCACGACGTGCTTGCCGTCGGCGCGGATCTGTCCCTCGACCTCCGCGCCGAGGCAGGCGCGGTTGGACTGCGGGAGGTACTCCATCGCCTGGTGGATACCCGCGAGCTGCCGTCCGGGCACGTCGAGGTCGCGCGGCTCGGTGGCGCCCATAGCCAGCACGACGGCGTCGTAGCGGTCACGCAGCTGCGCCGCGGTCAGGTCGGTGCCGACGTCGACGCCGGCGCGGAAGACGGTGCCCTCGCGCTTCATCTGGTCGACGCGACGGTCGAGGTGCTTCTTCTCCATCTTGAACTCGGGGATGCCGTAGCGCAGCAGCCCGCCGACCTTGTCGGCCCGCTCGTAGACGGCGACCGTGTGGCCGGCGCGCGTCAGCTGCTGGGCGGCCGCGAGCCCGGCGGGGCCGGAGCCGATCACGGCGATGGTGCGGCCCGAGAGCCACTCCGGCGGCTGGGGCCGGACGTAGCCGGACTCCCAGGCCTTGTCGATGATCGCCACCTCGACGTTCTTGATGGTCACGGGGTCCTGGTTGATCCCCAGGACGCAGGCGGTCTCGCACGGCGCCGGGCACAGTCGCCCGGTGAACTCCGGGAAGTTGTTGGTCGCGTGCAGCCGCTCGATGGCGCCCTCCCAGTCGCCGCGCCAGACCAGGTCGTTCCACTCCGGGATGATGTTGCCCAGCGGGCAGCCCTGGTGGCAGAACGGGATGCCGCAGTCCATGCAGCGCCCGGCCTGGGTGCCGATGATCGGCAGCAGCGCGCGGCCGACGCCGTCGGGGTAGACCTCGTTCCAGTCGTGCACCCGCTCCTCGACGGGACGGCGCGTGGCGACCTCGCGGCCGTGCTTGAGGAATCCCTTGGGGTCAGCCATGAAGGACCTCCATGATCCGGGCGGCCGCGGCGTCGTCGTCGAGGCCCTCGTCGAGGGCCGCGGCGCGCGCGTCCAGCACTCTCTTGTAGTCGCGGGGCATGACCTCGGTGAACCGGGGCAGCGCGGCCGCCCAGTCGTCGAGCAGCGCCCGGGCGACGGTGGAGCCGGTCTCCTCGGCGTGCCGGGCCACCAGTGAGCGCAGCTCCTCGGCCGCCTCGCCCTGCACCGGCCCGAGGTCGACGAGCTCGGGGTTGACCCGCCGCTCGTCGAGGTCGAGCACGAACGCGTACCCGCCGGACATGCCGGCCGCGAAGTTGCGGCCGGTGCCACCGACGATCACGACCGTGCCGCCGGTCATGTACTCGCAGCCGTGGTCGCCGACGCCCTCGACGACGGCCACCGCACCGGAGTTGCGGACGCAGAACCGCTCCCCCACGACGCCGCGGAGGAAGATCTCGCCGGACGTCGCGCCGTACCCGATCACGTTGCCGGCGATGATCTGGTCGCTCGCGTCGAACGTCGCCGCGCGGTCGGGCCGGACCACGACGCGGCCACCGGACAGGCCCTTGCCGACGTAGTCGTTGGCGTCGCCCTCGAGCCGCAACGTCACGCCGCGCGGGAGGAACGCGCCGAAGGACTGGCCGGCCGACCCGGTGAAGGTCAGGTCGATCGTGCCGTCGGGCAGGCCCTCGCCCCGGTAGCGCTTGGTCACCTCGTGGCCGAGCATGGTGCCGACCGTGCGGTTGACGTTGCGGACCGGCAACGTGGCCCGCACCGGCTCTCCCCGGTCGAGCGCATCTGCGCAGAGCGCGATCAGCTCGTTGTCGAGCGCCTTGTCGAGGCCGTGGTCCTGCTCGGTCGTACGACGCAGCGCGGCGCCCTCGGACAGCTGCGGCCGGTGCAGCACCGGGGTCAGGTCGAGACCGGAGGCCTTCCAGTGCTGGACCGCGCGGACGGTGTCGAGCGCGTCGACCTGGCCGATCGCCTCGTCGAGGGTGCGGAAGCCGAGCTCCGCGAGCAGCTCGCGCACCTCCTCCGCGACGTACTCGAAGAAGCGGACGACGTGCTCGGCCTTGCCGGTGTAGCGGCTCCGCAGCACGGGGTTCTGCGTGGCCACGCCCACCGGGCAGGTGTCGAGGTGGCACACGCGCATCATCACGCAGCCCGAGACCACCAGCGGCGCGGTGGCGAAGCCGTACTCCTCCGCGCCGAGCAGCGCTGCCACCACGACGTCGCGGCCGGTCTTGAGCTGGCCGTCGGTCTGCACGACGATCCGGTCGCGCAGGCCGTTGAGCAGCAGCGTCTGCTGGGTCTCGGCCAGCCCGAGCTCCCACGGCCCCCCGGCGTGCTTGAGCGAGGTCAGCGGCGAGGCGCCCGTGCCGCCGTCGTGCCCGGAGATCAGCACGACGTCGGCGTGCGCCTTCGAGACGCCCGCGGCGACCGTGCCGACGCCCACCTCGGAGACCAGCTTCACGTGGATGCGGGCCGACGGGTTGGCGTTCTTGAGGTCGTGGATCAGCTGGGCGAGGTCCTCGATGGAGTAGATGTCGTGGTGCGGCGGCGGGCTGATCAGCCCCACCCCCGGCGTCGAGTGCCGGGTCCTGGCCACCCACGGGTAGACCTTGTGGCCGGGCAGCTGGCCACCCTCGCCGGGCTTGGCGCCCTGGGCCATCTTGATCTGGATGTCGTCGGCGTTGGTGAGGTACTCCGCCGTGACGCCGAACCGGCCCGAGGCGACCTGCTTGATCGCGCTGCGGCGCTCGGGGTCGTGGAGGCGGTCGGGGTCCTCACCGCCCTCGCCGGTGTTGGACTTCGCGCCCAGCCGGTTCATGGCGATCGCGAGGGTCTCGTGCGCCTCCTGGCTGATCGAGCCGTAGGACATCGCGCCGGTGGAGAACCGCTTGACGATCTCGGAGACCGGCTCGACCTCCTCGATCGGCACCGGCGCCCGCCCGGTCTCACCGGCGTCCTTGAAGCGGAACAGGCCGCGCAGCGTCATCAGCCGCTCGGACTGCTCGTCCACGCGGTGCGTGTACTGCTTGAAGATGTCGTAGCGGCCCGTGCGCGTGGAGTGCTGGAGCCGGAAGACGGTGTCGGGGTCGAACAGGTGCGGCTCGCCCTCGCGCCGCCACTGGTACTCGCCACCGATGGCGAGCTCGCGGTGCGCGGGCGCGATGCCGGGGTAGGCCACGGCGTGCCGGCGCGCCACCTCGTCGGCGATCGTCTCGAGCCCGATGCCGCCGAGCTTGGAGGTGGTGCCGGTGAAGTAGCGGTCGACGACCGCCTGCGAGAGGCCGATCGCCTCGAAGATCTGGGCACCGGTGTAGGACGCCACGGTGGAGACGCCCATCTTCGACATCACCTTGAGCACGCCCTTGCCCAGCGCCTTGACGAGGTGGGCCACGGCCTGCTCGGGCTCGACCTTGACGTAGTAGCCGTCGCGGGCGAGGTCCTCGACCGACTCCATCGCCAGGTAGGGATTCACCGCGGCCGCGCCGTACCCGATGAGCAGCGCGACGTGGTGCACCTCGCGGACGTCGCCGGCCTCGACCAGCAGCCCGACCTGGGTGCGCGTCTTCTCGCGCACCAGGTGGTGGTGGACCGCACCGGTGAGCAGCAGCGACGGGATGGGTGCCAGCTCGGCGGTGGAGTGGCGGTCGGAGAGCACGATGATGCGCGCGCCGTCCGCGATCGCCTCGGACACCTCGGCGCAGATCTCCTCGATCCGCTGGGCCATCGCCTCGCCGCCGCCCTCGACGGGGTAGAGCCCCCGGGAGACGTGGGTGATGAAGCCCGGCATGTCGCCGTCGCGGTTGATGTGGCGGATCTTGGCCAGGTCGTCGTTGGAGATGACCGGGAACGGCAGCACGACCTGCCGGCAGGACGCCGGCTGCGGCTCGAGCAGGTTGGCCTCCGGCCCGATGGTGCCGCTGAGCGAGGTCACCAGCTCCTCGCGGATCGCGTCGAGCGGCGGGTTGGTGACCTGGGCGAAGAGCTGGCTGAAGTAGTCGAAGAGCAGCCGCGGCTTGTCCGACAGCGCCGCGATCGGCGTGTCGGTGCCCATCGAGCCCAGCGGCTCGCCGCCGGTGTTGGCCATGGGCGTGAGCAGGATCCGCAGCTCCTCCTCGGTGTAGCCGAAGATCTGCTGGCGCCGGGTCACCGAGGCGTGGGTGTGCACGATGTGCTCGCGCTCGGGGATGTCGGCGAGGTGGATCAGGCCGGCGTGCAGCCACTCGTCGTAGGGGTGCTCCGCGGCCAGCTCGGCCTTGATCTCCTCATCCTCGATGATCCGGTGGTCGTCGGTGTCGACGAGGAACATCCGGCCGGGCTGGAGCCGTCCCTTGCGGACGATCGTGGCCGGGTCGAGGTCGAGCACCCCGACCTCGGAGGCGAGCACGACCAGGCCGTCGTCGGTGACCCAGTAGCGCGAGGGGCGCAGGCCGTTGCGGTCGAGCACCGCCCCGATCTGCGAGCCGTCGGTGAAGACCACGCAGGCGGGGCCGTCCCACGGCTCCATCAGCGAGGAGTGGAACTCGTAGAAGGCGCGGCGCTTGCGGTCCATCTCGGCGTGGTTCTCCCACGCCTCCGGGATCATCATCAGCACCGCGTGCGGCAGCGAGCGGCCGCCCATGTGCAGCAGCTCGAGCACCTCGTCGAAGGACGCGGAGTCGGACGCGCCCGGGGTGCAGATCGGGAACAGCCGCTCGAGGTCGCCCGGCACCAGGTCGGAGTCGAGCAGCGCCTCGCGGGCCCGCATCCAGTTGCGGTTGCCCATCACGGTGTTGATCTCGCCGTTGTGGGCGATGAACCGGAACGGGTGGGCCAGCGGCCAGCTCGGGAAGGTGTTCGTGGAGAACCGCGAGTGGACGACGGCCAGCGCCGAGGCGATCCGCTCGTCGGTCAGGTCGGGGTAGAACCGGTCGAGCTGGTCGGTCGTCAGCATGCCCTTGTAGGCCAGGGTGCGGCCCGACAGCGACGGGAAGTAGGCGTCGGTCTCGTGCTCGGCCCGCTTGCGCAGGCAGAACGCCTGCCGCTCCAGGGCCATGCCGCGGGTGCGCTGGGCGCCCCCCGCCACGAACAGCTGGCTGAACGACGGCATCACGCCGCGCGCGGTGCGGCCCAGCAGCTCGGGCTCCACCGGCACCTCGCGCCAGCCGAGCACCGCGAGACCCTCCTCGGCGGCGATCTCCTCGATCCGCTGGCGGGTCTTGGCCACCACCTCGTCGTCGCCGGGCAGGAACGCCGTGCCGACGGCGTAGGACCCCTGCGGCGGGAGGTCGATCCCGTGCTCCCCCGCGACCGCGCGGAGGAAGGCGTCGGGGACCTGCATCAGGATGCCCGCACCGTCGCCCGACGTCGGCTCCGCACCGGCGGCACCGCGGTGCTCGAGGTTGCGCAGGGCGGTCAGCGCCTTGGCCACGATGTCGTGGCTGGCCTCACCGGTCAGCGTGGCCACGAACGCGACGCCACAGGCGTCGTGCTCGTGCGCGGGGTCGTACAGCCCTGAGGGCGGCGGGAACGCGTGCGTGGGCACTGGGCATTCTCCCGTCGTCTCTGCGGCACGCGCGCCACCCGGGGGCGGGGCACGGCCGAACGGTGGTTGCAGCTGGCGGTGCAGGGGACGACGTTGGCCCGAGCGGAGCGCCCAAGGTACCACCCGGCTCCGGCCGCGAGGAGGGGTTGACCGGCGCGCGGACAGGGGGTGGACGGGCCCCTCAGTCGGCGTTCTCGGCGTCGGTGACCGGCTCGGGCTGCCGACCCTCGCGGTAGACCTGCTCCTCGCGGCCGGGGTGCGTGCGGGCGCTCCAGACGAACCACGCCAGGGCGGCGAGGAACAGCACGATCGAGGTCCACTCGTTGAACCGGAGGCCGAACACGTCGTCGAGCTGCACGTCGTCCACGCGCATCGACTCGATCCAGAACCTCCCCGCGGTGTAGGCCATCACGTAGAGCGCGAGCACCCGGCCGTGACCGAGGCGGAAGCGGCGGTCGGCCCAGACCACCACCGCGAACGCGGCCAGGCACCACAGCGACTCGTAGAGGAAGGTCGGGTGGTAGGTGGCCCGGTCGAGGGAGTCCACGGGGCGGTGGGCCTCGTCGATCTCGAGGCCCCAGGGCAGGTCGGTCGGGCGTCCGTAGAGCTCCTGGTTGAACCAGTTGCCCCAGCGGCCGATCGCCTGCGCGACCAGCACACCGGGAGCCATCGCGTCGAGCACCGGCAGCAGCTTGATGCCCTTGGTGCGGGCGCCGATGACGACGCCGAGCGCGCCGAAGGCGATGGCGCCCCAGACGCCGAGGCCGCCGCGCCAGACGTAGAGCGCCTCGACCGGGTTCTGGCCGTCGCCGAAGTAGAGCTTCCAGTCGGTCGCGACGTGGTAGAGCCGCCCGCCCACGAGCCCGAACGGCACCGCCCACACGGCGAGGTCGCTGACGTCACCCGACCGGCCGCCGCGGGCCACCCAGCGGCGCTCGCCGATCCAGATGGCGGCGACGATCCCGAGGATGATGCAGAGCGCGTAGCCGCGGACCGGCAGCGGCCCGAGGTGCCAGACGCCCTCGGACGGGCTGGGGATGGAGAGCGGGAGCACGGGACTCGATCCGTCTGCGGCTCAGGAGCCGGTGGTGGACAGGTAGTGGTGGACGTCAGCGGCGAATTGCTCGGCAGAGGTGTCCTGGGTCCAGATCATCGGCACCTCGTCGTCGGCGTCGATCGCGGCGACCGAGGTGCCGTGGGTGACCTCGTAGCCACCGCTCGGCAGCTTGTCGCCCTGGTCGACCGCGACCGCGAGGTCCGCGCCCACGTCGACGATCGTGTCGAGGTCACCGGTCAGGCCGATGAACGACGGGTCGAAGCGGTCGAGGTAGTCGCGCAGCGTGGCCTCGTCGTCGCGCGCCGGGTCGGTCGTCACGAAGACGACGTCGACCTGCTGGCGGTCGGCCTCGTCGAGCCGGGTCATCGCCGAGGCGAGCGAGCCCATCACCACGTGGCAGATGTCGGGGCACCGGGTGTAGCCGAAGAAGACCAGCGTCAGCGGCTTGTCGGTGTCGGCGGCCAGCGAGTAGCGCTGCCCCCCGGTGTCGGTCAGCGCGGTGTCGGGGACCGTGTAGGGCTGGTCGAGCACGGCCGCGGCGGTGTAGCCGCCCTCGCCCTCGCCGGTGGCCGAGTCGGCGCTCCCGCCGCACCCGGCGAGGAGGAGCAGGCCGACGGTCAGACCGACCGCGAGCAGCCAGGGGTGCCCGGAGCGGGGCTCAGCCACGCCGGACCCCTGCGGCGAGGTCCTCGGTGAGTGCGGCCAGTGCCCCCAACCCCGCGCTCAGGTCGCCGGGGTGGTCGAGCAGCACGCGCACGAAGGCCGAGCCCACGATCACGCCGTCGGCGTACGACGCGACCTCGGCCGCCTGGGCGCCGTTGCTCACGCCGAGGCCGACGCCGATCGGGAGGTCGGTGGTCTCGCGGGTGCGGGCGACGAGCGGCCCGGCGAGGTCGCTGGTCTCGGTGCGCGTGCCCGTGACACCCATGACGGCAGTCGCGTAGACGAAACCGCGGCAGGCGGCCGTGGTCATGGCCAGGCGGGCGTCCGTGGAGCTCGGGGCCACGAGGAAGACCTTGTCCAGGTCGTGGGCGTCGGCGGCCGCGATCCAGTCACCGCCGCTGTCGGGCGTGAGGTCGGGAGTGATCAGGCCGGCGCCGCCGGCGGAGGCGAGGTCGGCGGCGAACCTCTCGACGCCGTACCGCTCGATCGGGTTCCAGTAGGTCATCACCACGGTCGGCACACCGGTGGCGGCGACCGCCTCGACCGTGCGCAGCACGTCGCGGGTGCGGACCCCGCCCTCGAGCGCCTGCTGGGCGGCGGCCTGGATGGTCGGGCCGTCCATGACCGGGTCGGAGTAGGGCAGGCCGATCTCGATCACGTCGCAGCCGCTGTCGACGAGCTGCCGGAGCGCGGCGATGCCGCCGTCGACGTCGGGGAACCCCGCCGGGAGGTAGCCGACCAGGGCGGCGCGCCCGTCGGCGCGGGCCTTCTCGAACGCCGTGCGCGTCGTCGGGGCGCTCATCCGACCGGCTCCCCGGGGGTGCCGTCGTCGAGGCCGAACCACTCGATCGCGGTGTCCATGTCCTTGTCGCCGCGGCCGGACAGGTTGATCAGCACCGTCGCGTCCGGCCCCTTCTCGGCGGCGAGCTCCTCGGCCACCCGCAGCGCGCCGGCGACGGCGTGGGCGGACTCGATGGCGGGGATGATCCCCTCGGTGCGGCTCAGCAGGGCGAGCGCCTCCATCGCCTCGGCGTCGGTCACCGGCAGGTAGGTCGCCCGCCCGCTCGCGGCGAGGAAGGCGTGCTGGGGGCCGACGCCCGGGTAGTCGAGACCGGCCGAGATCGAGTGGGACTCGGTGGTCTGGCCGTCCTCGTCCTGCAGCACGTAGGTGCGCGCGCCGTGCAGGACGCCCTTCGCGCCGGCGTGGATCGTGGCCGCGTGGCGTGGTGTGTCGACACCCTCACCGCCCGGCTCGAAGCCGTAGATCGCCACGTCGTCGTCGTCGAGGAACGCGGTGAAGAGCCCGATCGCGTTGGAGCCCCCGCCCACGCAGGCGGCGATCGCGTCGGGCAGCACGCCCCAGCGGTCGAGGCACTGCTGGCGGGCCTCGTCGCCGATGCTGCGGGTGAAGTCGCGCACCATGCTGGGGAAGGGGTGCGGGCCGGCCGCGGTGCCGAAGAGGTACGCCGTGTGGTCGACCGAGGCGACCCAGTCGCGCAGGGCCTCGTTGATGGCGTCCTTGAGCGTCGCGGACCCCGAGTCGACCGGGACCACCTTCGCGCCGAGGAGGTTCATCCGGGCGACGTTGAGCGCCTGGCGCCGGATGTCGACCGAGCCCATGTAGACGGTGCAGTCGAGCCCGAAGTAGGCGGCCGCCGTCGCGCTCGCGACGCCGTGCTGGCCCGCGCCGGTCTCGGCGATGACGCGCTGCTTGCCCATCCGCCGGGTGAGCAGGGCCTGGCCGAGCACGTTGCGGATCTTGTGGGCGCCGGTGTGGTTGAGGTCCTCGCGCTTGAGCAGGATGCGGGCGCCGACCTTCCGGCTGAGCCGTTCGGCGTGGTAGAGCATGCTCGGCGCTCCCGCGTAGTCGCGCAGGATGGCGTCGAACTCGGCGACGAACGTCGGGTCGGCCATGGCGTCGTGCCACGCCTCGGTCAGCTCGTCGAGGGCGGCGACCAGGGCCTCGGGCATGAACCGCCCGCCCCACCCGGTCTCCGGGCCTCCGAACCAACCGCGCTCGTCTGCGTCGTACGTCGTCGTCACGCTCGCACTCCCGTCATCGCTCGGACGGCGCCCTCGGGGTCGCCGTCACGGACCAGTGCCTCGCCGACCAGCACCGCGCGGGCGCCCTCGGAGACGAAGCGGGCCACGTCGTCGGGGCCGGTGATGCCGGACTCCGCCACCAGCACGCGGTCCGACGGCACCAAGGGTGCCAGCCGACCGAAGGTCGCGGGGTCGACGGCCAGGGTCTTGAGGTTGCGGGCGTTCACGCCGACCAGCTCCGCGCCGAGGTCGAGGGCCCGCTCGGTCTCCGGCTCGTCGTGCACCTCGACCAGCACGGTCAGGCCGAGCTCGCGGGCCTCGTCGTGGAGCCGGCGCAGGGTCTCGTCGTCGAGGGCAGCCACGATCAGCAGCACCAGGTCGGCGCCCGCGACCCGCGCCTCGAGCAGCTGGTAGGAGGTGACGACGAAGTCCTTGCGCAGCAGCGGCACCTCGACCGCCGCGCGCACGGTGCGGAGGTCGTCGAGGCTGCCGCCGAAGCGGCGCTCCTCGGTGAGCACGCTGATGGCGGCCGCTCCGCCCCGCTCGTAGGCGCGCGCGAGCTCGGCGGGGTCGGGGATCGCGGCCAGGTCGCCCTTGCTCGGGCTCCGCCGCTTGACCTCCGCGACCACGCTGCTCCCGGCCGCGCGCAGGGCCGGCATCGGGTCGCGCACCGGCGGCGCGTCGGCGAGGCGGGCGCACAGCTCGGCCGCGCTCGTGGCGGCCTCGCGGCGGGCGAGGTCGAGACGGACGCCGTCGACGATCTCGTCGAGCACCGAACCCGCGGCAGCACCGCCTGCCCGCTCCCCGCTCGCCACCACTGCCACGACTCCTGATCTCCCGGGTCCGACCAGACCACCGGCGGGTCTGGGGACGGCCTCCAGCCTCTCACGCGGACGGTTCCGCGCCGCGTCCACCTCCGAGGGACGAAACCTGTGTAGCCTCGCGCGGGGGCGCGGCGCGACGCACGCTCCCCCGACGTCAGCCGTGCACCGCCGGAAGGACTCCGCGATGAGCGACACCACGCCTCCGCCACCGCCAGAGGAGGCCTCCGGGGGCAGCCAGCCGCCTCCCCCGCCGCCCGCGCAGCCCGGCGGCTCCGGGCCGGCGGCCCCGCAGTACAGCAGCACCTACCGCGAGGCCTACGGCCAGCCGCACGGGGACCTGCCCGCGGGCTACGTGCCGCCGGCGTACGGCAGCGGCCCCGGCGTGGGTGCCCCCCAGAACCACGGGTCGGCGACGACCGCGCTGGTGCTGGGGCTCCTCTCGTTCCTGTGCTGCGGGCTGCTCGGCATCCCGGCGTACATCATCGGCCGCCGCGCGGACCGCGAGATCGCCGCCTCCGGCGGCCGGCTCACGGGCGAGGGGCTGGCCAAGGCCGGCTGGATCCTCGGCCTGATCTCGATCGTGCTGATGATCCTCAGCGCGCTGCTCGTCGTCGTGCTGCTGGTGACCGGGAGCTTCACCGCGTCGTTCGACGGCAACACCGGCAGCGGCTACTGACCACGACGTCCCGGCCCGGCCGGGTGAGCCGCACCACCGGGTGCGGCCGGAGAACAGGAAGCGAGCTCCATGAGCAACCAGGCACCTCCCCCGCCGCCGCCGCCCGGCGGAGGCAGCTACGGCACCCCGCCCCCTCCGGGCGACGGGGGCCAACCTCCCTACGGAGGACCGCCGCCGCCGTCCTACGGCGGGCAGCCCGGCTACGGCGCGCCGTCGGCCGGCAACAACAGCAAGGCCGTGTGGGCGCTGGTCCTCGGCATCCTCGGTCTCCTCTGCTGCAGCCCGCTCGGCATCGTCGCGATCATCCTGGGCCGCAGTGCCCAGAGCGAGATCGCGACGAGCGGCCAGGGCGGCGCCGGCATGGCCAAGGCCGGCTTCATCCTCGGCATCATCGCGCTGGTGTTCCTGGTGCTGCAGATCATCGGTTTCGCCACGGGCGTCATCGACTTCAGCGGCGACGTCAACACCTCGGGCTGAGCCGGTCGTGCTCGGACCCGGTCCGCACGGCGTGCGGGCCGGGCCCGGTGCGCGTCAGGGTGCGAGCCAGCTGCCCGGCAGGTTGCGGGCCACGACGAACACGAGGGTGACCACCGCGAACACCGCCAGCGCGGGTGGGGCGAGGACGATCGCACGGCCGCGGCCGCGGTCGCGGCCGTGCCAGGCGTCGACCGCCCACCGGGCGAGGAGGAACACGGCCACCGGCGCGAGGAGCAGCAGCAGCAGGTTGCTCGAGGCGGCGCCCGCGAGGTCGCCGTGGGTGAGGTCGTTGACCGCCCGCAGACCTCCGCACCCGGGGCAGTAGACCCCGAGCAGCGACAGCGGGCAGTAGCCCCAGCTGCCGGAGACGTGCGGGTCGCGCACGTGCAGCGCCACGGTGGCCGCCGTGAGCCCGGCGATCGTCGCCACCGGCGCCGTCATCCGCTCCCGGCGGGAGACCCGCGCGGGGGCAGTGGCTGCGGTGACGGTCGCCACGGTCGTGGCCGCCTCAGTGCTCTTCGCCGTTGAGGCCCATCTTCGCCATCACGCCGAACACGACGCCCGCGACGACGACCAGCGCGCAGCCGACCCAGAACCCGACCATGCTCACCGGCGAGAGCATCAGCGCGATGCCGCCGACCACGAACCCGAGCATCCCGATCGCGACAGCGGTCCAGGCGGCCGGGGTGTTGCCGTGGTGTGCAGACATGCGGGGCTCCTCGAGGAGGTGGGGGGCTCGGTGGTGCGGGCACAGTCTATGCAGCCGCGACCCCCGTTCGCCGCAGGGTGGTGGGACTGGTCCGGCTCAGTCGTCGACCGGGTGCTCGGTCGGGTCGTGGCCCTCGTCGATCGCCTTCCAGAGGTCGAGGCTCGAGGCATCCTCCGGCGGTGGGGCGGCCACGGTGCTGCCGGTGGGCGCGTCGTAGCGGCTGCCCATCTCGGGCCAGCCCGGTACGAGGCGCACGGCGAGCACGGTCGCGACGAGCGAGCCCACCGCCCCGACCACGGCGGCGGCGTACCACCCGGTGCGGCTCACCACGTCGGCGCCGGGGTCGCCGAGGGCCGAGGCCGCCTCGAGCGAGTCGCGCAGCTGGTCGGGCAGGGTGGTCCAGGCCACGACGACGGCCGCCACCAGCCCCGCGGCCGCGACGGCGCCCAGGACGGCGACCGCCCGGCGGAACCGGCCACGGGTCACCAGCACCACGCCCCAGCACGCGAGCACCACGAGCGCGAGGGCGAACGCCACCGGCATCTCGCCGGCGCCGGGGTCGCCGACGGTCGGCATCCCGGGCAGCGTCTGCGTGGTCGCGCCCCCGGCGGCGACCCAGGGCTTGGTGCCGGCCACCGCGGCCAGCACGCCCGAGGCCAGCCCGAGGGCGAGCACCGGCCCGAACGTGCGCCGACGGGCCGGCTGCTCAGCCACCGGCGCCGCCCTCCACCCGGGCCGGGAGCTCGGCGAGCAGCGCGGCGTCGAAGCAGGTGCGGTCACCGGTGTGGCAGGCGGCGCCCTCCTGGTCGACCGTCACGAGCAGCGTGTCGCCGTCGCAGTCGAGCCGCACGGCGCGCACCCACTGCCGGTGCCCCGAGGTCTCGCCCTTGACCCAGTACTCCTGGCGTGAGCGGCTCCAGTAGGTCGCCCGGCCGGTCGTCAGCGTGCGCGCCAGCGCCTCGTCGTCCATCCAGCCGAGCATCAGCACCTCGCCGGTGCCGTGCTGCTGGACCACGGCAGGGACCAGTCCCTCGGCGTTGCGCTTGAGCCGGTCGGCGATGTCGGGGTCGAGGGAGGTCACCGGGCCAGTCTCTCAGGACCCCGCGCGGCCTCAGGAGCCGTGGGTGGCCACCCACGAGGCGTGCAGCCCGGCGTAGACGCCGTCCTCGGCCACCAGCCGCGCGTGGGGGCCGCGCTGCACGATGCGCCCGCGGTCGACCACGACCACCTCGTCGGCGGCCTCGGCCGTCGAGAGCCGGTGGGCGATGGTCACCGAGGTCCGTCCGCTCATCAGCCGCTCGAGTGCCCGGCCGATCCGCATCTCCAGGGCGGGGTCGACGGCGCTGGTGGCCTCGTCGAGCACGAGCAGGTCGGGGTCGGCGAGCTGTGCCCGGAGCAGTGCGACCAGCTGCCGCTCCCCCGCGGACAGCGACTCGCCGCGCTGGCCGACGCGGGTCGCGAGGCCGCGCGGCAGCCCGGCGACCCAGTCGCCGAGGCCGAGCTCGTCGGCGCTGCGCAGCACGTCGTCCTCGGTTGCGTCGAGGCGGCCGTAGCGGGCGTTGGCGTGCAGGGTGTCGTCGAAGAGGAACCCCTCCTGCGGAACCAGCACCACGCTGCGGCGCAGGGAGTCCTGCCGCACCTCGCGCACGTCGACGCCGTCGAGCAGCACGCGGCCCTCGGCCGGGTCCATCAGCCGGGTCAGCAGCTTGGCGAACGTCGACTTGCCGGAGCCGGTCTCGCCGACGATCGCCACCCGGGTGCCGGGCGCGATCTCGAGGTCGACGTCGCGGAGCACCGGGGGTCCCTCGGGATAGGCGAACGTGACGTGGTCGAAGCGCACGTGCAGCGGACCGCGCGGCAGGACGACGCCGTCCTCGCCGGGGTCGACGAGGTCGGCCGGCGTCTCGAGGATGCCGATCACGCGGCGCCAGCCGGCGATGGCGTTCTGCGCGTCGGTGAGGATCTGGGTGCCCATCTGCACCGGGCCGACGAAGAGCGTGACGAGGTAGGCGAAGGCCAGCACCTCGCCGGCGGTGATCTGGTCGGCGAAGCCGAGCCAGACGCCGACCACGATCACGCCGGCGTTGGCGAGACCGGCCGAGATGCCGCCGAGCGAGAACGAGAAAGCCGTGAAGCCCTGCGCCTTGGTGCTGGCCGCCTTGTGCGCGTCGATCGCCTCGTCGATGCGGGCCTGGGTGCGGCCCTCGACGGCGTAGGACCGGACCACCGCGGCGCCGACCACCGGCTCGGAGATGGCCGAGAGCATGATGCCCACCTGGCGCCGCACCACGCCGTACGCCGCGGACAGCTTGCGCTGGAAGTAGCGCAGCGAGAGGAACAGCGGGGCGAAGCAGACCCACACCACGATCGTGAGCTGCCAGGAGTAGAAGGCCATCACGATGGTGGCGACCAGCACCTGGCCGATGCTGACCACGAAGATCAGTCCGCCGAAGACCAGGAACTGGCTGACCTGGTCGACGTCGCTGGTCACCCGCGCGACCAGCGCGCCCCGGCGCTCGGTGTTCTGGGTGAGCAGGGGCAGGTCGTGCACGTGGCGGAACGCCTTGATCCGCAGGGTGGCCAGCCCGCGCTCGGAGGTGGTGAAGAGCCGACGGGTCATCAGGTAGGAGGCGAAACCGGTGATCACGATCGCGACCGCGGCCGCGAGGCCGAGCAGGACCGTGAACTGGACGTCGGGCCCTCCGCCGGAACGCAGCCCGCGGTCGAGCGTCTGCTGCACCGCGATCGGCACCACGACCTGGCCGAGCGAGGCGATGACGGCCAGCACGAGGGTGAACCGGACCCCCTCCTTGAGCTCGGGCGAGAACTTCACCCCGCGGCGGATGGTGTCGAGGGCGGCGATCTCCTCGCCGGTGTCCATCCGGGTCGCCGCGCTCACGACGTCTCCCCCGCCAGCTCGCCCGCGACGACCTCGTCGTCGTCGAGGGGGTGCGTCTGGTGCTGCTCGTAGGCGTTGACGAGGTGGGCGTACGCCGCGTTGCGGACGAGCAGCTCGGCGTGCGGGCCGCGGTCGGTGATCCGGCCGTCCTCGAGCAGCACCACCTCGTCGGCGAGCCCGATCGTGGCCTTCCGGTAGGCGACGACCACGAGCGTGCTGTCACGGTCCCCGGAGCGGAGCGCCGCGAGGATCCGTGCCTCGACCTCGGGGTCGACCGCCGAGGTCGCGTCGTCGAGCACCAGCAGGCGCGGCCGGCGGACCAGGGCCCGCGCCAGCGAGATCCGCTGCCGCTGCCCGCCTGACAAGGAGGTGCCGCGCTCGCCGAGGCGGGTGTCGAGGCCCTCGGGGAGCGCCGCGACGAACCCGTCCGCCTGGGCGGTGCGCAGCGCCGCCCAGACCTCGTCGTCGGTGACGTCGGCGCCGAGCGTGACGTTGCCGCGCACGGTGTCGTCGAAGAGGAAGGGTGTCTGCGGCACCAGCGAGACCGCCCGGGCCAGCTCGCCCGACGCGAGGTCGCGCAGGTCGGTGCCGTCGACGAGGACCCGGCCGGCGTCGGGGTCGACCAGCCGCGTGAGCAGGGTGGTCAGGGTGCTCTTGCCCGACGCGGTCGCGCCGACGAGCGCGACCGTGCGGCCCGGCTCGACGGTGAAGGTCACGTCGCGCAGCAGCGGCTCGTCGGGCACGTAGGCGTAGGCGACGTGGTCGAGCTGGAGGCGCGCCCCGTCGCCGGAGGCGGGCAGCGCCCGGTCGCCGTACTGCATCCGGCCGGTGGCCGCGAGCACGGCGCTGACCCGGCTGAAGCCCACGACGCTGCGCGGGAACTCCCCGAGCAGCCAGCCGATCGAGCGGATCGGGAAGGACACGATGGTGAGGAGGTAGGAGACCGTGACCACCGCGCCGGCGTCGGTGCTGCCGTCGAGCACGCGCGCCACGCCGACGGCGAGGACCACCAGCACCCCGAGGTTGGGCAGCGCCGCGAGCGTCGGGTCGAACGCCGCCCGGATCGCGCCGGCCCGGATGTTGACGTCGCGCAGCTCCTCGGCCCGCTCGCGGAACCGCTGGGTCTCCTCGCCCTCGCGACCCAGCGTCTTCACGACCAGCGCGCCGTCGAAGGACTCGTGGGCGATCTCGCTGACCTCGCCGCGCAGCCCCTGCGCCCGGGTCATCAGCGGCGAGCTGAACCGCTGGTAGAAGAGGTTCGCCATCACCACGAGCGGGAAGACCAGCAGCCCGACCAGGGCGAGCACGACGTCGGCGGCGAACATCTGGGCGACCGCGATCACCATCATCGCGACGGTGCCGACGGCCATCGGCAGGGGTGCGATCGGCCCCCACGCCGCCTCGACGTCGGCGTTGGCGTTGGAGAGCAGCTGCCCGGTCGGGTGGCGCTGGTGCCACTCCATCGGCAGCGAGAGGTACTGGCGGGTCACGGCCCGGCGGTAGTGCGCCTGCATCCGGTACTGCATGACACCGGCCCCGAGCCGCCGGGCCACGATGCCGACCGCGCGCAGCACGGCCACGCCGAGGAACAGCGCGACGACGGCGACCAGCAACGAGGAGTCGACCTCGCCGGTCTTGAACGCCGGCAGGACGACGTGGTCGGTGGCCCAGCCGAGCACCCAGGCGTCGGCGACCGTGAGGGCGCCGAAGAGCACGCTGCCGAGCGTCGAGGCGGTGAAGATCCAGGGCTCGCGCTTGATCGCGACCCACAGGACGCCGAACCCCTCGCGGGTGGTCGCCGCACGGGGTCTGACGCCGTCGCCGCTCACGGGCCCCACCGTATTCCGGTGCACCGACGGGCCACGAATCGCAGCCGCCCCCACCCTCAGTAGGCTCCGCCCATGGGCACCCCTCCCCTCGCCCGCCGCGAGCGGCACGCGCTGTGCGACCTCGCCCTGCTGCTCGGCGAGGACGCCCCGACCGTGCTGCCCGACTGGACGGCCAAGGACCTCGTGGTCCACCTCCTCGTCCGCGAGTACTCCCCGCTCGGCGCCCTCGGGCTGGCCGTCGACCGGCTCTCCGGGCTGACCGAGCGCGAGATGGCCCGGGTCGGGCGGCGTGAGTTCACCGTGCTCGTCGAGCGGCTGCGCGGCCGCGGCCTGACGCCGTACTCCCTCGGGCCGGTGGACCGGGTCGGCAACACGCTCGAGTACTTCGTGCACCACGAGGACCTGCGCCGGGCCCAGCCCGACTGGCAGCCGCGCGACCTCCCGACCGGCGACGCCGACGCCGTGTGGCGGGCGCTGCGGCTGTTCGGCCGTGGGCTGGTGCGCCACGCCGGCGTGCCGGTACGGATCGCCCGCGAGGACACCGGGGCCGAGGCCACGCTGCGGCACGGCTCCGACCCGGCCGTGGTCAGCGGGCCGCCCGGCGAGGTGGCGCTGTTCCTCTTCGGGCGCGAGCACACCCGCGGCGTGCGGCTGCTCGGGGCCGACGAGCGGACCGCCGCGCTGCGGACCGCCGCGCTGGGCTTCTGAGGCCTCCCCCCGACCGAGACCGGATCGAGACCGGATCGAGTCCGGCCGACCCTAGGTTCGGCGCATGCGTCGCGCGCTCGCCGTCCTCGCCCTGGCCCTGCTTCCCCTCCTCTCCGGGTGCGGCGGGGAGGAGGAGGACGACGGCGGCCTCGCGCCGGACGGCGACGCGAGCGGCAGCCCGTCCGCGACCACGCCGGACGGCGTGGGCGTCACCGACCTCGACGAGGCGCCGGTCGGGGTGGCCGGGGTCGACGGCGGGTGGTGGGCGGCACTGCCCGACGCGGGCGCCGTGCGCACCGCCGACGGCGCCTCGGTGGCCGTCGGCTCGCTCCCGCTGCGGTTGGTGACCACTCCGCAGGGGGTCTGGGTCAGCGTGATCGGGGACGGCCGGCTCGTGCGCATCGACCCCGCGACCGGCGAGGTCGACCGGCAGGTGCGGCTCCGGCCGCGCGACAGCGAGCCCGAGGGCCTGGCCTACGACGGACGGACCCTGTGGGTCGTCGACCAGGCCGGCGACCGGGTGCTGCCGGTCGACCCGGCCACCGGCGACGTCGGAGCAGCGGTCCGCGTCGGCCACGAGCCGCGGCTGGTCGCGGCCGGGCCGTCGGGGGTGTTCGTCGGCAACTACACCGAGGGGTCGGTGACACGGGTGGTCGACGGCCGGGGCACCACGCGCAACGCCGGCTCGTGCCTGTCGCCGCAGGGGCTGGCCGAGGCCGCGGGCGTGGTGTGGGTGGCCTGCACCGTCGACGGGCAGGTGGTGGGCCTCGACGCGGAGAGCCTGCAGCCGGTCGTCGAGCTGCCCGACCTGCCGTACGCCGACGCGGTCGTCGCCGACCGCGACACCGTCTACGTCGTGGGCCAGGAGGGACCGACGGTGTGGACGATCGACGCGCGCACGCAGGAGGTCACCGGCGAGCTGGTGCTCGACGCCGCCCCCTCCACCCGGGAGAACGTCGGTGCCGCCCTGGTGGGGAGCACCCTCGTGGTGACGCACCCCGAGGTGCGGCGGGCCTACGAGGTGCCGGTGTCCGCACTGGGTCGCTGAGCACCCGGCGGGTGAGCCTCACGGACGGGGAGGCCGGCCGCGGCGAGCGCGGCCTTGACCTCGCCGATCCGCAGGGTGCCGAAGTGGAAGACCGACGCGGCCAGCACGGCGTCCGCACCCGCCTCGACCGCCGGGGCGAAGTGCTCGAGGCGCCCGGCGCCGCCGGAGGCGATCACGGGGACGGTGACCTCCCGGCGTACGGCCTCGATGAGGGGCAGGTCGAAGCCGTCGCGGGTGCCGTCGGCGTCCATCGCGTTGAGCAGGATCTCCCCCGCGCCGAGCTCGCAGGCGCGGGCCGCCCACTCCAGCGCGTCGAGCCCGCTCGACCTCCGACCGCCGTGCGTGGTCACCTCGAAGCCGCTCGGGGTGGCCGGCGAGCGCCGGGCGTCGACCGAGAGCACCAGCACCTGGCTGCCGAAGCGGTCGGCGATCTCGGCGACCAGCTCGGGACGGTGGAGGGCCGCGGTGTTCACCGCGACCTTGTCGGCGCCGGCGCGCAGCAGGCGGTCGACGTCGTCGGTCGACGAGACCCCGCCGCCCACCGTCAGCGGGATGAAGACCTCCTCGGCACAGCGGGAGACGACCTCCATCGTGGTCGCGCGACCCTCGTGCGAGGCGGAGATGTCGAGGAAGGTCAGCTCGTCGGCGCCCTCGGCGTCGTAGGTGCGGGCGAGCTCGACGGGGTCGCCGGCGTCGCGCAGCTCCTGGAAGTTGACGCCCTTGACCACCCGCCCCGCGTCGACGTCGAGGCAGGGGATGACGCGGACGGCGAGCGTCATGCCTCCCCCCGGGTCAGGGCGAGGGCGTCCTCGAGGGTGAACCGTCCCTCGTAGAGGGCGGTGCCGGCGATCGCACCCTCGACCCCCAGCGGCACGAGGTCCATCAGCGCGCGGATGTCGTCGAGCGTGGTCACCCCGCCCGAGGCGACGACCGGGCGGTCGGTGGCAGCGCACACGTCGCGCAAGAGCTGGAGGTTGGGGCCGGCGAGCATGCCGTCCTTGTTCACGTCGGTGACGACGTAGCGGGCGCAGCCCTCGGCGTCGAGCCGGGCCAGCACCTCGTAGAGGTCGCCCCCGTCGCGGGTCCAGCCGCGGGCGGCCAGCGTGCGGCCGCGGACGTCGAGGCCGATGGCGACCCGGTCGCCGTGCTCGGCGATCACCTTCGCGCACCACTCCGGGTGCTCGAGCGCCGCGGTCCCGATGTTGACCCGGCGGCAGCCGGTCGCGAGCGCCGCCTCCAGCGACTCGTCGTCGCGGATGCCGCCGCTCATCTCGACCTGGAGGTCGAGGGCGGCCACGATCTCGGCCTGCAGCTCGCGGTTGCTGCCGCGGCCGAAGGCGGCGTCGAGGTCGACGAGGTGCAGCCACTCGGCCCCGGCGTCCTGCCACCGGCGCGCGGCGGCCAGCGGGTCGCCGTACACGCGCTCGGAGCCGGCCACGCCCTGGGCGAGCTGGACGGCCCGGCCCTCGGTGATGTCGACGGCGGGCAGGAGCTGGAGGTGGGTCACGGGAGGTCCTTCCCTCAGGAGCGGCGGAACAGCATCAGGTGGACGACGGGGGCCACGAGCACCGAGACCAGGAGTGCCATCGCCCGGGCGGCCCAGCCCGGCACGAACACCCAGACCAGCACGTTGACGCCCACGAGCAGCGCGAGGGTGAGGACGACCTGCTGCCGGTTCCGCCGCGCGAGGATGCCGGTCTGGCGCGAGGCCGGCTTGGACGGCCGGGGCACCCACCCGGTCAGCGCCGCGCGCCGCCGGGCGCGACGCTGCCGACGCTCGTCCACGCGGGCGCGCGCCGCCTGCTTGATCGCCTGCTCGCGCTCACGCTCGGCGCGCCGGCGAGCCCGTTCCTTGCTCATCGGCGGGTCACCACGACCGCATCCAGTTCTCGAGCAGGACGGCGCCGGCGTCCCCGGACTTCTCGGGGTGGAACTGGGTCGCCCACAGCGGACCGTTCTCGACCGCCGCGACGAACCGGTCGCCACCGTGCTCGGCCCAGGTGACCAGCGGGGCCCGGGTGCGGTCGTTGGTCACCAGCTCCCAGCGGCGCGCGGCGTAGGAGTGCACGAAGTAGAAGCGCTCGCCCTCCACGCCGGCGAAGGCCGCCGTGCCGTCGGGGGCCTCGACGGTGTTCCAGCCCATGTGCGGCACGACGTCGGCCTGCAGCCGCTCGACGGTGCCGGGCCACTCGCCGCAGCCCTCGGTGGTCACCCCGTGCTCGACGCCGTGCTCGAACAGCACCTGCATGCCCACGCAGATCCCGAGCACCGGTCGCCCGCCGGCCAGGAACCGCCCGATCATCTCCGGACCGTGCGCCTGGTGCAGCCCGCGCATGCAGGCCGCGAACGCCCCGACGCCGGGGACGACGAGCGCGTCGGCGGCCCGCACCCGGGTGCGGTCGGCCGTCACCACGACGTCGGTGCCGTCGGGGGCGACCCGCTCGAGGGCGCGGTGCACCGAGCGGAGGTTCCCCGAGCCGTAGTCGAGGACGACGACCGTGCGCGCGGTCAGAGCGTGCCCTTGGTCGAGGGGACGCCGCTCTCGCGCGGGTCGAGCGCCACCGCGTCGCGCAGCGCCCGCGCGAAGGCCTTGAACTGCGCCTCGACGAGGTGGTGGGGGTCGCGGCCCGCCAGCACCCGGACGTGCAGCGCGACCTGCGCGCGGAAGGCGAGCGTCTCGAAGACGTGACGCGTCAGCGAGCCGGAGAACCCGGGCCCGCTGTCGCCGCCGATCACGACGTAGGCCTGCGCGTCGGGCTCGCCGGTGTGCACGCAGTAGGGGCGGCCGGAGACGTCGACGACGGCCTGCACGAGCGCCTCGTCGAGCGGCACGGTGGCGTCACCGAAGCGGCGGATGCCGACCTTGTCGCCGAGCGCCTCGCGCAGCGCCTCGCCGAGCACGATCGCGGTGTCCTCGACGGTGTGGTGGGCGTCGATGTGGGTGTCGCCCTCGGTGCGCACGGTCAGGTCGAGCAGGGCGTGCCGGGCCAGCGAGGAGAGCATGTGGTCGTAGAAGCCGACGCCGGTCGAGACGTCGTGGCGACCGGACCCGTCGAGGTCGACCTCGACGAGCACCTTCGACTCGCTGGTCTGGCGCTCGAGGCGCGCGGTCCTGCTCATCCCTGGCTCCTTGTCACTGGGGTCACTGGGGTCACCCGGGCCACCCGGGCCAACACCTCGGTCAGGGCCGTCCGGAAGGCCATCATCTCGTCAGGGGTGCCGATCGACACCCGCAGCCACCCCTCGGGACCCGTCTCGCGCACCAGCACCCCGCGGTCGAGGAGCCCCTGCCAGACGGCGTGCCGGTCGGCGAACGTCCCGAACAGCACGAAGTTCGCGTCGCTCTCGGCAGCGGACAGGCCCTGCCCGCGCAGCCAGGCCTCGCAGGCGTCGCGCTCCTCGCGCAGGCGGTCGACCTGGCCGAGCAGCTCGGGGGCGTGCCGCAGCGCCGCCAGCGCGACCGCCTGGGTGACCGCCGAGAGGTGGTAGGGCAGCCGGACGACGCGGATCGCGTCGCAGACGGCCGGGTCCGCCGCCAGGTAGCCGAGCCGGGCCCCGGCGAGGGCGAAGGCCTTGCTCATGGTTCGCGTGACGACGAGGTTGCGGTGCCGCGGCAGCAGCTCCAGCGCACTGGGGGTGCCGGCGCGCCGGAACTCGCCGTACGCCTCGTCGACGACGACGATCCCGCCGTCCCCCACCGCCTCGCACAGCACCGTGACCGCCGCGGGCGGGAGTGCGGTGCCGGTGGGGTTGTTGGGCGAGGGCAGCAGCACCACGCTCGGCCGCACCTCCTCCACCAGCGCGCGGGCGCGGTCGAGGTCGAGGCCGAAGTCGTCCTCGCGGGCGCCGACGACCCAGTCGGTGACGGTGTCGCGGGCGTACTCGGGGTACATCGAGTAGGTCGGCGCGAAGCTCAGCGCGGTGCGGCCCGGGCCGCCGAAGGCCTGGAGCAGCTGGAGCATGACCTCGTTCGAGCCGTTGGCCGCCCACACCTGCTCGGGGCGCACCCCGTGGCCGAGGTAGCCGGCCAGCGCCTCGCGCAGCGCGACCAGCTCGCGGTCGGGGTAGCGGTTGAGCCCCGAAGCCGCCTGCGCCACGGCGGACGCGATCTCGGCGACGACGGCGGGTGAGGGCGGGTAGGGGTTCTCGTTGACGTTGAGCTGCACCGGGGCGACGTCGAGGGAGAGCTGCGGGGCGCCGTAGGGCTCGAGGCCGCGCAGCTCCTCCCGCAGGGGAGGGAAGTCCACGGCCGCTCAGCCCTCGACGAGCCGCGCGCGGACGGCGGCCGCGTGACCGGGCAGGTCCTCCGCCTCGGCGAGCGCGACCACGTGGTCGGCCACCTCGAGCAGCGCGGGGCGGTCGTACTCGACGACGTGCACCGACTTGAGGAACGCCCGCACCGACAGCCCCGAGGAGTGGCAGGCGCAGCCCGCCGTCGGGAGCACGTGGTTGGAGCCGGCGCAGTAGTCACCCAGCGAGACCGGGGCGAAGGACCCGACGAAGATCGCGCCCGCGTTGCGGACCCGGGCGGCCAGCGCGGCAGCGTCGGCGGTCTGGATCTCGAGGTGCTCGGCGGCGTAGGCGTCGACCACGGCGAGCCCCTGCTCGAGGTCGTCGACGAGGACGACCGCGGACTGGCGCCCGGCCAGGGCGGTGCGCACGCGCTCGACGTGACGGGTGACCGAGACCTGCTTGTCGAGCTCGGCCTCGACCTCGCTGGCGAGGCGCTCCGACGGCGTGACCAGCACCGCCGCGGCGAGCGGGTCGTGCTCGGCCTGGCTGAGCAGGTCGGACGCGACGTACGCCGGGTCGGCGGTGTCGTCGGCGAGGATCGCGATCTCGGTGGGACCGGCCTCGGAGTCGATGCCGACCACGCCGCGCAGCACGCGCTTGGCGGCGACGGTCCAGATCGACCCCGGCCCGGTGACCAGGTCGACCGGACGGCAGGGCCCCGCGCCGTAGGCGAACATGGCGATCGCCTGGGCGCCGCCGACGGCGTACACCTCCTCGATGCCGAGGAGCGCGCACGCCGCGAGGATGGTCGGGTGCGGCAGGCCGCCGAACTCGGACTGGGGCGTCGAGGTGAGCGCGATCGAGCGGACGCCGGCGACCTGGGCGGGGACGACGTTCATCACCACGCTGGAGACCAGCGGCGCGAGGCCGCCGGGGACGTAGAGACCGACCCGGCCGACCGCCACCTTGCGGTGGGTCACGCGGGCACCCGGCCCGAGGTCGGTGACGACGTCGCGCTCGAGCTCGGCCTCGCAGGTGGTGCGCAGGCGGCGGATCGACTCCTCGAGCCCGGCGCGGACGGCGGGGTCGAGCTCGGCCAGCGCCGTCGCGAGCGCCTCCGGCGGGACGGTGATCTCGGCCTGCTCCACACCGTCGAAGCGCGCCGAGAACTCGCGCACGGCCTCGGCGCCGCGCTCGCGGACCGCCTCGCAGATCGGGCGGACCACCTGCGTGGCAGCCTCGACGTCGAAGTCGGCCCGGGGCAGCGCGGCGCGGTAGTCGTCATGCTGCTGACCTGCTCCGGTCCCTGCGGTGCGCAGGTCGATCCGGCGGATCGCGGTGCTCGAGGTCATGGGAGCGATTCTACGGAAGGCGTCCCGGCCCGCCCGACCGCGGCGCCTGCGGTGGAACGACCGGGCTGGGGGCTAGGGTCGGAGGCGTGACCCCGGGCACCCAGGCACAGCTCCCGATGTTCCCGCTCAACACGGTGCTCTTCCCCGGCGTGAGCGTGCCGCTGCGCGTCTTCGAGGACCGCTACCGCGCGCTGGTGCACCACCTGCTGCGCGTCGCCGACCCCGCGGAGCGGGTGTTCGGCTCGGTCGGGATCCGCGAGGGCTACGAGGTGGGCGACCACGGCGCGCAGTCGCTGTTCCGGGTCGGCTGCCGGATGCAGCTCACCGAGGTCGAGTCGCACCCCGACGGCACCTTCGACGTGGTCGCCGTGGGGCTCGACCGGATCGAGCTCGAGCGGCTCGACACCTCCGGGCTCTTCCCCGTCGGGCACGTGGTGGTCCGGTCGGGGACGACGGGCGACGCGCCGGCAGAGGTCGTGGAAGCGGCCCGCGCGACGTTCGCGGCGTACCGGGTGGCGCTGACGGAGATCCGCGAGGACCCCTTCCCCGACGCGCTCCCCCGCGACGCCGGCTACCTGTCGTGGACCCTGGCCGCGGTCGCCCCGCTGCCGCTGCACGAGCGGCAGGCGCTGCTCGAGGCCGAGGACACCGCCGTACGCCTCGGCATGGTCACCGAGCTGCTGCGCGCGGAGCTGCGGGCGATGAACGTCATCCCCTCGCTGCCGGCGACCCAGGTCGCCCGCACGCGCTGGTCCCCCAACTAGGGCCTGCGGTGGCGAGGAAGGCGGCCGGGGGCACCCCGGCCACGGTCGCGCTCACGGCAGCCGGGGTGGCGTTCGAGCTGCGCCCCTACGACCACGACCCGCGCGCCGAGTCCTACGGCCTGGAGGCGGCCGAGGCGCTCGGCGTCGCGCCCGAGCGGGTGTTCAAGACCCTGGTCGCCGCCGTCGACGGCGAGCTCACCGTGGCGGTGGTCCCGGTGTCGGGCCTGCTCGACCTCAAGGCGCTCGCCCGGGCACTGGGCGGCAGCCGGGCGACGATGGCCGACCCGGCCGCGGCGCAGCGCGCGACGGGCTACGTGGTGGGCGGCATCTCCCCCGTCGGCCAGCGCAGGCGCCTCCCGACGGTGGTCGACGCGACCGCGCTGGAGCACCCGACGGTGCTGGTCTCGGCCGGTCGGCGTGGGCTCGACCTCGAGATCGCCCCGGCCGACCTGGTGGCCGTGACCGGGGCGATCACCGGGCCGATCAGTCGTCGGTCGTGAGCCGCAGCACCGCGTGCGCGGCGCCGTCGGTGCCCCACAGCGACATGCCGAAGCCCTGCAGGACCGCGACGTCGTCGACCGACCCGGGGTCACCGTCGTCGACCATGTCCTCGACCCAGCCATTGCCCGCGTCGAAGTTGACGAAGAGCACGGCGCTCGCCTGGTCCGCCTCGCGGACCGCGTTGCGGAAGACGTCGGAGTCGCCGAGGCCGCCGTTGCCGAGCACCTCGCTGTTGTAGTCCGACGAGAGCCCGACGACGGTGACGTCCCCGTCGGACTCGCTCGGGATCAGCGCCTCGCCGTCCGGCGGGGGGATCTGGCTGCGCAGCTTGTCGAGGACCGACTCGACGCCCTCCGGGTCGCCCTGGATCTTCGCGGCCACCGGGATCGAGCTCGTGTCCCCGACGCTGAGAAGCTCGTCGGGGTCGAAGTCGGAGTCCACGGACAGGGCGAACGAGTCACCGACCAGGGTCTCGACGTCGTCGGGCAGGTCGAGGCCGGTGCCGGCCCCCGCCTCGGCGAGCAGCTCGTCGGCGTCGCCGCCGACCATCGAGGCCACCTGGTCGACGACGTCCCGGACCCAGCCGTCCTCGAACCCGGCCCCCACGGCGATCGCCGTGCTGTCGGGGAGCGTCTGCGCCATGTCGGCACCGCGGTCGGAGGAGTAGAGGCTCTCGACGGTGAGGCCGGGGTCACCGGCCATCTCCATCTCCAGCGCGCCGTCGGAGAACCGGACCGTCATCGCGAGCCCCTGGAAGTCGCGCAGCGCCCGGTCGGCCTCGGAGCCCAGGTCGGTCGCCTCCGGCGGGACGAGCCCGGTCATGCCCTGCAGGCCGTCGGCCATGAACGCACCCGCCGCGGGCGCGACGTACGCGCTGGCGATGCCGGCGTCGCCGACCTCGTCCATCCACTCCTGGTAGGTCTCGTCGTCGGCGAGCGTGCCGTCGTCGGTCGCGTCGACCACCTGCTGGGCGGTCTTCTCGTCCTCCGCGATGATGGCCCACCCGTCGCTGATCACCCAGCCGCCCGACGCCGGGTCGGACACCACGCCCCCGGAGCCGCAGTCGCGCAGCCGCTGCAGGCCCTCGTCGGCGGCGTCCTCGTCGGTCACCTGCAGCACCCCGACCGGCACGGGGGTGCCGCCACCCGTGTCGACGGCGGCCATGGCGAACCGGTCGCCGAGCCAGGGCTCGACGTCGTCGGCGTAGCTGATGTCGGGGCACTCGTCCTCGGCGCCGAGCTCGTCCCAGATCGCCTTGCGGACGTCGTCGTCGGTGTCGAGACCGACGTCCTCGCGGAACGAGGGGAACTTCCGGAGCATCCGGACCGCCTCGATCTTCTGCGACCCGGACGGGTCGAGGTCGATGCTGGCGTAGCCGACCGTCGTGGCCGGGAGCACCTCGGCCGCCTGCGGACCGCTGGAGAAGAACGACGTGAGCGCCCAGGCGGCGCCACCGCCGGCGACGAGCGCGGCGGCGACGACCCCGCCGACCAGGAGGCGGCGACCGCCCCGGCCGGACGAGGTCTCGGACGGCGGCAGCGGCGCGCCGCCGCCCACCTCGAGGTACTCGGGACCGCCGGACGGCGGCAGGGTGCTGGACACGTGGAACCCCCCAGGAATGCGTGTCGGTGCGGGAGCGTCGCGGGTCGCGACGGCTCGGGAAGGATACCGGCGCGGACGCCCGTCCGGGCGCGGGTTGACGGGGTTGGTGGAGAACCGTTGCGGTCAGCCGGGACGGCGGTGGCCGACGCCGAGCAGGGTCACCGCGAGGCCGGCCAGGGCACCGGCCGGGAACGCGACCCACGGGCTGCGCCCCACGACCTCGAGCCTGCCCGGGATCCGGGTGAAGTCCTCGGCCGCCCTGGCCACCGCCAGCGGGTCGGAGGGGCCGAGCGCGACCCCGACCTCCTTCATTACCCAGGCGCCGAGGACGGATCCGACCACGACCGCCCCGAGCGTGAAGAGCTCGTCGTGGTCGAAGAGCAGCCCGGCGGCCACCCCCACGAGCAGGCCGGCCGCCGACCCGATCACGACGTACCAGCCGGTGCCGGAGAAGTCGTCGGTCAGGGCGGCCGTGTCGAGGGTCCAGTCACCCTGGTAGGACACGCCCACCGGCGGGGTCCAGACCCACTGCCACACCACGCCGGCCAGGGCCCCCACCACGGCGCAGAGGAGCAGGACGACCACGACCTGGCGCAGGACCGAGGTCACCCGCTGAGGCATCCAGGCCCCAGGAGCGCCTTGAGGTCGGCGAAGAGCGCCGGGCTCGGGGTCACCCGCAGCCGGTCGTCGAGCCGCATCAGGGTCGTCGCGTTGCGGGTGAGCAACCGGAGCTGGACCTCGGTCAGGCCCGGGTGGGTGCCGAGCACGTCGCGCAGCTGCGAGACCACGGGTCCGGTGCAGCGGGTCGACGGCAGGCTGATCACGACCGGCCCGGAGGGACCGTCGGACAGGTCGGGGACGGTCACCTCCTGCCCGTGCAGCTCGGGCTGGTCCTTGCTGCGCGACAGCCGGCCCTTGACCGTGATGATGGCGTCCTCGGTGAGGTAGGTGCTCGCCAGCTGGTAGGTGCTCGGGAAGAGCAGCACGTCGATCGCGCCGTCGAGGTCCTCCAGCGTCACGATCGCCCAGGCGTCGCCGCGCTTGGTGATCTTGCGCTGCACGGAGGTGACCAGACCGCTCACGGTCAGCACCGTGCCGTCCGCCCGGTCCTCGTCGAGGACGAGCTGGCCGATCGAGCAGTCCGTGCCGTTGGAGAGCACGTGCTCGAGGCCGAGCAGCGGGTGGTCGGAGACGTAGAGGCCGAGCATGTCGCGCTCGTGGCCCAGGAGCGTCATCTTGTCCCACTCGTCGATGTCGGGGACGGTGACGGCGATCCCGAAGCCCGAGCCGCCGGCGTCGTCGAGCCCGCCGAAGAGGGAGTCCTGGCCGATGGCCTCGTTGCGCTTGATGTCGACGTACTGGTCGACCGCGGTCTCGTGGATCGCGACCAGCGCCCGGCGGTGGTGCTTCATCTCGTCGAAGGCCCCGGCCTTGATCAGCGACTCGATCATGCGCTTGTTGCACACGAGCGCCGGGACCTTCTCCATGAAGTCGTTGAAGTCGGCGAACCGCCCCTTCTCCTCCCGGGCGGCGACGATCGCGGAGACGACGTTGTGGCCGACGTTGCGGATCGCGGTGAGGCCGAACCGGATGTCGTTGCCGACCGGCGTGAAGGTCGCCTGGGACTCGTTGACGTCCGGCGGCAGCACCTGGATCTTCATCCGGCGGCACTCGTTGAGGTAGATCGCCATCTTGTCCTTGTCGTCCTTGACGGACGTCAGGAGGGCGGCCATGTACTCGGCGGGGTAGTTGGCCTTGAGGTAGGCGGTCCAGTATGTGATCACGCCGTACGCCGCGGAGTGGGACTTGTTGAAGGCGTAGTCGGAGAACGGGAGCAGGATCTCCCAGAGCTTGTCGATCGCGACCTGCGGGAAGCCCCGCTCGAGCATGCCGGCCTGGAACCCGGCGTACTGCTTGTCGAGCTCCTCCTTCTTCTTCTTCCCCATGGCGCGCCGCAGGTTGTCCGCCGCGCCGAGCGTGAAGCCCGCGAGCGCCTGGGCGATCGCCATCACCTGCTCCTGGTAGACGATCAGGCCGTAGGTCTCCCCCAGCACCGGCTCGAGCGCATCGGCCAGCGCCGGGTGGATCGGCTCGATCGGCTCGCGGCCGTTCTTGCGGCGGGCGTACTTGTTGTGGGAGTCCGCGCCCATCGGGCCCGGGCGGTAGAGCGCGCTGACCGCGGTGATGTCGGCGAACTGGTCGGGCTGCAGCGAGCGGAGGAGCGCGCGCATGCCGCTGCCGTCGAGCTGGAACACCCCCAGCGTGTCGCCGCGGCCCATCAGCTCGTAGGTCGCCCGGTCGTCGAACGGCAGCTCCTCCAGCACCACCCGCTCACCGCGGTTGGCCTCGATGTTGACCAGCGCGTCCTCGAGGGTGTGGAGGTTGCTCAGGCCGAGGAAGTCCATCTTGACCAACCCGAGCGACTCGCACATCGGGTAGTCGAACTGCGTGATGATCGCGCCGTCCTGCGGGCGCGCCATGATCGGCACGATGTCGATCAGCGGCTCGCTCGACATGATCACGCCGGCCGCGTGCACGCCCCAGTTGCGGATCTGGCCCTCGAGGCCGACGGCCGTCTGGTAGATCGTGCGGACGTCGGGGTCGGAGTCGTGGAGCGCGCGGAACTCGCCGCCCTCGCCGTAGCGCTTGTGGGCGGGGTCGAAGATGTCCTTGAGCGGCACGCCCTTGCCCATGACGTCGGGCGGCAGCGCCTTGGTGATGCGGTCGGAGATCGCGAAGCCGTGGTCGAGCACCCGCGCGGCGTCCTTGATCGCGGCCTTGGACTTGAGGCGCCCGAAGGTGGCGATCTGGGCGACCCGGTCGGCGCCGTACTTCTCGGTGACGTACTTGATGACCTCGCCGCGGCGGTGGTCGTCGAAGTCGATGTCGAAGTCGGGCATCGAGGGGCGCTCGGGGTTGAGGAACCGCTCGAAGAAGAGCCCGTGCTCGAGCGGGCACAGGTCGGTGATGCTCAGCGCGTACGCCGCGATCGAGCCGGCACCGGAGCCGCGGCCGGGGCCGACCCGGATGCCGTTGCGCTTGGACCACTGGATGAAGTCGGCGACCACGAGGTAGTAGCCGCAGTAGCCCTTCTGGGAGATGACCGCGAGCTCCATCTCGACGCGGTCCTTGACCTGCTGGGTCAGCCGCTCACCGGGGTAGCGGGCCTCGATGCCCCGCCACACCTCCGTGCGGAACCAGCTCTCCTCGGTCTCGCCGGCGGGGATGTCGGCGCGGGCCATGTAGCCGCCCGTCGACTCGACGAACTCGACCTCGCAGCGCTCGGCGATCGCCAGGGTGTTGTCGCAGGCCGCGCCGAGGTCGTGGCGGGACCAGAGGTCGCGCATCTCGGCGGCGGACTTGATGTAGTAGCCGCCACCGTCGAACTTGAGCCGGTTGGTGTCGGAGAGCCGCTTGCCCGAGGCGACGCAGATCAGCGCGTCGTGGGCGTCGGCGTCCTCGGGGTTGTTGTAGTGGGAGTCGTTGGTCGCCAGGGGCGGGATGCCGAGCTCGCGACCCAGGCGGAGCAGGTCGTCGCGCACCCGCTTCTCGATCGCGATGCCGTGGTCCATCAGCTCGAGGAAGACGTTGTCGCGGCCGAACATGTCCTGCAGCTCGCCGGCCTCCCGGATCGCCTCGTCCCACTGCCCGAGGCGCAGCCGGGTCTGGATGGCGCCGCTGGGGCAGCCGGTGCTGACGATGATGCCCCTGCAGTGCTCCTGGAGGATCTCCTTGTCCATCCGGGGCTTGTAGAAGTAGCCCTCCAGGCTGGAGCGGGACGAGAGCTTGAACAGGTTGTGCATGCCCTCGGTGGTCTCGGCCCACATCGTCATGTGGGTGTAGGCGCCGCCGCCCGCGACGTCGTTGCCGCCCTCCTCGGCGATGTCGCCCTTGCCCCACCGGACCCGCTTGCGCTCGCCTCGCGGGGTGTCGGGGGTGATGTAGGCCTCGATGCCGATGATCGGCTTCACCCCGTGCTTGCGGGCCTTGGAGTAGAAGTCGAAGGCCCCGTGCAGGTTGCCGTGGTCGGTCATCGCGATCGCCGGCATCCCGAGCTCGGTCACCCGGGTGAAGAGCCCGTCCAGCAGCGAGGCCCCGTCGAGCATCGAGTACTCGGTGTGCACGTGGAGGTGGACGAAGTCGTCGGCCGGGCTCGTCATGGCAGGTGGTCGGGCTCCTCGCGGGTCGTTCTGGCAGCAGCGCGCTGCGATGTCGTGCGGGCACGGCTCAGCAAGCCTGGCGCGGGGTGCCGGGCGACCTTGCTGGGGGAAGGACGCCAGCCTACGCGAGCCGTCGGGACGATGGTGGCAGGACGCACCGACAGTGGCGGGGGTCAGCCGCCGGGCCCGTCACCGGCCGCGTCGAGGCTCTCGGAGATGATCGTGTGGAGGATCCGCGCGAGCCGCTGGCGGCCCAGCGCGGGAGCCCGGGCCGCCATCGCCGCGGCGATCTCCTGCTCACGCTCGGGGTCGCGCCCCGGCGACGCCTTGTACGGCTGGATCGCGCGCGTCAGCGCCGCGCGGCGCGCCAGCAGGTCGGCGAGCTGGGCGTCGACGTCGTCGACCAGGGTGCGGAAGAAGGCCAGCGGGTCCGCGCCCGGCCAGGCCATGCGCAGGTCCGGGCTGCGCTCCTCGTTCGCCGCGCCGTCGGTGTGCTCGAGCTCGACCAGGCCGTGCCTGCGGTAGAAGGCGCGCGCCGGCGCGTTCATCTCGAAGACCCACAGGCAGAAGCCGTCGGCATGGCGGTGCTTGACCAGGTCGAGGAGCGCGCTGCCGACGCCGCTGCGGGCGTGGCCCGGCACGACGTACAGGTCGTCGAGCCAGCCGGGGGTGAGGCGGGCGTACCCGACCACACCGTCGCCGGTCTCCGCCACCCAGACCTCGTCGCCGCCCTCGATCCGACCGCGGAGCCACTGCCGGACGTCGTCGTCGGGGTGCACCCCCGTCGGCATCGCGGCCTCCCGGCGGGCCGCCAGGTGGACGTCGGCCACCGCCTCGCTGTCCTCGACGCCACCGCGGCGCAGCGTGAGCTCCGCCATCAGTGAGCCTCGCGGATGACCTCGAGCGCGTGGGCGAGGTCCTCGGGGTAGTCCGACACGTACTCGACGTACTCGGCCGAGTCGGGGTGCTCGAACCCGAGCCGGACCGCGTGCAGCCACTGCCGCTCGAGACCGACGCGGCGGGCCAGGCTCGGGTCACCGCCGTAGGTCAGGTCACCGACGCACGGGTGCTTCAGCGCCGCCATGTGGACGCGGATCTGGTGCGTCCTCCCGGTCTCCAGCGAGATCTCCAGCAGGCTCGCGAACCGGTGCGCCTCGAGCGTGGTGTAGTGCGTGACGCTGTGCCGCCCGTCCGCCATCACCGCGAACTTGTAGTCGGCCCGGGGGTGCCGGCCGATGGGGGCGTCGATCGTCCCTTCGAGCGGGTCGGGGTGCCCCTGGACGAGCGCGTGGTAGGTCTTGTCGACGTCGCGTTGCCGGAAGGCGTTCTTCAGCAGCGAGTAGGCGCGCTCCGACTTGCAGATCACCATCACACCGGAGGTCCCGACGTCGAGCCTCTGCACGATCCCCTGGCGCTCCGAGGCGCCACTGGTGGCGATCTTGAAGCCCGCCCCCGCGAGGTGGCCGACGACGGTCGGTCCCGACCAGCCGGGTGACGGGTGGACCGCGACGCCGACCGGCTTGTCGATGACCACGATCGAGTCGTCGTCGTGGATGATCCGGATGCCCTCGACCACCTCGGGCACGACGGTCAGCGGATCGGGCTCGACCGGGATGTCGACGTCGATGAGCGTCCCGGGCAGGACCCGGTCGCTCTTCCCGACGCTCCCCCCGTCCACGCGCACGTGGCCCTGGCCGATCAGCTCGGCGGCCCGGGTCCGCGAGAGGCCGAACATCTTCGCCATCGCGGCGTCGACCCGTTCCCCGGCGAGGCCGTCGGGCACCGGGAGCACCCGGTGGTCTGCGGCAGGGCTCACGCCGCCTGCTCCCGGCCGTGCCGGCGACCGTCGATGCCGATGCCGCGGAACGCCTGCAGGACGATCAGGCCCGCGGCGACGTTGATGCAGATGTCCGCGATGTTGAACACCGGCCAGTTCGGGACCATGAGGAAGTCGATGACGTGCCCGCGCAGCGGCGCCGGGGACCGGAACAGGCGGTCGGTCAGGTTGCCCGCCACGCCGGCCAGGAGGAGGCCCAGCGCCCAGGCCCAGGTCGTGCTGCCCAGACGTCGCGCGAACCAGAGCACCGCGACCACGGCCGCCACCGCGACGAGGCTGATCACCAGCGTGAGCTCGGTCCCCGTGGAGAAGGCGGCGCCCGCGTTGCGCGTGAGGTGCAGGACGAACCAGGAGCCGACGAGCTCGACGTCGCGCTCCCTCAGGTGCTCGACGGCAAGGATCTTGGTCGCCACGTCGAGGAGGTAGGCCGCGAGGGCCACGACCACGAAGGTCGCCCGGATCCGGGTACGGGAACCCGCGTCGTCGGACTCGGTCTCGGCGTCGGTCAGCGACGCTCCTCGCGCTGCTTGCATGTCATGCACAGTGTGGCACGGGGGAAAGCCATCACCCGCATCTTGCCGATGGGGTTGCCGCACGACTCGCAGATGCCGTACGTGCCGTCCTCGATGCGTGCCAGGGCGCGGTCGATCTGGGCCAGCTTCTCGCGCTCGTTGTTCAGCACGGTGAGCTCGTGGTCGCGCTCGAAGCTGGTGGCGCCCATGTCGGCCTGGTCGTGCCCCGCGCCGTCACCGGCGTCGCGCATCAGCCCGGCGAGCTCCTCCTCCTGCTCGTGGAGGTTGCGGTGCACGCGTTCGCGAGCCTCGTGGAGCTCGTCGAGGACCTCCTTGAGCTCGGCCTTCGTCCAGGCGCCTTCGCCGGCCTTGACCTGGAGTCCGCTGGCCTTGGCAGCGGTGGCGGCGGCGGTCTTCTTTGCCGGAGCCGACTTCGTCACAGAGAGAGCCTTCTTCGTCGGTGTGGTGGTCTTCGTTGCTGGTGGGGCGGTCTTCTTCGCCGGCGCGGTCTTCTTGGCCGGCGCGGTCTTCTTGGCCGGCGCGGTCTTCTTGGCCGGCGCGGTCTTCTTCGCCGGCGCGGTCTTCTTGGCCGGCGCGGTCTTCTTGGCCGGCGCGGTCTTCTTGGCCGGCGCGGTCTTCTTGGCCGGCGCGGTCTTCTTCGCCGGCGCGGTCTTCTTCGCCGGCGCGGTCTTCTTCGCCGGCGCGGTCTTCTTCGCCGGCGCGGTCTTCTTCGCCGGAGCCGCCTTCTTCGCCGGAGCCGCCTTCTTCGCCGGGGCCGACTTTCGTGCTGGTGCAGACGTCTTGGCGGTCGTCGTCGCCTTCGTCGCCGACCCGGTGGCCGTGGACCCGCGCCGCGGAATCACCTTGCGAGCCGCCGACGCAGCCGAGCTGGCCAGCGACTTCCTCGTGGAGCGTGCCATGATCCTGGGGCCTCCCTCGGGCCTGGCGCTCTCCGGCGGGAGCCGCAGAGCGTGGCAGGGAGGGTACCCGGGCCCGCCTGCGTCTCAAAGCGCAACACCCCGCAAACGCCGGCGCGGCCGACCCGAGGGTCGGCCGCGCCGGTGACAGCGAGGTGACGCGGGGAGCTGAAGCGGTCTCAGCTCTCGTCGTCGCCGAGGATCGAGCGCAGCCGCTTCGGCGCACTCTGGGTGCTCGGCGGGCTGGTCTCGACACCCGTCTCCAGCAGCTGCAGCTGCTGGCTGAAGTAGCTCTTCAGGCGCGAGCGGTACTCGCGCTCGAACGAGCGCAGGTTCTCGACCTCGGAGTTGAGCTTGTCGCGCTCCTTCTCGAGGTCACCGAACATCTGCTGGCGACGCTCGGCGGTCTCGGAGTCGAGCATCTGCGCACGGGCGCGAGCCTCGGCCTCGAGCCGGTCGGCCTTGCCCTTGGACTCGGCGTCGAGCCGCTCGGCCTTGGTGCGGGCTTCGCCGACGATCCGGTCGGCCTCGTTCTTCGCGTCCTCCACGAGCTCGTCCGCGTTGCGGGTCGCGATCTCCAGGAGGCGAGCCGCGGCGTTGGAGGCGTCCGGGACGGTCTCCACGCGGATGGTCTCGACCGGGGCCGGCTGGGCCGGGGCCTCCGGCTTCGGCGGCTCGGGAGCCTTGACCTCGGGCTTCGGCTCGGGCGTCGGCGCCGGCGTCGCGACGGCGGCGCCCCCACCCGACTGTGCGGCCTGCAGCTTGGAGCGCAGGTCGTCGTTCTCCTGGGTGAGACGCGCGAGCTCGGCCTCCACCTCGTCGAGGAACTGGTCGACCTCCCCCATGTCGTAGCCCTCCCGGAGCCGCACGGGAGTAAAGCGCTTGTTGCTCACGTCCTCAGGCGTCAGCGGCATGACCTCACCCATTCGTTTCTCGGCGTCACTTGTCTGTCGGTCGAACAATAGCGCCTGCTCAGGCAGGCAGTCAGGTCAGGGATCACAGGTTGAAGACCGCCCCCGTCACACTGAGCAGCACGTAGGCCAGGAGCAGGACGATCAGGAAGCTGAGGTCCAGTGCGAAGTTGCCGAGCCGCAGCGGCGGGATCACTCGCCGCAGCGCCTTGATCGGCGGGTCGGTGATCGAGTAGACGACCTCCAGCAGCACCAGGATCACGCCGTGCGGCGTCCACGACCGGGCGAACACCTGCACCCAGTCCACGATGAAGCGCACCCACAGGAGCGCGATGAAGAACCAGAGCAGGCCATGGATGACCTGACCCACGATGTACAACGACGAGACCTCAGCTCTGGTTGAAGAACCCGCCCTCGGCGATGCGCTGCTTGTCCTCGGCGGCGACCGAGACGTTGGGCGGCGAGAGCAGGAACACCTTGTTGGTGACGCGCTCGATGGTGCCACGCGTGGCAAAGACGAGCCCCGCGGCGAAGTCCACCAGGCGCTTGGCGTCGTTGTCGTCCATCTCGGACAGGTTCATGATCACCGGCGTGCCGTCGCGGAAATTCTCGCCGACGGTGCGGGCCTCGTTGTAGGTCCGTGGGTGCATCGTGGTGATCCGCGACAGCTCGGCGACCGTGCCGACGGGGGCAGCCACGACCGGGCGGCGACGCTCGGCGAGGTCGGCCACGGGGGCGGGTCGCTGCTGCTCACGCACGCGCGGTGCGCGCACCGGAGCGGGCTCCTCGGCGGCGAAGCCGTCGGGGCCGTCGTAGGCGTCGTCGTAGTCGTCGTAGCGGGTGTCCTCGAGGAGTCCGAGGTACTCACCGATCTTGCGCATCGCGCCGCTCATGACTTCGTCCTCCGGAACTTCTGCACCCCGCGCCGGGGCACTCGCTGTGGTCGTGACACTACTTGATCCGTGGCCGCGGTCCGAGGATCGCGGAGCCGACGCGCACGTGTGTCGCGCCCGCCCGGATGCCGTGCTCGAGGTCGCCGCTCATGCCTGCCGAGACCCAGGTCGCGGAGGGGTGGTCGGCCATCAGGTCGCGGTGCACCGCGGCCAGTCGGGAGAAGGCGTCGGCCGGGTCGGCGCCCAGGGGCGCGACGGCCATGACACCCCGGAGGGTGAGCATCCCGGCGGCCTCGACGGCGGCTGCCAGGGCGGGGACGTCGGCCGGGTCGGCGCCCGCCCGCCCCTCGGTGTCCGGGGGGTCGAGGCTGACCTGGACCAGGCAGTCGACAGGGCGCCCGCGGTCGTGGGCGCCCTGGTCGAGCCGGCCGACGAGCTTGGCCCGGTCGACCGACTCGACGACGTCGGCGTAGCGGGCGACGGCCGCCGCCTTGTTGCTCTGCAGTCCACCGATGTAGTGCCAGCGCAGGCCGAGGTCGGCACAGTCGGCCGCCTTGGCCTCCGCCTCCTGGTGCCGGTTCTCCCCCACGTCGGTGACCCCGAGGTCGGCCAGCAGGCGCACGTCGGAGGCGGGGAAGAACTTGGTGACCACCACGAGGGTGACCTCGCCGGGATCCCGGCCGACGTCGCGGCAGGCGCCGGCGATCCGCTGCTGCACCTCCGCCAGCCCGGCCGCGACCTGCTGGCGGCGCTCGGCTGCCGACGCGTTCACGCCGCCACCCCGATCCGCACCAGGCCGGCGAGCCGGCCGGCCGAGGCGCCGTCACGACGGTAGGAGAAGAGGTCGGACGACTCACGCGTGCACCTGCTGGCGTCGACCACCCGCACGCCGCGGTCGGCGAGCTGGGCGCGCACGCCCGCGCCGAGGTCGAGCGACGGGGTGCCCCACGACGTGGTCGCCCGGCTCTCGGGCACCACCGAGGCGACCTCGCCCTGGAGGTCGGCCGGCACCTCGTAGCAGGCGCCGCACACGTGCGGGCCGATCCACGCGGTGAGGTGCTCCGCCCCGAGCTCGCGCAGGCGCGCGACGGCAGCGGGCACCACACCGGCCGCCAGGCCCGGCCGTCCGCAGTGCACCGCACCCACCGCCCGGCCGTCGTCGTCGGCCAGCAGCACCGGCACGCAGTCGGCGGCTCGCACCATCAGGACCACGCCGGCGCGGTCGGTGACGATGGCGTCGGCCCGCGGCCGCTCCCGCGGTGGGTCCGCCGCGGCCTCGACGACGTCGGCCCCGTGCACCTGGTGCAGGTCGCGCAGCGCGGCCCCCGGGGCGAAGTCGTCCAGCAGGCGACGCAGGTTCTCGGCGCGGTGGGCCGCGGCGTCCCCCTCGATCGCGAGGTCGAGCGAGTCGAAGGGAGCGCCGCTGACCCCGCCGAGCCGGTCGGTGAACGCGAGGTGCACCGGGCGGTCGACGGGGCCGTGGGTGGAGCGGTAGGCGTACAAGCGGTTACTTCAGGAAGTCCGGGACGTCGAGGTCGTCGTCGTCGAACTGCACCGGGCGCGGCGCCCGCGCCGGCGCCGCCGGGGCGGGGTCGGCCGCGGGGGACGACGTGGCACCGGATCGGCCCACCGGGGCAGGAGCCTCCGCGGCCTGGGCCGGCCGCTCGCCGGCGGGGCGGCTCGCCACCTGGCTCGCCAGCTGCTGCGCGGCAGCCCGCGTCTCGGCCTGGGACTGCTGGGGCTGGGGCTCGCGGCGCAGCACCGTGCCCTCGTTGCGACGCTTGGGCATCCCGCCGTCGAAGCCCGCGGCGATCACGGTCACCCGGACCTCGTCGCCGAGGGCGTCGTCGATCGTGGCGCCGAAGATGATGTTGGCCTCCTCGTGGGCTGCCGCCGCCACCAGGGCCGCCGCCTCGTTGATCTCGAAGAGGCCGAGGTCCGACCCGCCCGCGATCGAGAGCAGCACGCCGTGCGCCCCGTCGATGCTGGCCTCGAGCAGCGGGCTCGAGACCGCCATCTCCGCGGCCGCGACCGAGCGGTCCTCGCCGCGGGCCGAGCCGATGCCCATCAGGGCGGACCCGGCGTTGGACATCACCGACTTCACGTCCGCGAAGTCGAGGTTGATCAGGCCGGGCGTGGTGATCAGGTCGGTGATGCCGGACACGCCCTGCCACAGCACCTGGTCGGCCTGGCGGAACGCGTCGAGCACCGACACACTGCGGTCGCTGATCGAGAGCAGCCGGTCGTTGGGGATCACGATGAGGGTGTCGACCTCCTCGCGGAGCCGGGCGATGCCCTCCTCGGCGGAGTTGGCGCGACGGCGACCCTCGAAGGCGAACGGCCGCGTGACCACGCCGATGGTGAGCGCGCCGAGCGACCGGGCGATCCGGGCCACCACGGGCGCGCCGCCGGTGCCGGTGCCGCCGCCCTCGCCGGCGGTGACGAAGACCATGTCGGCGCCCTTGAGGACCTCCTCGATCTCGTCGGCGTGGTCCTCGGCGGCACGGCCACCCACCTCGGGGTTGGCGCCGGCGCCGAGCCCGCGGGTGAGCTCGCGGCCGATGTCGAGCTTGACGTCGGCGTCGCTCATCAGGAGCGCCTGGGCGTCGGTGTTGATCGCGATGAACTCGACCCCCTTGAGGCCGACCTCGATCATCCGGTTGACGGCGTTGACACCACCACCACCGATGCCCACGACCTTGATGATGGCCAGGTAGTTCTGAGCTGCTGCCACGGCAGGTGCGCCTCTCGTGATCTGGACCGGCGGGTGCGCCGGGCCGGTGGTCGGTCAAGTCGGTGGGGAAGCAAGCCGCGGGGCCGAAACTGTAACCCTGAACCTGAGGGTTATAGTTATGTCAACCTCGCGTTGTCCAGAACAGTAGGGAGACCGGGAGGGCGAACCGTGCCGACACGCCCGGCGCGGCGCAGATTCCGGGATTTTCTTCCGGCCCGGGTCGACGGGACCCGCCGGACTCACTCGAAGGTGGGCAGCCCGGGGACGCTGACGTCGTAGCGCTCGGCGCGGCGTTCGCGTTCCAGCAGCGGCACCAGCACCTCGGCCTTGAGGTCGGACTGCTCCGCGCTCCCCCACTCGACGGTCCGGCCGTCGCGCAGCACCAGCGTGATCTGGTCGACCGTCACCACGTCGACGTGGTCGACACGCGCCGCGAGGTCGTCGGGCAGCGCGGTGACCACCTCGGCGGCCTCGCGCAACGCGTCGGCGCGGGTGTCGCTCGAGGTCTCGACGAGCGGCAGGTCGGCGGGGGGCTGCTGGTAGTCGCGGAAGAGCACACCGTCGGCGTCCATCCCCCGGACCTGCCCGCTCACGTCGACCACCGCGACGGGCGTCCGCTCCACGACCGCGACGGTCACGCCGTCGGGCCAGTGTCGCGTCACGGTGGCGGAGCGCACGACCGCCAGCGCCTGCACCCGGGCCCGGATCGCGGTCAGGTCGACCCGCGCCAGCGGCTCCCCCAGGGGTACGGCGGCCGCCGCGCGCACCTCGTCCTCCGTGAGCGTCTGCTCCCCCTGCACCTGCACCTGCTCGACGGCCAGCGCCGAGGAGAAGAGGACGAGCCACAGCCCACCGACGACGAGCACCAGCACCAGTGCGACCGCGACGACGTAGCGCCAGGCGAGCCAGCGCCGCGCCCACTGCCGGCGCGCGAACCGCTTGCGGCTGCGCTCGGCGGCCGGGTCGAGGGGCGGGGTGGTGCCGGTCGAGGTCGTGTCGTCGACGGCGGAGCCGCGCGGCCGGGTGTCACGCATCCGAGCGCTCCTCGAGCCTGGCCAGCAGCCGGGGCCCGACCTCGGTGACGTTGCCGGCGCCCAGCGTGAGTACCAGGTCGCCGGGCCGGGCCCGCGCGGCGAGGGCCTCGACCGCGGCAGCCACGTCGGGCACGAAGACGACCCGGTCGGCCGGCAGCGGCACGGCGTCGGCGACCAGGCGTCCGGTGACCTCGGGGTCGGCGTCCTCGCGCGCGAGGTAGACGTCGAGCACGACGACCTCGTCGGCGGCGCCGAGCGCCTCTCCCATCGCCGCGCCGAAGACGCGGGTGCGCGAGACCAGGTGGGGCTGGAAGGCGACCACGAGCCGGCCGTCGCCGGCCACCGACCGGGCCGCCGCCAGGTCGCCGGCGATCTCGACCGGGTGGTGGGCGTAGCTGTCCACGACACGGATGTCGGCGGCCTCGCCCTTGGGCTCCATCCGGCGCCCCGACCCGGTGAAGGCCTCGAGACCGGCGCGCAACCGGTCGAACGGCAGCCCGAGCCGCAGACCGAGCGCCAGCGCGGCGAGCGCGTCGTGCACGTAGTGGCGGCCGGGGATCTGCAGCCGCACGCGCCCCAGACCGGTCTCGCCGTCGTGGACGGTGAACGACGACGTGCTGCCCTCGAAGGCGAGGTCGCTCGCCCGGACGTCGTCGCCGTCTGCCTCGCCCACCCGGACGACCCGGAGCCCGCGGGCCTCCGCCACGGCCGCGAGCTCGGCGGCCCCGGCGTCCGCGGTGCAGCAGACGAGGAGGCCGGCGGGGTCGATGCGGTCGAGGAACTGCACGAAGCCCGCGCGGTAGGCCTCCTCGGTGCCCCACACGTCGAGGTGGTCGGCCTCGACGCTGGTCACGATCGCGGCCCACGGCGTGTAGACGAGGAACGCCCCGTCGCTCTCGTCGGCCTCGGCGACGAACAGCTCGCCGCTCCCGGCGTCCGCGTTGCGGCCGGTCGCGGTCAGGACGCCCCCGACGGCGTACGTCGGGTCCACGTCGCAGGCGAGCAGCGCCGAGGTGAGCAGCGAGGTCGTCGTGGTCTTCCCGTGGGTGCCGGCGACCGCGAGCACGCGGCGTCCGAGCATCACCGACTGCAGCCCGGCGGAGCGGGGCAGCACGCGGACGCCGCGACGGCGGGCCTCCACCACCTCCGGGTTGTCCTCGCGGGCGGCCGTGGTCACCACCACGGTGTCGTCCGGACCGAGGTCACCGAGGTGCTCCGCGGCGTAGCCGAGGTGCACCGGCACACCGAGCTCGCGCAGGGACGGGAGGAAAGGAGTGTCCTGGTCGTCACTGCCGGTGACCGACAGTCCGCGGCCCGCCATGATCCGGGCGATCGCGGAGAGCCCGGCGCCGCCGATGCCGACGAAGTGGACCCGCCCGAGCTCGTCGGCCGGCAGGACGACGTCGGGCACGGGGATCCTCACCGGCGCACTCCCCCGGCCTCGAGCACGATCCGGGCGAGCTTCTCGTCGGCGTCGCGCGGGATCAGCCCCGACGCCGCCGCGCCCATGGCGGCGAGCCGGTCGGGGTCGGTCAGCAGCCCGGGGACGGTCGCGGCCACCCACTGGGGCGTCAGCGCCGAGTCGGCGACCAGCAGACCGCCGCCGGCGTCGACGACGGGCCGCGCGTTGTGCTCCTGCTCCCCGTTGCCGACGGGCAGCGGCACGAAGACGGCGGGCAGGCCGGTGGCGGCGGCCTCGGTGACGCTGTTGGCGCCCGCGCGGCAGACCACGAGGTCGGCGGCGGCGTAGGCGAGGTCCATGCGGTCGACGTAGTCGAGCACGACGTACGGCGTGCCGGTCGCGGCCGGCGCGGCCCCGCCGTGCTTGCCCTGCACGTGCAGCACCTGGATGCCGGCTGCGGAGAGCTCGGCCGCAGCCGCCGACACCGCCCGGTTCAGCGACTGGGCGCCCTGCGAGCCCCCGGTCACGAGCAGCGTGGGCCGGTCGGGGTCGAGGCCGAAGAAGGCGCGCGCCTCGGCACGCGAGGCGGCCCGGTCGAGGGTCGAGATCATCCGTCGCACCGGCAGCCCGACGTACTCCGCGTGCCGCAGCGGCGTGCCGGGGAAGCTGACCGCGACCCGAGCGGCGAAGCGGGCGCCCAGCCGGTTGGCCAGGCCGGGCAGCGAGTTGCCCTCGTGCACCACCACCGGCAGCTTCTGTCGCCGGGCGGCGAGGTAGGCCGGGACCGAGACGTACCCGCCGTAGCCGACCACGACGTCGGGCCGCACCCGGTCGAGCACGGCCGAGGTCGCGCGCACCGCGCCGCGCAGCCGCGTCGGCACCTTGAGCAGGTCCGCGCCGGGGCGGCGCGGGAGCGGCACGGGCGGCACGAGCTCGAGCGGGTAGCCGGCCTCGGGGACCACGCGCGTCTCGAGCCCGCGGGACGTGCCCAGGCAGGTCACCTCGACGTCGGGGTCGAGCCGGCGCAACGCGTCGGCGGTGGCGATGAGGGGCGAGGTGTGGCCGGCAGTGCCACCGCCGGCGAGGAGGATGCGCATCGGGTCGAGTCTAGGGACGGGCGATCAGTCGCCCACGCCGGGGACGCGGCCGGCCGAGAGCCCGGAGGAGCGCGCGCGGCGGCGCTGCGCGAGGGCCCGCGCCGCCTCGGGCTCGCGCCGGGCGAAGCCGATGAGGAGGCCGAGCGCGACCAGCGACGGCACCAGCGCCGAGCCGCCGTAGGAGACCAGCGGCAGCGGGATGCCGATGACCGGGAGCAGCGCGAGCACCATGCCGACGTTGATGATCATCTGGCCGATCAGCCAGACCACGATGCCGAAGGTCAGGTAGCGCACGAAGGGGTCGCGGGTCTCGCGCGCGACCCGGATCGCGGCGTAGGCGATGGTCAGGAACAGCGCGATCACCAGCAGCGTGCCGACCAGGCCGAGCTCCTCGCCGAGCACGGCGAAGATGAAGTCCGTGTGGGCCTCGGGCAGGTCACCCCACTTCTGCTGGCTGGCGCCGATGCCCTGCCCGAACCACCCGCCGGAGGAGAGGGCGTAGAGGCCGTGGGCCGGCTGCCAGCCCGCGTCGTGGTAGTCCTTGAAGGGGTCGACGAAGTTGGTGAGCCGGTCGCGGCGCTCGGGGTCGGTGGAGGCCAGCCAGATCGCCACCACGCCGACCACGCTGATCGCGATCGTGAACAGCCGGGCGGGTGCGCCGACCACCCACAGCAGCGCGAGCATGATCGCGAACAGCACCAGCGCGGTCCCGAGGTCGCGGCCGATGATCACCAGCCCGGCCATCCCCAGGATCACCGGCACCACCGGGACCAGCACGTGGTGCAGGCTGCCGAGCCGTCGGTCCTTCTGCGCGTAGACGTGCGCCGCCCAGAGCACGATCGCGAGCTTGGCGATCTCCGAGGGCTGGATCTGCACGGGACCCAGCGCGAGCCAGTTGGTGTTGCCGTTGACGGTCGTGCCGAGCGGGGTCTGGGTGAGCGCGAGCAGCACCACCGCGACACCGATGCCGAGCCACGAGACCTGCCGGATCACGCCGTGCGGGAGCCGCGAGGCCACCCAGGCGCACGGCACGCCGATCGCGACCCACAGCAGCTGGCGCTTGACGATCGCGTAGGAGTCGCCGTCGTGCTCCTGGAAGGAGTAGACGCTCGAGGCGCTCAGCACCATGATCAGCCCGATCACCAGCAGCAGGGCCGAGGCCCCGAGCAGCAGGTAGTAGGACGTGAGCGGGCGGTCGAGCGCATGCCGGGCGGCGGCGTACCAGCTCACCGGTCCGGTACGGCGGGCGGCAGTGGCGGCGGGTAGGTCCGAGCGCCTGACCGGGGTCGTGGTCACTCCTGCCCCTTCCCGGCCGTGCGGCCCGTCTCAGCCTGCTCCCTCGAGGTGCCGCCGCACCGCCGCCGCGAAGGCGTCGCCGCGTGCGGCGTAGTTGGTGAACATGTCCATCGACGCGCAGCCCGGGGCCAGCAGCACCGTGTCGCCGGGACGAGCCAGGTCGGCCGCCGCCCGGACCACGCGGTCCATGGAACCGTGTCCGCGACCAGTCTCGCCGTCGTCCACGACGATGACCGGCACATCGGGGGCGTGTCGCGCAAGTGCCGCGGCGATGACGTCGCGATCGCGACCGAGCAGCACGACGCCCCGCAGGCGGCCGGCCACGTCGGTGACGAGGTCGTCGAAGGACGCGCCCTTGGCCAGGCCCCCGGCCACCCAGACGACGGGGTCGTAGCCGCGCAGCGAGGAGCGCGCGGCGTGCGGGTTGGTCGCCTTGGAGTCGTCGACCCACGCGATGCCGTCGCGCTCGGCGACCACGGCGATCCGGTGGCCGTCGGGGCGGAACCCCCGCAGCCCGTCGCGCACGGCCGACGCCGGGACGCCGTGCGCCCGGGCCAGCGCCGCGGCAGCCAGCGCGTTCTCGACCATGTGCGGCGCCGACGAGCCGAGGTCGTCGAGGGTGCACAGCTCGGCGGCGCTGGTCGCGCGGGTCTCGACGAAGGCGCGGTCGGCGAGGATGTTCTCGACCAGGCCGAGCATCCCCGGCGCGGGCGTGCCGAGCGTGAAGCCGATCGCCCGCGCCCCCTCCTCGACGTCGGCGTCGCGCACGAGCTGCTCGGTGAGCGGGTCGGCGACGTTGTAGACGCACGCCTGCTGCACGCCCTCGTAGATCCGGCCCTTGTCGGCGGCGTAGTCGGCCATGCCGGTCGGGCCGGGGTACCAGTCGAGGTGGTCCTCGGCGAGGTTGAGCACCGCAGCCGACTCCGCGGCCATCGAGTGCACGTAGTGCAGCTGGAAGCTCGACAGCTCCACCGCCATCACGTCGAGCGGCGCGGGGTCCATCACCGCCTCCACCACCGGACGGCCGACGTTGCCCACCGCGGCCGAACGGAGCCCGGCGGCCCGCAGGATCGCGTCGAGCATCTGCACGGTCGTGGTCTTGCCGTTGGTGCCGGTGACCGCCAGCCACGGCACGGGGTTGTCGGGGTCGCGCAGGCGCCAGGCCAGCTCGACCTCGCCCCACACGGGTACGCCGCGTGCGGCGGCCTGGGCGAGCAGCGGCGACGACGGGTGCCAGCCGGGCGAGGTGACGACCACGTCGACGTCGTCGGGCAGGGTGGCGGTCGCGCCGGGGCCGAGCCGGATGGTGGCGCCGAGGGCCTCGAGGAGCTGGGCACGCTCCTGCCGGTCGTCGTCGCCGGGCGACTCGTCGAGGGCGGTCACCGAGGCACCGAGGAAGGCGAGGTTGTCGGCCGCGGCGAAGCCCGAGACGCCGAACCCGGCGACCACCGCCCGGACGCCGTCCCAGGGGTCGGTGCGACCGAGGAGGGAGGGGTCGCTCATGCTCCGGCGACCCACTCGGCGTAGAAGATGCCGAGGCCGGCGGCCACGGTGAGCCCGGTGATGATCCAGAAGCGGATCACGACGTTGACCTGCTCCCACCCGAGCATCTCGAAGTGGTGGTGGATCGGCGCGATGCGGAAGATCCGCCGGCCGGTCCCGGTGAAGCGCTTGGTGGTCTTGAACCACGTCACCTGCAGCATCACCGACAGGGTCTCGAGCAGGAAGATCCCACCGATCACCATCAGCAGCAGCTCGGTGCGGGTCAGGATGGCGAACCCGGCCAGCGCGCCGCCCAGCGCCAGCGACCCGGTGTCACCCATGAAGATCGAGGCGGGCGAGGCGTTCCACCACAGGAAGCCGAAGCACGCCCCGGTGATCGCGGCCGCGATGATCGCGAGGTCGAGCGGGTCGCGCACCTCGTAGCACTTGCCGTAGGTGATGTCGGGCTGGCCGCACCACTGGTTGTTCTGCCAGATGTTGACCAGCGTGTAGGCCCCGAAGACCATCACGCTCGCGCCGGTGGCCAGCCCGTCGAGGCCGTCGGTGAGGTTCACGCCGTTCGTGGTGCCGGCGATGATGAACCAGAAGAGCAGCACCACGACCGCCGCCGGCAGGACGAACGTCTCGATGTCGCGGATGAAGGAGAGGTGCAGCGAGGCCGGGGTCTGGCCGCGGCTGTCCTCGAGCCCCGGCCACAGCGCCAGCACGCCGAACGTGAGAGCGACGACGGACAGACCGATCATCTTGGCCTTGCTGCGCAGGCCGAGGCTGCGCTGCTTGGCGATCTTGATGTAGTCGTCGACGAAGCCGACCAGCCCGGTACCCACGAAGAGGAACAGCAGCAGGATGGCCGAGGCGGTGGGCAGGTCGCCGCTGAGCAGCTTGGCGCCGAAGTAGCCGATGAGCGTGGCCAGGATGATCACGATGCCGCCCATGGTGGGCGTGCCGCGCTTGGTGTGGTGGCTGGTGGGGCCGTCGTCGCGGATCTCCTGCCCGTAGCCCCGCTGGGTCAGCCAGGTGATCGCGAGCCGGGTCCCGAGCAGGGACACGATCAGCGCGAGCCCGCCACCGAACAGGATGGCTTTCACGGCAGGGTCTCCTCCAGCAGTCCGTCGGCGACGAGTTCGAGTGCGGCGCCACGGGAGGCCTTGACCAGCACGACGTCCCCGGCCGCGACATTCTGTCGCAACCAGGTCAGCGCCTCGTCGCGGCCCGCCGTACGCACCGCCACGCCGGTCCAGCCGTCGTGCGCGGCGGCGGCGTCCGCGATGTCCGCGGCGACCTCGCCCACGGTGAGAACCACGTCGGTGCCGGACTCCGCCGCGAAGCGGCCCACACGCCGGTGGCCGGACCGGGTCTCGTCCCCCAGCTCCCGCATCTCCCCGAGCACGGCGACGGTGCGGGCGCCCCGCCGACGGCCCATCACCGCCAGGGTGTGGAGGGCGGCCTCCATCGAGTCGGGGTTGGCGTTGTAGGCGTCGTTGACCACGACCACGCCGTCGGCGCGCTCGTGCAGCTGCATCCGCCACGGCGAGGTGGCCTGCGCGGTGGTGAGGGCGTCCGCGACCTCGTCGAAGGGTCGCCCGGCGCCGAGGGCGAGGGCGGCGGCCGCGCAGGCGTTGGCGACCTGGTGGGCGCCCGACTGCGTCAGCGTCACCCGACGCCACGCGCCGCCGTACCCCATCTCGAACGACGGGCGGCCGAGGTCGTCGGCCTCGACGGCGCGCCAGGCGACGTCACCCGCGCTGCCGAAGGTGAGCACCCGGGCGAGGGTCCGGGGCCGCATGGCGGACACGAGCTCGTCGTCGGCGTTGAGGACGGCGACGCCGTCGGGCCGCAGCGCCTCGACGATCTCTCCCTTGGTCTGCGCGATCACCTCGCGCGAGCCGAACTCGCCGACGTGCGCGGTGCCGACGTTGAGCACGGCCGCGACCGACGGCGGGGCCACCTCGCACAGGTAGGCGATGTTGCCGAGGTTGCGGGCCCCCATCTCGACGACGAGGAAGCGGGTCTCCTCCGTCGCGCGCAGCACGGTGAGGGGCACGCCGAGCTCGTTGTTGAAGTTCCCGCGGGTCGCCACGGTCGCGCCCGCGACCGCGAGCACGTGGGCGAGGTAGTCCTTGGTGCCGGTCTTGCCCTGCGAGCCGGTCAGCGCCACGACCGTCGGTCGCAGCGTGTCGACGACGTGCCGCGCCAGCCGGCCCAGGGCGGCCACGGGGTCGTCGACGACGACCGTCGGCACGCCGGTCGGCCGCGAGCCCAGCACGGCGGCGGCGCCGTCGGCCACCGCGCCCGCGGCGTACTCGTGCCCGTCGACCCGCTCCCCCGCCACGGCGACGAAGAGGCCGCCCGCCTCGGGCGCCCTGCTGTCCACGAAGGCGGCGCCGGTCACCGTGGTCGCCGGGTCGCCGTCGACCTCGCCGCCCACGACGGCGGCCACCTCGGCCAGGGTCATCGGGATCACCGACCCACCACTCCTGCCAGCTCCTCACGCACCACGTCGCGGTCGTCGAACGGCTGGACGACGTCGCCGACCTGCTGCCCCGCCTCGTGCCCCTTGCCGGCCACCAGCACGATGTCGCCGGGCCGCGCCGCCTCGAGCGCCGTGCGGATGGCCACCCGCCGGTCCCCGACCTCGCGCACCTCGGCCGGGCCCGCGGCGGCGCCGGCGAGCAGCGCCTGCCGGATCGCGGCCGGGTCCTCGCGGCGCGGGTTGTCGTCGGTGACCACGACCAGGTCGGCGAGCCGGGCCGCGATCTCCCCCATGATCGGGCGCTTGCCGGGGTCACGGTCGCCGCCGGCGCCGATGACCACGATCACGCGACCGTCGGTGAGCGGGCGGAGCGTGCGGAGGGCGGCCTCCACGGCGTCCGGCTTGTGGGCGTAGTCGACGACGACGGCGAACTCCTGCCCCGCGTCCACCCTCTCGAACCGTCCGGGCACGCCCGCACCGCCGGCGAGGCCCGCGGCGACGCGTGCGGGGTCGAGGCCGGCCTCGCCGCACGCGGCCACGGCCGCCAGGGCGTTGGCGACGTTGAAGGCGCCGGGCAGCGGTACGCCGGCGGGGTGGCGGCTGCCGTCGGGGGCGACCACCACGAACGTCGAGCCGTCGGGCGCCAGGTCGACCTCGACGGCCCGCCAGTCGGCCGCGCGACCCGTCGCGGAGAAGGTGCGCACCGGCACCGTCGCCTGCTCCACCAGCCGCCGTCCGTGCTCGTCGTCGACGTTGACGAGCCCCAGCCGGGAGCGTCCGGGGGTGAAGAGCGAGGCCTTGGCCCGGAAGTAGTCCTCGACGTCGGTGTGGAAGTCGAGGTGGTCACGCCCGAGGTTGGTGAACACCGCGACGTCGAAGACCACGCCGTCCACGCGCCCCATGACGAGGGCGTGGCTCGAGACCTCCATCGCGCAGGCCTCGACGCCGCGCTCGCGCATCACCGCGAACAGCGCGTGCAGGTCGGGGGCCTCGGGGGTGGTCAGGGCGGTCTTCACCTCGACCCCGGCGATCCGGGTGCCGAGCGTGCCGACCACGCCGGCCACCGTGCCGGCGGCGGCGAGCGCGCCCTCGGCGAGCCGGGTGGTCGTGGTCTTGCCCTGGGTCCCCGTGATGCCGATCATCCGCATCGCCGCAGCCGGCTCGCCGTACACGTGGGCGGCGAGGCGTCCGAGCACCCGTCGCGGCTCCGGGACGACGAGCACGGGGACGCGGTCGAGGACGTCGCCGGGGGCCGCGTCGAGTCCCGCGTCGTCGGTCAGCAGCGCGACCGCGCCGGCGGCCACGGCGTCCGCGGCGAAGGTGATGCCGTGTGCGCGCGAGCCCGGGAGGCCGGCGTAGAGGTCGCCGGGGACGATCCGCTGCGAGCTGAGCGAGACCCCGGACACCGCCGGACCGGCGCCGTCGAGACGGACGGCGCGAACGTCCGGCACCGCGTCCGCGAGCCACGCCACGAGCTCACCGAGGTTGAGCGCGGGCGGGTGCTGGGGCCGGGTGGCGGCGAGCAGGGACGCCGCGCCCGCGGGGTCCGGGCTGGTCACCCGCCGAGGCTACCGACCGGGGTCGGCAGCGGCCGACCACCCCTGCCCTGCGTCGTCCGGGTCACCACTCGACCGGGAGCCTGGAGGGCTGCGTGCCGGTGGGCGGGACCTGGTAGCGACGCAGCGCGAAGCCCATGATCTGGGAGAACGCCGGGCCGGCCACGGACCCACCGCCGCCGCCGTTGCGGGGGTTGTGCACCACGACGTACACGGTGAAGGCGGGGTCGTCGGCGGGTGCGAACCCGGCGAAGGACACGGTGGTGCCGCGGTAGCAGCCGCACGCGGAGTCGACCCGCTCGGCGGTACCGGTCTTGCCGGCGACGCGGTAGCCGGGCACCGCCGCCAGGGGCGCGACACCGTCCTCGGGGTCGAGCACCCGCTCCATCATGTGCGCGGTCTCGTGCGCGGCCTGGGCGCTGATCACCCGACGCACGGTGGTGCGGTCGGTGCCGACCACCGTGCCGTCGTCCATGGTGGCCGAGCCCTGGATCAGGCTGGGGTCCACGCGGAGGCCGTCGTTGGCGATGGTGTTGATCGCGGCCGCCATCTGCACCGCGTTGACGGAGAGCGACTGGCCGAAGGCGATCCGGTCGTCGACCAGGTTGGTCCAGGCGCTGCCCGAGGGCAGGATGCCCCTGCTCTCGCCCCGGACACCCACCCCGGTGGCGGCCCCGAGCCCGAACTCGGTGAGGTAGTGGCGCAGCTGGCCCGGCGCGAACCGGTCCGCGGCGAGCACGGTGCCGATGTTCGACGACTTCGCGATCACGCCGGCCAGCGTCAGGTGGATCATCCCGTGCGGGAACCAGTCGGTGATCGTGCGGGTGTCGCGCGTCAGGGAGCCGGGCACCTTGAGCCGGGTGTGGGGCGTCACCTTGCCGGCGTCGATGAGCGCGCTGAGGGTCAGCGCCTTCTCCACCGACCCGGGCTCGTAGACGTCGGAGAGCGCGCGGGAGACCCGGTCGGCCCGGGGGTACTCACCGGGGTCGTTGGCGTCGAACGTCGGGTCGTCGGCGACGGCGAGCAGCTCGCCCGTGTGGGTGTCCATCACCACCGCGAAGCCGGAGTCGCCGCGGGCGTCCTCGACGGTCTGGCGGAGCACCCGCTGCACGTACCACTGCAGGTCGAGGTCGATGGTCGTGTGGAGGTCCTGGCCGTCGACCGGGTCGACGGTCGTGCTGTCGCCGAGCGGGATCCGCGCACCCCCGCCGGCCTCGTAGCGAGCGGAGCCGTCGGAGCCGGCGAGCATGTGGTCGAAGGTGAGCTCGAAGCCGGCGAGCGCCTCGTCGATGCCCACGAAGCCGACCAGGTTGGCCGCCACGTCGTCGGCGGGGTACTCACGCACGGGGTCGCGCTGCAGGGTCAGGCCCTCGAAGCCGCGCTGGTCGGCCTCGTCGAGCACGTCGTTGGCGAGGGTGGCCGGCACCCTGCGGGCGAGGTACTCGTAGCGGCTGCCCTCCTCGCGGAGCCGGGGCAGGATGGTGAAGTAGTCGACGTCGAGCCGCTCGGCGAGGAACTTGGCGATCTCCGGTGCCTGCGGCGCGGTCAGTGCCGGGTCACCGATGACCATCATCCCGTCGACCGAGGTCGCGAGGGGCTCGCCGTTGCGGTCGAGGATGTCGCCCCGGGTGGCCGGCAGCACCACGTCGACCATGCCCTCGGCGGCCGCCATCTCGGCGTACGCACCGGGGTCGACGCCCTGGAGCTGCACCAGCCTTGCGCCGAAGACCGACAGCACCATCGCGATCAGCACGAAGCCGATCCTGAGCCGCAGCATCGGCGCTCCGCGCAGGCTGCCGCGCGGACGGCGGCCCGGCGCGCGCGTGGTGCGGAGGTTGCCCCTCCTGCGTCCTCTGCCGGTCACGGTGTCCTCTCCCCGCCCGTCCTCAGCCCCGGCCGCCGCGGCCGGAGCCCGGGTTGCCGTTGTTGCCGCTGCCCGCGGCCCGGTCGCGGCCCGCGTCGCGCGCCGACGGCTTCGGGTCGGCCACGACGGTGGTCACGATCGGGGCCGGGGTCAGGACCGGCGGCTTGGCCGGCGGGCGCGGCTGCAGGCGGAGGGAGCCGTCGGCCACCGCCGGCGTCGGGGTGCCGAGGACCTTGCCGTCGGCGAGACGGAGGAAGGCCGGTGCGCCGGCGGGCACCATGCCGAGGCGGTGCGCCTGCTCGGCGACCCGCTGCGGGTCGCGGAGGGCGTCGAGCTCGCGCTGCAGGGTCTGCTCGCGGGCGTCGAGCGTGGTCGCCTGGTCCTCGAGCTCGGCCGCCGCGAAGGACGCCTGCTGCATCGAGGTGTTGAACAGCAGGAGACCGACCACGCCGCCGAGCAGCACCAGGCTGACCAGCACCACGAACGGCATCCGCGCCGCCTCCCGCTGCCGCCGGGGGACGACGGTGAGGCGCGCACGCTCGACCGCGGCTCCGGCGATCCGCGGGACCCGCGACCGCACCTGCACGAGTGGACTGCTCACGAGGCTGCTCCCCTGTCTCGAGACGTCACTGCTGCGGGCCCGGTGTCCCGGACCCGCTCCACCGCCCGCAGCCGCACCGAGGCGGCCCGCGGGTTCTCACCGACCTCGTCGGCGTTCGCCTTCTCCGCACCCCGGGTGACCGTCCGGAACGCCGGCTCGCTGCCCTCCGGCACGAACGGCAGGTCCTCGGGCACCTCGCTGCGGGTGACGGCGGTGAACGCGCGCTTCACCGTCCGGTCCTCCAGCGAGTGGTAGGACTCCACGACCACGCGACCGCCCACGCCGACGGCGTCGAGCGCGGCGGGCAGCGCGCGCCGCAGCACCGCGAGCTCGTCGTTGACCTCCATCCGCAACGCCTGGAAGGTGCGCTTGGCCGGGTGTCCACCGGTACGGCGCGCCGGGGCGGGGATCTCGGCGTACAGCAGCTCGACGAGCCGGGCGGAGGTCGTGAACGGTTCCTTCTCGCGCTCGCGGACCACGGCGGCGGCGATCTTGCGGGCGAACTTCTCCTCGCCCCAGTCGCGCAGCACGCGGGTCAGCTCGGCGGCGGAGTAGGTGTTGAGCACGTCGGCCGCGGTGGGACCGCCCGAGGACGGGTCCATCCGCATGTCGAGGGGGGCGTCGGCGGCGTAGGCGAAGCCGCGCTCGGGCAGGTCGAGCTGCATCGAGGAGACGCCGAGGTCGAAGAGCACCGCGTCGACGACGTCGAGCTCGAGCTCGGCGAGCACCCGCGGGATCTCGTCGTACACCGCGTGCGCGGGGGTGAAGCGGTCGCCGAACGGTGCGAGGCGCTCGCTGGCCAGTGCCAGGGCGTCGCGGTCGCGGTCGACGCCGACCGCGCGGGCCTGCGGGCACCGGGTCAGCACGGCCTCGGTGTGGCCGCCGAGCCCGAGCGTGGCGTCGACGAGGACGGCACCCGCGTGGTCGAGCGGGGGTGCGAGAAGGGAGACGACCCGGTCACGCAGGACCGGGACGTGGGTGGGGCCGCTCATGCTCAGGCCTGGCGACCCAGGTGCGTGAGCAGCACGAGGCAGGTCGCCACGGCCACCGACGTGCCGAGGGAGAAGGCCATCACGGCCACGGCCTCCCGGGCCTGGTGGCGGACCCGTCGGGTGACGGGTGCGTCCTGCGCGATGCTCATCGGTTCGACCCCAGTGCTGCTCGGGTGGTGCTCGGGTGCTGCTCGGGAAGGTGGTGCGCCGAGAAAGAAGGAGGACGGCTCGTCGGGCCAGGTCCCAGCCCGCTCCCGCGTTGTGGGAAGCGCCATCAGGGGCCGGGGAAGGTGTCCCAGAGGGCGGTGTGGGGAGCGGGCTCGAGGCCTCGTCCGACGAACCGTTCTGCAGTTGTGTCCGGGTGGTGCTCGGGGTGGTGCTCGGGGTGGTGCTCGGGGTCAGACCCCGGGGAAGACTTCTTCGCTCAGCTCCGCGAAGGCGGACTCGCCGGCCTCGGAGTACTCCTGCCAGCGGTGCGGGTCCCAGATCTCGACCCGGTTCATCACGCCGATCACGACGACGTCCTTGCGCAGCGCGGCGTACTCGCGCAGCATCGGCGGGATCGTGATCCGGCCCTGCTTGTCCGGGGTGTCGTCCGTGGCGCCGGCGAACAGGAAGCGCAGGTAGTCGCGCGCCCCCTTCACCGTCACCGGAGCCTCCTGGGCCCGACGGGCGATCTGCTCGAACTCACCAGCGGGCCAGACGGTGAGGCACCGCTCCTGTCCTCTGGTCACCACGAGTCCCTCCGCCAGCTGGTCCCTGAACTTGGCCGGGAGGAAGAGCCGCCCCTTCTCGTCGAGCTTCGGCGTGTAGGTGCCCATGAAGAACATCGGGCACCTCCTCCGGAGCCCCGATCCGGGACCCTTCCTCCACTTCGCTCCACCATACGCCACTTTGCACCACCGTCAACCACATTCGCGGCGTTTTCCCCACCGGTCCGCACGGGCGGCGAGCCGGCGGCTGCGGCGGCGGGCGTGCGGGCGACGACGCGTCTGTGCAGGTCAGAGGCGTGTCGGCGGCGCCCGGACGGCCGCCGGGGCCCGCGTGGAGCGCCGGTGGAGGACGGTGGAGCGTCCGGGGAGGGCCGGTGGGGCGCGGGGTGCTGCGGCGTGGCGCTCCCCCGGGCCCCACCTCTCCCCCAGCCGCGCCGCGACGACAACGCAACCAAACCGTGACCACCGGAGTCCCAGCGCAGGCAGGCGTCGGACGCGTAGGTTTTCGCCCACGCGCCTACCGTGGAGGAACGGGGAGGGCCCACCTGTGGCGCAGGGGGCCCCGGGCGTGCTGTGCTTTTCGACGACAGATCGACGAGTCGGCCTTCGGGGGTCGAGTGGAAGGACGGGGCGTGGACACTCCGAGTGCAGGCGGCGCTGCCGATCTCGAGACGCTGTCGCGGGTCGTGGACCGGATCCGCAGCAACATCGAGCGGGTCATCGAGGGGAAGCCCGACGTCGTCCAGGCCGCTCTGGTCGTGCTCCTGGCCGAGGGCCACCTGCTGATCGAGGACGTGCCGGGCGTCGGCAAGACCATGCTGAGCAAGGCGCTCGCGCGCAGCATCGACTCCTCGGTCCGCCGCATCCAGTTCACGCCCGACCTGCTCCCCTCGGACGTCACCGGCGTCTCGGTGTTCAACCAGAACACCCGCGAGTTCGAGTTCCGCCCGGGCGGCGTCTTCGCCAACATCGTGGTCGGCGACGAGATCAACCGCGCCTCCCCCAAGACGCAGTCCGCGCTCCTGGAGTGCATGGAGGAGCGTCAGGTCACCGTCGACAACGCGACCTACCAGCTCGAGACGCCGTTCATGGTCATCGCGACCCAGAACCCGATCGAGATGGAGGGCACCTACGCCCTGCCCGAGGCGCAGCGCGACCGGTTCATGGCGCGGGTGTCCGTCGGCTACCCGGTCGAGGCGGCCGAGATCGCGATGATCAGCACGCACACCGGGCACAACCCGCTGGAGGACCTCGAGCCGGTCGCCGACGCCGCGGAGATCCGCAAGCTGATCGGGATCGTGGCCGACGTCTACGTCTCCCCCGCGGTGCAGCGCTACACCGTCGCGCTCACCTCGGCCACCCGCCGTACCTCCGAGCTGACACTGGGCGCCTCGCCCCGCTCGACCCTGCACCTGGTCCGGGCCGCGAAGGCGCGCGCGGCGATCCACGGCCGCGACTACGTGCTCCCCGACGACGTGCGCACCCTGACCCAACCGGTCCTCGCCCACCGCCTGCTGCCCAGCGTCGAGGCCGCGATGAGCGGTCGGAGCACCTCGGCGATCCTGGCCGAGGTGACCGACGCGGTGCCGGTCCCCGACGGTCACCAGGGGTAGGTCGTGGACGCCGGGGTGGACCGCACGCGGCAGGGGGGCCGTCGTGCGTGAGGCCTTGCGCGCCCTGACCGTCCGGGGACGGGCGTTCGTCGCGGCCGGAGCGTCCGCCGTGGTCTGTGCCGTCCTCCTCGGCGAGCCGGCGCTGACCCGGGTCGGCGTGCTGGTGCTCGCTCTCCCCTTCGTCACGGCGTTCGTGCTCGGGCGCAGCCGCTACCGGCTGGCGCTGGTGCGGGTGGTCAACCCGCAGCTCGTAGCCGCCGGACAGCCGGCCCGCGTCAACCTCACCCTCACCAACGAGGGACGTACGCCGAGCGGGGTTCTCAAGCTCGAGGACCACGTGCCCTACGTGCTCGGCACCCGCCCCCGCTTCGTGCTCGAGGGCATCGGCCACGGCTGGAAGCGGCACGTCACCTACCAGGTGCGCTCCGACGTCCGCGGACGGTTCGAGATCGGTCCCATGACCGTGCGGGTCTGCGACCCCTTCGGCCTGGTCGAGCTCGGACGCGCGTTCCGCACCACGGTGCCGCTCACGGTGACCCCGCGGACGGTCCCCCTGCCCCAGATCCCGCTCGGGGGCGACTGGACCGGCTCGGGCGACAACCGGCCGCGCGCGTTCGCGATCGGCAGCGCCGAGGACGTGACGGTGCGCGAGTACCGCCGCGGCGACGACCTGCGCCGCGTGCACTGGCGCAGCTCGGCCAGGGTCGGCGAGCTGATGGTGCGCCGCGAGGAGCAGCCCTGGCAGTCGCGCGCGACGCTCTTCCTGGACAACCGGCTCCGGGCCCACCGCGGCCAGGGCATCGCCTCCTCCCTGGAGGCGGCGGTCTCCGCGGCCGCGTCCATCGCGGTCCACCTCGGGCGCCGCGGCTTCACGATCCGGCTGGTCACCGCATCGGGCGAGGACCCGAACAACGCCTGGCACTTCCGCGAGGCCGAGCTCAACACGGGTCCGCTGCTCGAGGCGCTCGCGGTGGTGCAGGCGATCCCGCAGGCCCACATCGCGACCGACTGGCTGGCCGAGCCGACCCACGGCGGCCTGGTGGTCGCGGTCGTCGGTGCCGTGGAGCAGGCCGACGTGCCGGTGCTGCGCCGGATGCACCACCACGCCGGTACGGCCGTCGCCCTCGCGCTCGACGTCGACGCGTGGGTGGGCCGGCCGGCGACCGGGAGCACGGCCGCGAACCTGACCCGGCTCGGGTGGCGCGCTGCCGCACTCGGCCCGCGCGACCGCCTGGACGCCGTGTGGCAGGAGCTCGGCCGCTCCAGCGCCCACGTCTCGCGGACCAGCACCGCCGACGTCAACGTCGAGGGGGTGCTGCGGTGAACCCCGTCCGCGGCGGCCTGCCCGCCACCCTCGCCCTCGCCGCCACCGGAGCGGCCACGACCTGGGTGGCGATGCTGTCGTGGCGCGGGTTCGCCGACCGCTCGGCCCACTTCCTCGGCCCACTGCTCGTGCTCGCCGTCGTGGTCGGTCTGACCGGCGCGCTGAGCCGCTGGGCGCGGCTCTCCCCCGCCGTCGCCGTCCCCGGTCAGGTGCTGCTCTCCGGCGCGGTCGCCAGCATGATGCTGTGCGGGTCGCCGCTCCCGGTCGGCCCGGCGTGGGACCGGCTGGTCGCGGCGTTCGCGGACGCCGTCACCTCGGCCCAGCAGTACAAGGCGCCGATCCCGGCGTTCGCCCCGCCGATCGACCCGCTGCTCATCGTCGGCGGCCTGGCCTGCCTGCTCCTGGTCGACATCATCGCCGGCACCCTGCGTCGCGCGCCGCTGGCCGGCCTGCCCCTGCTCGCCGTCTACACGGTGCCGGTGAGCCTGGACGTCGACGGCCCGTCGTGGTGGGTGTTCGCCCTGACCGCGGGCGGCTTCCTGACGCTGATCTTCCTGCAGGAGAACGAGGCGGTCGCGCGCTGGGGACGCCCGCTGGGCAGCGACGCCTCCTCCGACCCGTTCGGGTTCGGCGTGCGCACCGGCGCCGTGCGCGCCACCGCGGGCGCGGTCGGCGGTGCGGCCACCGCGCTGGCGATCGTGCTGCCGCTGGCGATCCCGACGCTGAGCCTCGGCTGGCTCCCCGGCGGCGACGGTCCGGGCGGCGACGGCGTGACCATCGAGAACCCCATGGTCGACCTGCGCCGCGACCTCCAGCGGGGCGACGACATCCCGCTGCTGCGGATCCGGACCGACGACCCCGACCCGTCGTACCTGCGGATCGCCGCGCTGCCCCGCTACAACGGCGAGACGTGGAGCACCGGCAACCTCGACCTGCCGCCCGAGCACCGGGCCAACGGCACGCTGCCGGAGGTCCTCGGCGTGGCCAGCACCGTGCCCCGCGTCACCCACCGGTACGAGGTCACCACGACCGACGACTTCGACTCGCAGTTCCTGCCGACCGAGTTCCCCGTCACCGAGATCTCCGCCGAGGGCGACTGGCGCTACGACACGCCGACGATGAACGTCATGTCCTACAACACCGACGTCACCGCCGCGGGCATGAGCTACACGATGACCGGCGTCGACTTCGACTACTCCGCCGCCGACATGTCCCGCGCGCCGGCCACCGGTGGCCTGGTCGGCTCCGAGTACACCTACATCCCCAGCGGTGTGTCGTCCGACGTCTCCTCCCTGGCCTTCCAGGTGACGCGCAACGAGGACAGCCGCTTCGAGCAGGCCACCGCGCTGCAGCAGTGGTTCCGCAAGGACGGTGGCTTCAGGTACAGCCTCAACGCGACCGAGGGCAACGGCACCGACGACCTGGTCCGCTTCCTGTCCACCGGCGAGGGGGGCCGCACCGGCTACTGCGAGCAGTTCGCCGCGGCCATGGCGATCATGGCCCGCACGCTCGGCATCCCGTCGCGGGTGGCGGTCGGCTTCTTCCAGCCCGACCAGGTCGGCACCGACACGTTCGAGTACAGCGCCCACGACCTGCACGCCTGGCCGGAGCTCTTCTTCCCCGGCTCGGGCTGGGTGAGGTTCGAGCCCACGCCGGCCGGCCGGCCGGGGTCGCCGCAGGCACCGGCGTACACCACCCAGCAGGTCCAGGACATCCCGGAGGGCAACCTGACCGCGAACCCGCGGATCAGCGACGACGTCCCCGACCGCGGCGAGAGCGAGTCGGCCTCGGCGGCGCCCGACAAGGGTCGGGACGAGAACGCGCAGCAGGAAGGCACGCCGTTCCCGTGGGTCCCCGTGCTGACCGTGGGCGGCCTGCTCCTGGTGATGGCCGGGCTGCTGCTGCTGCCGCGGACCGTACGGCGTTCGCGTCGCCGGCGGCGCCTGGTCCCCGACCCCGAGGTCGCCTGGGCCGAGATCCGCGACACGGCCGTCGACCTGCGGGTGCCGTGGCGCGCGGCGCGCTCACCACGGGAGACCCGCGACCACCTCGCACGCTACCTCGGGCACCCGCTGAGCGACCGGACCCCCGAGCGGCCGGCCCGCGGCCCCGACGTGTCCCCCGCGGCGGCCGCCGCGCTGGACCGGCTGGCGCACGCGCTCGAGCTGTCGCGCTACGCCCGCGAGGGTGGCGCGTACGCGCGCGGCGCCGACGACGCCCTCGTCGCGGACCTGCAGACCGTGCTGGACTCGCTGGTCGGCGGCGCCCCGCGGCGGGCCCGTCGTGCCGCGGAGTGGTGGCCGCGCTCGGTGCTGAGCCGGCGTACGCCCGCCGGGCCGCGGGCGATGTCTCCCGAGCCCGTCGGCGCGGGCGGGGTCGTCGACCACGTGGGCTGACCCGCGAGCACCTGCCTGCGGCTCAGAAGCCGCCGTTCTCGCGGCGACGGCGCCAGCGCGCCTCCATCCGGTCGAGGAAGCCCTCGGAGCTGCGCTGGCGGCTCTTGCGGCCGGCGCGCCCGCCCTGGTGGACGGTGAAGCCCTGGCTGGTGGGGGTGCCGGGCTGCTGCTCGGCCTGACGACGACTGCGCAACGAGGTGACCGCGACGGTGGCGGAGGCCAGCATCACCACGAAGCCACCGATGGCCACGGGGTAGAGCTCGAAGATCGCGCCGACCATGAGCACGACGACACCGAGCACGAAGCAGACGGCGGCCACGATGGCGCGGCGGCGTGCGGAGCTGCGGAGCGTGGTGCCGCGGAGGGTGGACGCGAACTTCGGGTCCTCCTCGACGAGGGCGCGCTCCATCTGCTCGAGCAGTCGCAACTCTTCCTCGGAGAGCGGCACTGTTCCCTCCAGCAGTCTCTCGGCGTGTGGCCCCAGTCTAGGCAGCGGCTGGTCGCGACGGTAGCCGCGTTCAGGAAATTGATGGACTACAGGAGGCTGGCGGGCTGGACCGCCGCCTTCCCGAACCGTCCGACGGCCCGGTCCACCGCCCGGTCGGCGTCCGACCAGCCGTGCTCGGGCTCCCCGAGGACGAGCTGGCGGTGCACCGACGAGCGGGGCACCAGCCCCTCGACCCGCACCCCCACCAGCCGGATCCGGGCCCGCTGCAGGCCGAGGGCGTCGTACAGCTCGGTGGCGGTGGCGTAGACCTCCTGGGTGACGTCGGTGGCCTCGGCCCGGGTGCGCGACCGGGTGATCGTGGTGAAGTCGGCGAAGCGGACGGTCAGCGCCACCGTCCGCCCAGCCACCCCCGCCACCCGCATCCGGGTGGTCACCCGCGCCGCGAGCCTCAGGACCTCGCGCAGCACCACCTCGCGGTCGTCGGTGTCGCGACCGAAGGTCTCCTGGGCCCCCATCGACTTGTCGGGGTCCCCGCCACCGAAGACGCCGACGTTGCGTGCGCTCACCACCCGGCGGTCGACGCCCCAGGCCAGCTCGTGCAGGTGGCGGCCGAGGTGGTCCCCGAGGGCGCGCTGCAGGGTGCGGACCGGGGTGTGCGCGACGTCACCGACCGTGATCAGCCCGAGCCGGTGCAGCATCGCCTGGGTCTTCTCCCCCACCCCCCACAGCTCACCGACGTCGAGCGGGTGCAGGAACGAGGTGATCGCGTCGGGCGGCACCACCACCACGCCGTCCGGCTTGGCCCGCCGGCTGGCCAGCTTGGCCACCGACACCGAGGCCGCCACCCCCACCGAGCAGGTGATCCCCTGCTCGTCGTGGATGGTGGACCGCAGCCGCTCGGCGATCTCCACCGGGTCGCCCAGCCGGCGGCCGGCCCCCCGGACGTCGAGGAACGCCTCGTCGAGCGAGAGCACCTCCACCAGCGGCGTGACCTGACGGAAGTTCTCGCGCACCGAGGCCGACACCGTCTCGAACGTCGGGTAGTCCGGCGCCACCACCACCGCCTCGGGGCACAACCGCCGCGCCCGCGTCATCGGCAGCGCGGACCGGACCCCCGACCGGCGGGCGAGGTAGTTCGCGGACAGGACCACCCCGCGGTAGCCGCCCCCCACGATCACCGGCACGTCCTGGAGGTCGGGCCGGTCACGGGTCATCACCGACGCGTAGAAGGCATCCATGTCGACGTGGAGGATCGGCGTGAGCGCCGTTCCGGCGCTCACGCCGATCCTCCCGGCGACATGGAGAGGAGCCGACCCGTCGGTTGTTCGCGAGGAGCGCAGCGACGAGGCGGACAAGCGACGTGTCGGCGAGGGGTCCACGGCCGGAGAGCCGGGAGCGGACGGCAAACCGAGACGGACCTGCCCCGCCGGACCTCAGCGACGCGCGAGCACGTGCACCTGCGTGGCCAGCGGGAGGTACTCGGACCGGGTGGCCACGGCGCGCTCGAGCTCGACGAGGGCCGTGGTGGCGCCGGGCTCGAGGTCGAGCAGGGAGCCGGGGACCAGGTCGGAGAAGACCCGGACGGCGTGCAGCGAGGTGGGCTCGAAGCCGGCCGCGCGCAGCAGGGCGTCGAGCTCCTCGGCGGTGTAGCGGCGACCCGAGCGGCCGGTGGGGCCGGTCTCGTCGAGCAGGTCGCGGGCCTGGCCGAAGTGGCCGGCCATGGCGCGGGCGACCACGGCGGCGTGCCGCTGCGCGACGAGCAGGCTGAGCGAGCCGCCGGGACGCAGCACCTCGGCGATCGTGGCCAGGGCGGCGGCGGGGTCGTCGACCACCTCGAGCACGCCGTGGCAGAGCACCAGGTCGACGCTGCCGCTGCCGGCGATCTCCAGCAGCGTGGACAGGTCGCCCTGCTGGCCGGTGACCCGGTCGGAGACCTCCCGCTCACGGGCCCGCCGGTCGAGCGAGGCGAGGGCGTCGGGGCTGGGGTCGACCACCCGGACCCGGTGTCCGAGCTCGGCCACGCGGACGGCGAACCCACCGGTGCCGCCGCCGATGTCGAGCACGTCGATGTCGCTCCCCTCGAGGAGCGGGAGCAGGGCCTCCCAGACCACCGCGGTGCGGGCACTGCTGCGACGGTCGCTGGGAGCCATGGCCATGGCGTCCACCCTAGTGGCAGCGGGAGTGGCAGCGAGGCCTGCTCCCGCGCGGTCATCCCGGGCTCCCGGGGCTGCGGTGCCACAGCTTGCGCGCGACCTGCCGGGTCTCCTCGCCGGCCGGCTTGACGTCGGCGTACGGCGAGAGCTTGAACCCGCTGGAGTGGACCAGCACCCGGCGACGGCCCATGCCGCCGGCCGCGCTGCCACCCCGGCCGCCCTCGCGGGTGCCGCCGTCGAGGTCGGGGCGCGACACCACCGGTCGCGAGGAGCGGCTCTCCGCCGCACCCGCGACCGCCTCGGTGGGGACGCCGACGCCGGCGAACCCCTCGGGGACGACCGCCATCACCTCGTGCACCGCGGGCAGCCCCCCGGCCTCCCAGACCGCGTTGAGCTCCGGGAGCGCCCAGCAGCCGGTGGCCCGCAGCGAGACACCGCGGCGACCGGTGCGGCGCAGCTCGCCCCGCACGACCAGCAGCCAGGAGTGGAAGACGGTGGCGGCGTAGGGACCCTGGGCGTCCTCGAAGAAGGTGGCGTCGACCGGGCCGGTGGCGTCGTCGAGGGTGAGGAAGACGACCCGGCGCCCCGACCGGATCGGCGGGGTCTGGGTGGCCACCTTGACCCCGGCCACGAGCAGCTCGGAGCGGCTGCGACGGGTCAGCAGGTCGCGGCTGCGGGTGACGCCGAGCGCGTCGAGGAACCGGGCGTAGGTGTCGACGACGTGCCGGCTGACGTCGAGCCCGAGGATCTCCAGCTCGGCGCGCATCCGCTCCTCGGCGTTCATCTCCGGCAGCCCGGAGACGGTCCCCTCCGCCGGCTCGTCGCCGAGCTCGAGGGCGAGCTGGACCGAGGTCACCGGGGGCGGGGTCGGGGTCGCCCGCGACTGGGCGGACGCCCGCGCCCACACCCCGCCGTCGGCCAGCGCGTGCCGCTCGGTCGTCGGCGCCGCCTCGCGCTCGCCGGGCTCGGAGCTGTTGCGCGCCGCGGCGTCGGCCGCCCGCGCCTGCGCGGCCGCCGGCGTGCGGGAGGGACGACGCCCGCCCCCGCGCCCCCGGGCCGCGCGGTGCAGGGCCCGCGCGTGCCGGTCGAGCTCGGCCACCTGGAGCAGCAGGTCGCGCCGGGTCACCCGGCCGCGGGGCTGGACGCCGTCGTCGGCCGGGCCGATCCGGTAGAGGCTGTCGAACCCGCCCGCGAGCACCAGCCGCTCGACCACCGGTCGGGAGACCTGGGTGCGGTGCCAGAAGTCGGAGAGCGAGGCGAACGGCCGCGCCGCCACCACCCGCTCCACCTCGGCCGCGCTGATCCCCTTGACCTCCTCGAGCGCCAGCCGGATGCCGTAGCCGTCGGCCTCCTCCCCGGTGCGCTCCACGGTGTAGTGGCGCGCGGAGGCGTTGACGTCGAGACCGAGCACCGCGATGCCGTGCTGGCGGGCGTCGTCGAGGATCAGCCGCTTGGGGTACATGCCGGGGTCGTGGGTGAGCACCCCGGCCAGGAAGTGCGCCGGCCAGTGCGCCTTGAGCCACGCGGACTGGTAGGTCGGCAGCGCGAACGCCGCGGCGTGGGCCTTGCAGAACCCGAACGACGCGAACGCCTCGAGCACCGACCACACCTGCTCGACCACCGCGAGCGGGTAGCCGCGGGCCAGCGCCCGCGGGAAGAACCACACCCTGGTCTCGGCCATCCCCTCGACATCCCCGAGGGCGCGGCGCTTCTCGTCGGCCTCGGCGTAGGTGAGCCCGGTGAACAGCGCGATCATCTCGATCACCTGCTCGTGGAAGACCACCACGCCATGGGTCGGCCCGAGGATCGGGCGCAGGTCGTCGTGGAGGTAGGCCGAGGCCTTCCACCCCTGCTTGACGTCGAGGTAGGGGGTGATCATGTCGCTCTTGACCGGGCCGGGCCGGAACAGCGAGATGTCGGTGATGATGTCGTCGAAGGAGTCGATGCCCGACTTGCCCACCAGCTCGCGCTGGCCGGGCGACTCGATCTGGAACACCCCGAGGGTGCGGGCGGAGCTGATCATCTCGAAGGTCGTCGGGTCGTCGAAGGGCACCTGCGCCTCGTCGTCGAGGTCGACCTCGACGCCGTCGACCCGGGAGATCTCGGCGACGGCGTGGGCCATCGAGGACTGCATCCGGATACCGAGCACGTCGAGCTTGAGCAGGCCGAGGTCCTCGACGTCGTCCTTGTCGAACTGGCTCATCGGGAAACCGGCGTAGGACGCCTCGACGGGGGTGCGGTCGAGCAGGGTGGCGTCGGAGAGCAGCACCCCGCACGGATGGACGGCGATGTGGCGCGGCAGCCCGTCGAGCCGCTCGACGAGGCGGAACATCAGGTCGAGCCGCTCCTCCCCCAGCCCGGACGCCCGCAGCTCGGGCAGCTCGCGCAGCGCGACCCGGGCGTCGCGGGCCCGGATGTGCGGGAAGGCCTTGGCGATCGCGTCGGTCTCGCCGGGTGGCATGCCGAGCGCGGCACCGACGTCGCGCACGGCGTGGCGGACCCGGTAGGTGTCCATCATCGACACGCACACGCAGCGCTCGCCGCCGTAGCGGTCGAGGATCGCCTCGTAGACCTCGAGCCGGCGGGCCGACTCGACGTCGACGTCGATGTCGGGCAGCGCCTCGCGCAGCGGCGAGAGGAAGCGCTCCATGAGCAGCCCGTGGCGCAGCGGGTCGACCCCGGAGACGCCGAGCAGGTAGTTGACCAGGCTGCCGGCCCCCGACCCGCGGGCCGCGCAGCGCACGCCGAGGTCGCGGATCAGGTCGGTGACGTCGCCGACGGTGAGGAAGTACGACGCGTAGCCCAGGCCGCGGATCACCTCGAGCTCGTCGTCGAGGCGCTTCCAGATCCGCTGCCGCGGAGCCGAGCCGTAGCGCCGGCCGACCGCACCCTCGCACCGGGCGCGCAGCAGCGCGTCGGCGTCGGCCGACCTCCCCGCCCCGCCCGCCCCGCCCGCCGCACCGGCGGCCAGCTCGAACTCGGGGAAGTGCACCTCGCCCAGACCGAGGTCGGAGCGCGGGTCGAGGGCGCAGCGGTCGGCGACCGCGCGGGTGGCGGCGAGCAGCCGGTGGGCCTCGTGCCCGGGCTCGCCCAGCCCGGCGGCCCGGCAGATCTCCTCGGCCACCTCGAGCATCTGCTTGCCGGACTTCATGAACCCCTCCGCGTTGCCCCGCACCCCGGTGGGCCCGACCCGGCGCAGGTCGACCGACCCGAGGGCGACCAGGCGGCGGGAGGCGTCGAGCACGTCGCAGACGGGTGCGTCGAGGCGGTCGGCGTAGCGGACCGCGTTGGTCAGCACCGCGGTCAGGCCGGCGCGCCGGGCGATGCCGGCCATCCGGGCGGCGTGCGGGGAGGTGCCGGGACCCCAGGTGCCCTGGTGGGCGGGCAGCCGGTGGGAGACCAGCTCGACGAGGAGGTTGGCCCGCGGCACGACCGCGGACCAGCGCTCGAGCACGGCCGCCGCGAGGTCGTCGCGGCGGTGGGTGGCCGCCATCCCCAGCTCGGAGCCGGGGCCGAGCAGGACCAGCACGTCGCCCGAGGCGAGGTGGGGGGCGAGCAGGTCGAGGTCGGCGACCGGGGCGCCGCGCTCGCCGGCGAGGTGGGTGGCCGAGACCAGGTGGCACAGCGCCGACCAGCCGGCCCGGCCGGCGGCCAGGAAGGTGACCCGGGGCAGCTCGCCGCCCGGCCCGGCGGTCTGCTCGGGGTCGCGCTCGCGGAAGGCGCCGCCGCGCACCGGCGTGCGGGGACGCGACCGCTGCTGCGGGAGGTGCTGGGGGGTGGTCGGCCGGCAGGCGAGGTCGACGCCGAGCACCGGGCGCACCCCGGCGGCGAGGCAGGCGCGGGCGAACTTCACCGCGCCGTAGGTGCCGTCACGGTCGGTGAGCGCCAGGGTGTCCATCTCCTGCTCGACGGCCCGCTCCACCAGCGTGTGCGGGTGGGAGGCGCCGTAGCGCAGGGAGTAGCCGGAGGCGACGTGGAGGTGGACGAAGGGGTCAGGAGACACGCGTCCCCCAGCCGGTGCCGTCGGGAGCGTGGCCGGGAACGGTGCCGGGAGCAGGGCGGGCGACGGCCACCCGGTCGCCCAGCGGCGGGTGCGGGACCAGGCCGAGCGCCTGCTCCACCACGGCGAGGAACCGGTCGGCGTCGCGCACCAGGTCGTCGGCCTCGCGCTCGCTGACCGCCCGGGTCGAGCCGGCCTCGGCCGCGGCCCGCTTGGCGGCACCGGCGGCGAAGAACCGGGCCCACTCCTCCAGCTCGGGGGCGACCTCGACCAGCAGCACCCAGGCGTTCTTCTGCGGGCGGCGGCGGGCAGGGGCCGGGCGGGCCCGCGCAGCGAGCAGCGCGGCAGCAGCACGGAGCGCGGCGACGTGGGCGCAGGCGTAGCGGGCGGGGACGTCGGTGGCGGTGATCGCCTCCCGGAGCGAGCCGGCGGCACGGTCGAGGTAGGCGTGGGTGGTCGCGGGCAGCCCGAAGGGGTGCGGGACGTCGGCGGGGCTCGGGTCGGTCACGTCTCGTCCTCCCTCAGTCCGCGCAGCCGACGAGCTGCCAGCGGCCGTCGGCCCAGTCGAAGGAGAGGTCGAAGACGCCGGCCCGGTCGGGGCCGCGCCCGGCCTCGACCCGCCACAGCTCGCGCTCCTGGAGCAGGTCGGCGGCCGGGAGCGCACCCCCGTCGCCCCCGCCCGCCGGCTCGTCGGAGCCGATCACCGCCCGCGCCCCGGAGGACTGCCACCAGGGACCGGTCTCCACCCAGTGCGCGAGCACCGCCCGCACCTTCCAGAGCCGCCCGTGCCACACGAACTGCTCGGGTCCCTCACCGGTGTGCCCGGGCCCGCTCACCCATCCGCGGCGCACCTCCACGGGGTCGTCGTAGCGCCTCACGTCGTCGCCTCCCACGCCTGCTCGACCCCTCGGACGACCCCCGGTCACCCCCTGCCCGGACCGGCCGATGACGCCGCCCCGGCTCCGGCGGAGGCGGGGGTCGAGGTCGCCTCCGCCGGAGGGTGTTCGAACACGTGTTCGAACGAGACCACGGTACACCGGCCCACGGACAGGGCGTCAAGGAAAGAGCGGGGCAAAGTCACGACGAGGTCCCGGGAGCCCGCCGAGCCCGGACCGGGAGGGTCAGGCAGCAGCGGGGCCGCGCAGGAACGCGGTCGTCTCGCGGCGCCAGAGCAGCGCGCCGACCCCCACGTCGACGAGCGCGCAGGCGACCGCGAGCGCGACGAAGAGCGGGGGCGGGTCCTGGCGCACCAGCACCACCATGGTGAAGGCGAAGAACGCCGCGAGCAGGGTCAGCCCCCAGCGGGCCTCGCGGTGACCGCCGCGGAAGAAGACCAGCAGCACCGCCGCCAGCAGGGCGTAGGTCACGAAGAGCACGACGGCGACCGGCGCGAAGGCAGGCGGCTCGATGCCGGTGGGGTGCCGGCGGTACCACTCGTCGAGCAGCTCGTCGCGCAGCAGCACGGTCAGCACCGTGGCGAGGCCGGTCAGCACGACGAGCCCGACCTGGGCCAGGCTGGCCGCCCGGACCGTCGGCGGCAGCGCGCGTCGGGTGCCCCGCATGCCCGCAGCCCCTCTCTCGTCCCGCTCGACCGTCGTCCCGTCCAGCACCCGAGGTCCCCCTCTGTCGCCGATGCCGCTGTCACCGTCGGTGTCGATGGTGCCAGAGGTCGTCCGTGACCGGCGACCGGCATCTCGCGCGACGGCACCGGCCGTCGACACTAGGGTCGGTCCATGACCAGCGAGCCCACCCCCGAGCACCCCTCGATCGCCCGCTTCCGGGCCGAGCACGCCCGGCTCGGCGGCACCGGCGACATCGTGGTGCTGCCCGACACCGTGCACACGGCCGCGCTGGCCGCCGCCGCGCTCGGGTGCGAGGTGGGGGCGATCGCGAACAGCCTGGTCTTCGACGACCACGGCTCCCCCGTGCTGATCCTCACCTCCGGCGCCCACCGGGTCGACACCGCGCACACCGCCGCCGCCATCGGCGCCGGGAAGCTCGCGCGGGCCACCCCGGAGTTCGTCCGCGAGCACACCGGCCAGGTGATCGGCGGGGTCTCCCCGATCGGGCACCCGCGCCCGGTGCCGACGTACCTCGACGCCTGGCTGCAGCGCTACGACGTCGTGTGGGCCGCCGCCGGCCATCCCGCGGCGGTCTTCTCCACGACGTACGCCGAGCTGCTCGCGCTGACCGGCGCCACCCCGGTGGACGTCGAGCAGGGGTAGGGACCCGGTGGACTCGCTCGCGCTGGTCTTCTCCAGCGGCTGGGCCAGCGGCGTCAACGCCTACCTGGTCGTGCTGGTGCTCGGGCTCGCCGACCGCTTCGGCGACGTCGCCGGGATCCCCGACGCGCTCGGGCGCACCGACGTGCTGCTGGCGGCCGCGGTGATGTTCGCGCTCGAGTTCGTGGCCGACAAGGTGCCCTACCTCGACTCGGCCTGGGACGCCGTGTCGACCGTCATCCGGCCCACGGTCGGCGCGGTCGTGGGCGTGCTGATCGCCGGCGACGCCGCCACGCTCGACCAGGCCGTCGCCGGCGTCGTGGGCGGTGGCACCGCGCTGCTCTCACACACGGTCAAGGCCAGCAGCCGGCTGGCGATCAACAGCAGTCCCGAGCCGGTCAGCAACGTGACCGCGAGCCTGGCCGAGGACGTCACGGTGCTGGCGCTGATGTGGTTCGCCGTCGAGCACCCGCGGGCCGCCGCGGCGATCGCGGGCGTGCTGCTGCTCGTCGGGCTGGTCGTGGTCTACCTCGTGGCCCGCCTGGTCCGGCGCGGCTGGCAGCGGCTGCGCGGCCGGCGGACGCCGCCACCGACGGGTGGTCCGGGAAACCCGGTCGTGCCCGGCGGCACGGCTGGCTAGCCTCCGGCCATGACGACCTCTCGGGCCGCGCACGACCTCGCCGACCCGCCCACGCGCGACGCCGCCGTCGAGCGCCTGGTGGCCCGGCACGCCGGGCGTCCGGTCGTGCTCGGCCCCGGGGTGCTCGCAGGCTTCACCGACGCCGTGGCCCGCCACCGGGCCCGCGGGAGCCGCGTGCTCGTGCTCTCCACGACGCGTGGCGCCGGTCCGGTCCCCGACGCCGACGCGTGCGAGGTCGTGGAGCTGGCGCTCGCCCCCGCCGACTCGGTGACCGACGAGCTGCGGCAGCTCGACGCTCTCGCCCACGACCTGCCGGAGGAGGTCGTCGCCGCGATCGAGGCGTTCGACCCCGGCCACGAGGCGGTCTGGTACCCGGGCAACTTCGTCACCACCGACGAGCCGCTGCTCGGTCGCGAGCTGCTCGGTGGGCGGCCGCGGGCGTTCCTCGCGCTCGAGGACAAGCTGCTCGCCGACGAGGTCTGGGCGGCCGCAGGCGTCCCCCACGCGCCGTACCGGATCGTGCCGGCGCGGCTCGAGGACCTGACGGCGGCGAGCGACGCGCTCGCCGGGCAACCGGGCGGGCTCGGCACCGTCTGGTCGGGCGACGCCCGCGACGGCTTCAACGGGGCCGGCAACTACGTGCGCTGGGTGGTGGACGAGGCCGACCGCGCCGAGGCGTTCGCGTTCTTCGTTCCGCGCTGCGACCGGGTGCGGGTGATGCCGTTCCTCGACGGCGTCCCCTGCTCGATCCACGGGATCGTGCTGCCCGACGGCACGGCGGTCTTCCGGCCGGTGGAGATCGCCAGCCTGCGCGACCCGGGGCGTCGGCGGTTCCTCTTCGGCGGCCTGTCGTCGTGGTGGGACCCGCCCGCCGCCGACCGCGAGGAGATGCGCGGGCACGCCCGCCGGGTCGGTGAGCACCTGCGCGAGCGGCACGGCTACCGCGGCGCGTTCGGCATCGACGGGGTGCTCACGGCCGACGGTTTCCGCCCGACCGAGCTCAACACCCGGGTCTCGGCCGGGCTCACCCAGCTCGGCAAGGTGGCCGGCGAGCTCGTGCAGCTCGTGCACGACCACCTCGTCGCCGGGCACGACACCGGGCTCGGGTACGCCGACGTCGAGTCGCTGCTGCCGCTCATGGACGCGCAGCGCAGCGGCCGCGCGGTCGCCGTCGGCGAGGGCGGCTCGGTCGGCGGGTCCGACGAGTACGCCGTGGCGTGGGACGGCCGGCACCTCACCCGGGTGGAGGAGCCGACCGGCAACCGCCTGGTGCTCGGCGACACCCCCAGCGGCTTCTTCGCCAAGATCGAGCCGTGCGCGGCCCTGGGCCCCGGCGACCGGCTCGGCCCGCTCAACGCCGGGCTGATGCGCCACCTCGACGCGACCCACGGCTCCTCGTTCGGCGACGCGGAGGCGGCGCCCGACCTGCGGTGAGCCGGGCGCCCGCACGCCCTAGGCTCCCGGCATGGCGCGGGTGGTGGTGGTCGGCGGCGGCTTCGGCGGACTCGCCTCGGCCGCGCGCCTGGCCAAGCAGGGCCACGCGGTGACGCTGGTCGAGCGCTCCCCCACCCTGGGCGGCGCGCTCGCCACGGTGCGCGCCACCGCGGCAGCGGGTGACTTCGTGTGGGACGCCGGGCCGCACGCGACGCTGCTGCCGGCCGTGGTCCGCGACCTGTTCCGCAAGACGGGGCGGCCGGTGGAGAAGGAGCTCGAGCTCGAGCCGCTGCCCTCGATCCGGGAGCACCGGTTCGAGGACGGCAGCCGCGTGGTGCTCACCGGCGGCTCGCGGGCCGCCCAGATCGCGGCGTTCGACGGGCTCGGCGCCGGGCTCGGGCGCGCGTGGGCCGACCACGTCGCCGGGTTCGCGGACGACTGGGAGGTGATCCGCCGCGGCTACCTCGAGGTGCCGTGGGACCGCCACCACCTCCCGCGCGAGCTGTCGGCGAGGCTGCTGCGGCGCCAGAACCTGCACCAGCGGCTGCGCCGGGACCTCGGGGACGAGCGGCTGCGCCTGGTGGCCGGGCACCGGTTCGTGGCCGAGGGGCACGACCTGCGCAACGTGCCGTCGTGGCTCGGGGTCGCGTCGTACGTCGAGCAGCGGTTCGGCGCCTGGACCGTGCCCGGCGGCATGGCCGGCCTGGCGGTCGCGATGGAGCGACGGCTGGCGACCCGGCGGGTGACCGTGCTGACGTCGACGACGGCGCGCGACCTGGTGCTGCGGGGCGGCCGGGTGGCGGCGGTGGCGACCGACGCGGGCGAGCTCGACGCGGACGTGGTCGTCGTCGCCGTCGACCCGCGCCGGCTGCCGGCCCTGGCACCGCACGTGGCGCGCACGATGCCGGCGATCCCGCCCGTGGTCACCCACGTCGGGCTGGGCGACCCCGACGGCACGCTCGCGGACCTCGGCCCCGAGGTGGTGCTGCACGGCGACCCCCTGCTGGTGCTGCGCACCGGCGGCGTCGCGCCCCCGGGCCACGTCGCGTGGACGGTGCACGGCCGCGGGCGGCTGGCCGAGGACGTGCTGCGCGCGCTCGCCCGGCACCGGGTCGACGTGCGCGACCGGGTGCTGGTGCGGCTCGACCGCAGCCCGCGCGACCTCGTCGAGGAGTGGGGCGGCTCGCCCCTGGGCGTGCTGTGGCAGGGGCGGGCGACGCTGCGGCGCCGGCTCGGCCCCGACACCCCGGTCCCCGGCGTCTACGCGGCCGGCGCGCACGCGACCCCCGGCGCGGGCCTGCCGTTCGTGGGGCTGTCGGCGGCCCTGGTCGCGCAGGTGGTGGGTCCGGCGGAGCGCGGTGGGGCGCCCGGTGCCGACTGACCCGCGCGGCCTGCGCGCCGACGCCCCGCTGCTCGACGCGTGGCTGCGCTTCCACGAGAAGCCTCCGACGCCGTTCACGATCCCGGGGCACAAGCAGCGCCACGACCTCGTCGGGGACGTCGTGGCCGGCGACGTCCCGCTCTACGCCGGACTCGACACCATGAAGCTCGCCACCGGCGTGCTCGCGGAGGCCGAGGCCCGGGCCGCCCGCCTCTGGGGCGCCGACGTCTGCCGCTTCTCCACCGGCGGCGCGACCCACGCCAACCAGGCGGTGGCGCTGGCCGTGGCCGGCGATGGTGACCGCGTCGTGGTCAGCCGCACCCTCCACCGCTCGCTGCTGCTCGGGCTGGTGCTGGCCGGCCTCACGCCGGTGTGGGTGCGCCCCGAGGTCGACCCCGCCACGGGTCTCCCCCTCGGCGTCGCCCCGACGACCGTGCGCCGCGCGCTCGCCGACCACCCCGACGCCCGCGCCGTGCTGGTCGGGGACCCGTCGTACGTCGGGACCGTCGGCGACGTCGCCGGCCTCGCGTCGGCGGCCCACGCGTACGACGTGCCCGTGGTCGTGGACGCCGCGTGGGCGGCGCACTTCGGGTTCCACCCCGCGCTCCCCCGCCACGCGCTCCAGCTCGGCGCGGACGTCGTGGTCACCAGCGCCCACAAGACGCTCCCCGCGTGGAGCCAGGCCGCGCTGGTGCTCGCCCGCACCGCCCGCGTCGACCCCGCGCGCCTCGACGCCGGCGTCGAGGCGACCGCCACGACCAGCCCGGCCGGCGCGATCCTGGCCAGCACCGACGCCGCCCGCGCCCTGCTCGAGCGCGACGGCGAGCAGCTGCTCGGCGAGGCCCTCGCGGCCACCCGCGCCGCGCGCGACCGGCTGCGTGCGGTCGACGGGCTGGCCGTCCTCGACGGGGCGGGCGTCGACCCGCTCAAGCTGACGGTGGTGCTGGCCGGCACCGGCGCCGACGGCAACGTCGTCGAGCAGGACCTGCTCGCGGCCGGCCTCCCCGTCGAGTCGGCCGACCGCGACGTCGTCGTCGCGGTGGTGTCGCTCGCCGACACCGCGGCCACGCTCGACGCGCTCGCGGCGCGACTGGCCGCCTCGGTCGAGCGGCACCGCGGCGACCCGCGGCCGGTCGTCGGCCCCGCGGCCTACACCGTCGACCCGCTGCCGGTGCTGCCGCCGCGGCAGGCGTTCTTCGCACCCTCGGAGGCCGTCCCGCTCGACCGAGCCGAGGGTCGGGCCAGCGCCGAGCTGGTCGCGCCGTACCCGCCCGGCATCCCCGTGCTGGCCCCGGGCGAGGAGGTCACGGCCGGTACCCTCGCCGCGCTCGAGCACGCGCGAGCCGCCGGCACGCGCATCGCCTACGCCGCGGACCCCGAGCTGACGACGCTGCGCGTCGTCAGGCCCTGATCTGGAGCGCCTCGAAGATCTCGCGCGTCGCCTTGGAGCGGTTGAGCGTGTAGAAGTGCAGCCCCGGGGCGCCCGCCTCGAGCAGCGCCTCGCACAGCTCGGAGGCCATCGCGATCCCCTCGGCGCGGACGGCGGCCCTGTCGTCGCCGTGGCGCTCGACCCGCTCGCGCACCTCGGCCGGGATCTCGCGGCCCGACAGCTCGGCCATCCGGGTCACCTGGCCGATGTTCAGGATCGGCATGATGCCGGGCAGGATCGGGAGGTCGGCGCCCACCGCTGCCGCCCGCTCCACCAGCGCGACGTAGTCCGGGGCCCGGAAGACCATGTCGGTGATCGCGAACTCCGCGCCGGCCCGCTGCTTGGCCAGCAGCACGCGGGTGTCGTCGTCGATCGAGGACGCCCCCGGGTGACCGGTCGGGAACGCCGCCACCCCGACGCTCAGGTCACCGCGCTCGTGCGCCATCGCCACCAGCTCGGTGGCGTGGGTGAGCCCGCCGGGCGTGGGCGTCCACTCCGCCCGCGGCCCCTCGCGGGGGTCGCCGCGCAGCGCGAGCACGTTGTGCACCCCGGCGGCGGCGTAGGACTCGAGGATCGACGCGAGCTCCTCACGGGTGTGGCCCACGCAGGTCAGGTGACCCATCGGCAGCAGCGAGGTGTCCCGCGCGATCCGGCCGGTCAGCGCGACCGTGGTGTCGCGGGTGGTGCCTCCGGCGCCGTACGTCACCGACACGAAGGTCGGGCGGTACGGCTCGAGCTCGGCGATCGCGGTCCAGAGCTGCTGCTCGCCGGCCTCGTCGCGCGGCGGCATGAACTCGAACGAGAACGACCGTTCCCCGCCCCGCACCCGAGCGCCGATGCTGGGGGGCCGTTGTTGCACCATGCGCACCAGCGTAGGAGGTCGGCGGTCGCCCCGGGCCGCTGTCCACGCACGGGGATGCCCTACCGTGGCCGGGTGACGAGCTGGGACGCCGAACACTTCCGGGCGCGCCTGCAGGAGACCCTCGACGACTTCCTGGCCCGGATGGGCGACCGGCTCGCCCCGCTCGGCCCCGACGCCCTGCGCCTGCTCGAGGAGGCCCGTGGCGTGGTCGGCGGCGGCAAGCGCTTCCGGGCGGCCTTCTGCTGGTGGGGGTTCCGCGCCGTGCGCCCCGAGGCGCTCACCGCGGACGAGGAGCGCGCCCTGCTCCGCGCCTGCGCCGCCCTCGAGCTGCTGCACGCGAGCGCGCTGGTGCACGACGACCTCATGGACGCCTCCGACACCCGCCGTGGCCGCCCGGCCAGCCACCGCGCGTTCGCGACCGAGCACCGCCGTGACGGGTGGACCGGCGACCCCGACCAGTACGGCGCGGCCGGCGCGATCCTGCTCGGCGACCTGCTGCTGAGCTGGAGCGACGAGCTGCTGCGCCGCTGCGGGCTCGGCTCCGAGGAGGTGGCGGCCGCGATGGACGTCTTCGACCTGTGCCGCTCGGAGGTGATCGCTGGCCAGTTCCTCGACGTCTCGGTGCAGGCACGCGGCCGGGCCGACGTGGACGCCGCGATGACCGTGCTGCGCTTCAAGTCCGCGAAGTACTCCATCGAGCGCCCCCTCCACGTGGGCGCCGCGCTCGCCGGCGCCGGCGAGGACGCCACCACCGCGCTGCGGGCGTACGGGCTGCCGCTCGGCGAGGCGTTCCAGCTGCGCGACGACCTGCTCGGCGTGTTCGGCGACGCGGTCGAGACCGGCAAGCCCGCGGGTGACGACCTCGTCGAGGGCAAGCGCACGGTGCTGGTGGCGCTGGCGCTCGACGCGCTGCCGGACGGCGACGCCGCCCTGCTCGACGCGGCGCTCGGCACCCCGCTCGACGTCGCGGAGGTCGACCGGCTGCGCGGCGTGATCGAGGCCTCCGGCGCCCCGGCGCAGGTCGAGGCGGTGATCCGCGACCTCGCCGACCACGCCCTGGCGGCGCTGGAGCGCGCGCCGATCGACGAGGCCGGACGTGAGGTGCTCCGCGGACTCGCCGCGGACGTCACGCACCGGGTGCGCTGACTGCCGCGCCCCCGGGCGTCACTCCAGTCAGTCGAGGCTCTCGACCCCGGTCATGCTCTCCGGCCCCTCGCCCCGCAGCAGGACGGCGAACGGGCCGCCCCGGTCGGCGTTCACCCGGCCGCCCAGCACGCTGAGCGCGACCGAGAAGGCCTGCTCGTCGGAGCGGGCCAGGGTGCCCCAGCCGTCCCACAGCAGCACCCAGCCGTTGCTGTCCCCGGCCGTCACGTCGGCGAGGCAGTCACCGAGCGCGTCGAAGGTGTGCCCCCAGTTGTCGGGGAACCCGAGCGCCTGACCGGCGGCGTCGAGGAACTCCTTCTTGTCCTGGTGGTGCCACCCGTCCACCCAGGCGAAGTTCCAGTGGGCGTGCTCGACCGCGTGCTGCACGTCGGCGGTGTCGAAGGCACCGTGCCACCGGTAGATGCCGGGCTCGGTGCGCCCTGCCAGCAGTCCCGCCAGTCCGCTCATCGTCGGACTCCTCTCGCGTCGCTCGTTCGTCCCCGGACACCGTTCTACTCCTCGGGACGGGGCCTGCGCGAGGGGGGTGCCAGAGGGTGAACCGGACGGCGCACCGCGCGGTGGGCCGGGGCGCGACCTAGAAGCCGAGCGCCTGGGCGCGCCGCTTGACCTCGGAGCCGCGGTTCTCGCGCAGCGCGTCGATCGGGCGGCCCGGGAGGTCGGCGTCGGTGAAGATCCAGGCGATCGCGGCGCGGTCGTCGAACCCGCCGTCGTGGAGCACGGTCAGCAGGCCGGGGAGCCCCTTGACGACCAGCCCGTCCTGGAGGAAGAGGGCCGGGACGGACGGCGGCGACCCGGGGGCGGGGACGGCCGCGGCCAGCTCGTGGTCGCGGACCATGGTGCGGATCTTGGCCGGGGTCACGCCGAGGACGGCGCCGGCCTCCGACCAGTCCAGCCACTCCTCGACGAGCCCCGCGAAGTCGGGGGTGAGGTCCTGGATGCGCTCGCTCATGGGTCCCACTCTGGCAGGCCGGGCCAGCCCCCGCCGCACCCGCGGGCGGGTGAGGCGCGCCACGCCGCGAGCGCGCCGAGGCGGGCCGGGGGCCCGGCGATCCGTACCATGGGAGCGATCCGGAGCCTTCCCCGTCCGGAGCAGGAGGGTCGACGTGACGCCAGAGCGGCGCGCCCCCACGGGCACCGACGCCGGCGTCAGCGACCCCATGACCGGGCGGCTGCTCGACGGCCGCTACCGGATCCGCGGCCGGATCGCCCGCGGCGGCATGGCCAGCGTCTACGAGGCCACCGACCTCCGCCTCGACCGCACCGTGGCCGTGAAGGTCATGCACCCCGGGATGGGCGACGACACCGAGTTCGCCGACCGCTTCGTGCGTGAGGCCCGGGCGGCGGCCCGCCTCTCCCACCCCCACGTCGTGGCCGTCTACGACCAGGGCGACGACGACGGCATCGTGTTCCTCGCGATGGAGCACGTGCCCGGCCACACCCTGCGCGACGTCATCCGCAAGGAGAGCCCGATGGCCCCGGGGCGGGCGCTGGCGCTGCTCGAGCCCGTGGTCTCCGCGCTGGCCGCGGCGCACCGGGCCGGCCTGGTGCACCGCGACGTCAAGCCCGAGAACGTCCTGATCGCCGACGACTCGGCCGGTGGCGCGGTCAAGGTCGCCGACTTCGGCCTGGCCAAGGCGATCAGCGCCGACACCCAGCACACGGCGACCGGCGGGGTGCTGATCGGCACCGTGTCCTACCTCGCCCCCGAGCTCGTGGTCGAGGGCCGCTCCGACGCGCGGGCCGACGTGTACGCCGCCGGCGTGGTGCTCTACGAGCTGCTCACCGGCCAGAAGCCGCACGAGGGCGAGTCGCCGATCCAGGTCGCCTACAAGCACGTGCACGAGGACGTGCCCGCGCCGTCGGCGACGGTCGACGGCATCCCGCCGTACGTCGACGCGCTCGTCGCTCGCGCGACCGCCCGCGACCGCACCCAGCGCCCGGCCGACGCCGGCGTGCTGCTGCACCTGCTCCACCAGGTGGCGCACGCCGTGGCCGCCGGCGTGTGGACAGATCCCGACCTCGAGGCCGACCTCGCACTGCGCCCCTCGGCCGCGCCCGGACCGGTCGCCGGGCTCGACGTCGACACGGCCCCCCAGGTCTTCGGCGCGTCCCCGCAGGCCGACGGTGGCGAGCACGCCGCCTGGCTGCTCCCGGCCGCCGCCGCGGCCACCGCCGCCTCCGCGGTCGACGACCGCACCACCGCGATCCCCCGCGAGCCCGCGCACCAGGCCCCCGCACCGCCCGGGCCACCCTCGGGTCCGTCCCGGGAGCGCGACGAGAGGCCGCCGGCCCGGCCGCGCCGCTCGCGCCGCGGACCCGTGCTGCTGGCCGTCGCCCTGGTGCTGGTCACCGCGCTCGGCGCCTCGGCGTGGTGGTTCGGCTGGGCGCGCTACACCTCGACGCCCGCGGTGCTCGGCATGAGCCAGGGCGCGGCCGTCGACGAGCTCGAGGCGGCCGGTCTCGAGGTGGAGGTCGGCGACCCGGCGTACTCCGAGACCGTGCCGGCCGGCAAGGTGCTGAGCACCGACCCCGGCGCGGGCGAGCGGGTGCTCGACGGCGGCACGGTCACGCTGACCATGTCGCTGGGCAAGGAGCGCTACGACGTCCCGAAGCTGCGGGGCATGACCGAGGACCAGGCGCAGGACGCCCTCGCGGAGCTGAAGCTCGACTTCGGCGACTCGACCGGCCGGTGGTCGACCACCGTGCCCGAGGGCCGGGTGCTCAGGAGCGACCCGCCGGTCGGCACCACGCTGCGCCCGGGCTCGATCGTCGACCTCGTCGTCAGCAAGGGCCCGCAGCCGGTCGAGCTGCGCGACTGGGTCGGACGCAGCGCGGCCACGGCGCAGGCGTGGCTGGAGGAGCGCGGCATCACCGTCGACGCCTCGCGGACCGAGCACTCCGACACCGTGGCCGAGGGCGACGTGATCTCGATGGACCCGGCGGGCGGCTCGCAGGTCCACGAGGGCGACACGGTCACCCTCGTGGTCTCCTCCGGCCCGGAGCTGGTGGCGGTGCCCGACGGCCTGCGCGGCTCCGGCGTCGATGCGGCGACGCAGGCGCTCGAGGACCTCGGGTTCGAGGTCAGGGTGCGCAACGCCGACGGCTACCTCGGCCTGGGCTACGTGTGGTCGGTCGACCCGGAGTCCGGCACCGAGGTGCCGGCCGGGAGCACGATCACCCTCTCGATCATCTGACCCCGCCCCCACCTAGGCTGCCGGGGTGACCACCCCGGCGGCGACCCGCGCAGCGCTGCGCAACCCCGTGGGGACCCACGTCAAGGTCGGCCGCGGGCTGGTGGCGGGCGCCCTCGCCGACGCCGAGGCGCTGGGCTGCGAGGCGTTCCAGGTCTTCGTCGGCAACCCGCGCGGCTGGTCGCTGTCGCCGGGCGACCCGCGCGAGGACGCGCGGTTCCGGGGGGCCGTCGCGGAGCGCGGGATCCGCGTCTTCCTGCACGCGCCCTACCTGGTCAACCTCGGCTCCCCCACCGCGTCCACCTACGAGCGGTCGGTCGCCAGCGTCGCCCACAACCTGCGCCGGGCGGCCGAGATCGGCGCCGAGGGCGTGGTCGTGCACACCGGGTCGTACGTCGACCCGGGCGGCGACGGGGCCGCGACGGCGGCCCGCCGCGCGGCAGCGCTGCGCCAGGTGCGCGACGGGCTGCTGCCGCTGCTCGAGGCCGTGGCCGACGAGGCCGCGCCCTGGCTGCTGCTCGAGCCGACCGCGGGCCAGGGCCGCTCGCTGTGCGCGGGTGTGGAGGACCTCACTGCCTACCTGGACGCGCTCGACCACCACCCCAAGGCGGGCATCTGCCTCGACACCTGCCACGTCTTCGCGGCCGGCGCTCCCCTCGACGAGCCCGGGGGCGCGACGGCCACCCTCGACCGCCTGGTCGGGATCGGCGGCCCCGGGCGGCTCCGGCTCGTGCACGCCAACGACTCCCGGGACGTGCGCGGCGCCTTCAAGGACCGCCACGAGAAGCTCGGCGAGGGCCACGTCGGCACGGGCGCGTTCGCCGAGCTGCTGGCCCACCCGGCGACGGCGGGGGTGCCGTTCGTGCTCGAGACCCCGGGCTCGCGTGACCTCGGCGACCCCGGCATCCCGCTGCTCAAGCGGCTGCGCGAGGAGGCGGCGTGAGCACCGTGGCGGCCGCTCCCACCCGCCGTACGACGTTGGCGGCGACCGGCCTGCTGCTGCTGATCACGGCGGTCTGGGGCTCGACGTTCTTCCTGATCAAGGACCTGCTGACCCGGGTGCCGACCCTCGACTTCCTGGCGGTCCGCTTCACGATCGCGGCGGTGCTGCTGGTGGTGGTCGCGCCGAAGGCGATGGTGCGGCTCTCGCCCGACAACCGGCGCCGGGCGGTGGTCCTCGGAGGCCTCTACGGTGTCGCCCAGATCCTCCAGACCGCCGGGCTGGCGCACACCCCGGCCACCGTGTCGGGCTTCATCACGGGGTTGTACGTCGTGGCCACGCCGCTGTTCGCGGCCGTCCTGCTCGGCACGCGGGTGACCGCGGTGACCTGGGGCGCGGTCGCGCTCGCGACGGGCGGCCTGGCGCTGCTGACGCTCTCCGGGCTGTCGGTCGGGTACGGCGAGGCGCTCACCTTCGTGGCGGCGATGCTCTACGCGCTGCACATCGTCGGGCTGGGGGCCTGGTCGCGACCCGCGGACGCACTGGGCCTCTCGATCGTGCAGGTGGTCGTGATCGCGGTGATCTGCCTGGTGGCCGCGCTCCCCGGCGGGATGGTGCTGCCCGCCACCACGCAGGACTGGCTGGCCGTGATCTACATGGCGGTCTTCGCCGGCGTGCTGTCGCTGGTCGGGCAGACCTGGGCGCAGGCCCACCTCCCGGCCACCCGCTGCGCGATCATCATGAGCATGGAGCCGGTCTTCGCCGCGTTCTTCGCGGTGCTGCTGGGCGGGGAGTCGATGACGGTGAAGATGGCGGTCGGCGGCGCCCTGGTGCTGACCGCGATGCTCGTCGTCGAGATCGGCCCGCGGCGCGGCACCGAGGGCGAGGTGCCGCACCTCGCGGTGTGAGCGGGCCGGCCGCGCGGCGTGACCGAACGGTGACGAGACCGTGATCCCCCGGGGTGGCAACGTGCCCGGCTCCCGGGAGACGCTCTCCTGACGTGACCCGGCAACCCACCTCCGAGGAGTCCCCATGGTCGTCGTCATGGCCCCCGGTGCCACCGACGAGCAGGTCGCCCACGTCGTCGAGAAGGTCGAGAGCGTGGGCGGTGAGGCCTTCGTCTCCAAGGGTGTGGTGCGCACGATCATCGGCCTGGTCGGCGACATCGACTCCTTCCACCACCTCAACCTGCGCACGCTGCCCGGGGTGGCCGACGTGCACCGGATCTCCGACCCCTACAAGCTCGTCAGCCGCCAGCACCACCCCGAGCGATCGACCGTCTGGGTCGGGCGGCCGGGCCGCGAGGTCCCGATCGGGCCGGACACCTTCACGTTCATCGCCGGCCCGTGCGCGGTCGAGACCGCCGACCAGACCCTCGAGGCCGCCCGGATGGCCGCCTCCGCGGGCGCCACGCTGCTGCGGGGCGGGGCCTACAAGCCACGCACCTCGCCGTACGCCTTCCAGGGCCTCGGCGTCACCGGACTGAAGATCCTGGCCGACGTCGGCGAGCTGACCGGGCTCCCGGTCGTCACCGAGGTGGTCGACGCGCGCGACGTGGACGTCGTCGTCGAGCACGCCGACATGCTGCAGGTCGGCACCCGCAACATGGCGAACTTCGGCCTGCTCCAGGCGGTGGGGCGCGCCGGGAAGCCGGTGCTGCTCAAGCGCGGGATGACCGCGACCGTCGAGGAGTGGCTGATGGCGGCGGAGTACATCGCCCAGCGCGGCAACCTCGACGTCGTGCTGTGCGAGCGGGGCATCCGCACCTTCGAGCCGGCCACCCGGAACACCCTCGACCTCTCGGCGGTGCCGGTGGTCCAGTCGACCAGCCACCTGCCGATCATCGTCGACCCCTCGCACGCGGCCGGCCGGATGGACCTGGTGGTCCCCCTCTCCCGGGCCTCGATCGGCGCCGGGGCGGACGGGGTGATCGTCGACGTCCACCCCGACCCGGAGACGGCGCTCTGCGACGGCCCGCAGGCCCTGCACGGGACGGCGCTGCGCGAGCTGGCCCAGGCGGTGCGGCGGATGCCGCCGCTGCTGGGCCGGGCGCCCGCCGCGGACCGCAGCCGGTCCGGCTGAGCGCCCCGTCCCCTACGCTGGGCCCACGCCGGGCCCCAGTCCGGGCTCGAGCAAGCGGGCCGCGTGAGGAGGCACATGTCCGTCTGCACCCGGTGCGGCCAGGAGCTCGACCCCTCGAGCGTCGGCCGTTTCTGCACCAACTGCGGCCAGCCCATCGGCGCCCCGGTCGAGGATCCCGACTGGCGCACCGGCACCGCCGAACGCCCTGCCGTCGCCGCTGACGGGTCGACGCCGCCCGCGCCGCCGCCCAGCCCGCACACGGCACCGCTCGAGCCGGCGCGCTACCCCCTCTTCGCGGACGAGGTCGCCGGGCCGCCCGGGCCGGTGGACGCCGGGCCCCCGTTGCCGCCGCCGTTGCCCGCACCCGAGGAGATCGCCCCCGAGCCGGCCGTGCCCACCAGCCACCGCCGGGCGGCGTGGTGGCCGTGGCTCGTCGTCGCGGCCGTGCTCGTCGTGGTCGCCGTGCTCGGCGTACGCCTGCTGCTGTCGGGCGGGGGCGATGACGCGGCGCCGGCCGCGGAGGAGACCACCAAGGCGCAGAAGGGGCCGGACAAGAAGCCGAGCAAGGAGCCGTCGAGCGAGCCGACCAAGGACCAGAAGCCCGACAAGCCCGGGAAGCCCGGGGACGTCGCGCCGTCGGCACGGATCGAGGTCCCGGCGACGGCCCCGCCCAACCAGGACGTCAACGGCGACACCGTCACCTACGAGGCGGCCAACATGGTCGACGGCAAGGCCGACACCTGCTGGCGGATGCCCGGCGACGGCACCGGCTCGACGATCACCTTCACGCTCCCCCAGGAGACGGTGGTCAAGGAGGTCGGGATGATCAACGGCTACGCCAAGACGGCGGGGAGCCTCGACTGGTACGCCGGCAACCGGCGCATCCTGAAGGCGACGTGGGAGTTCGACGACGGCACCGTCATCGAGCAGGATCTCACCGAGACCCGCGACCTCCAGAGCCTGCAGCTCGACCCCGTCACGACGACGACCGTGCGGCTGACGTTGACCGAGGTCTCCAAGCCCGGCTCGGGCCCCGAGGCCCGCAACTACACCGCGATCAGCGAGGTCTCGCTGACGGGCACGCCGCAGTAGGAGCGGTCCGCAGGCCGGTCCGGATCAGCCCACCAGCCGGCCCAGCACCTGCGCGGCCCGGGCGGCGCCGTCGGCGTCGACGTCGAGGTGGGTGACCAGCCGCAGCGCGGTGGGTCCGACGGCGCCGACGAGCACGCCCTCCTCGCGGGCGGCGGCCACGACCGACGCCGGATCGTGGTGCGGCACCACGACGATGTTGGTCTCCACCGTGGCGGGGTCGACCGCGCAGGCCTCGGCCAGCAGGCGCGCGTGGTCGTGGTCGACGGCCAGGCGCTCGACGTGGTGGTCGAGCGCGTGCAGCCCGGCGGCCGCGAGGATGCCCGACTGGCGCATCCCGCCCCCGAGGCGCTTGCGCCACACCCGCGACTCCGCGACCGCGTCGGCCGAGCCGACGACGAGCGAGCCGACCGGGGCGCCGAGCCCCTTGGAGAGGCACACCGCCATCACGTCGGCCGTGGCGCCGAAGTCGGCGAGCGGGGTGCCGGTGGCGACGTGGGCGTTCCAGATCCGGGCGCCGTCGAGGTGGACCCGCGCGCCGACGTCGCGGGTCCACGCGTGCAGCGCGCGCAGGTCGTCGACCGCGACCACGGTGCCGCCGGCGAAGTTGTGGCTGTTCTCGACCGAGATCGCCGCGGTCGGCACGAAGAAGGGCCCCATGTCGGGCGCGAAGAGCTCGCGCAGGGCGGCGAGGTCGGGGCGGCCGTCGGGCGCGCTCCAGGTGCGCATGGTGAGCCCGGTGACGGCTCCGTGCGCGCCGAGCTCGGCGCGGGCGATGTGGGCGCGGGCCTCGCAGAGCACCTCCTGCCCGACGCCGACGAGGGTGCGCACGGCCAGCACGTTGGCCAGCGAGCCGGTGGGCGTGAACAGCGCCGCCTCGTGCCCGAACAGCCCCGCCACCCGCTCCTCGAGCGCCCGGACCGTGGGGTCCTCGCCGTAGACGTCGTCACCGACCTCGGCGCGGGCCATGGCCCGGCGCATGGCCTCCGTCGGGCGCGTGACGGTGTCGCTGCGCAGGTCGATCGCCATGACAGCATCACACCACGCGCCTGCCCGGGAGGGACTCCCGGGCAGGCGCGTCGAGCGGCTACCAGGACAGCTGGACGGTTGCCGCCCCGGAGTGCTCGTAGTGCTCCACGACGATCGTGTGCTGACCCGCCGTGAGGTGGACGGTCACCGCCCTGGTGCGGACCGTGTGCGCCTTCCAGTCGTTGAGCACCAGGGTGCCGTCGATGCGCACGCGCACACCGTCGTCGCTGGTGGCGGTGAAGTGGTAGTCGCCTGCGGCGAGGACCACGCGCGCGGAATACCGCGCCGAGAATCCGTCGGGCCCCAGGCCCGCGGGTCCGCCGGTGCCCCAGTTGTGGTCGAGCTGGCGCGGGCTGCCGAACGCCTCGTCGACGACGCTCGCCGGCGCGCCCTTCAGCGTCTCGTTGGCGAAGTACTCCGCCGTCCAGTGGTTGCTCGCGGCCCGCTGCCACCCGACGTCGACCCGGGCGGCGCCGGTGTGCTCGTAGTACTCGACCACGATCGTGTGGGTGCCCGCCGTCAGCGGCACGGCGGCCGACGTCACGACGGCCAGCTTGCCCCAGTCGCGCAGCACCCAGGTGCCGTCGACGAGCACGCGGAAGCCGTCGTCGGCGCTTCCGGTGAAGATGAAGTCGCCGCCCTGGTCGAGGTCGATGCTCGTCGTCCAGCGGGCGGAGAACCCGTCGACGCGCACGCCGGCCGGTCCACCGCTGCCCCACTCGTGCACGAGCTGCTCGGGGTCACCCAGGGGCTCGAACGCGGTGGCGACCGGTGCGCCGCTGAGCTTCTCGTTGGAGAAGTACTGCGCCGCCCAGGCGGGGGTCACCGTGAGCGTGACCGTCGCCGGTGCGCTGACCGAGGTGCCGCTGACCACGCGGTAGCGGAACGTGTCCACCCCACCGAAGCCGGGTGCGGGGACGTAGGTGAAGGATCCGTCACCCGCGAGCGCGAAGGACGACGCATGCGCCGGCGCGTCGACCACCTCGGCCGACAGGGTGTCGCCGTCGGGGTCGGAGTCGTTGCCCAGGACGCCGGGCGCGGCGACGCGCAGCGTGTCGCCCGCGTTCGTCGCGTACGCGTCGTCCGCGGCGACCGGCGCCGTGTCGTTCCTGACGACGGTGTAGCTGCGGGAGTCGCGGCTGGTGTTGCCGGCGTTGTCGGTCGCGGTCGCGACCACGGTGTGCTCACCGAGGTCGGTGCCGTAGCCGGTGACCACGCAGTCCTTCAGTCCGGAAGTCACGTCGGAGGCGTCACAGGTGGGCGCCGGGGCGACGTGCCCGAGCTCCTGGTCGCCGACGGGACCACCCACCAGGGCCACCGCCGGGTCGGCGGTGTCCTGCTTCAGCGCCAGCTGGTCGGTCCCGGTGTTCCCGCTGGCATCGGTGGCCCGCGCCTTCAGCGTGTAGTCACCGTCGGGCAGCGTGAGCGCGCCGGTGTAGTCCGACCACGTCTCGCCACCATCGACCGAGAACTGGGTCGAGGCGACGCCGCTCGGCTCGTCGGTCGCGGTCACCGCGACCTCCACCACCGAGGTGTACCACCCGTCCAGGCCGTCCGGGCTCGCCGGTGCCACCGAGAGCACCACGGTCGGCCGACCGGTGTCGACCACGGTGTAGGTACGCGAGTCCTTGCGCACGTTGCCCGCACCGTCCGTGGCCGTCGCGACCACCGTGTGCTCGCCCAGACCGGTGCCGTACCCGGTGACCACGCAGTCCTGCAGGCCCGACGTGGCGTCCGACGCCTCGCAGGCCGGCTCGGGAGCGACGCTCCCCAGCTCTTGCGTGCCGCTCGGGCCGCCCACCAGGGCGACGACCGGGCCGGCGGTGTCCTGCTTCAGCGCCAGCTGGTCGGCCCCCGTGTTGCCACTGGCGTCGGTGGCGCGCGCCCGCACCACCCAGTCTCCGTCGGCCAGCGGGAAGCGCCCGACGTAGTCCAGCCAGGTGGACCCGTCGACCGAGACCTCCACCGCGGCGAGCGCGCCGGCGTCGTCGGAGGTCACCGTGACCTCGACGACCGAGGTGTACCACCCGTTCGCGCCGTCCGGGTCGCCCGGCGACACGGAGATCCCGACCGTCGGGGCTCCCGTGTCGGCGACCCGGTAGGTGCGCTCGTCGGTGCTGACGTTGCCGGCGTCGTCGGTGGCCGTGGCGACCACGGTGTGCTCACCGAGGTCGGTGCCGTAGCCGGTGACGACACAGTCCTTCAGCCCGGACGTGGCGTCGGAGGCCTCGCACGTCGGCGCCGCCGCCACGTGGCCCAGCTCCTGGTCGCCCGTGGGGCCACCCACGAGGGCCACCGCCGGGTGGGTGGTGTCCTGCCGCAGCGTCACGTGGTCGGTGCCGGTGTTGCCGCTGGCGTCGGTCGCCCGCGCCTGCACGGCGTGCTCGCCGTCGGGCAGCAGGAACGGCCCGTCGTAGCCGACCCACGTCGTCCCGCCGTCGACCGAGACCTCGGTCGAGGTCACGCCGCCGGGTTCGTCGGTCGCGGTCACCGAGACCGTGACTCCGGAGGTGTACCAGCCGTCCAGGCCGTCGGGCACCGCGGGCGTCACGGCGATCACGACCGAAGGGACGCCCGTGTCCACCACCGTGTACTTCCGCATGTCGGTGCTCACGTTGCCCGCGTTGTCCGTGGCCGTCGCCACGACCGTGTGCTGGCCGAGGTCGGTGCCGTAGCCGGTGACCACGCAGTCCTGCAGGCCGGACGTCACGTCGGAGGCATCGCACGTGGGCGCCGGGGCGACGTGCCCGAGCTCCTGGTCGCCGACGGGACCGCCCACCAGCGCCACCGCCGGGCCGGCGGTGTCCTGCTTCAGCGCCAGCTGGTCGGTCCCGGTGTTCCCGAGGTCGTCCGTGGCCCGCGCGTGCACGAGGTGCTCGCCGTCGGACAGCGCGAACGCCCCGGTGTAGTCCGTCCAGTCGCCGCCGTCGACGGCGTACTCGACCGAGGCCACCTCGCCCGAGTCGTCGGTGGCGTCGACGGTGACCGTCACCGCGGAGCGGTACCAGCCGGCGGCTCCGTCCGGGTCGGGCGGTGCCACGGTGATGCCGACCTCCGGCCCGGTGGTGTCCGTGCCGACCGTCCAGGTGAAGGTGTCCCGCGCGACGCGCGAGTCCGTCTCGACCCCCGGGATGCGGCGGAAGGACGCGATGGTCGACGTGCCGGCGGTGACCGCGCTGGTCCACGACGTGCCGGTCGCGTACGTCCCGGTCTCGGTGACCGCGCGGTGCGCCACGGCCTGGTAGGGCCCGGTCGCGTCGTGGCTGAAGCCGTTGGCCCACGTGCCGCTGAAGCCCGGGGTCGACACAGCGGAGACGTTCACCGTGGCCACGACCAGCTCCGACGCCTCCGTGGTGGCCGCCGAGAGAGCCACGGAGGCCGAGGTGGCACTGGGGGCCACGGTGCCACTGCCCGTGCGGTCCAGCACGGTGTCGGTGTCGGTGATCAGCCCCGAGTACTCCAGGACCGTCATCGCGAACACCGAGGAGACGTACGGGTTCAGCGACAGGGTCACCGACCGCGAGTCACCTGCGGCGACGACCTTGTACATCACCAAGGCCTTCGGAGACCCCAGCTGCACGGCCGCACGCCATCCGGTCGGGAGCACCGCCGCGCTCGACCCACCGAAGCGCGCCGTGGCGACGAGCAGGTTGCCCGGCGTCGGCGTCGCGGGCAGGTCCACGGTCATCGAGCTGCCGGTGGTGGCGGTGCCCGACGCGGACTGCACCTTCCGGACCTCCGGCGACGGCACGGACGGCGGCCCGTCGGCGGCATCGACGGTGACGGTGTAGGGCCCGCCGGCAGCCGCGCCGTCGGCGATCGTGCCGGTGATGTGTCCGGTGGCGGCGTCGATGGTCAGCCCGGGAGGCAGGCCGGTCGCCGTGTAGGTGAGCGTGTCGCCGTCGGGGTCAGTCGCCGCCGCGGCGACGTCGACACTGCGCCCCTCGGTGCCGTTGCGGTCCGGCAGCGGGGGCACGAAGGCGGGCGCGCCGTTGACGACCGTGACCGCGGCCGACGCGACCCACGGCGTGGCGTCGACGCCGTCCGTGGCCCGGACGCTCACCGAGATGCGGTCGCCCTTGTCACCGTTGCCCGCGACGCCCAGGTCGAGCGTGGCAGCGGTGGCGCCGGCGATGTCCTCGCCGTTGCGCGACCACTGGTAGGAGAACTGGACCGGCTGGGGGCCGTCCACGTCACTGGCGTCGACGGTCACCGTCAGCTCCTGGTCGGTGGTCGGCGAGGTCTGGTCGATCCTCACCGACTCGACGACCGGCGGCAGGTTCGTGGCGTCCGGGAGCGCGCGCAGCTCGAAGAGCCGGCCGTCGTTCTCGGTGGGCACGGCGTCGTTGTCGACACCGCGGTCGACGACCCACCAGCTCGGGACGGACGCTCCGTCCGAGGCGGGCGCCACGGTGATGCCGGAGAGGTGGCTCAGGCCGCCCACCCGGGCGTCGACCGAGCGCACCAGCGTGCCGGTGGGCGTGAGCTCGTAGATGTAGCCGTTGCTGCCGCCGACGAGCAGGGTGTTGCGGGCGGCGTCGTAGGCCAACGCCTCGGTGTCGGTGATGCCGAGGAAGCCGACGTCGAACTGGCTGACCGTGTCGTCCGCGTCGCCGAAGACGCCGTTCACCGGGTTGACGCGGTAGACGTCCGTCGAGGTGCCGTTGAGGAAGTAGAGGGCGCCGTTCGCGGTGTCGAAGGCGGGGTCCTCGGTGTCGGCGATGCCGAGCGCGCGCGTGTTGACCGAGCCCACGCCGACATCGTCGGTGGTGCCGAAGAGCCCGTCGGGGCCGGCCCGACGCGCCAGCACCCGACCGCCGTCGTCGTCGGAGACGAACAACGTGTCGGTGGCGGGATCCATGCCGGCACCGGTCGGCTCGCTCGAGACGCCGACGGTGGTGCCCGTCGCCGTGACCGTGCCGGTGCGCGTCGCCTCCCAGAGGTTCACGCCGTGGTAGCCGGCACCCGTGGTCTCGTCGACCTCGGAGTCGACGACGACCAGGTGACCCGTGGCCGCACGCCAGGCGACGCCCGAGGGGTCCGGGCTCGCCGGCGACCACGTCGACAGGTCGATGACCTGCACGAGCGTCGCGGTGCTCGCGGGTGCCGCCGCTGCGACGCCGGGCGCAACACCGGCCATCGTGACCGACAGAGCTGTTGCGAGTGCGAACGTACCGACGACACTGCGTCCCGACCTGGACATGACACCTTCTCCCGTCCGCCCGAGACCATGGGCCTGCGCACCATTCACTTCCGCACTACCGCCGGACCCCGACCGCCGGTAGGGCCGAAGTGCCGTCCAGACGGGTGGGCATCGTCACGGCCGGGAGGCCTGGGTCGAGCAGGGCGTCAGGACAGCCGCAGGACCGGTGACCAGCCCGACGTGGCCCCCGAGGCGGTGAGGACGGCGCGGGCGCGGACCTTCCAGGGACCACGGCGCGCGGGGTCGAACGACGCGGACGCGTCGGTGGTGTCGCTGCGGAGGTCGCGCCAGGCGTCGGCACCCCGCCGCCGCACCTGCACGTCGTACGTCGTCGTGTCGGGGGCGTCCGCGTCGGCCCACCACAGCAGCCACCCGCCGTCGGTCTCCTCCGTGGCCCGCGGCGGCACCCGGACCCGGCCGGTCGTCGAGGGGTGAGCGGTGCAGTGGTAGCGGTAGCTGCCACTGGCCCAGAACCACTCGCGCTCGAGTCCCCCGGTCTGGACGCCGGTGTCGAAGAACCCCACGTCGGAGGTGGCCGAGTGGCCGGGGTCGACGAAGGTGAACTCCACCCGGCTGCCAAGGGTCAGCCGCACCACGTCCGGCGAGTAACCCGCGTCCGAGACCGTCACCACCCGGTCGGCGGCCACGGCCGGCGACGGCAGCGCGAGGGCGAGCGCGAGCACGGCGGCCGCCGGCAGCGCACGGGCCCGCACCGGCACCTCAGGCCTTGCGCAGCATCTCGGCGACGAGGAACGCGAGCTCGAGCGACTGGACGCGGTTGAGCCGCGGGTCGCAGACCGACTCGTAGCGGTGCGACAGGTCGATCTCGGCGAGCTCCTCGCCGCCGCCGACGCACTCGGTCACGTCGTCGCCGGTGAGCTCCACGTGGACGCCACCCGGCCAGGTGCCGAGCGAGCGGTGCACGTCGAAGAAGCCCTGCACCTCCTCGATGACGTCGTCGAAGCGGCGGGTCTTGAAGCCGGACGACGCCTCGAACGTGTTGCCGTGCATCGGGTCGCACACCCACGCCACCTCGACGCCCGCGGCGGTGACCTTCTCGACGAGCTCCGGCAGGCCGTCGCGGATCCGCCCGGCGCCGAAGCGGGTGATGAAGGTCAGCCGCCCCGGGATGTTGTCGGGGTTGAGCCGCTCGGCCAGGGCCAACGCGTCGTCGGGCGCGGTGGTCGGGCCGAGCTTGACGCCGATCGGGTTGCGGATGTGGCGCATCAGCTCGACGTGCGCGCCGTCGAGCTGGCGCGTGCGCTCGCCGATCCAGACGAAGTGGCCCGACACGTCGTAGGGCAGCTGGGTGCGGGAGTCGATGCGCGTGAGCGCGTGCTCGTACTCCAGCACCAGCGCCTCGTGGCTGCTGTGGAAGTCGACCCGGTGGAACTCGTCGGGGTCGGCGCCGATCGCCTGCATGAAGGTCAGGGCGCGCTCGATGTCGTTGGCCATCGCCTCGTAGCGCTGGCCAACGGGCGACTCCTTGACGAAGTCGGTGTTCCACGCGTGCACCTGGCGCAGGTCGGCGTAGCCGCCGGTGACGAAGGCGCGCACGAGGTTCAGCGTCGCCGCGGACGCGTGGTAGACCTCGACGAGGCGCTGCGGGTCGGGCACGCGGGCGTCGGCGGTGAAGTCGTAGCCGTTGACGGCGTCGCCACGGTACGCCGGGAGGGTCACGCCCTCGCGGGTCTCGAGGTCGGAGGAGCGCGGCTTGGCGTACTGCCCCGCCAGCCGACCGACCTTCACCACGGGCACGGACGCGGCGTAGGTGAGCACCACCGCCATCTGCAGCAGCACCCGGAGCTTGTTGCGCACGTTGTCGGCGGTGACGCCGACGAAGGTCTCGGCGCAGTCGCCGCCCTGGAGCAGGAACGCCTCGCCGCGGGCCACGGCCCCGATCTTGGTGGTGAGGTCGTCGCACTCGCCCGCGAAGACCAGCGGCGGGAACGTGCGGAGGCGGGCCACCGCGGCGTCGACGGCGGCAGCGTCGGGGTACCTCGGCTGCTGGGCCGGCCCGAGCGCGTGCAGGGCCGGGAGATCGGGGATGCTCACCGCACAAGGGTACGCGCGTGGCCGGGGTGGTCAGTCCAGGTGTCGCAGGCGTGGCCACAGCACCGACCACGGCTGCACCGGGCCGCGGCAGACGGCGACCGGCGCCCCCTGCTCCTCGTTGGCGACGTCGACCCCGTTGTCGAGCTCGTCGACCACCTCGCACGAGGCGAAGAGGCGGCGGACGTCCTCGAGGAACCAGCCGACCGTGACGACCACCGTGGTGTCGTCGGGAGGCCGGGTCTGGTCGTGCAGGGCGTTCTGCCCGCTGACCACCGGGATGTCCGCTGCGAACCGGTCGAGCGCCCCGGCCTCGCCGTAGTTCCCGGTCATCACCACCGCGTGCTCCCGCTCCTCGGCGGGCACCGACTCCCACGCCGCCTGCACCTGCGCGCCGTACGCCGGCCAGCCGACCTGGTCGGCGATGAGCAGGTTGAGGTCGGGCACGGGCGTGCGGCCCACGAGGCCGAGCGGCAGCAGCGGGAGCGAGATGACGGCGGCCACGGCGGCGTTCAGCGCGGCGGCCACCCACCAGCCCGGCCGCCCGAGCCGGTCGCCGAGGGCCGCGGCACCGATGCCGAGCAGCGCCACGAGCACGAACGTCGGGTAGTGCGGCTGGCTGCCGCCGACGAACGTGAACACCACGACCAGCGCCGAGGCCGGCACGAGGAACCGCACGGGCCGCCACTCCTCGCGGCGCCACAGGCCGACCAGCCCCGACCACCACACCGGGACGAGGACCGGGCCCAGCACGATCACCAGGAACACCCACATGAACCAGCGCACCTCGCCGGCGTTGTTCTCGGCGAGCGCGTCGCCCATCGCCAGCTGCGGCCAGTCGTGCGTGGCCTGGTAGACCACGTTCGGCAACGCGACCAGCAGGGCCAGCACGCCCCCGCCGAGCACGCGCAGGTCGAGGAGCCGGGAGCGCGGGCCGACCAGGAGCAGCCCGAGCGCGATGCCGGCCAGCAGCACCGCCACCAGCAGGTGGGCGTACGACGCGAGCCCGGCCACGAGTCCCGCCACCAGCCAGAGCCGGGGCCGGCCGCGCAGCTCGGCCCGGACCACGAGCCAGACCACGAGCGGCCACAGCACGAGGTCGAGCGACGAGGTGAGCAGCACGTGGCCGAAGTCGAGGCAGGCGGTGGTGCCGGCGTACGCCCAGGCGACGAACGCCTGCGGGGTGCGCCCGCCTCCCACCTCGCGGCACAGCAGCGCGACCAGGACCACCGAGGTGGCCGCACACGCGGTGGCGGGCAGCCGGAGGAGCCACACCTCGTCGCCGAGCGTGCGGGCCAGCCAGGGCACCAGCGGCGGCTGGTCGACGTAGCCCCACGCGGGGTCGAGCATCCGGAAGTAGAGCTCGTCGCGGTGGTAGCCGTAGCGGGTCGACAGGGCCGTGAGCACCGCCGCGACCGTCGCGGCCGCGGCGAGCACCGGTCCCCGCGCGAGTGGCGGGAGCGGGACGGGGCCGGTCACGCCCCCAGCATCACTCCTCGAGGTGCTCGATGTCGCGGAAGCCGGTCTTCTTGGCGCGGATGCCGCGGTTGGTCATCCAGGTGATCGCCCAGAGCACGATGCCGATCGCCAGCAGCGCCCCGGCGATCTGGTAGATGAGGACGTCGCGGTCGACCCACGGTCCGATCAGGAAGGCGCAGGCCACCGCGCCGACGACCGGGGTCAGACCCGGCGACCGGAAGCCGCCCGGGCGGGCGGCGCGGTCGCGGCGCAGGACCAGGCAGGCGACGTTCACGATCGTGAAGACGCCGAGCAGCAGCAGCGCGGTGACACTGGCCAGGTTGAGCACGATGTCGCTCTCGGCATCGAGGCTGAGGTAGGCGATGAGACCCAGGGCCAGGGCGGTCGAGAAGGCGATGCCCATGTACGGCGAGCGGCTCCGGGCCGAGACCTTCCCGAGGGTGCGCGGCAGCACGTCCTGGTGGGCGAGGCCGTAGAGCAACCGGCTGGCCATCAGCATGTTGATCAGCGCGGTGTTGGCGACCGCGAAGCAGGTGAGGAACGGGAAGACCTGGTCGATCGGGAAGTCCGGAGCACCCACGCTCACCACCGCGACCAGCGCCGGGGACTTGTCCTCGTTGAGCTGGGCGATCTGGTCGGAGGTCAGGACGGCCACCACCGAGACCGCGACCAGCATGTAGAGCAGCACCGCGATGCCGAGTCCGGTGAGCATGACCCGGGGGAAGTTCCGCTCGGGGTCCTTGGTCTCCTCGACCATGTTCACGGAGTCCTCGAAGCCGACCATGGCGAAGAACGCCACCGAGGTGGCCGCCGTGACCGCGAGGAACATCCCCTTCCCCTCGGGCGAGGAGAACACCGTGACCTGGCTGATGTCGCCGTCGCCCGCGGAGACCGCGTAGAGGCCGACCCCGATCACGATGGCCAGCGCCGTGATCTCGACGGCGGTGAGCACGACGTTGAACTTGACGCTCTCGCCGACGCCGCGGAGGTTGACCAGCGCCAGCAGGGCCATGAACCCCATCGCGAGCAAGGTGACCAGCCCGGTGTTCTCCGAGGGCGTGCCGCTGATCCAGCCGTTCAGCTCGAGCCCCTTGAGCAGGTTGAGCGCCACGACGTTCGACGAGGCGGAGGCCGAGGTGATGCCCGAGCAGATCACCGCGAAGGCGACCAGGAACGTCACGAAGTGGATGCCGAACGCCTTGTGCGTGTAGAGAGCGGCACCCGCGGCCTGCGGGTACCTGGTGACGAGCTCGAGGTAGGACAGCGCGGTCAGCGTGGCCACCACGAACGCGACGAGGAACGGCAGCCAGACGACCCCGCCGACGATGCCCGCCATCTGGCCGGTCACGGCGTACACACCGGCCCCGAGGATGTCGCCGACGATGAAGAGGAGCAGGAGCCCGGGCCCCATCACCCGCTTGAGGTCGGGCTCGGGGCCGTTGACGTCGACCGTCTCTTGCGCGTGCGCAGTCATGCCCGGGGTCTTCCCGGTGTGGGACGGGGCGAAACTCCGGGCCTGCGTCAGCCGAAGAAGACCTCGGCCTCGGCGTACTCCTCGGGGCTCACGGTCTTGAGCTCGCCGGTGCCCTCGACCAGCGGCACCCGGATGATCTTCGTGCCGCGCAGCGCCATCATCGTGCCGAAGTCGCCCTCGGCGACCGCGTCGATGGCCTGGAGGCCGAACCGGGTCGCCAGCCAGCGGTCGAACGCCGTGGGCGTGCCGCCGCGCTGGATGTGGCCGAGCACGACCGCGCGGGCCTCCTCACCGGTGCGGGCCTCGATCTCGCCGGCGATCCGGTCGCCGATGCCGCCGAGCCGCACGTGGCCGAAGGAGTCCTTCTCCCCCGAGACCAGGGTCATGTCGCCTCCCTCGGCCGGGACCGCGCCCTCGGAGACCACGATGATCGGGGAGTAACGCGTCGTGAACCGGCGCTCGACGAGGTCGCACAGGGCCTGGATGTCGAACGGCTGCTCGGGGATCAGCACCGCGCTGGCGCCGCCGGCAATGCCGGCGTGCAGCGCGATCCAGCCGGCGTGGCGGCCCATCACCTCGACGACGAGCACGCGGTGGTGCGACTCCGCCGTGGTGTGCAGCCGGTCGATGGCCTCGGTCGCGATGTTGACCGCGGTGTCGAAGCCGAAGGTGAAGTCGGTGCCCGACAGGTCGTTGTCGATCGTCTTGGGCACGCCGACGACGTGCACGCCGAGGTCGGCGAGCTTGGTGGCCACGCCGAGGGTGTCCTCGCCGCCGATCGCGACCAGCGCGTCGACGCCGTCGTTGGCGAGGTTCTCCTGGATCCGCTCGACGCCGCCCTCGATCGAGAACGGGTTGGTGCGGGACGAGCCGAGGATCGTGCCGCCGCGCGGCAGGATGCCGCGGCACTGCTCGACGCCGAGCTCCATCGTCACGCCCTCGAGCGGGCCGCGCCACCCGTCGCGGTAGCCGACGAACTCGAAGCCGTGCTGCTTGACGCCCTTGCGGACCACGGCGCGGATGACCGCGTTGAGACCGGGGCAGTCGCCGCCTCCGGTGAGCACTCCGACGCGCACGTCAGACCTCCTGCGGATCGATCGGTTTGGGGATTGGATCGTTCACATTTCCGGTCCCGACCCTAGCGGCTCCTCCGTCGGTGGCACCAGCGGTCCGGTGGGCCGGATCGACCGGGGTCAGGCGGCGACCGGCTCCGCGCGGTTGGTGACCGGCTGGCCGGCCTGGGCCAGCACGCTGCCGAGCCGCACGGCGACGAGCGAGGCGGCCGCGGCGACGACGAGCATCACCAGCCACAGCGGGGAGGTGCCCGCGCCGAGCAGCCAGGCGAACAGCAGCGGGGCGACGGTGCTGCTGAGGTTCCACGCCAGCTGGATCATCGACAGGTAGCGGCCGCGGAGGTGCTCGGGCGAGGCGTCCGCGGCCAGCGCGCCGAGCACCGGCCCGCCCATCAGCTCGTCGAGCGTGTAGACCACCGTACCGAGCACGACCACCACGCTCGCCAGCACGACGGGCAACGACGCGGCGCCGAGGAAGACCAGGTACGACGCGGCGAACGCCGCCTGGGCGGCCAGCAGGACGCGGTAGCGCAGCCGGCCGGTGAGCCCGGTGACCACGAGCCCCTGCCCGAGGCCGACCATCGCGCAGTTGACCGTGAACACCACGCCGGTGATCCAGCCGGGCAGCCCGAGCAGGGTCACGACGTACACCGGCAGCGCGAAGTTGAGCACCATCATCGGCAGCGAGTAGCCGACCTGGGCGACGACGAGCAGGCGGTAGGGGCGGTCGCGGAGCACGGTCGCCCAGGTGCCCGGCAGGTGCGCGTGACCGGCGGGGTGCACGTCGGGGACGGCGAGCAGCAGGCAGAAGGCGAGCACGTAGGACGCGGCGTTGACCGCCACCACCGTGGCGAAGGCGAGGTCGGTGCCGATGGCGATCGCGACGCCCGAGGCCAGCCCGCCGAGGGCGAAGCCGACGTTGCGCAGGGCGCCGAGGAAGCCGAACCAGCGCTCACGCTCCCCCGGCTGGGCGATCGCGGCGACGATGTTGCCGTAGGAGCCCCAGAACGCCGTGCGGCCCACGGTCACCAGCACCGTCCAGACGAGCACCGCGGCGAACGACTCCACGAACAGGTAGGCCACGAAGCCGGCGGCCTGCATGGCGTTGCCCGCGAGCAGGACCCGCTTGGCCCCGAGACGGTCGACCAGCGCCCCGATGGCCGGGCCGGCCGGCAGGGCCACCAGCGAGGCCGCGGAGATCGCGGCGCCGACCTGCACCAGCGACAACGGCGTGACGGCGAGGAAGTAGAGCATCGAGACCGGCATGAACACCCCGCTGCCGACCGCGTCCACGCCGATCGCCGTGACGAAGCGGCGGTGGGAGCCGAGGGAGGGGAAGCCGAGTCGCTGCAGCACGGACCCATCCTCGGACCTCGAGTGCGGTTGAGGGCAAGCGGGTTTCGGGCGTGGCGGTGGCCGGGCGGCCGCCGGCCGGGCTGCGGTGTGGCTACGCTCCCGGGCATGACCTTCTCGATCGTGGCCCGCTCCGCCGACGGACAGTCGTGGGGCGTGGCGGTGGCCTCCAAGTTCCTCGCGGTCGGCAGCGCGGTGCCGGCCGCCGTCGCCGGCGTCGGCGCCCTTGCCACCCAGGCCGACGCCAACGTCGCGTGGAAGGGCATCGGGCTCGCGCACCTCGACGAGGGCGCGACGGCGTCCGTCGCGCTGCAGCGGATGCTCGAGGAGGACGAGGGCCGCGACCACCGGCAGATCGGCATCGTCGACAGCGACGGCGGCGCCGTCTCGCACACCGGGCAGGCGTGCCTCGACTGGGCCGGGAGCCTGACCGGCGACGGCTACGCCATCCAGGGCAACGTGCTCACCGGCGAGGAGGTCGTGGACGCCATGGAGGCCGCCTGGCTCGCCAGCGACCCCGACGCCCCGCTGGCACGCCGGCTCCTCGCGGCGCTCGCGGCCGGGGACGCGGCCGGAGGGGACCGCCGGGGGCGCCAGTCGGCCGCGCTGCTCGTCGTGCAGGACGGGGCCGGGTACGGCGGGCTCGACGACATCGCGGTCGACCTGCGGGTCGACGACCACACGACGCCGGTGCCCGAGCTCGAGCGGCTGCTCGACCTCAACGACCTCTACCTGACCGCTTCCACCGAGGACGAGCAGGTCCCGGTCACGCCGGAGCTGGAGCAGGAGCTGGAGGACTTCGCCCACGCGCAGGGACACCGCGACTTCCACGCCTGGGTGGGCACCGAGAACTACGAGATGCGGGTGGCGCCCGACCTCGCGTGGATCGACGAGAAGGTGCTCGCGATCGTGCGCGAGCAGCAGGGCGGGGCCGGCGCATGAGCGTGCTCGCGATCGACGCCGGCACCACCGGCGTCACCGCGGTGGTCGTCGGGCACGACGGGCGGATCGTCGCGACCGGCTACCAGGAGTTCGCCCAGCACTTCCCCGAGCCCGGCTGGGTGGAGCACGCGCCCGAGGAGATCTGGCAGGCCGCCCTGCAGGCCACGCGGACGGTGCTGGACCAGGTCGACGCCGCGGAGCTCGAGGCGGTCGGGATCACCAACCAGCGCGAGACCGTGCTGCTGTGGGACCGCGAGACGCTCGGCTCGCCGCGGCGGGCGATCGTCTGGCAGGACCGCCGCACGGCCGACATCTGCACGCGCCTGCGCGACGCCGGCCACGAGGAGCGCGTCACCGAGCTGACCGGGCTACGGCTCGACCCCTACTTCTCCGGCACCAAGCTGCTGTGGCTCGCCGAGCACGAGCCACACACCTGGGCGCTGGTCGCGCAGGGCCGGTACGCCGTCGGCACGGTCGACTCCTACCTCGTCGCCCGGATGACGCGCGGGGTCCACCACGTCACCGACGTGTCCAACGCGAGCCGCACGCTGCTGATGGACCTGCGGTCGGGCGAGTGGTCCGAGGAGCTGTGCGGGCTGTTCGGCGTGCCCCGCGACGCCCTGCCCGAGCTCGTGCCGAACTGGGGCGAGATCGGCCGCACCGACCCGGCATCGTTCTGCGGGCTCGACCTGCCGATCGCCGGCCTGGCGGGCGACCAGCAGTCGGCGCTCTTCGGCCAGACCTGCTTCGAGGTCGGCGACTCCAAGTGCACCTACGGCACCGGGTCGTTCATCCTCACCAACACCGGCTCGACCCTGGAGCGCTCCGACGCGGGCCTGCTCTCGACCGCCGCGTGGCGCTCCCCCGGCGGCGAGCTGACCTACGCGCTCGAGGGTGCGATCTTCGTGACCGGAGCGGCCGTGCAGTGGCTGCGCGACGGTCTGCAGATCGTCGGTTCGGCGGCCGAGACGGCGGCCGTCGCCGCCACCGTCGAGGACTCCGGCGGCGTGGTGTTCGTGCCCGCCCTGACCGGTCTCGGCGCCCCCCACTGGGACCCGCACGCGCGCGGCCTGCTGATCGGGATGACCCGCGGCACCTCCCGCGCCCACGTCGTCCGCGCGACGCTGGAGGCGATCGCCTTCGAGGTCCGCGACGTCCTCGACACGATGCCGGGCGCCTCGTCGCTGCGGGTCGACGGCGGCGCGGCCGCCAACGACTTCCTCTGCCAGCTCCAGGCCGACCAGCTCGACATCCCCGTCGAGCGCCCGCGGATCGTGGAGACCACCGCCCTCGGGGCGGCGTTCCTCGCCGGGCTCGGCGTGGGCACCTGGTCGTCGACCGATGAGCTGCGCCACACCTGGCAGCTCGACCACCGCTTCGAGCCCTCCGGCGACCGGGCGCAGGCCGACGCCGCCCACGCCCGCTGGGCCGACGCCGTCGAGCGCAGCAAGGGCTGGGCCGCCCCCTGACCCGGCGCCGCTGCGGGTAGTACGTCACGAAGAGCCCCACCCCGCGACGGCAAACGGGGCTTTTCGTGACGTACTACCCGTCAGGGCGAGAGGCGGGCGAGGGCGGCCGCGGCCGCGTCGCGCGTCGAGACCGCCTCGGCGAGCACGGTCTCGGCGTCGTCGCGGGCCGACTCGGCCTCCTCGAGCTCCTCGTCGACCTCCTCGGCCTGCTCCTCGAGGCCGGCCAGCTCGCGCCTGAGCTCGTCGATGCGTGCCTGCACCTGGAGCGAGCGCGCCTCGAGCTCCTCGACCGCGCCGCTGGCCTCGGCCAGCTCCGCGGAGGCTTCGGTGACCTCCGCCTCGGCGGCATCGAGACGCTCCTGCGCCGCCGCGACCGCCTTGGCGTCCGCGTCGGGATCGGGTACGACGTGCAGCTCGGGCCGTACCTCGGGTGCGGCCTCGGCGGGGGCGGCGGCGAAGCCGAGGGCGTCGGGCGTCGCGACCGCGGCGCCGAGGTCCACCTCGTCGACCCCCGTCGCGGCCAGCGGTGCGATCAGCAGCCCGCTGCGCACCGCCTGCGCGCACCCCTCGTCGACCATCGCCGCGGTCAGCGTGGCCTCGACCTGGTCGGCGACGGCCTCGGTGACCTTGACCCCGAGCCCCGCCGCGACACCGCGGGCGCGCGTGGTCACCGCCGCCGTCAGCTGGCGCCGCTGCCGGGTCAGCGCCCGCAGCTCCTCGCCGTCGAGGCTCGCCTGCGCCTCGCGCAGCGCCGTACCGACGTCGAGCACCTGCTCGACCTGCTCGGTCTCGTGCCGCACCAGCACGTTGACCACCCACGCCGCCAGGGTGGGCTTGCGCAGCGCCTTCACGGCCGCGGACAGCGCGGCGTCGTCCTTCTTGAGCTCCTTGGCGCGGGCGTCACGCGCCGGGGTGAACTCGGCGAGCGTCAGCCCGTAGAGCGCCTCGGCCTCGGCGAGCAGCGGGTCAGCACCCACGGGTGGCTCCCGCGCGCGCTCCTCGACCCCGACCGCCCCACATGCCGGGGATCGTAGCCGCGCGACCCGTCACCGGCGGCTCATGGGCGACCGGCCTCGTCCCACGCACGGTGTGCCTCGACCATCCGGGCGTGCAGCGCGCGGAGGTCGTCGACCGGGACGTCGTCGACGGGCACGCCGACCACGTCGACGAGCGCGGCCCGCCAGTCGCTCCACGAGGTCACGTCGGTGGCGTGCGCGCCCTCGACGGTGGTGCTGGTCAGCACGCAGCACCGCAGGGAGCGCAGCCCACCGGGAACGCGGCGCTGGGCGACCAGCACGCGGGTGAAGACGCCGTCGGGCGGGGTCGAGAGCTCGCGGTGACCCGCCGCGACCGCCGCGTGGTCGGCCGGCCGGTCGTCGACCTCGATCCCGCGGAACGAGCCGGCCGGGTCGTGGCCGAACGACCACCCCGCGTCGGTGACGTCGTCGAGCCGGAACCGGAACGGCCCGTCCGTGACCTCGCCGGCCACCAGCCGCAGCGGCTCCCAGAACCCCTCACCCAGCCCGGCGTCGGGCCACCAGCGCCCGCCGGGGTTGTCGTCGGTGGGCAGCCCGGTCACCACCAGCACCAGGTGGTTGAGCAGCGGGTGGTGACGCCACGCCGGGTCGGTCCAGACGTGGCCGTGCCGGCGCTCGACGGTGAAGCCCAGACCGAGCAGCGCCGCCTCGAGCGCGGCGTTCTGGTGGAAGCAGTACCCCGCCCGGCCCCGGCGCGCCACCCGCTCGAGGCAGCGGTCGGGGTCCACCGAGGGCGGCCGGCCGAGCATGATCGCGAGGTTCTCGTAGGGCACCGTCGCGAGGTGCGCCCGGTGGACGGTGGCGAGGGTGGCGGCGGTCGGCGGCAGGTGGTCGTCCAGCCCGAGGCGTCGCAGGTACGCCGCGGTGGCGGCCGCGGTCACGTCCCCCCACCCCCGGGCGGGGCGCCGGGGTCGGGGTCCGGGTCGTCGAGACCGCGCTCGATCGCGTAGCGCGTCAGCTCGACGCGGTTGTGCATCTGCAGCTTGCGCAGGGTGTTCTGCACGTGGTTCTGCACCGTGCGGTGCGAGAGCACGAGCCGCTCGGCGATCTGCTTGTAGGACATGCCCTTCGCGACGAGCTTGAGCACCTCGGTCTCGCGCTCGGTCAGCTCCGGGTGGTCGTCGGGCCGGGAGGGCAGGGCCATCCGCCGGAACTCCCCGAGGACCAGCCCCGCCAGCCCGGGCGTGAACACCGTGTCGCCCGCGGCCACGCGGCGTACGGCGTCGAGCAGCTCCTCGCGGGAGGCGGACTTCACCAGGTAGCCGGTCGCCCCGGCCTTCACGGCCGCGAGCACGTCGTCCTGCTCGCCGGAGGCCGAGAGGATCAGCACCCGCGCCGACGGGTCCCGTCGCAGCACCTCACCGGTCACCTCGACCCCGGTGGGGCCGGGGATCTGGAGGTCGAGGACCACCACCTGCGGCCGCGCGGCCGGGAACCTGGCCAGCGCCTGGTCGCCGGTGGCGGCGACGGCCACGACGTCGAAGCCGGCCTGCTGCAGGTCGCGCTCGACCGCGTCACGCCACATCGGGTGGTCGTCGACCACCATCACCCGCACCGGCGCGGCGTCGGCGACCGCGCCGTGGTCCTCCCCGTTGGCCCCCACGAGGCGCAGACTAGGCCATCTCGTCACCCGGGGGACGCTGGTAGCGACCGCGTCGGTGCACCAGGGGCGGCTGGTCCTTCAGCAGCGCGAGGCGCTCGATCCGGCAGGTGACCAGCGACGACCAGCCCACGGGGGCCGTCGACTCGAGCGCCACACCGGCCCACGCGGAGACCCCGACGAGGCACGGACCCCACCCGGTGTCCTCCCACTCCGCCATCCGGAACGGGCCGCCCGGCGCCGGGGCGAGGCCCGCGAAGGCGTCGGCCAGGTCGCGGTGCTGCCACGCCAGCAGGTTCACGACGGCCCGCCCCGTCGCCTCGAGCGTCGCGGTGAGGTCGGCGTCGGGGTCGATCAGCGCCAGCACCCGCGACGACTCGCCGCGCGCGATCATGAGCGAGCTCACCGTGAGCCCGGCCCGCGCCACGTCCCCCGTCCCCCCGGCCGTGAACAGCGCGACCGACCCGCCGAGCCGGCCGCGGAACCGCCGCTCGGGGTCGTGCTCGGACTCCGGCTCGAGGAACGGGTGCTCGGTGTGGATCGTCACCCGGCGAGCGTACGGCGGGTCACCCCGCGCGCAGGGGCACCCGCAGCTCCCACTCCGAGCCGGTGGGCCCGGTGGTGAGCACCGCCTCGCCGCCGAGGTCGCACAACCGCCCGGTGATCGACTCCGCCACGCCGAGCCGGCCGTCGGCCGCCGCCGCGGCCAGGCGCCCGTCCGGGATGCCCGGGCCCTCGTCGCGCACGCTCACCACCACCTCGTCGGGCAGCGTCTCGAGCAGGACCCACGCCGCGGCGCCGGGTCCGACGTGGCGCTCGACGTTGTCGAGGCAGGCGCGCGCCGCCGCCACGACCTCGTCGACGACGCGCGTGTCGAGCAGCACCGGGGCGCCGGTGGTCGCCACGGTGACGCGGTCGGACTCGAGCCCGGCCAGCGCCGACGTCAGGTCGGCCTCGGTGGCCCCGGCCGGGCCGGACGGCACGGCGTCCTGCTCGCGGATCAGCCGCCGCAGCACCGACTCCTGCTCGCCTGCCAGCCGGCCCAGCTCGGCCGCCTCCCCGCCGAGCTCGCGGCCGCGGCGCTGCACGAGCGCCAGCACCTGCAGCACCCCGTCGTGCACCGCCCGCGCCAGCCTGGCCCGCTCCTCGGCGGCGACCGTGGCCCGCTGGGCGGCGTCACGCTCGCTCGCCATCATCTGCAGCGACTCGGCCAGGAAGCCCACGATCGGCCCGCCGATCAGCAGCAGGAAGGTGTTTCCGTAGTTGCCCTGCGAGACGTGGTCGCGCACGGAGAGGTCGGCCACCGCGAGGACGACCGACGCCACCAGGCCGCCGCGCCAGTTCCAGTGCACCGCCCAGGCCAGGAGGGCGCCGATGATCCAGAACCCGCCGATCGTGGCCTCCATGCCCGGCCCCTTGACCACGGGCGAGACCAGGATCGTCGCGGTCGCGATCGCGAGGTCGGCGACCAGCAGCGCCGGTGTGCGGCGGCGGGGCTCGGCGTACGCCCAGATGGCGACGACCGTCCAGACCACCATCACCGCCACCACGCCGGCCAGGGCGGCCGGGTGCTCGGCGCCCGGCGCGCGGTAGATGTTGAGCGCGATGGCGTTGAGCAGGACGACGACGCGGAGGATCGCCAGGGCCCGGAACAGCCGGTCCTCGACGTCGAGCGCCGGGCGCGACCAGAGCCGCCGGTCCCCCACGACGGTCAGGACGCCTTCTTCTGCTCGGTCTCCCCGCGGGCGTCGGGCCCGCCCTCGGCGCGGTCGGAGGCGTGCTTCTTCGACTCCTCCTTGGCCCGGGTGGCGTACATGTCGACGTACTCCTGGCCCGAGAGCCGCATGATCTCGTACATGATCTCGTCCGTGATCGAGCGCAGGATGTAGCGGTCGTTCTCCATGCCCTCGTAGCGGGAGAAGTCGAGCGGTGCGCCGAAGCGCACGGCGGGCCGCGTGAAGGTGCCGAACGTCTTGCCGGGCGGGGCGACGACGTCGGTGCCGAGCACCGCGACCGGGACCACCGGCACGCCGGTCTCCAGCGCCAGCCGGGCCACACCCGTCTTGCCGCGGTAGAGGCGGCCGTCGTGCGACCGGGTGCCCTCGGGGTAGATGCCGAAGAGCTCGCCCTCGTCGAGGATCCGCTTGGCGGCGGTCAGGGCGCCCTCCGCCGCCGAGGCTCCGGAGCGGTCGATCGGCACCTGCCCCGACCCGGCGAAGAACTTGCGCTGGAACCAGCCCTTGATGCCCGGGGAGTTGAAGTACTCCGCCTTGGCCACGAAGGTGACCCGGCGCGGCAGGGTCAGCGGCATGAACAGCCAGTCGGCGTACGACAGGTGGTTGCTGGCCAGGATGGCCGGGCCGGTGGCGGGGACGTTCTCGGCACCCTCGACATGGGGACGGAAGACCACCCGCAGGAACGGACCGACGGCCACCCACTTCAGGAACCAGTAGAACAACGCCCACCTCGCAGGACCCGGACGACACCCGTCACCGCGCAGCCTAGGGCACGAGGGCCCAGACCCTGTGGTGCACAATCCGGGCATGACCCCCGACATCCACGCGCCTCTCTCTGTCCCCGGGCGCCCCGAGCTGACCGGCGGCCGCCGGGTCGGCGTCCTCCTGAGCCACGGCTTCAGCGGCTCGCCCGAGTCCATGCGCGCGTGGGGCGAACACCTGGGCGAGCTGGGGTACGCCGTGGAGGTGCCGCTGCTGCCCGGCCACGGCACCACCTGGCAGGACCTCAACACCCGTCGCTGGGACGACTGGTGCGCGACCCTGGAGGCGAGCTTCCGCGACCTCGCGGCCCGCAGCGACGCGGTCGTCGTCGGGGGCCTGTCGATGGGTGGCGCGCTGGCGCTGCGGCTGGCGGCCGACCACCCCACCGAGGTCGCCGGGCTCGTGCTCGTCAACCCGGCGGTGGCGACCAAGCGGCTCGACGTGAAGCTGCTGCCGGTGCTCAAGCACGTGGTGCCGTCGTTCCCCGGGATCGCCAGCGACATCAAGATGCCCGGCGGGGTCGAGCACGGCTACACCCGCACGCCGCTCAAGGCGATCCACTCGCTGATGACGGCCTGGCCGTCGCTGGTCGCCGACCTCGGCCGGATCACCGCACCGGTGCTCTACTTCCGCTCCACGGTCGACCACGTCGTCGACGAGGCCTCGGAGCCGCTGATCCTCGGCGGCCTCGCCTCCCCCGACGTCACCGTGCGCCGGCTGCCCGAGAGCTACCACGTCGCGACCATGGACAACGACGCCCCGACCATCTTCGAGGAGTCGGCCGCGTTCGTCGCCCGCGTCACCGCCTGAGACCGGTCGGGCCGGGCGCGACCACGACTCCCGGCTCCGTCGTACCGTGGTGCCGTGGGAGCACAGAACGAGGACGACGCCTGGCGCGCCATCGTCGAGAACTACGGCGAGCGCCCGCGCCTCGACCCGTCCCCGCCCGCGCCGGAGCCCGAGCCGGTGTGGTTCACCGGGGCGCTCGCGGACGCAGCCGGCAGCGCCGGCGCGGACGACATCGACGACCCGGACGAAGAGGGCTTCGTCCCCCCGCCCCCGCCACCCCTCCCGTGGCCGGAGCCGGCCCGGCTGCTGGCCTGGCTCGGCGTCTTCGGGGCCCCGACGGTGCTGCTCGTCGGGCTGGTGCTCGGGGTGACGCTGCCCTCGGTGCTCGGCTACGCCCTCATCGGCTGGTTCGTGGGCGGGTTCGGCTACCTCGTGCTGCACATGGACAACACCCCGCGCGACCCCGGCGACGACGGAGCGGTGGTCTGAACCACACCCTCGCCCCTGCAGCCGGGGAGCGTGGCTAGGCTCTGCCGCGTGAGCAGCAGCGAAACCGTCGAAGTCTCCGGCCACCTCATGGACAGCGGCATCCTCAGCCGCATCCTCGACGACATCCGGGAGTACGAGGGCGACTACGTGATCGACCGCTTCGAGGTCGGTCACGAGGCCCACGACACCTCCACGGCCACGATCACCGTCACCGCGGAGGACGACGAGGCGCTGCAGCGGCTGCTGATGCGCCTGCAGACCCGCGGCGTCAACCAGGTCGACCCGGGCGAGGCGACGCTCTCGGAGGCCGAGCTCGACGGGGTCTTCCCCGACGGCTTCTACTCGACCACCAACCTGCCGACCAAGGTCCGGCTCAGCGGCCGCTGGTACGACGTGGCGAACCCCGAGATGGACTGCGGCCTCGTCGTCGAGGAGGACGCCGACGGCCCCCGGGTGATCACGCTGCCGATGTCCGACGTGCTGGTCGGCATGCAGGTCGTCACCGGCGCCTCCGGCATCAAGGTGCAGATCCCCGAGCTGCAGCAGGAGCAGGGCGGCTCGTTCGGGTTCATGGAGTCCGACGTGTCCTCGGAGAAGCCGCAGGCGGTGCTGGTGCGCCAGGTGGCCGACGGCATGCGCGAGGCCAAGGACAACGGGAAGAAGGTGCTGTGGGTGCTCGGGCCGGGTGTGGTCCACACCGGCGCCGCCCCGGCCATGGTGGCGATGGTGCACGCGGGCTTCGTCGACGTGCTCTTCGCCGGCAACGCGCTGGCCACCCACGACATCGAGTCCGCGCTCTACGGCACCTCGCTCGGCGTCGACCTCGCCATGGGCCGCGGCGTGGAGCACGGCCACGAGCACCACATCCGGGCGCTCAACACCATCCGCAAGGAGGGCTCGATCCGCAACGCGGTCGAGAGCGGGGTGCTGACCGGCGGGATCATGCACGCGATGGTCACCCACGACAAGGAGTTCGTGCTCGTCGGCTCCGTGCGCGACGACGGGCCCCTGCCCGACGTCCACACCGACGTGATCGAGGGTCAGCGCGCGATGCGCGCGAAGCTCCCCGACGTGGGCTTCTGCCTGATGGCCGCGACCATGCTGCACTCGGTCGCCACCGGCAACATCCTGCCGTCGTCGATCCCGCTCGTCTGCGTGGACATCAACCCCGCTACCGTCACCAAGCTCGCCGACCGTGGGTCGTCGCAGGCCCGCGGCATCGTCACCGACGTCGGCTTGTTCCTCGAGCAGCTCGCAGGCGAGCTCGTGCCCGCGTACCGGAGGTCCTGAACACCCGCGGGTGGTCCTGCACGGCGATCCGGACCATCGACGCCGCGCCGACGGCCCCGGCGCTGGGGCCCAGGGTCGCCCGCAGCACGGGCGGCACGACGCGGTGGCCGACGCCGACCAGCGACGTGGACAGCGCGTGCCGCGCCGGGCCGAGCAGCAGGTCGCCCGCGTCGCAGACCCCGCCGCCGACGACCACCACGTCGGGGTCGAACGCGGCCACCAGGTTGGCGGTGCCGACGCCGAGCCACGACCCGATCTCCTCGAAGGCCGCCAGGGCGAGCTGGTCGCCCTGCTCGGCCGCGCTCGTCACCATGGGCCCGGTGAGCAGGTCGGGGTCGCCGTCGCAGGCCTGCTCGAGCAGCGTCGGCGCCTCGCCGAGCCGCGCGCGGGCGGCGCGCGCGAGCGCGTTGCCGCTGCAGTACTGCTCCCAGCAGCCGACCCCGCCGCACTCGCAGGCCCGTCCCTGCGGTACCACCTGCATGTGACCGAACTCGCCGGCCATGCCGTTGCGACCGCGGTGCACGCGCCCGCCGATCACCACGGCGCCGCCGATGCCGGTCCCGAGGGTGATCACGACCGCGTCGGTCGCGCCGCGCGCCGCGCCGTACGTCACCTCGGCGCGCGCGGTGCAGTTGGCGTCGTTGTCGAGCATGACCGTCGTGTCCCAGCGCTCCATCAGCCGGGCCCGGACCTCCTCGCCCCGGAACGGCAGGTGGGGCGCGAACATCACGCGCTCCCCTGCGGCGTCGACGAAGCCCGCGGCGGCGATGCCCACGCCGTCCACGCGACGGCTGCCGGCGACGGCGTGCACGGCGTCGGTGAGCGCGTCCTCGACGACCATCGGGTCCTCGTTGCGGTCGGGGGTCTCGCGCCGGGCGGTGCGCACCAGCCGGCCGGACGTCGACACCGCGGCGGCCAGCACCTTGGTGCCGCCGACGTCGACGCCGATGAAGAGGGACACCGCCGACCGCCTAGTCCTGGCGGGACAGGTCGGCGGCGCCGATCAGTCCCGCCTCGTTGCCGAGGGTGGCGCGGGCGATCTCCAGCTCGGGGCGGTTGCCGCGTGCCGGCAGGGTGCGCAGGAAGGCCTCGCGCGCGGGCACGATCAGCAGGTCACCCGCGTCGCTGACGCCGCCTCCCACCGCGACCATGGCCGGGTCGAGCACGGCCGCGAGCGAGGCGATCCCCTCACCCAGCCAGCGCCCCAGCTCAGCGAGCAGGTCGACCGCGAACTTGTCGCCCTCGCGCGCGGCCGCGGTGACCATGGGGCCGTCGATCTTGCCGATCTCGCCGCCGGCGCGGGCCAGCAGCAGCCGCGCGGGCGGCGCGCCCGCTGCCGCCTCGCCACGGGCGTTGCGCACCAGCGCGGACCCGCTGGCGTACTGCTCGAGACAGCCGTGGGCCCCGCAGCCGCACAGCTGCCCGTCGGGTACGACGCGCAGGTGGCCGATCTCGGCGGCGACGCCGAAGGCACCGCGGTGGAGGACACCGTCGAACACCAGCCCGCCGCCGACGCCGGTGCCGACCGTGAGCAGCAGGAAGTCGTCGACGTGGGCGCCTGCCCCGAAGGTGAACTCGCCCCACGCCGCGGCGTTCGCGTCGTTCTCGACCACCACCGGCAGGTCGAGCCGCGGCTCGAGCTCGGCCTTGAGGTCGACGTCACGCCAGGCGAGGTTGGGGGCGAACAGCACGGTCGAGCGCGTCCGGTCGACGTACCCGGCGGCGCCCACCCCCACCGTCTGGATGTCGTGGGAGGCGCGGAGCCGCTGCACCACGTCGGTGATCGCGTCCTCGATCGCCCCGACATCGGCCGCGGGCGACTGCACCGTCAGCTTCTCGAGCACGCGGCCCTCGTGGTCGACCACACCGCCGGCGATCTTGGTGCCACCGACGTCGATGCCGCAGGCCAGACCGGTCATCACTCCTCCTCCGGCCAGTCGTCGTCCGGCACGCCACCGGCGCCGTTCCCACCATCCTCGTCCAGGTCGAGGTCGATGTGCTCGACCGGCTCGCCGCGGCGACGCTCCTCCTGCGGGACCGCGGTGGCCAGCAGGCCCGCCGCGGCCTGCATCAACGACGAGGCGGCGAGGGCGAGCTGGGTGCGGACCTCGGGGCTGGCCTGGCGCACGACGTGCACCGTGCGGCAGATCGGGCAGTAGCTGCACTCGGGCGCCCCGGTGGCCACGTGCTCGTTCACCTCGCGCGCCGTGGTCGCCGCGTGCGCGGCCAGGCCGGACAGCCCGCTGCCGAGGTCGGAGCCCTGGTCGCGGGCCCAGTCGGACAGCGCGCCGAAGAGCTTGGCGGCCTCCTCGCCCACGCTGCCCACGGCCTCCTGGCCGGCCTCCGCGCCGATGCCGTCGCGGGGGCCGTCGTCCGGGCCGTCTCCAGGGGGCGTTCCGTCACGCGCGTCGCTCACGACGTCCTCTCCTCGAACCTGACCTGCAGCTCACCCTGCTCCACCCGGGCGCCGGCCACGCGGTAGCGGGCCAGCCCGGCGGGCAGCGTGAGGAGACGACGATACGACCCCACGGTCACGACGAGCTCGTCGCCGTTGCGGGCGAGGTCCACGTCGGTGCGGGAGACGAGCGGCAGCGCGAGGCGCAGCACGGCGCCGCTGCTGCCGCGGGTGATCCGGAACGGCCCGGCGCCGCGGGGGGCACGCAGCGGGTCGTCCGCGCCGTACACCTCGCGGGCGAGGTCGGTCAGGGAGCCGAGGCCGACCGGCTCGCCGCGGCGGTACGGCGAGCGCCAGAGCGGGAGCCCGGCGAACGACTCCTCGACCTGGGTCAGCACCGCCGCCTGGGCCTCGACCCACCCGGCGCGCCACGGGTCGGCGCCGTCGGCGGGGAAGATGCGGTTGGCCACCACGCCGTCCACGCGGTAGCCGAAGAGCGACAGGGTCGTGTAGGAGCGCCGCGCCTCGGCGAGCACCACCTGCTCGGGGGTGAGCACCAGCCGCACGCTCGCCTCGGGCCCGGACAGCAGGGTCCGCACCTCCTCGAGCTCGAGGTGCAGCCGCTCGATCGCGTCGAACACCGAGTCGCCGGGCATCGGGGCGCCGGCCGCGCGGCTGAGCACCGGCTTGAGGGCCTTGACCACCCGGCGCTGGGTCGGGAAGACACGGTGCATGTACCAGCCGAGCGCCTCCGGCAGCGCGAGCAGCCGCAGTGTCTCGGCCGTCGGCGCGCAGTCGACCACGATCGCGTCCCACTCCCCCGACAACGCGTGCAGCCGGAGCTCGAGGAGCGCGAGCACCTCCTCGGCGCCCGGGATCACCGTCAGCTCCTCTGCCGCGATCGGGTCGACCCCGGCGATGTCGAGCACCGAGAGGAGGTAGTGCTGGATCTCGGCCCACGACTGCTCGAAGCGGCGCTGCGCGTCGACCTGCAGGACGCTCAGGTCGGGGGCGACCTCGGTCGGGGTGTCGGCGATCCCCGTCACGCCGAAGGCGTCGGCCAGGGAGTGCGCGGCGTCGGTGGAGAGCACCAGGGTGCGCCGGCCGGCCGCCGCGGAGAGGGCTGCCGTCCCGGCGGCGACGGTGGACTTGCCCACCCCGCCCTTGCCGGTGAACAGGAGGATCCGCACAGGCGTCAGCGCCGCCTCAGAGCGACTCGACGCGCTTCTTGAGTCCCTTCAGCGCGGTGTCGATGAGGATCTTCTCGCCCTTGCGCTTGAGCATCCCGATCAGCGGGATCGAGACGTCGAGGGCGAGCCGGTAGGTGACCTCGGTGCTGCCGGTGCCGAGGGAGCGCAGCAGGTAGGCGCCGTCGAGCGCCCGGAGCATCTTGCCCTCGACGAGCGTCCAGGTGACGCCGTCGTACCCGTCCCACTCGTACTCGAGGGTGTACTCGTCCTTGATCGGCGCGACGTCGAGGGAGAAGAAGACCTGGCGAGCCCAGCCGTGCTCGCCCTCCTCGACCACCTCGGCGACCTGCACGCCCTTGGCCCACACCGGGTACGACGGGAAGTCGCCGATCACCTCCATCACCAGGTGGGGATCGGCGTCGATGACGATCGACGAGGTCGTCTGCTCGGCCATCAGGCTCCTGCTCAGGTGTGGTGCGGTGGTGACGTCGTGCTGCTTCCGGAGGCTCGGAGCGTACCGGATCGGGCGGCCCCCTCCCGCAGCGGTAACCTGCGCCGGGACCCGCTCCGAGACCAGCCGGCCACGAGGAGGCAGCGTGCGCGAGTACTCCACCCCCCTGGCCATCCGCATCCCCGACACGGGCAACCTCACCGACGACGTCGTGCGCAACGCCCACGAGGCGGCCGACGACGTCGTGCTGAGCCGGCGCGCCGACGGCGCCTGGGTCGACGTGACCGCCGCGCGCTTCCTCGAGGAGGTCACGTCCGTGGCCAAGGGGCTGGTGGCCGCCGGGGTCGAGCCGGGTGACCGGGTGGGCCTGATCTCGCGCACGCGCTACGAGTGGACGCTCGTCGACTACGCGATCTGGTTCGCCGGCGCGGTGACCGTGCCGATCTACGAGACCTCGTCACCGGAGCAGATCGGGTGGATCCTCAGCGACTCCGGTGCGCGGGCCGTGGTGGCCGAGAACACCACCCACCTCGCGCGGATCGCACAGGTGCGCGGCGACCTGCCCGAGCTCAACCACGTCTGGTCGCTCGACGACAACGCGGTCGACGTGCTGCGGCGGCTCGGCGAGGACATCACCGACGAGCACCTCGAGCGCTGTCGCACGACCGCGACCCCCCTCGACCTCGCCACGATCATCTACACCTCGGGCACGACGGGCCTCCCCAAGGGCTGCATGCTCACCCACGGCAACTTCATGTTCGAGCTGGGCGTCGCCGTCGAGGAGCTCGACGAGGTCTTCGGCAGCGACGACGCGTGCACCCTGCTGTTCCTGCCGCTGGCCCACGTGCTCGCGCGCATCATCCAGGTGGGCTGCATCAAGCGCCGGGTCAGGATGGGCCACAGCTCCGACATCCCCCGGCTCGTCGACGACCTCGGCGACTTCCGCCCCACCTTCGTGCTTGCGGTCCCGCGGGTGTTCGAGAAGGTGTTCAACACCGCCTCGCAGCGCGCCACCGCGGACGGCCGGGGAGCCATCTTCGACCGGGCCGTGGAGACGGCGATCGCCTGGTCGCGTGGACGTGACCGCGGACGCGTCCCCATCGCCGTCCGCGCCCGGCACGCGGTGTACTCGCGACTGGTGCACTCCCGGCTGCGCGACGCGCTGGGCGGTCGGTGCCAGTGGGCGATCTCCGGTGGTGCACCCCTCGGGGAGCGGCTCGGGCACTTCTACCGCGGGATCGGGCTCACCATCCTCGAGGGCTACGGCCTGACCGAGACCACGGGTGCGGCGACGGTCAACCTGCCCGACGCGCACAAGGTCGGCAGCGTGGGGCGCCCGCTGCCGGGGACGGCCGTACGGGTGGCGGACGACGGCGAGCTGCTGCTGCGCGGGGGCCAGATCTTCGCCGGCTACTGGAACGACGAGGACGCCACCGCCGAGGCGCTGGAGCGCGACGGGTGGCTGCACACCGGCGACGTCGGCGAGGTCGACGACGAGGGGTTCGTGCGGATCACCGGCCGCAAGAAGGAGATCCTGGTGACCGCCGGGGGCAAGAACGTCGCCCCCGCCGTCCTCGAGGACCGCCTGCGGGCCCACCCCCTGGTCGGGCAGTGCATGGTCGTCGGCGACGGGCGCCCTTTCATCGCCGCCCTGGTCACCCTCGACGCCGAGCTCGCACCGGAGTGGGCACGGGCACGAGGACTGTCGCCGCGGGTGCACGACATGGTCGACGACCCCCGCGTCCGCGCCGAGATCGAGCGCGCGGTCGAGGAGGCGAACAAGGCCGTGTCGCGTGCGGAGTCGATCCGGAAGTTCGCCCTGCTGGCGGAGGACTGGACCGAGGAGGGCGGCCAGCTCACGCCCAGCCTCAAGCTCAAGCGCTCCGTGGTGACGCGCGAGCACCGCGACGACATCGCCGGCCTGTACGACGGCTGACGGACCCCGTCCAGGTCGGGGCGACGATGATCAGCAAAGGGTCAGGAGACCCTCAAGGAGCTCGCTCGGCGGACGTCCGGAACCCCAGCACCACATCCCCCGAAACGCCCACGGGAAAGCAAAACCTTCTCTAGAGTGACGCGTGGGGTTGCGAGGGTGCAGACGCACCAACGGGCCCCTTCGAGACAGAGAAACGACCCTCGTCACAGGACGAACAAGGGTCGTCGTGTATTCGGGAAAGGTGCCGTCGATGGACCGCCGCAAGATCCTCCTGGTTGCCGCCGCCGTGGTGGCCATCCTGGGCACGGCCCTGGTCTTCCTCTACGTGCAGGGAGCCGACAAGCGCGCCGAGGAGCGTTTCGAGACCGTCCAGGTGCTCAAGGCCGTGCAGCCCATCGCACCGGGCGAGAGCATCGACGATGCCGCCTCGAGTGGCAAGCTCGCCCTGCAGCCGGTCACGCAGGAGGACATGCTGCCCAACGCGCAGACCACCGTCAGCGAGCTGAGCGGGCAGGTCGCGATCACCACCATCTACCCCGGCGAGCAGATCGTCCCCGACAAGTTCGGTGGCGCCGAGGCGGCAGCCGAGGCGGCCTCGCCGCTCCAGATCCCCAAGGGCATGGTCGCGGTGTCGGTCAGCCTGAGCGACCCCGGACGCGTGGCCGGCTTCGTGAACCCGGGCTCCGACGTCGGCGTCTTCCTCAACGGGGCCGACCCGGACACCGGCCAGGCCTACAGCCGGCTGCTGCTGCCCAAGGTCCAGGTCCTGGGCGTCGGCTCCACCACGACGACCACCACCACGACGACCACGGCGGACGGCGAGCAGGTCCAGGAGGAGCTGCCGCGCACGCTGCTGACGCTCGCCCTCAGCCAGGAGGACGCCCAGAAGGTGCTCTTCGCCCAGGGCAACGGCGAGCTGGCGCTGGCGCTGCTCACCGGCAACACCATCCTCAAGATGGACAAGGGCGCCTCCTCCACCACCCTCTTCAAGTGAGCTGACATGCCCGTCATCGTCGATCCCGAGAGCGAGACCCTCGCACGCCTGCTGGAGGTTCTTCCAGCCGGCGGGCACGGGGTCGAGGACCCGGAGACCCTCCAGGCCTGGTTGCAGAACCGGCCCGAGGAGTACGCCGTCGTCCTCGGTCCGCACGTGGCACTGGAGTCCGCCCTCGCGATCTCCGACGGGATGCGTCTCACCCGGCCGTCGACCAGCGTGATCCTCCTGCGCGACGAGGTCGACACACAGGTGATGCGCGAGGCCATGCACGCCGGCACCCGCGACGTCGTCCCGGCGGCCGACGCCCCGGCGATCATGAGCGCGATCGACCGCGCCTACCAGCTCTACGTCGCGCTGCGCGGTCCCGGCGGCGTCATCCACAGCGGTCGGATCGTCACGGTCTTCTCCCCCAAGGGCGGGGTGGGCAAGACCACGATGGCGGTCAACCTCGCGCTCGCCCTGACCGACAAGGGCGCCCGCAAGGTCTGCCTGGTGGACCTCGATCTCGCCTTCGGCGACGTGGCGATCACGCTGCAGCTGTTCCCGAGCCACTCGATCGAGCACGCCATCGGGTCGGAGGACTCGATCGACGCCCCGTTGCTCGAGTCGCTGATGACGCGTCACCCCGACTCCCTCATGGTGCTCGCCGCCCCCAGCCACCCCGACGTGCGCGACCGGGTCTCCCCCACGCTGATCTCCCGGGTTCTCCGCGGGCTCCGCGAGACCTTCGACTTCATCGTGGTCGACACCGCGCCGGCCTTCGACGAGCAGACGCTGACCGCGCTCGACGAGACCGACGAGTGCGTCATCGTGGCCACGCTCGACGTGCCGACGCTCAAGAACGTCAAGGTCGCCCTGGAGACGCTGGAGATGCTCAACATCGCCCGCGACCACCGGCACCTGCTGCTCAACCGCGCGGACGACGCCGTCGGCCTGGGGCCCGAGAAGGTCGAGGCGATCCTCGGCATGGAGGTGTCCGCCCGGGTCGCCACCTCGATGGACATCGCCGCGGCCACCAACTCCGGGAAGCCGATCCTGTCGGCGAACCCGGCCCACGAGTCCAGCATCACGATCCGCGAGCTCGCCGAGACGCTCACCGGCCAGCCCGAGGCACCCGTCGCGCCGGCCGGCCTGTCCGGCGGCAGCGGCGGGATGGCAGTCGACGACGACGACGACCGGAGCGGCCGCCGCTTCCGGATGCGGCGGTGACCCGATGACGACCCCGACCGTGCACGACCACCCGACCACCCGGCCCTCGGGCCCCGCACCCCAGGGGGACACAGCATGAGCAGCCTCGGAGACCGGCTCGCCGCCGCGCGGGCCGCCGCCGCGCTCCAAGCCGGCGACCTCGACGCGGCGGACACCGCCGACACCGGGTCCGCAGCGACAGCGGCAGCCACCGACACGATCAGCCAGCACAGCGCGCCCCCGGTCGAGACCGGGCTGGAGGCCGGGCTGCCCGCGCCGTCCGTCGGCAAGCGTCGTGCGGTCCCGGCCGGTGCACCGCCCGTGCCCACGTCCAACGGCACCCCCGCCGCGACCAACGGCACGTCCGCGCCGAGCTCGAACGGGACGGCCGCTCCCGTGCCGCCTCCGGAGCGGGTGACCCCGCCGACCCTGCGCCCCGCCACCCCCGACACCGGGGCGCGACGTCTGGCGCCCGCGGGAGGTGCCGGCCTCGAGGACCTCAAGCTCCAGGTGCACGCCGAGCTGCTCAAGCAGCTCGGGCCGCAGCTCTACGCCGCCGACATGGACCAGCAGGAGCTCGACCAGCGCGTCCGCGTGGTGCTCAGCGACGTGCTGGCCGACCACGAGCGGCCGATCAGCAACAAGGACCGCACCCGGATCACCCAGGAGATCAGCGACGACATCCTGGGCTACGGCCCCATCGAGCCCTTCCTGCGCGACCCGGCGGTCTCCGAGGTCATGGTCAACGGCCCCGACAGCATCTGGCTGGAGCGCTCGGGCCGCCTGACCGCCGCCGACGCTCACTTCGACGACGAGGGCCACCTGCGTCGCACCATCGACAAGATCGTCTCCCGCATCGGCCGTCGCGTCGACGAGTCGAGCCCGATGGTGGACGCCCGCCTCCCCGACGGCTCCCGTGTCAACGCGGTGATCCCGCCCCTGGCGATCGACGGCTCGGCGCTCACGATCCGCAAGTTCTCCGCCGACCCGCTCACCGTGCAGAACCTCATCGAGTTCGGCTCGCTGTCACCCTCCACCGCCGACTTCCTCGACGCGTGCGTGCGTGGCCGCCTCAACGTGATCGTCTCTGGCGGTACCGGCGCCGGCAAGACGACCACCCTCAACGTGCTGTCGTCGTTCATCCCGGGCGACGAGCGGATCGTCACCATCGAGGACGCCGCTGAGCTCCAGCTCAAGCAGGAGCACGTGGTCCGTCTCGAGTCGCGCCCCAACAACATCGAGGGCAAGGGCGCGGTGACCATCCGCGACCTGGTGAAGAACAGCCTGCGCATGCGCCCCGACCGCATCATCGTCGGTGAGGTCCGCGACGCCTCGGCGCTCGACATGCTGCAGGCCATGAACACCGGTCACGACGGCTCGATCTGCACCCTGCACTCCAACGGTCCCCGCGACACCCTGGCCCGCATGGAGACCATGGTGCTGATGGCCGGCATGGACCTGCCGGTGCGCGCGATCCGCGAGCAGGTCGCCTCCGCGGTGGACCTGATCGTGCACCAGGCCCGCCTCAAGGACGGCTCGCGCCGGATCACCCACATCACCGAGGTGGAGCGGATGGAGGGCGACGTGATCACGCTCCAGGACGTCTTCCTGTTCGACCACGACGCCGGCTTCGACGAGGACGGCCGGGCGCGGGGCACGCTGCGGCCCACCGGGCTGCGGCCGAAGTTCCTGGAGAAGATGTCGCACGTCAACGTCCACGTCGACCCGATGATCTTCGCCGAGGGTCGGCTGTGACGAGGACGTCCGGGACCCGCCGCGGGGTCCTCCGCCCGGGTCGCGCGATCGTCGCCGCGGCCGCGGTCGTGCTGCTCGCCGGCGCGCCGGCGACCGCCACGCCGGAGGCGGGTGACGCCGCGATCACGCACGTCGAGCCCGACGCCGCCGGCGTCCAGATCCTGGTGTCGGTGCCGGCCGACGCCGAGGTCGACCTCGAGGGCGTCACCGTCGAGATCGACGGTCAGGACGCCACCGCCACGGCAGCGCTCGCCTCGACGACCGACGTCCAGCGGACCGCTGTCCTCACGATCGACACCAGCAACTCGATGAAGGGCGAGCGGTTCGCCGCCGCCAAGCAGGCCGCGCTCACCTTCCTCGACACCGTCCCCGACGACGTCTACGTCGGCATCGTCACGTTCGACAGCACCGTCGAGGACGCGCTGGAGCCGACGCTCGACCGCGACGCCGCGCGCACCGTCGTCCAGGGCCTCGAGCTCGGCCCCGAGACCGCCCTCTACGACGGCATCGTCGACGCGACCGCCCTGGCGGGCGAGGACGGCCAGCGGTCGCTGCTCGTCCTCTCCGACGGCGCCGACAACAACAGCAAGGCGACCCTCGACGACGCCACCAAGGCGGTCGAGGACGCCGAGGTGCTCGTCGACGTCGTGTCGCTCGGGCAGACGGGCGAGGACCTCGCCGCGCTCGAGGACGTCGCCGACGCCGGCCAGGGCCAGGTCATCGACGCCGACCCGGCGGCGCTCAAGGCAGCCTTCTCCGCCGAGGCGGACGTGCTGGCCCGCCAGGTGCTGGTGACCGCCCAGGTGCCCGACAGCGTCACGGCCGAGGAGGCCACGGTGCTGGTCAGCCTCCCCTCCGACACCGGTCCGGTGTCCGCCTCCGCCTTCTCCACCATCAAGGCGGCGCCGGCCGAGGAGGTCCCGGCCGAGCAGTTCGTCATCCCGGCGGCCGACAGCGGTGGCTTCGTCCTGCCGACCGCGGCGATGTACGGCGGCCTCGTCGCCATCGGCATCGGTCTGCTCGCCCTCCTGATCGTGTTCGTGCCCCGCAAGCAGGGTCCGCTCACCGCCGAGGAGACGGCTGCCACCTACACGGCGCGTACGAGCGGCAAGCGCTCCGCCAAGCGGGCGAAGGTGGAGCCCGACGCCGCGCTGGCGGGCGCCAAGGACGCGGCGGCCGCGGTGCTCGCGGCCAACCAGGGCTTCGAGGCCAAGGTGGCCGCCCGGCTCGAGCAGGCCGGCTCCCCCTTCAAGCCCGCAGAGTGGCTGCTGATCCACACCGGCATCTTCATCGGCGCCGGCGCGGTGGGCCTGCTGCTCGGCGGCGGGGGTCTGTTCCTCGGGCTGGTCTTCCTCGCCCTCGGCGCGATCATCCCCTGGTTCTGGCTGGGCTGGAAGAAGAACCGGCGCCGCAAGTCGTTCGACGGCTCGCTCCCCAACACGCTGCAGCTGATCTCCGGCTCGCTCGCCGCCGGTCTGTCGCTGGCCCAGTCGGTGGACACCGTGGTCCGCGAGGGGCAGGAGCCCATCGCGAGCGAGTTCCGCCGGGCGCTGGTCGAGACCCGCCTGGGCGTCGGTCTCGAGGACGCGCTCGAGGCCGTGGGCCAGCGCTTCGACAGCAAGGACTTCGCGTGGGTCGTGATGGCGATCCGGATCCAGCGCCAGGTCGGCGGCAACCTGGCCGAGCTCCTCGACTCGGTCGCCGAGACGATGCGCGAGCGCGAGTACATGCGGCGCCAGGTCGCCGCGCTGGCCGCGGAGGGCAAGCTCTCGGCCTGGGTGCTCGGCGGGTTGCCCCTGATCTTCCTGGTGTACCTGTACCTGTCGAACCGCGAGTACGTGATGCCGCTGTTCACCGAGCCGATCGGCTGGATGATGCTGCTCGGCGGCGCCGTCCTGCTCTCGGTCGGCATCTTCTGGATGAGTCGCCTGGTCAAGGTGGAGGTGTGAGATGACCATCTTGCTGGTGATGGGCGGGATCCTGATCCTGCTGGCGATCGTCATCGTCGGTCAGGCCATGAGCGCCAGCGAGCCGCGCGGCCTCAACCGCTCGCTCGCGGTGCTCGAGGCGATGACCAACGCGCCGAGCGAGCTGACCAAGGACCTCGACAAGTCGTTCCAGGAGCGGGTGCTCGCGCCGGCGCGGGCGGCCTCCCTGCGGCTCGGGCGCCGCTTCATCGGCGCCGACGCCGGTGAGCGCTACCGGGTCAAGCTCGACGTCGCGGGCAACCCGGGGGGCTGGACCGTCGACCGGGTGATCGCGAGCAAGGTGATGGGACTGATCGCCGGCGGCGTGATCGGTCTGGTCCTGGCCGTGGTCCTCACCGGCAGCGTGCTCTGGTTCGTGGTGGTCTTCGGCGGCATCGCGCTCGCCGGCTACATGGCGCCCAACATGTACCTCTACCAGAAGTCGTACGACCGCTCGAGCCGGCTGCAGCGCGACCTGCCCGACGCGATCGACCTGATGACGATCAGCGTGGAGTCGGGTCTCGGCTTCGACGCGGCCATCCAACAGGTGGCCAAGAACACCGAGGGCCCGCTGGCCGACGAGTTCACCCGGATGCTCGGAGAGATGCAGATCGGCGCCTCCCGCTCGGAGTCCCTCCGGGCCATGGCCGAACGCACCAACGTGGGCGACGTCAAGACGTTCGTCAGCGCGATGGTGCAGGCCGACGCCTTCGGCATCCCGATCGCCCAGGTGCTGCGCGTGCAGTCGTCGGAGATCCGGACCAAGCGCCGGCAGCGCGCGGAGGAGAAGGCCCAGCAGGTGCCGGTGAAGATCACCATCCCGCTGATCTTCTGCATCCTCCCGTGCCTGTTCCTCGCGGTCATGGGGCCGGCGGTGATCAGCATCATGGCCAACTTCAGCGGGAAATGATCACTCTCGCCGGGGGCACACACCTCGCCCGGCTCGCCGTCAGCGCCCGCATCTTCGGCCTGGTGGTGCTGTCGGGGCCGGTGTTGTGGTCCGGCGGGAGCACGATGGGGCTGGCCCTCGTCGCCGTGGCGATGATCTGGGTGCTGGCCACCGGCGCCGAGAGGCTCGGCCTCGACAGCACCGTCACGATCGTGCTCGAGGGAGCACTGATCGGCACGGTGTGTGCGCTGTCGGTCGACGCCAGCCTCGCCGTGCTGGGCGCGCTGGCGGTGCCGCCGTTCACCGCGGCCCTGCGCCGGGGACTGCTCGGCGCGGCGCTGTCGGTCTCGGCGGAGCTGGTCGCGCTCGTCGGCTTCGCGGTCGCCGCCCACGGCTCGCTCGACACCGAGCAGGGAGCCGGCACGTTCACCTGGATCGTCACCGGTGCCGGCCTCGGGCTGATCGGCACCTTCCTCCACTCGACCGCCGCCCACGAGAGCGACCCGCTCACGCCCTACCGCGACGCGCAGCAGCTGATCCGCGAGCTGACCGACATCTCGCGGGGCCTGTCCTCGGGGCTCGACCCCTTCACCCTGGGCGCGGCCATCGCCGCCGCGGTCCGCGACGAGCTCCCGCTGACGGCCGTCTCCGTGCTCGTCCCCCGCGACGACGAGCTCACCCCGCTGGTGGCCGACGCCGAGGGACAGGGACTGGACGCCGGCACCGCGGCCGCCACGCCCGCCCTGGACGATCTGGCGACCCTGGCCTTCGGCTCCCGTCGCTCGGAGTTCGCCGAGAACGCGTTCGCACTGCCGCTGGTGTCCGACACGCGGGTGGTGGCCGTCGTGGCCGGCGCCTGGTCGCACCGGGTCGGCCTCGAGTCGCTGCAGGTGGCGCGCCACCTCGACTCCCTGGCGGACCGGCTGCGGGCCACGGCCGTGCAGCTCGACACGGCCCTGCTCTTCGCGACACTGCGCGACACCGCCACCGCGAGCGAGCGCCGTCGCCTCGCCCGCGAGATGCACGACGGCATCGCCCAGGACATCGCCTCGCTCGGCTACCTCGTCGACGGGCTCGCCGCCCGCGCGACGACGCCGGAGCAGGCGGCGCAGCTCCAGGTGCTGCGCGAGCGCATCACCACCGTCGTCGCGGACGTCCGGCAGTCGGTGAAGTCGTTGCGGACCGAGGTCGGGGCCAACGCCAGCCTCGGCGCCGCGATCGCCGGGCTGGCCCGCCACCTCAGCGACGCCTCCGGCATCCCGATCCAGGTGACGGTGGACGAGCGCACCGCACGGCTCCGCCCGGAGGTCGAGTCCGAGCTGCTCCGCATCGCCCAGGAGGCGATGACCAACGCGGTCAAGCACGCCCGACCGTCGGTGATCGAGGTCCGCTGCCTCGTCGACGCCCCGGCCGCGCGGATCGAGGTGCACGACGACGGCACCGGTCTCGGGCCGCCCCGCCCCGACTCCCAGGGCCTCGAGGTGATGCGCGAGCGCGCCCACCTCGTCGACGCGGTGCTCACCGTCGAGAACGCTCCTCCCCACGGCACCCGGGTCGTCGTGGACCTCCCGGCCCGCGCGCCCGCACCCGTGCGCGAGCCTCGTGTCCCGGCCGCCGCTCCTGCCACCGGGTCCATCGCCACCACCACCGAGACCGAAGAGGCCAGGGTGACCGCATGAGCGACCTCGCCGGCGCCCGGGCACCGATCACCGTCCTTCTCGTCGACGACCACGACCTGATCCGCGACGGTCTCACCGGCGCCTTCGGCCTCGAGCCGGCCACGCGGGTGGTCGGTGCGGCCAAGACGGTCACCGAGGCCCTCGCGCTCTATGACGAGCTCTCCCCCGACGTCGTCGTCACCGACCTCCAGCTCCCGGACGGCACCGGGCTCGACATCGTGCGGACGGTGCGCCGCGAGACCGCGAACGGCGGTGACGTCGGCCTGGTGGTGCTGACGATGCACTCGGGCGACGAGCAGATCTTCGCCTCGATGGAGGCGGGCGCATCGGCGTTCGTCGGCAAGGACGCGCCCTCCACCGAGGTGGTGAAGGCCGCCCTGCACTCCGCGAGGTCACCCCGGTCGTTCCTGTGCGCCGCACTCGCGGACGCCGTGCTGCGCAGGGCCCAGAACACGGCCAGCCAGCTGACCACCCGCGAGCACGACGTCCTCCTGCTGCTCGCCGACGGCCTGAGCGCGGCCGACATCGGCGCCCGCCTGCACCTGAGCGAGTCGACGGTGAAGTCGCACGTGGCGCGGATCTACCAGAAGCTCGGCGCCGCCAACCGCGCCCAGGCCCTTGTCACCGCGATGCGGGTGGGCCTGCTCTCCTCGATGCAGCCGGTGCGCAAGGACCTCGGCGGCTGACCCGGTCGGGCCATGGCCAGGCGCCAGGACCACGGGTGGAGGGGGCCGCTGATGGCCCGAATTGACTACCCAAGTGGATCCGAAGAACCGATCACACGAACCCCGATCTTGACCCAAACTTGAGTCGTGGAGGTCTCCCGGCCTCCCTCACGTGAAATAGGTGGGAGAAAGGAACCCCCCCATGCTGGACTACCTGCGCATTCTGCTCAACGCTCGCTTCGCCAAGGAGGAGCGCGGCGCCTCGGCCGTGGAGTACGGCCTGCTGATCGCCGGCATCGCGGCGCTCATCGTGCTCGTCGTGTTCGCCTTCGGTGGCACCATCCAGGGTGTCTTCCAGGACACCTGCGACGCCATCCAGTCCGGTTCGGGCAGCGGTAGCTGCGCCTGACCGACTGACTGACGTCAGTACTGCTAGCACGACCGAGAGAGAAGGTGTTCGAGATGGAACGTGACGACGTCACGCCGGAGGTCCGCGATGACCGCGGCGCCTCCGCGGTGGAGTACGGCCTCCTGATCGCAGGGATCGCAGCGGTCATCGTGCTGGTCATCTTCGCCCTGGGTGGGGTCGTCAGCGGCCAGTACTCGGACACCTGCGGCTCGGTGAGGAACGCCCTCGGCTCGAACAGCTGCTGAGGGCGGCACCAGTCGGGCTCGCCCGGCTCGGTCTTCGGACCGGGCCGGGCGTTTCCGCATTTCGTGGGGAGACCCGCACGGGTCAGTCCCGCTCGAGCGACCGGGCCAGGGCGATCCGCTGCAGGGCGGTCGGGTGGCTGCCGAACCACCACTGCGACCAGGCCGGCGGCGTCGGGTCCGCCAGCGCCTTCTCAGCCAGGCGGCGCTGCATCGCCTCGAAAGCCCCCGGATCACCGGTGACCGCGAGGGCGTCGGCGTCGGCCCGGGCCTCGATCCGGCGGCTCACGGCATTCTCCAGCGGGCTCGCGAGCAGTGAGCCCACCGCGACGAGGGCGAGCACGAGCGGCACGACCCGCGGGTCGGCCATGCCGACGCCCGTACGGCGACCCAGCGCCCCGACGAGGAGGCCGAGCAGCCCGACGGCGGCGAAGACCCCGACCGCGCCCAGCACGGACCCGGTCACGACGTCGCGGTGCTTGGCGTGCGCGAGCTCGTGCGCCACCACCGAGAGCGCCTGGTCGCGCGGCAGGTCGTCGACCAGCGTGTCGTAGAGGACGACGCGCCGGGTGCTGCCGAAGCCCGAGACGTAGGCGTTGAGCGTGGTGGTGCGGCGCGAGGCGTCTGCCACCAGCACGTCGTCGACGTTCACGCCCTCCTGGTCGGCGAGGTCGAGCACGTCGGTCCGGAGCTGGCCCGGCGGGAGGGGCTCGAAGTCGTTGAAGAGCGGCTCGACGAGCAGCGGGTAGACGAACGACGCGCCCAGCACCAGCAGTCCCAGCACCCCACCGGCCACGACCGGCCACGCACGAGGCAGGCGGCGCGCGGTGCCGACCAGCACCAGCAGCGCCAGGCTGGTGATCACCACCCCGACGCCGACCGAGCGGGCGACGTCGAGGAGCCACGCCCCCGTCCCCTGGGTGGACAGCCCCACCCTCACCTGCTCCCGGTGCAGCCCGAGTCCGAGCGGCAACGTCGCGAGGCGGCCGACGACCGCGAGCAGGGAGACGGCCAGGACCACGACGCACCACCACGGCCCGGGCAGCCGCCCGACCAGCGCGCGGCCGGCCCGGGTGAAGCCCAGCACGCACGCCACGACGACCGACACGCCCAGCGACGACCACGACCAGGCCCGCGCCGCGCGCGCGTAGGCCTCGGCGCGTTCGAGGAAGGCCGGGTCGAACACGTCGGAGGCAGCCGGGAGGTGGAGCCCGGCCACGACGTCCGGCGGCACCAGCACCCGGGCCAGCGCCAGGAGAGCCGCTCCCCCGCCCAGGGCGACCGCCAGGGCGGCGGTGCGCTCGGGGGGACGCCCGCTCATGCCAGCCCCCGCAGGACGTCCTGCCAGCGGGTGGTCAGCTCGGCCTCGGTCATCCCGGTCTCGCGCACGAGCGCCCGCCCCGGGGGCTCACCGGCCGACACCCGCCGGTAGACGGCCAGCAGCGCGTCCTCCCCGGCCACCTGCGCCACGAGGCGGCAGGCCAGCCAGGCTGCCTCGTACGCCGCGCCGAGGTGCGGCGTGGTGGTGTCGAACTCTGCCGTGCCGGGGAGGGCGTCGGGCACTCCGTCGCGACGGACCTGCTGGGCGACCTGCCGTGCGGTGACCGCGAGCGGCAGGCGGACGTCGCGCAGGGCGACGTAGTCCGCGAAGCCCTCGAGGAGCCACACGGGCACGTCGGCCGTCGCGGCCCGTGTCGCGACGTGCGTGGCCTCGTGCGCCATCACGACGCGTGCGCCGCGCGGCTCGAGGCGGTCGAAGACCTCGGGGTTCACGAAGACGTGCACCGGAGCGCGGGGGCCCAGCGACCCGTCGACGCTGCTGGTGACCGCGGCGATCGCGGCGTACCTCCCGTGCTCCGCGCCCAGCGTGTCGTCCAGCGCGTCCGCCGAGCGCGGCACCTCCACGACGAGGCGCGGACGCCAGCCCTGCAGCACCCGGTGCACGGTCGGCACGGCTCGGTCGGCGAGCGCGGCGTAGCGGTCGGCGAGGGCTGCCGGCCCGTCGACGAGCACGAGCGAGTCGGCGTCGCGGCGCACCTGCACCGGCCCGGTGAGCCACAGGGGCGTCCGCCGGCCTCCGCCACCGACCCCGGTGATCGCGACCCCACCGGCGTCGTCGGGCACGAAGCCGACCCGGACCTCCGTCCTCGCCGGCGTCCTGTCGAAGCCGGCGAACTGCCAGGTCGTGTCCACCGCGGCCGACCACGCACCGTCGTCCCCGACGGCGCCGAGCTCGTCGACGTAGCGCAGGTCGACGTCCTCGACCCGGGCCGCGCCGGCGTTGGTCACGACGCCCGCCAGGGCCTCCGCGGCCGCCGGGTCGTCCTCGGGCGCTAGGGCACGCGCCGCGCCGATGTCACCGGACCGGACGGCGTCCACCAGCTCCGCCAGGGCGTCCGCTGCCGCGTCGGGCTGGGCGGAGGCCACCGGGCTGTCCGGCACGGGCGCGGTGTACGTGTCGTCGCGCAGCACCCACCAGGCGAGGCCGGCGAGGAGCAGCAGGCCCAGGCACGACGAGAGGCCGACCACCCACCGACGTGGGTGACCGGCCCCTGCGAGGCGTGCTGGTGGCTGCGGGTCAGCCAGGGCGGACGGCTCCGCTGAACGGCATCGAGAACACGCCGGCGACCCGGACTCCGGTGCTCGGGTTGGCGGCGTCGACGATCTGGCCGTTGCCGATGTAGATGCCCACGTGGCTGATCGGCTGGTAGTAGAAGACCAGGTCACCGGGCTGCAGGTCGCTGGAGGCCACCTGCGGGCCCGAGCTGTACTGGGCGCTCGAGGAGTGCGGCAGCGAGACGCCGGCGGCGCCCCAGGCGGCCATGGTCAGGCCCGAGCAGTCGTACGCGTCGGGACCGGTGGCGCCGTACACGTAGGCGTCGCCCACCTGGTCGAGGGCGTACTGCACGGCCACGCCGGCGCGGCCGGAGACCGGCACGTTGGCGTAACGCACGGTGCTGCTGCGCGACGTGGACGTCGTCGGCGCCGGGGCGGGTGCCGCCGCGGCCTGGAGTCGACCGAGCAGCTCCTTGGCCTGGGCGAGCTTGTCGTCGATGGTGGCCTTCTCGTCGGCCAGCTGCTGCTTGGTCTTCGCCATCTCCGCGAGCCGCTCGGCGGTCGCGTCGTGACGGATGTCGAGGGCCTTGAGCTCGCGCGAGTAGTCGTCGAAGAGCTGCGACTGGAGATCGTTGAAGGCCGACATCGTCGAGAGCTTGTCGAGGAACGCCTGCGGGTCCTCGGACACGACGACCTGGCCGACCGCGGACATGCCCTGGCCCTCGTACTGGCGGACCACGCTGTCGCGCACCTGCTCGCGCACGGCGGACAACCTGGCGTCCTGGCGACGCTCGTCGGCCTTGAGGGAGCCGAGGTCGCGCTTGAGCTCCGTGAGCTCGAGGCGGGCGTCGTTGTAGCGCTCCGAGGCCTGCTCGGCCTCGTGGTAGAGGCGGTTGACCTGGGCCTTGACGTCGTCGACGTCGGGCTCTGCCGAGGCGCTCCCCGGCACGAGGCCGAGAACGGCGACGGTCGCGAAGATGGAGCAGGCAGCAGCGATGAGTCGCTTCCGACCGTTCAACACGAGCGGGCGGTCTCCTTGGGGTGTCGTTACGCCTACCGGGTGAGCTGTCGGGTTCGGGCACGACGTGTCCCTACACCTGCTCCTCGACCGCGTCCCCCGACACAGTCGCCTTGCAGGCGATTCACCCCAGGGAAGTGGTTCCCCGGCTCCTCGGCCCCCATCGCTGGCGACCTCGGACTCGGCGCGGAACTCGCGCGGACCCGGACTGATCCACTTCCACGAGCTCCTGAGCAAGCACCCTAACCACTGGCCGGAGAAGCCGCCAAGTCACCCCGGTGGGTCGGCCCGAAATCACACCGACTTCACGCCCGGACGGGTGAGGCAGGTCACGCCGCAGGTCACATGGGCACCTCCTGCCACGGGGGCAACTCCGGTCACACGGGACACACGACTCACGCCGACTCGATCACCGGCCCGTCGACCGGCTCCACGAGCCGCAGAGGCGGCACCAGGCCGCCGGCGGCCAGGACGTCGAGCGCGCGGCGCTCGTCGTCGTCGAAGGTCAGCTCGGGTGGGGGCCCGAGGAGCACCGTCACCACGCAGTCGTGGCAGGCGAGCCCCCTCACCACGCAGGTGTCGCAGTCGATCCGTGTCGTCATGGAGGCAGTCCAGCAGGCCCCACCGACACCTCGCCCGTTCTCCCGCGCGCACGGCCCTCCTTCGCGCACAATGGGGCGGTGTCCACTCCGCTCTCGGGGCCGCGCCGCCGTGTCCTGCTGCCGATCGTCGTGCTGCTGGGGTGCGCGCTCGTCTACCTGGCGACGGTCGCCACCGGCCTGGTCAACACGGATGCTCGCTCAGCCAGCCTGGGCGGGTGGCGGATCGCCTCGACCGGTGCGCCCTGGATGGACGACGTCGACGTGAGCGTCGCCGACACCACCGACCCGGAGACGGACATCTACGACGCCCGCGTGTTCAACTTCGAGGCGCCCAACGGCCACATGGTCGTGCACCGGTCCCCGGGCGTCGTCGCGGCGGCCGTGCCGGCGTACTGGCTCTCGGGCGAGGGCCCCGACGAGTCGGAGTTCAGCATCGACCCGGGCGCACGGATGGCCGCGCTCCTGGCCGCGACGGGCGTCCTGCTGCTGTTCCTCACCCTGCGCTCGCGGATGCGCGACTCGGAGGCGGTGCTGGCCACGGCGGTGTTCGCGCTGACCACGCCGATGTGGAGCGTGGTCGGCAACTCGCTGTGGACCCACTGCATCACCCTGCTCGGCATCTTCGGGATGAGCTGGGCCGCCTCACGCGAGCGGTGGTGGCTCGTCGGCCTCTTCGGCGGGATCGCCCTGTGGGGGCGCCTGCACACCACCCTGATCGTGGCCGTGCTGGGTCTCGGCGTGGCGTGGTCCCGCCGGCGACCCGACATCGCGGTCAAGGTCGGGGTGGTCAGCGGGGGCTTCCTCGGCCTGGCGTCCGTGTGGAGTCACTGGATGTACGGCACCTGGAACCCCGCTGGTGGCTACGGCAGCAACAACCTCGAGAGCGTGGCCACCGGAGGCTTCGTCACGGGCTTCTGGAACCAGGTGGCGAACCACTTCGGGCTGTGGGTGTCACCCGACCGCGGCGTCCTCGTCTGGACGCCGCTGCTGCTGCTGCTGCTCCCGGCCGTGGTGCGCGAGTGGCGCGACCTCCCCGACTGGGCGCGCTGGCTCCCGGTCGGCGGGATCCTCTACATGCTGGTGCAGGGACAGCTCAACGAGTTCATGGGTGGCGACGGGTTCTACGGCCAGCGGCTCGGCATGGAGCTCCTCGCCTGCGTCGCCCCGGCGTACGCGTTCAGCGCCCACCGGATGGGCACGTGGGCCAAGCGGCTCTGCGGCCCGGTCGTGGGGCTGCAGTTCGCCGCCATCTCGCTCGGCGCGATCTCGGAGGGCTTCCTGCTCCACCGTGAGGACGCCTGGACCGACAACGCGTTCGTGCTCGCCCTGCGGACCCTGCCGGTCGTGGGCTTCTGGGCGGTGCTGATGGTCGCCGTCGGATGGCTGGCCGGGCGCGTCTGGCAGGAGCGCCGTGCCCGCGCCGAGACCCCGACGCCGTCGCCCGAGGTCATCCACTCCGCTGCATGAGGGCGAGCAGGCCCTCGCTGCCGGCGAGCCGCGCACCCTCGCGCACGACGTCGCCGCCGAGCTCGCGGTCGTTCGTCACGACCACGACCACGCGTCCGGCCGGCTCGGCGGCTACCAGGTCGCGGATCACGTCGTCGGCGATCACGCCGTAGGGACTGAAGAGCACCTTGACGCCCCGGGGCGCTGAGACGACCGGGCGGGACTCGCTGCCGGCGGCGTCGAAGACCACGGTGGTCTCGGCGCCGGTGCGGGCGACGAGGGGCGCGATCTCGCGGAGCAGGCGGGTGCGCTGTGCCTCGAGGCTCGAGCTCGGCCAGGCGGTCTTGCTGACGTTGTAGCCGTCGACGACCAGCCGGGACCGTGGCATGGCCAGGTACTGCTCGAGCAGGGCGGGGCTCGAGGGGCCCAGCGCGCCGGCCCCCGAGTGTGGCCGGGAGCCCTCCTGCGCCGCCAGTGCGGCCTCGACGCGGTCGGAGGGCGTGCCGGACGCCGAGGGCAGCGAGAGCTCGCGCTGCAGCCCGGCGGCGGCGTCGAGCACGGTGTCGAGCAGCACCCGCGCCCGCAGGGTCGCGTCGTCGCGCTCGCTGCGGGCGGACCGGCGGCCCTCGGCCGCGGCCTCCTCGTGCTGCTGGAGCCGGGCGCGGACCTGCCGCAGCTCACGCTCGGCCGCGGCGGCGGCGGTGCGCGCCGCGGCCCGCTCGGCGGTGAGCTCCTGACGGGCCTGCTCGGCCTCGGCCGTCGTCGTACGGACCTGGGTGCGGGTCTCCCCCAGCTTGCGGCGCAGGTCGGCGTTCTCGGCCTTGAGCGCCGCGAGCTCCTCGCGGTGCCGCGCCCGGGCCTCGCGCAGCGCCTGCTCGGCCTGCTCGGCGGCCCGCTGCAACCGCTCGGTGCGCTCACGTTCGGCCCCCGATGCCTCCGCGCGCTCGGCCAGTCGACCCACGGCGCGGTCCACGACGTCCTGCCAGCCCTCGGGACGCACCAACCAGGCCAGCCCGGCGAGCTCGACGGGGTCGGCCTCGTCGGGGTGGGTGACCAGCTCGGACAGCGGGGTGGCCAGGACGGCGGTGACCTGGGTGGCGACGCGCTCGCGGAACGCGTCGTCGCCGTCGAGGGCCACGGCCAGCTGCTGGCCGGCCGCGCGGGCGCGGCGCGCCGGCGCGAAGGCCGCGACCTTGCGCAACGGCGCCGGCAGGTCGGGCACCGAGGGCAGCACCTCGGCCGTCAGGGCGGACACGCGCGTGCGCACCTGCTCGGGCAGCTGCGCCAGCGGGGTCCCGTTCGCGGTCATCGCGCCCCGGTCAGCCGTCCGACGGATCGGTCGCGGTGGCGGCCTCGGCGCGCGAGACCAGCTCGACCGCGTCGTCGCGCCCGCACCAGCGGCAGCGCACGGAGGTGACGACCTCGTCGACGAGGTCGGTCTCCTCGACGCGGTGCTCGCCGCCGAGGTCGAAGTGCCAGAACTCCGTGGTACGACGGGTCCGGGTCACGTCGAAGCGGGTGAGGTTGCCGCAGCCGCCGCACCGCCAGCGGTGCGTCGTGTCGGGGAGTGCCGTGGTCACGCCTCAACCCTAGATCCTCCGGGTCAGCGGCGCGGGGCGTCCAGCGCGTCGTCCCGGGATTGTCGGTGGCCGCGCCTAGCGTCGTGGGCATGAGCAGGACAGGCGTGGCGGCACCGGGTCGCGACGTCCCTGCCCGGTCGCGGTGGGAGGAGCAGCGCAGCTTCGACGAGCTCGGCCGCCCGCTGCGCGACCTCACCTTCTGCGTGGTCGACCTCGAGACCACCGGTGGCTCGGCCGCCGCCGGCTCGATGATCACCGAGATCGGCGCGGTCAAGGTCCGCGGCGGCGAGGTGCTCGGGGAGTTCCAGACCCTCGTCGACCCCCAGACCGAGATCCCGGCCTTCATCGCCGTCCTGACCGGCATCACCAACCACATGGTCGCCGACGCCCCGCCGATCGAGTCGGCGCTGCCGGCCTTCCTCGAGTTCGCCGCCGGCTGCGTGCTGGTGGCGCACAACGCCCCGTTCGACATCGGCTTCCTGCGTCACTTCGCCGAGCTGCAGGGGCGTCCGTGGCCGCGCGTCGAGGTGCTCGACACCGCGCGCCTCGCCCGCCGCGTGATCACCCGCGACGACGCCCCCAACTGCAAGCTGTCCTCCCTCGCGCGCGTCTTCCACTCCACGACCACCCCCAACCACCGTGCGCTGTCCGACGCCCGCGCCACCGTCGACGTGCTGCACGGGCTCCTCGAGCGGCTCGGCCCGCTCGGCGTGCACACGCTCGAGGAGCTGCAGACCTTCACCTCGCGCGTCACGCCCGCGCAGCGCCGCAAGCGCCACCTCGCCGAGGGGCTGCCCCACGCGCCTGGCGTCTACCTCTTCCGCGACGAGCGCGAGCGGGTGCTCTACGTCGGCACGTCGCGCGACCTCCGCACCCGGGTGCGCTCCTACTTCACCTCCTCCGAGACCCGGTCGCGCATGGGCGAGATGGTCGGCCTCGCGGACTCGGTGCTCGGCATCGAGTGCGCCACCCCGCTCGAGGCCGAGGTGCGCGAGCTGCGGCTGATCGCGGAGCACAAGCCCCGCTACAACCGGCGCTCGCGGTTCCCCGAGAAGGCGCACTTCGTCAAGCTCACCCGCGAGACCTGGCCGCGACTGTCGCTGGTCCGGCGGGTGCTCGACGACGACGCCGACTACCTCGGCCCCTTCTCCTCCCGCAAGACGGCCGAGAAGTGCCTCGCCGCGCTGCACGACACCTTCCCGGTGCGGCAGTGCTCCGAGCGCCTCTCCCGCACCGGCGGGCGGTCCCCGTGCGTCCTCGCGGAGATGGGCCGGTGCCTCTCCCCCTGCGACGGCAGCGCCGACGCCGCGACGTACGCCGCGGTGGTGCGACAGCTGCGCGACACCCTGCTCCACCGGCCCGACGAGGTCGTGGAGGCGATCAACGCCCGGATGGCCTCCCTGGCCGCCGACGAGCGGTTCGAGGAGGCGGGCGTGCACCGCGACCGGCTGGCGGCGTTCGTGCGGGCGGCCGCCCGCACCCAGCGGCTGACCGCGCTGACCCGGTGCCCCGAGGTCGTGGCCGCACGCCGCGAGGACGCCGGTTGGGCCGTCCACGTGGTGCGCCACGGCCGCCTGGTCGCCGCGGGGGTGATCCCCCCCGGGGCCGACGCCCACCAGTTCGTCCGCGAGCTGCGCGCCGGCGCCGAGACCGTCCGGCCCGCGCCCGGGCCGGTGCCCGTCGCCACCGCCGAGGAGACCGAGAAGATCCTGCGCTGGCTCGAGTCGCCCGGTGTGCGGCTCATCGAGGTCGACGGCGAGTGGTCGTGCCCCGTGGCGGGCGCGACCCGCCACCTCGCCGTGCACGACGCGGTGACCGAGTCCCGGCTCTCGCTGGTGCCGTTCGACGACCGGCGCGACCTGACGCCGGTGCACCAGCCCGCCCGGTGATCCCCGGCGGCGGGCGACGAGGGCCCTAGACTGCCCGACGTGATCACCGCCATCGTCTTCGTCAAGGCCGACGTCGCTCGCATCCCCGAGGTCGCCGAGCAGATCGCCGCCCTCGAGGGCGTCAGCGAGGTCTACTCCGTCACCGGCCAGATCGACCTGATCACCCTGGTCCGCGTGCGGCACCACGACGACGTCGCCGCGGTGGTGGCCGACCGGCTCAACAAGGTGCCCGGGGTGACCTCCACCGAGACCCACATCGCCTTCCGCGCCTACTCCCAGCACGACCTCGAGTCGGCCTTCTCGCTCGGCCTGGACTGACCCCCGCCCGTGTCCCTGCTCGACGCCTTCGGCTGGTTCGGCAGTGCCCTGCTGATCGTCTCGCTGCTCCAGACCCGGATCCTGCGCTTCCGGCTCCTCAACCTCGCCGCCTCGCTGAGCCTGGTGCTCTTCAACGCCCTCGTCGGCGTGTGGCCGATGGTGGGCATGAACCTGGCGACCAGCGCGATCAACGTCTGGTTCATCGCGCACCTGCTGCGCGGGCGCCATGACGAGGCCGTCTACACCGTGCTCGAGGTCGGGCCCTCCGACGCGTACCTGCGGCACTTCCTCGAGGTGCACGCCGCGGACATCGCGACCTACCAGCCCGGCTTCGAGGCCGGCGCCGTCACGGCGGACGACCTCGCCTTCCAGGTCGAGCGCGGTGACGAGACCGTGGGGGTGGTCCTGCTGCGGCGCGACGGCGACGTCGCGCGGGTCCTGCTCGACTACGTGACGCCGCGCTTCCGCGACTTCTCCCCCGGCGAGTTCGTGTGGCGGCGCACCGACCAGCTGCGGGCCCGCGGCTTCCGGCGCGTCGTCACGCCCCCGGACATGCTCGACCCCTACTACGACCGGCTCCCCTACGGCTTCCGGCGCGAGGGCGCGTCGTACGCCCTGGAGCTCTAGCTCGCCCTACGGGGCGGAGACGGCGACCCAGCGGTCGAGCGTCGCGCGGGCGGCCCCGGAGTCGATCGCGTCCCGGGCGCGGACGAGGGCGGCGGCCAGCGCATCGTCGAGGGCAAGTGCCGGGTCGTCGTGCACCGCGAGCGCGGCGGCGGCGTTGAGGACGACGGCGTCGCGCACCGGCCCGGGCTCGCCGTCGAGCACCCGCCGCACGACGTCGGCGTTGTGCGCCGCGTCGCCACCGCGCAGGTCGGCTGCGGTGCCGACCGGAACGCCGTGCGCCCGGGGGTCGAGGGTGGCCTCGCGCACCGCGCCGTCGTGCACGAGCCAGACCGAGGACGTCGTCGTCGTCGTGAGCTCGTCGAGCCCGTCGTCGCCGCGGAACACCCACGCGTCCACCCCGCGGGCGGCGAGCACGCCGGCCATCACCGGGGCCCGGCGGCGGTCGGCGCACCCGATCGCCTGCGCCTGCGGGCGGGCCGGGTTCGCGAGCGGCCCGAGCAGGTTGAACGACGTCGCGATCCCGAGCTCGCGGCGCGGGACGGCGGCGTGCCGCAGCGCCGGGTGGAAGGCGGCGGCGAAGCAGAAGGTGATGCCGGCCTCGGCGGCCACCGCAGCCACCCGCTCGGCCGGCAGGTCCAGGCGGATGCCGAGCGCCTCGAGCACGTCGGCGGAACCCGCCATCGAGGACGCCGACCGGTTGCCGTGCTTGACGACACGGGCACCGGCCCCGGCAGCCACCAGCGCCGCCATGGTCGAGATGTTGACCGACATGGAGCGGTCGCCGCCGGTGCCCACGACGTCGAGCAGGCGGCCCGGCACCGAGATCGGCGTGGCGCGCTCGTACATCGCCTCGACCAGGCCGGTGACCTCGTCGATGGTCTCGCCCTTGGCCCGCAGCGCCACCGCGAAGCCGGCGATCTGCACCGGGGTGGCGGCGCCCTCGAGGATCTCCCCCATCGCCCACGCGGTCTGCTCGGCGCTGAGGTCCTCACCCGCGACGAGCGCGGTCAGCACGTCGGGCCAGCTGGTCATGGGGTACGACGCGTCAGGACGTCGCCGGCACGCGGTCGCGCAGCAGGGCGACGGCGGCCTCGGCGAGCTGGATCGGGTCCAGCGGGTGCGGCACGGCGGCCTCGGCCCGCGACCAGGTCGCCAGCCAGGCGTCCTGCGGCCGCCCGGTCAGCACCAGGACCGGGGGGCACTGGTAGATCTCGTCCTTGAGCTGCTTGGCGATGCCCATGCCACCAGCGGGGACCGCCTCGCCGTCGAGGACGACGAGGTCGATGTTCCCGGCGTCCATGTTCTGGATGACGACCGGCTCGGTCGCGACCTCGACGTACTCGACCTCGGGCAGGTCGGGGTGCGGGCGCCGGCCGAGGGCCAGGATCACCTGCTGGCGCGTGTTGACGTCGTCGCTGTAGACAAGCACCCGCAGCGGGGCCGTCGTGGAGGAGGTCGAGTCGCTCACGCGCGCATGCTACCTGTCCTCCGCCGCGTCCGGGGCGTCGCCCACGGCGGCAGCGCCCGTGTCGGCGCCCGTGCCGGCCGCCGCGTCGGAGACAGGGACAGCGCGGGCCGCGGCGGCCGCGCGCGCCTCCTGCGCCTCGAGCCGGTCGAGGCGCCGGTCCTCGCGCACGGCCTCGCGCATCGAGGAGCGCACCCACTGCACGAACAGGACCGCGACCAGCAGCAGCGCCACGATGTCGCCCGAGCCCCACAGGATGCCGCCGGCGAGGTGCTGGTCGTCCGCGGGCTCGGGCAGCCAGGAGCCCATCGGGCCGTCGTGCAGCCGGGGGTACCAGTCGCCGCCGAGCAGCGTGGTCTGGTCCATGATCGTGACGCCGAGGAAGGCGTGGAAGGGCAGCGTGAGCACCACCAGCAGCACCCGGAAGGGGTAGGCCACCCGTCCCGGCACCGGGTCGACGCCCACGATCGGCCAGAAGAAGAGCGACCCGACCAGCACGAGGTGCAGGTGCATCATCTCGTGCACGTAGCCCGAGCTCAGCGACGCGTCGTACCAGCGGGTGAAGTAGAGCGCCCACGGCGAGACGACGTACAGGGTGAAGGTGAGCGGGGGGAAGGTGAGCACCTTCGCCACCCGCGAGTGCAGCACCGCGAGCAGCGCCTTGCGGGGGCTCGGGCGCAGCGTGCGCAGCGCGAGCGTGACCGGGGCCCCCAGCGCCAGCATCAGCGGCACGAACATCGACAGGACCATGTGCTGCACCATGTGCACGCTCAGGAGCGTGGTGTCGTACGCCGCCATGCCGGACGTCGTGGCGAACAGGAACGCGCCCATGCCGGCCGGCACGAAGGCCAGGGTGCGGCCCACCGGCCAGCGGTCGCCGCGCCGACGCAGGGTGTGCACGCCGAGCAGGTAGAGGCCGCAGACCCAGACCGTCACGATCACGGGAACCGGCGCCAGCCCGGCCTCCGTCACGACCCGCCCCAGGCCGAAGGGGGGCAGGTCGGGAGAGGTCGTCCAGGCGGTCGGGCCCACGCTGGCGAGGATAGGTCCCGAGACTCGATGCCCACGGCCAGGGGGTCGGGGTGCCCCAGGGGGGGTCGTACCGCCATAATGGCGCCCGTGGCGACAGCAACGGCTATTCCGGCATCCCGACTGCACGGCCATCACGACCGGCCGAGCATGGTCTCGGTGGGGACGATCATCTGGCTCTCGAGCGAGCTGATGTTCTTCGCGGCGCTGTTCGCGTCGTACTTCACCATCCGGGCAGTGAGCCCGGACCTGTGGGCGATGAACACCGCCAAGCTCAACGTGCCGTTCGCCGCGGTCAACACCACGATCCTGGTGCTGTCGTCGCTGACCTGCCAGCTCGGTGTGTTCGCCGCCGAGCGCGGACAGGTGGGCCGCACCGGCTCGCTGCTCAAGGTCTCGGGCTGGGGGCTGCGCGAGTGGTTCGTGCTGACCTACATCATGGGCGCGATCTTCATCGGCGGCCAGGCCACCGAGTACGCCGAGCTGGTCCAGGAGGGGGTCACCATCCAGGACTCCGCCTACGGCACGATGTTCTACCTGACCACCGGCTTCCACGGCCTCCACGTGACCGGCGGCCTGATCGCGTTCCTGTTCGTGCTGGGCCGCACGTTCGTGGCCCGCAAGTTCACCCACGAGCAGGCGGTCAGCGCGATCGTCGTCTCGTACTACTGGCACTTCGTCGACGTGGTGTGGATCGGCCTGTTCGCCACCATCTACCTCGTCCAGTGACCCCCGCCCGGACCCAACGCAAGGAATCGATGTGCGTCTCCTGAACCGATCCGCCGGACGGCTCTCCCGGCACCGCCGCGGGCCGCTGGCGGGCATGGTCCTGCTCCTGCTGGGGCTGGTCCTCTCCGGCGGCCTGTACGCCGCGTTCGCCCCCGCGTCCGCGGAGGAGCAGACCAGCGACACCGAGCTGGTCGCCCAGGGCCGTGAGCTCTTCCTCGTCGGCTGCGCGTTCTGCCACGGCCAGAACGGCGAGGGCGTCGAGACCAACGGCGACAACGAGCAGCTCGGCCCCTCGCTGGTCGGCGTCGGCGCCGCAGCGGTCGACTTCCAGGTCGGCACCGGCCGGATGCCGATGGCGCAGCCGGGCCAGCAGGCCCAGGCCAAGAAGGTCGTCTACACCGACGAGGAGATCGCCGCGCTCGCCGCCTACGTGGCCTCCCTGGGCCCCGGCCCCGCGATCCCCGACTCGTCGCAGTACAGCACCGAGGGCATGACCGACGCCGAGCGTCAGGCCGCGATCTCGCGCGGTGGTCAGATCTTCCTCACCAACTGCACGGCGTGCCACAACTTCCAGGGCAGCGGCGGCGCCATGCCCCGCGGTGGCTACGCCCCGAACATCCGCAACACCGAGCCCCGCCACATCTACGAGGCGATGCTCACCGGCCCCCAGTCGATGGACAACTTCTCCGACGGCAACCTGCCGCCGGACGCCAAGCGTGACGTGATCGCCTACATCGAGTCGCTCAACGAGTCGCCCGAGTACGGCGGCTACGGGCTCGGCGGCCTCGGCCCCGTGCCGGAGGGCATCGCGGCCTGGGTGGTCGGCATCGGCGTGCTCGTCGGTGTCGCCGTCTGGATCGCCGCGCACACGACGCGCACGAGCAAGCGCAAGGGCGAGGCCGACCCCGACGACAACGACGAGAGCAAGGACGAGGCGGAAGCCGAGGTGCAGGCGTGAGCGACAACCCCAACCTGCCGGCGCGCGAGGAGGAGCCGCTCGCCAACCCGGGCCTGCCGGCCCACCAGTGGCGGCCGACCGACGTCGACCCGGCCAAGGAGCGCCGGGCCGAGCGCCAGGTCTCGACGCTGTTCGGGCTGTCGATCGTCTGCGTGGTGCTGTTCGTCGCGGCGTACGTCATCTTCGAGATCGGCGACACCCCCGACGTGATCCTGGGCTTCGGCGCCTCCAACGTCACGCTCGGCCTGACCCTCGGCGGCGCGCTGCTCTTCATCGGCCTCGGCATCATCCAGTGGGCCCGCAAGCTCATGTCCGACCACGAGATCGTGGAGATGCGCCACCCCGCCCGCTCCTCCGACGAGGACCGCGAGGCCACGGTGGCCGTCCTGCAGCAGGGGCTCGAGGAGTCCGGCATCGGCCGGCGCCCGCTCGTGCGCAACTCCCTGCTCGCGGCGGTCGCGCTGGTGCTGGCGCCGTTCGTGGTGCTGCTGCGCGACCTCGGCCCGACGCCCAACCAGGTGGCCAACGACGCCGACTACCCCGGCGCGGGCATCAAGAACACCATCTGGACCAACGGCATGCGCGTCGTGCGCGACGTGATCGGCACCCCGATCAAGGTCAGCGACCTCGAGATCGGTGACCTGGTCAACGCCGAGCCCGCCGCGATCTTCGAGGTCGACGACGAGGGCGAGCCCCTCGTCGAGGGCGTCACGCTGCAGATCGCCAAGTCCAAGGGCGCGCTGATCCTGCTGCGGATGGAGCCCGACGACATCATCCCCGGCCCCGGCCGGGAGAACTGGTCGGTCGACGGCATCGTGGCCTACTCCAAGATCTGCACCCACGTGGGTTGCCCGATCTCGCTGAACGAGCGCACCACCCACCACCTGCTCTGCCCGTGCCACCAGTCGACCTTCGACCTCGCCGACTCCGGCAAGGTGGTCTTCGGCCCGGCCGCGCGTGCCCTCCCCCAGCTGCCCCTGGCGGTTGACCAGGAGGGGTACCTTGTGGCACAGAGCGACTTCACCGAGCCCGTGGGCCCGAGCTTCTGGGAGCGAGACTCGCAATGAGCATTGACACGAGCAAGGTCGCTACGAGCAACACCGGTACTGCCGCCACTGCTTCCAAGCCGGGCAAGGCCGGCGCGCTGGCCTCGTGGGCCGACGACCGCCTCGGCCTCGCGGCCGTCGGCAAGAAGAACCTGCGCAAGGTCTTCCCGGACCACTGGTCGTTCATGCTGGGCGAGATCGCCCTGTGGAGCTTCGTCGTCCTGCTGCTCACCGGCGTCTTCCTGACGCTGTGGTTCACGCCGAGCATGGGCGAGGTCCAGTACCAGGGCTCCTACGAGCAGCTGCGCGGCATCATGATGTCCGAGGCCTACCGGTCCAGCCTCGACATCTCCTTCGACGTCCGCGGCGGCCTGCTGATGCGCCAGATGCACCACTGGGCAGCGATGATCTTCGTCGCCTCGATGATGGTGCACCTGCTCCGCGTGTTCTTCACCGGTGCCTTCCGCAAGCCCCGTGAGCTCAACTGGGTGATCGGCTCGCTGCTGCTGCTGCTCGGCACGCTCGAGGGCTTCACCGGCTACTCGCTGCCCGACGACCTGCTCTCCGGCACCGGCATCCGCGCCGCGGACGGCTTCATGAAGTCGATGCCCGTCGTCGGCACGTACATGTCGTTCCTGCTCTTCGACGGCGAGTTCCCGGGCGAGGCGATCATCCCCCGCCTCTACACCGCGCACGTGCTGCTGATCCCGGGCCTGCTGCTCGCGCTGATCACCGCGCACATGCTGCTGCTCGTCTACCACAAGCACACCCAGTGGCCCGGTCCCGGCCGCACCAACGACAACGTGGTCGGCTACCCGATGCTGCCGGTCTACATGGCCAAGGCGGGCGGCTTCTTCTTCATCGTCTTCGGCGTGATCGCCCTCATGGGCGGCCTGCTGTCGATCAACCCGGTGTGGAAGTACGGGCCGTACGACCCGTCCAAGGTGACCGCGGGCTCGCAGCCCGACTGGTACATGGGCTGGCCCGACGGCGCCCTGCGGATCATGCCCGGCATCGAGACGCACATCTGGGGTCACACCATCAGCTGGAACGTGATGCTGCCGATCATCGTGCTGCCCGGCGTGATGTTCACGATCCTGCTGCTCCTGCCCTTCGTGGAGGCCTGGATCACCGGCGACAAGCGCAACCACCACCTGCTGGAGCGGCCGCGCAACGCGCCGACCCGGACGGCGACCATGGTCGCGTTGATGACCTTCTACGGCCTGCTCTGGGCTGCGGGTGGCAACGACATCATCGCGATCACGTTCGACCTGAGCATCAACCAGATCACGTACTTCATGCGTGTCGCGGTGTTCGTGGGACCGGTGATCGCCTTCATCGTCACCCGCCGCTGGTGCATCTCGCTCCAGCGGGCCGACCGCGACCGGCTGCTGCACGGCTACGAGACGGGCGTGATCATGCGCTCCCCCGAGGGTGGCTACTCCGAGCGGCACCTGCCCGTCTCGGAGACCCGGGCCTACGTCCTCACCGCCCGCGACCGCGACCCGGTCGTGGACGGCGACGGCGAGACCCCGGACGCCAACGGGCTCCCGGCCAAGCACACCCGGATCCACGCGCTGCGCAACCGGCTGCGTCGCTACATGTACGCCGACAACGTCCAGAAGCCGACCGTGGAGGAGCTCCAGGAGGGTCACGCCCACGCGGACCACGAGCACGAGCTCCAGGCAGGCCTCGACCACGCTGCCGACGGCCACCAGTTCGACGGGCACCACCTCGTCGAGGACGAGTCGCTCCGCCAGCACTGACGCTCCACCGCGCTGACCCGCCGTTAGTTGACGGCGGGTCAGTGTCATTTCCGGGCCTGGCGCCGGGCGTTGTCGTACGCGGCGCGCAGGATCTCGCACGCGTCCTGGTGCTGGCCGTAGACGTTGGCCCGGCGGGTCACGACCAGGCGCCAGCCCTGCACGTCGCGCAGCCAGAGGCGCCGCTGGGCGTCCTCCTCGGCCTGCTGCGGCCCGTGGAACTCCTCGCCGTCGTACTCGGCGCCGAAGCGCAGCTCCTCGAGGCCCAGGTCGACGTAGAACCAGCCACCGGTCGGCGAGGGCACCGGGACCTGGCACTGCGGGCGGGGCAGCCCCGCGTCGTACCAGCGCAGCCGGAGGGCGGCCTCCCCCGGCGAGCCCGAGGCGGGGTCGACGATCGGCCCCAGCACGCGCAGCTGCACCACACCCCGGTAGCCCGCGAACCGCCCCGTCTCGACGACCAGCTCCTCGACCGTGAAGTCACCCGACGACGCCAGCGCGTCCATGCCGGCGAGGGCCTGGTCGCGGTGGAGCAGGCGCCCGAGATCGCACGCCGTGCGCAGCGGCGTCGTCACCCGCAAGCCGTCCAGCTCCGCAACGTCATGTCGTTCGAGCCGGCGCTCGCCGCTGGCCACCAGCCCGTTGCGCAGCCGGTGTCCGGGCGGTGAGAACACCGAGACTGCGGGCGTGACCAGGTGGTCTCCCGGCGCCAGCGCCATCGGGGCACCCCACAACCAGGCAGCCGTCCGATCGGTCACGACACACGCGTCGGGCACCACCAGACGCAGCACGGCAACCCGCAGGTCGAGTCCGTCGTCCAGACTGCCGTCGTGAAGCACCCCGCGGATCGGTCGCACGAGCTCGCCTCGGGACAGCCAGTGATCGAGCTGCCGCCGCGTCACCCCGGCAGCCAGCAGCTCCGTCGCGGCGAAGGGGCGCTCCCGGGGCACGGCGGCCTCGGGGTAGTCGTCGATCCGGTCGAACAAGCGGCGTCGCGGCATGACCACAGGTTGGGCCGCCGCCCGCGCCGGCACCACCAAGGTCGACGCCGCCTGTGGACAACCCCGGTTCCACCTGACTTGTCCACAGGGAAGAGCCACAAATGACGCTGACCCGCCGTTAGTTAACGGCGGGTCAGCGTGGGTGGGTCAGCTGAGGGCGGAGCCGCTCTTCCAGTCGGACCAGGAGGCATTCCAGTCGCCGTAGCCGTTGTCGAGGGTCATCGGCTTGTCGGAGCCGGTGTACTCGACGACGTCGCCGCGGCGGGACATCGCGTAGAGCCACCCGGCGTTCTCGGTCGACATGCCGGTGCAGCCGTGGGAGACGTTCGCGACGCCCTGCGAGGAGACCGACCACGGGGCGGCGTGGATGAACTCGCCGGAGTAGGTCAGCCGCATCGCCCACTGCACGTCGCTGATGTTGTAGGCGTCCGCGCCGGTGATGCCCACGGTCTCGGAGTTCATGTCCTTCTTCTCGAACTTCTCGATGATGACCTTGGTGCCGGAGCGGGTCGTGTACGCGGGCTGCTCCCCCGTCGTGATCGGGATGGTGCGCAGGAGATCGCCGTTGGAGAAGACCTTCATCTCGTGGGTCACCATGTTGACCTTGTAGATGTGGGCGTCGCCGACCTCGAAGTCGACCTGGCGGCTCTCCTGGCCGTAGATCCCGTTGCCGGCCGACACGCTGTTCACGTCGACGTCGACGGAGACCTCGGTGCCGGGCTTCCAGTAGGTCTTGGGGCGCCAGTGGGCCTCGTAGTCGCTCAGCCAGTACCACGAGCCCTTCTGCTGCGGGGCGGTGGTCACGCTCATGTTCTTCTCGAACGACGCGTGGTCGGTGACCGGCACGTCGAATCGCACGATCACCGGCATGCCGACGCCGACCGTCTCGCCGGGCAGCGGGGCCACCGACGGGTAGGTCTGCTGGTCGAGGGTGAGGTCCTGGGTGCGGAACTTCGCGGTCCTGGTGACCTGCTCACCGTCCTCGCCCGTGGCCACCGTGCGCACGGCGTACGTGGCGCCGGGCTCGAGGCGGTCGGTGGCGGTCCAGGAGGCGCCGTCCGCGGAGAGCTCGCCGGCCACCTTGCCGGCGCTCGAGGAGACCTTGACGCTCTCGATGGTGCCGTTGTCGGCCGCCACCTCGATGGTGCGGTCGACCTTGACGCCCTTCGCGCCTGCGCGGGGCGACGTGGTCAGGCTGACGGCGGGGACGGCGTCCTCGGACTCGGAGGCGGCCGAGCCGGACGGCGCCGCGCCGGGAGCGGCGGCGGAGTCGCCGTCGCAGGCAGCCAGGGCCGAGCCGAGCAGCACCAGGGCAGCGGTGGCGGCCGCGGTGCGGGCGCGTCGAGACCTGACCATGGCAGGGACGACGGAGCGGGCGTGGGACATCTGGCTTCCCCCGGGAAGAGAACAGGTGGCGGTGACGGTGGTGCCGGGCACGCCCAATTTAACCCGGTGGGGTGCAGCGCCCCAATTCACCGCCGCGCGGCGCGGCGGCGGGCCGGACGCCTGTCCAGACCGCCGGTCCCCCGCGATCAGTGGGCGTGCTCGCCCCGGTAGTACTCGAAGACCAGGCCCGACAGGGTGACGGCGCCGACCGCGAAGCCGATGATCACCAGCCACCAGGCGGTGAAGGCGACGGCGTACACGATGAGCGACAGGGTGAGGGCGCACCACAGCGGCCACCACGAGTAGGGCGGGAAGAACCCCAGCTCGCCGGCCCCGTCGGCGATCTCGGCCTCCTTGCGGTCCTCCGGGCGCGGGTCCATCCGGGCCGCGTGGAAGCCGAGGTAGACCGTGACCATGGCGGCCAGCAGCGTGGTCATGGTGAGCGCCGAGGTGCCCGTCCAGTCGCCGGTGATGAACCAGTACGCCGGGCTGACGAGGACGAAGAACGCCGTCGTCATCGCGAAGATCCAGGTCTCGGCCTTCATCGGGTGCGGTCCTCCGGGTCGTCAGTGTGCTGGTCGAGGTGCTCGGCGCGCCCCGCCGTGTCGGGGGCGTCCACGAAGCCGCCACCGGCCTCCGCGGGGTTGTCCTCGAGCTCGAGAGCGGCGATCTCCGGGTGGTGCAGGTCGAAGGCCGGCGACTCCGAGCGGATCCGCGGGATGGTCACGAAGTTGTGCCGCGGCGGCGGGCAGCTGGTCGCCCACTCCAGCGAGCGGCCCCAGCCCCACGGGTCGTCGGTCTCGACGAGCGGGCCACGCCGCGAGATGTAGACGTTGTAGAGGAAGGGGAGCGTCGAGGACGCCAGCAGGAACGCACCGACGGTCGACACCTGGTTGAGGCCGGTGAAGCCGTCGGACGGCAGATAGTCCGCGTAGCGGCGCGGCATGCCCTCGACGCCCAGCCAGTGCTGCACCAGGAACGTCGTGTGGAAGCCGATGAAGGTCAGCCAGAAGTGCAGGAAGCCGAGGCGCTCGTTGAGCATCCGGCCCGTCATCTTCGGCCACCAGAAGTAGAAGCCGGCGAACATCGCGAACACCACGGTGCCGAAGACGACGTAGTGGAAGTGCGCCACCACGAAGTAGGAGTCGGACACGTGGAAGTCCAGCGGCGGGCTGGCCAGGATGATGCCGGTCAGGCCACCGAACAGGAACGTCGTGAGGAAGCCGAGGCTCCAGAGCATGGGTGTGTCGAAGGACAGGGACCCGCCCCACATGGTCCCGATCCAGTTGAAGAACTTCACACCGGTGGGCACCGCGATCAGGAAGGTCATGCCGGAGAAGAACGGCAGGTCGACCGCGCCGGTCACGAACATGTGGTGCGCCCACACGGCCACGGAGAGGATCGCGATGCCGAGCGTCGCGCCGACCAGGCCGACGTAGCCGAAGATCGGCTTGCGGCTGAAGACCGGCAGGATCTCGGTCACGATGCCGAAGAACGGCAACGCGATGATGTAGACCTCGGGGTGGCCGAAGAACCAGAACAGGTGCTGCCACAGGATCGCGCCGCCGTGGGCGGTGTCGAAGACGTGGGCCCCGAGGATCCGGTCGGCCTCGAGCGAGAGCAGCGCGCCGGCCAGCACCGGGAACGCGATCAGGACCAGCAGGCTCGTGACCAGCGTGTTCCAGACGAAGATCGGCATCCGGAACATGGTCATGCCGGGCGCGCGCATGCAGATGATCGTGGTGATGAAGTTGACCGCACCGAGGATGGTGCCGAGGCCGGCCATCCACAGGCCCATGATCCACAGGTCGCCACCGACGCCCGGTGAGCGGACGGCGTCGGAGAGGGGCGTGTAGGCGAACCAGCCGAAGTCGGCCGCGCCGGTGGGGGTCAGGAAGCCGGACGCCGCGATCAGGCCGCCGAAGAGGAACAGCCAGTAGCTCAGCATGTTCAGGCGCGGGAACGCGACGTCGGGCGAGCCGATCTGCAGCGGCATGATCACGTTGCCGAAGCCGAAGAACAGCGGCGTCGCGAAGAGCAGCAGCATGATCGTGCCGTGCATCGTGAACAGCTGGTTGTAGGTCTCGTCGCTGACGATCTGGCTGCCCGGGTAGGCCAGCTCGGAGCGGATCAGCAGCGCCATCACGCCACCGATGAGGAACCAGACGAACGACGTCGTGAGGTAGAGCTTGCCGATCAGCTTGTGGTCGGTCGTGGTGAGCACCCGGACCAGCTGCTGCCCCAGCGGCTTGCGGCCGATCGTGGTGGTCGGGTGTGCTGCGGTCGCGGTCACTCCGCGCCCTCCTCGGAGTCGAGTCCTGCCTGCGTGTAGGCCTCACCGCCGCCCGTGACCGGCGCGTCCGACGTGAAGCCCTGGTCCTCCAGGTCCTGGAGGTAGGCCTCGAACTCGCTCTCGGTCACGATCTCGACGTTGAAGAGCATCCGCGAGTGGTAGGCACCGCAGAGCTCGTAGCACTTGCCCTTGAACGTGCCGGTGGTGGTCGGCGTGATCTCGTAGTGGTTGATCTTGCCGGGGATGACGTCCATCTTCATCAGGAAGCTCGGGACGCCGAAGTCGTGGATCACGTCGGGCGAGTAGAGGTTGAACTGCGTGGTCTGGTCGACCGGCATCACCAGTGTCGGGATGTTCCCGCCGGTGCCGGAGACGTAGACGTTGGGAGCGGTGACGGCGTCCTCGTCGGTGTAGTTGAAGGTCCACGACCACTGCTGGCCCACGACGTTGATGACGTGGTCCTCGGCGGTGTCCTGGAGCACCTCGTCCTGCACCCGCACCGTGTGGGAGAAGAACACGACCACCATGATGATCGGGGCGATCGTGTAGAAGATCTCGAGCGGCAGGTTGTAGCGCGTCTGGACGGGGATCTCGTCGTCGCTGCGGCGCCGGTAGCGCCAGATCGCCCAGAAGATCAGGCCCCAGACCAGGATGCCGGTCGCCAGCGCGGCGATCCATGCACCCTGCCAGAGCTGCAGGATCGGCTCGCCCTGCTCGCTGGCGGGGTCGGGCATGCCGCCCCGCTTCCACTGCTCCTGGAGCTCGACGGAGCAACCACTGAGGAACACCACGGCGCCGAGCACGACAGGCAGTGCCAGCCGACGCCACGACCAGGCCGAACGCTGGTGGTTGTGCAGACCCACGAAGGAGCCTCTCTCTTCGGCGATCACGACGGGGGCCACACTATCCGAATCACACCCCCGGGTAACGGGTGGGGCACGGGGCGGTCACTGGACTAGGTTCGGGTCGTGAGCGACCCCGGGCCGACCCCCGCACCGGCGGCCGGAGGCTACCTCGACGCCGCCTCGGCCGAGCCCCTCCACCCGGCCGCCCGCGAGACCCTGCTCGCCGCCCTCGACCAGGGGTACGCCGATCCCCGCCGCCTGCACCGCCCCGGACGCTCGGCCCGGCTGCTCCTCGACAACGCGCGCGCCGTGGTGGCCGAGTGCCTCGGGGTCCGCCCGGACGAGGTCACCTTCACCTCCTCGGGCACCGACGCCGTCCACCGGGGGCTGCTCGGGCTGGTCCGGGCGCGGTCGCGCGCCGGGCGGGGCGTGGTCCACTCCGCGGTGGAGCACTCGGCGGTCGTGCACGCGGTCCGGTGGGGCGCGGAGCCCCGGGTCGTCGGCGTCGACAGCGACGGACGGGTCCACGACGGCGACCTCGTGCAGGAGGCGGTCGCCCCGGGAGTCGCCGTGGTCGCGCTCCAGACGGCGAACCACGAGGTCGGGACCGTGCAGCCCGTCGGCGAGCTCCGCCTGCCGAACGACGTCCCGCTCTTCACCGACGCCTGCGCGTCGATGGGCCGGCTCCCGCTCCCCGACGGCTGGTCGGTGGCAGCCGGCTCGGCCCACAAGTGGGGCGGGCCCCCGGGGGTGGGCGTGCTGCTGGTCAGGTCCGGCGTCCGGTGGGAGAGCCCCTTCCCCGACGACGACCGCGTGGACCCGCGCTCCAGCGGCGCCGAGAACGTGCCCGGGGCCCTCGCCGCCGCGGCGGCCCTGCAGGCCGTGGTGGCCGAGCGCGACGAGGTCAACGCCCGCCAGCACACCCTCGTCGCGCGCATCCGCGAGGTGGCCGCCTCCCTGCCCCACGTGGACGTGGTCGGCGACCCCGACGCCCGGCTCCCCCACCTGGTCACGTTCTCCTGCCTGTACGTCGACGGCGAGGCGCTCGTGACCGCGCTCGACCGCCACGGCCTCGGCGTCGCCAGCGGCTCGGCCTGCACGGCCTCGACGCTCGAGCCGAGCCACGTGCTGGCAGCGATGGGCGCCCTGACCCACGGCAACGTGCGGGTCTCGCTGACCCGCACCACGACCGCCGACGACGTCGAGCGCTTCCTGGCCGTGCTGCCGGGTGTCGTGGCCGACCTGCGCGCCGAGGTCGGCCGGTGACCGGCGACTCCACCGATGGGGTCGACCTGGAGCTCGACGGTCGGGGGCTGGTGTGCCCGCAGCCGGTCATCGAGCTCGCGCGACACCTGGCCGACGTGCCGGTCGGGGGAGTGCTCGCGATCGTGGCCACCGACCCCGCGGCCCGGGTCGACGTCGCGGCGTGGTGCCGGATGACCGGCCAGGAGTTCCTCGGCGAGGACCCCGCGGCGGACGGCGCCCCCCGCTACCGCGTGCGGCGGGTCACCTGAGCCGGGCTCAGGGGCGGAACGTGCGCAGGTGCGGCTCGAGCTCGGCCGCGGCGTCGTCGCCGTACGCGCCGGCACAGCGGCGCAGGAAGGCCTCCCGCGACAGCGAGTACTCCTGCGTGCCGACCTGCTCGACCACGTGGACGGCCAGCAGGCAGCCGAGCTGGGCGGCCCGCTCCGCTCCGAGGCCCCAGGTCAGCGCGGCGAGGTAGCCGGCACGGAACGCGTCGCCCACGCCCGTCGGCTCCACCTTCTGGACCTCGGGCACCGCGGCCACGGTGATCGGTGGCTCGCCCTGCTGCTCCACGCGCACGCCGGCGGCACCGAGGGTGACGACCCAGGTGCCGACCCGCTCGCGCACCTCGTCGGCGCTCCAGCCGGTCTTCTGGGTGATCAGCGCGGCCTCGTACTCGTTGGAGAAGAGGATCTCGGCGCCGTCGATGAGCGGCCGGATCAGCTCGCCGTCGCCGAAGGCGAGCTGCTGCGAGGGGTCGGCCACGAACGGGAAGCCGCGCTGGCGGCACTCCTCGGTGTGGCGGAGCATCGCCTCGGGGTCGTTGGGCCCCACCAGGACGTACGTCGGGTCCCCGACGCGGTCCGCGACCGGCTTGAGCTCGATCTCGCGGGCCTCGCTCATCGCCCCGGCGTAGAACGAGGCGATCTGGGCCATCGCGTCGTCGGTGGTGCAGACGAACCGCGCGGTGTGGCGGGTCTCGGAGACGTGCACCGACCCGCAGTCGACGCGGTGCCGCTCGAGCCACGCGCGGTACTCCACGAAGTCCTCGCCCACGGCCCCGACCAGGATCGGGTCGAGGCCGAGGTTGCCCAGGCCGAAGCAGATGTTCGCTGCGCAGCCGCCGCGCCGTACCTCGAGGTCCTCGACCAGGAAGGACACCGACAGCTTATCGAGCTGGTCGACCACGAGGGAGTCCGCGAACTTGCCCGGGAAGGACATCAGGTGGTCGGTCGCGATCGAGCCGGTGATGAGCAACGACATGCGCCGGAGACTACCCGCGGGTACTGCTGGGTGTACCCATCGGTAGCCCCTACCGTCGGGTACATGACCGACCCCGTGCGACAGCTGGCCTACGACGACTTCTCCAGCCCCGAGCAGATGCGCGACGACTGCCGCGCGCTGGGTCGCAACGTCCCGGCGCTCGAGCGGGCCGCCCGCGCGGCGGTCGGGCCGGCGCCGTCGATCCACTACGACGACTTCCCCGCCGAGGTGCGCAAGCGCGACATCGCGGTGACCGACGCGGCCCAGCGCCTCGCCAACGCGTTGCACCTGCACCTCGACTGAACGGGGCCGAGGGGCCCCTCAGGTCGAGCGCATCACGACCACGTCACCGTGGCCGCCGTACCCCATCACGCGTGGGAAGTACTGCGTGCCGTCGAAGGTGATCAGCCACTGCGCGCCGTCAGGGGCGGGGACGAGCTGCGGGTGCGGCAGGTTCGTGCCGTACGGCGCGTCCAGGTCACCGACGTGTCGGCCGTCGAGGTCGAACACGGGGTAGCGCCGAGCCTCGCCGTCGCTGGTCAGCAGCCAGGTCCGGCCGTCCACCGTGACGAAGACGGGTCCCTCGCAGTGGTGCAGGTGCCCGGCGACCGCGACCCCCTCCAGGCCCTCGTGCCAGGTCGCGGCGGTGCCCTGCGCCAGCGCCGGGTGGAAGTCGAAGGGCTCCTGCGACGGACTCTCCACGAACGCCACGTGCCAGGTGCGGTCGAGCCGCACCAGCGCGGGGTCCCACGAGCCGTGCCGGGTCGGCAGCGCCGCGCGTTCCGTGTCCAGGACGTGCACGCCGGCGAGCAGGTCGGCCGTGGTGGCGGTGTGCCGCACATGGATGTGCCCCGGCGCGAAGTCCCCCCACGAGCTGGTGACGACCAGCCAGCGGTCGCCGTCGCGGACGAGCTGGCCGGCGTGGTCGCCGAGCACCCGTCCGTCACGCCGGCTGAACAGCTGGGCCTCGAGCCGCAGGTCGCGCGGGTCGGCGGGATCGACCGACCAGACCGTCCAGTGGGCCTGGCGGAAGAAGCCGAGCCCGGCGGCCGTCCAGGTCAGCCAGAGGCGGCCGTCGCGTTCGTACGGCGTGCCGTCCGCGTGCTGGACCAGCCGCGGGTCACGCAAGCCGGTCATCCCGAAGATGCCCGCGCGCACCCGACGTACGCCCGCGCCGCCCCAGGCGTAGCGGTGCGCAGCGAGCTGTTCCTCCGCCCGCAGGTCGACGCGTGCCGCCACCTTGGCGCGCTCGGTCACCACGGGGCGCCAGCCCTCCTCCCCCGGGCGCCCGGAACGCACCAGCGCCGTGACCTGGTTCTCGCAGAGCGCGAAGGCGAGGGCCGTCGGAGGTGATCCGCGCATCGTCCGTCGCCGGAGGACCCGGGTGCGGCCGTCGCGACGCACCTCGAGCGTCACCCGGGACGTGCCCGGCGACCACCGCACCAGCAGGTGCTCGTCCCGGGCCGTCGCCAGCCCGGCAACCGCCTCCCCCGACGGGTCGATCGTCACCTCGACAGCGGCGTAGGGCGCCGGCGGGCCCTCCTCGGCCAGCACCAGCGGCGCGGCGAGGGGTCCGGGAGGACCCGGCGCACGCACCTCCTGGTCCACCGCGACGAAGCCAGGGGCGACCAGTGCGAACGGCCGGAACCGGTCGGTGGTCCGGAACGACAGGGCGACGATGACGGGTCCTCGGGCGGGCGGCGGGCCTGGGCTGGCAGGGGCGACAGCCTAGCGACGTGCGCGCGCGAGGGTCAGCGGCAGGAGGGACACGGCCAGGGCGCTCCGGGGTCCGCACCGGCCTCGGGCCCCCGGCACCGTAGGTCGCGGGCGGCGGGTGCGCCTCGCCCCGGACGGACGACACCCCCGACGGCCGGGCCGTCGGGGGTGTCGGAGGTCGTCGGGACCGGAGGCCCCGGGCGGCTCAGTGGAAGGAGTCGCCGCAGGCGCAGGAGCCGGTCGCGTTGGGGTTGTCGATGGTGAAGCCCTGCTTCTCGATGGTGTCGACGAAGTCGATCATCGCGCCGTTGAGGTAGGGGACGCTCATCCGGTCGACGACGACGGTCACGCCGTCGAAGTCGGTGGTCACGTCACCGTCGAGCGTGCGCTCGTCGAAGAAGAGCTGGTAGCGCAGGCCCGAGCAACCGCCCGGCTGCACGGAGATCCGCAGCGCGAGGTCGTCGCGACCCTCCTGCTCCAGCAGGCTCTTCACCTTGGACGCGGCCACGCCGCTCAGGTTGATCTGGTCGGTACGACGCTCGTCGGTGGTCTCGACCTGCTCGGTCATGTGACTGGCTCCCGGGGTGTGCGTGGTGGTGCGGACGACTGGCTCAATGGTCGCACACGATCGGTTATTCCCCGCCCTCCCGGCCGATCCCGGCGCCCCGGGCGGACCGCCACGCCGTCAGTGCGACCAGGTGCGGGCGACCCGCTGGGCGAGCTCGGCCAGGGCCGCCCGCGGCTCGGCGAAGGCCCGGTCCTTGCCGACGAGGTCGACGACGGAGTACGCCGACTCCACGCCGAGGGCCCGCATCTCCCGGGAACCGACCAGCACCTGCCCGGCGAGGGCCACGCACGGGCGCAGCGCCTCCCCCGCGACGGCGGCGACGCCGTAGGGCACCTTGCCGGAGCGCGAGGAGAAGTCGAAGGCACCCTCCCCGGTCAGCACGAGGTCGGCCGCCCGGGCCCGCTCCGGGAGGCGGACCGCCTCGGCGACGAGCTCGATGCCGGGCGCGCGCTCGGCGCCGAGGACCAGCAGGGCGTAGCCGAGGCCGCCCGCGGCCCCGGCGCCCTTCTCCAGCGAGGTGCGACGGTCGGTCGCGGTCGCGAGCTCCTCGAGCCACGAGTCCACGAGCGGCAGCTGGTCGTCAGGGATGCCCTTCTGCGGCCCGAAGGTCCTCGTCGCGCCGAACATCCCGGTCAGCGGGTTGTCCACGTCGGTCGCGGCGACCAGGCGGACGTCCCCGACGCGCGCCCGGGCCGGGCCGAGGTCGACCGCGGTGAGGCCGGGCAGGCCGATGGCGCCGCGGTCGAGCACGCCGTCGGAGGTGGCACCGAGCGCCGCGAGCAGCCCCGCGCCGCCGTCGTTGGTGCCGCTGCCACCGAGCCCCACCACCACGCGCCGGGCGCCGGTGCCGAGCGCCGCGAGCAGCAGCTCCCCCACGCCGGTGGTGGTGCCGAGCTCCGCGCCCTCGCCGCCCGTGAGGTGCAGCCCGCACGCCTGCGCGCTCTCGACGTACGCCGTGGCGCCGTCCGGGCCCCCGACCAGCAGCACGGTGGCGGGCACCCGCTCCCCGTGGGGGCCCTCGACCGTGACGGCCAGCAGGTCGCCGCCGAGCGCGGCGTGCAGCACGTCGCAGAAGCCGGGTCCCCCGTCGGCCATCGGCGCGAGGTCGAGCTCGTCGTCGGGCGCCTGCCGGCGCCAGCCCTCGGCGATCGCCTCGGCGGCCTCGACGGCGGTCAGGGTGCCCGCGAACTTGTCGGGGGCGATGAGTACGCGCACACCGCCATCCTGCCCCAGTCCGCCGACGGCCCCTGTCCGGGTGACGCGGGCCGCCCGGCCTGCAAGGCTGGCGCCCGTGGACCTCTCCCCGATCGTGGTCGAGCAGGTGGTGCCGGTCGGTCCGGACGCCGCGTTCACGGCGTTCACCCGCGACCTCGGCGCCTGGTGGGACCCGCGGCTCACGCCCGACCCCGCGACGTACACCGGCGTCGACCTCGACCCCGAGGTGGGCGGGGAGGTGGCGATGCGCCACGGGGACGAGCGGTTCGTGTGGGGTCGGGTCTCGGCCTGGGAGCCCGGGGTGCGCTACGCGCAGAGCTTCACGCTGGCGCTCGACCGGGCACACCCGACGAGCCTCGAGGTCACGTTCGCGGCCGAGGAGGGCGGCACGCGCGTGCGGCTGACGCACGGCGGCTGGACGGCGGAGAACGGCCACCGGCGCGGCACCTTCGGCGAGTGGGGGCTGCTGCTGGGGCGCTACGCGCAGCACGTCGCGGGGGCGGCCGGATGAGCGACCCGGTCCTGCGGCCGATGGCGGAGGCCGACCTCCCCGCGGTCGAGCGGCTCACCGCGGAGACCTACCACGAGCTGGACACCCGCACCTTCCGCCGGGCCTGGCCGGAGCCGGAGCTCCGCCCGCCCGCGCGTGTGGAGGAGTGGCTCACGCGGACCGGCCACTTCCTGGCCACCGACCCGGGGGGGTGCTGGGTCGCCGAGGACGACTCCGGCCTGCTGGGCGCGGCCATCTCCTACCGCCGCGAGCTGATGTGGATCCTCGCGTCGTACGCCGTGCGGCCGGGGCTGCAGGGCCAGGGCCTCGGGACCGCCCTCCTCGCCGCCGCCCAGGACCACGGCCGGGGCTGCCTGCGCGCGATGCTCTCCGCGTCCTCCGACACCCGGGCCACCCGCCGCTACTGGCGGGCCGGCTTCGCGCTCCACCCGCAGCTGTTCCTCTCCGGCACCGTCGACCGCACCGCCATCCCTGTCGGCACGGGTCGCAAGGTCCGCGACGGCACGGCCGCCGACGTGGAGCTGATGGACTCCCTCGACCGGCGCGCCCGCGGCGCCGCCCACGGCCCCGACCACGCGGTGATGGCCCGGCTGTGGCGGCTGCGGGTCTCCGACACCTCGACCGGCTCGGGGTACGCCTACGTGGCGGACGACGGACGGGTCCAGCTGCTCGCGGCCAGCAACCGCCGGACGGCGGAGCGGCTGCTGTGGGACGCCCTGGCGGCCACCGGGGGCGAGACCGAGCTCTTCCACGTCACACCGGCGAACCGGTGGGCGGTCGACGTGGCGATGACGGCCCGCCTCGACCTCCACCAGGAGGGCTACCTCGCGCTGCGCGGCCTGGGGCCGCCCGCGCCGTACCTCCACAACGGGGTGTTCCTCTAGCGCGGAATAGGATCAGGCCATGACCACCGTCGACCTGCCGCTGCTCCCCCTCGGCCGCGGCCAGGACCCCTCCTCCGAGCGTGGCGTCGAGTGCCCCGGCGACCTGCCCGCGGCCTCCGACCCCGACCTCGTCGCCCGCGCCCGCGCCGCCAAGGACGCCCTCGGCGACCGGGTCTTCGTGCTCGGCCACCACTACCAGCGCGACGAGGTCATCCAGTTCGCCGACGTCACCGGCGACTCCTTCAAGCTCGCCCGCGAGGCGGCGGCCCGCCCCGACGCGGAGTACGTCGTCTTCTGCGGCGTGCACTTCATGGCCGAGTCGGCCGACATCCTGACCGCGCCGCACCAGCAGGTCGTGCTGCCCGACCTCGCCGCCGGTTGCTCGATGGCCGACATGGCCCGGCTCGCACAGGTCGAGCGCGCGTGGGAGGCCCTGGCCGACGCCGGACTCGCGGACTCCGTCGTGCCGGTGACCTACATGAACTCCAGCGCCGACATCAAGGCGTTCTGCGGCCGCCACGGCGGCGTCGTGTGCACCTCCTCCAACGCCGAGGTGGCGCTGGAGTGGGCCTTCGGGCAGAAGCCCGACGCCAAGGTGCTCTTCCTGCCCGACCAGCACCTCGGCCGCAACACCGCCGTGCTGCAGATGGGGATGTCGCTGGAGGACTGCGTGGTCTGGAACCCGCTCCTGCCCGGCGGCGGCCTGCCCGCCGAGCAGCTGCGCGACGCCCGGATGATCCTCTGGAAGGGCCACTGCTCGGTGCACGGGCGCTTCGCGCCCGAGGTGGTCGACGAGCTGCGCGCCACCATGCCCGGCGTGCGCGTCCTGGTGCACCCCGAGTGCCGCCACGAGGTCGTCACCCGGGCCGACGAGGTCGGCTCGACGGAGTACATCATCAAGGCGGTCGAGGCGGCGCCGCCCGGCACCCGCTGGGCGATCGGCACCGAGCTCAACCTCGTGCGGCGGCTCGCGGAGGACCACCCCGAGCAGGAGATCGCCTTCCTCGACAAGACGGTCTGCTACTGCTCGACCATGAACCGGATCGACCTGCCCCACCTGGTGTGGGCGCTGGAGTCGCTGGTCACGGGCACGGTCGTGAACCGGATCGAGGTCGACCCCGACACCGAGCGCGAGGCGCTCGTCGCGCTGCAGCGGATGCTCGACCTGCCGGGCCGCTCCCACCGCGACTGAGAGCGACGGGCCGACCGCCCCCGGGCTCAGCCGTCGAGACGCTCCAGGAAGGCGAGGCTGCGCTCGAGGAGCGTGGCCGCCGCCCCGGCGTCGTACGACGGGAGCGAGCGGTCGGAGAACAGGTGCCGCTCACCGGGGTAGACGAACAGCTCGGCGAGGCCGGGGTGCCTCGCCACGAGCTCCTGGGCGGCCGGCAGGTCCTCCTGGAAGAACTCGTCCCCGGCGGCCCCGTGGACCTGCACCGGCACGCCGTCCGGCCACGGGCCGAACGCCCACTCCCCCGAGATCGGGAAGCAGGCCTCGTAGAGCAGGGCACCGCGGGCGCCGGGTCGCGTCTGGGCCAGTCGCTGCGCCGGGCCCACGCCGTAGGAGAAGCCGGCCAGGACGAGCCCGGCGGGCAGGCCCTCCACCGCCTCCGCGACCCGCCGGTCGTCCTCCCCCTCCTCGAGCGACTTCAGGTAGGCGAAGCCGTCGTCGACGCTGGCGAAGGTGCGGCCCTCGCAGAGGTCCGGGAGGTGGACCGTGTGCCCCGCCGCCCGCAGGTCGTCGGCGAACGCGCTCACCCCGTCGGTGAGTCCCTGCACGTGGTGGAACACCAGCACCTCGGCCATCACTACACTCCCTGTCATCGGACGACTGCCATCGAATGATCCACTACCCTAGAATGATCCAGATATGTCGGTCAATCACCAGATCCCGGACTACGACCTCGACGAGACGATCGTGCTCACCGCGCCGGTCCAGCTGCGCGCCGTGGCGGACGACCTGCGCAGCACGCTGCTGGAGCTGGTGCTCGAGCGGGCGGCGACCGTGACCGAGATGGCCCAGGCCGTCGGGCGGCCCAAGAGCACGGTCGCCTACCACGTCAACCTCCTCGTCGACGCGGGCCTGCTCAAGGTCGTGCGCACCCACCGGGTCCGGGCGATCGAGGAGCGCTACTACGGGCGGGTGGCCCGCACCATCTACATCGGCGCCCTGAGCTCGCCCGACGACATCGCCACCGTCAGCTCGGTCGACGGCGTGGCGACGGCCTACCGGGAGTCGCGGGCCGCCCACGAGACCGACGACCTGCGGTGCACGCTGGTGCACGCGCGGATCCCCGTCGAGGAGGTGCGGGACTTCTGGGCCGAGGTGCAGGCGCTGGCGCGCCGGTTCGCCCAGATCCCCCGCTCCGGAGACCAGGTCCACGGCTTCGTGGCCGGCCTCTACCCCACCGACGCGCCGACCCTGCCGGAGCGCACGCAGCCGACCGACGCCGACCGACCCTGACCCGCGGTCAGCGGGTCCGGCCGCGTCAGGCCGGGTCGTCCTCCGGCAGGTCGGGCAGCTCGAACCAGGCGAGGGTGCCCCCGCCCGGCGCCTCGTCGAGGCCGGTCCGGCCGCCGTGCGCGGCGAGGATCCGGCGGCACGTGGCCAGCCCGACACCGGTGCCCGGCACCCTCTTGTCCAGACGCACGAAGGGCTCGAAGACGCGCTCGCGCTCCTCGGCCGCAACGCCGCGGCCGTGGTCGGCGACCTCCACCCGCCACCCGCTCGTCGTACGCCGGGCGGACACGCTCACCCGCGGCTGCTCGCCCTCGCGGGTGAACTTCAGGCCGTTGGCGACGAGGTTCTGCAGCACCAGGCGCAGCTGGACGGGGTCTCCGACGACGACCGGCAGGTCCTGGACGTCGAGCCGTCCGTCGGCGACGTCGCCGGCGAGGTCGTCGACCACCGCGGCCATGACCGCGGCCAGGTCGACCGGCTCGAGCTGGGGCTCGGCCCCGCCCCGGGCGTAGGCGAGCATGTCGTCGATCATGCCCTGCATCCGGTCGGCGCCGCGGGCTGCCCGCTCGAGCAGCGACACCAGCGGGGTGCCGGCGAGGTCGGGGACGTCGTCGGCCTCCTCGCGCGCCATCTCCAGGGACATCGCGACCGCGGTGAGCGGGTTCTTCAGGTCGTGGCTGACCTGGCCGGCGAAGTCCGCGAGTCGCTCGTTCGAGGCGGCCAGCTGCTCATTGGCCGCGGCCAGCCGGCGGCCGGCCAGCTCGAGCTCGAGCACGTCGACGACCCGGTCCGCCACCGTGCACAGCGCCTGCACCTGGTCGGGCGAGAGCGTGCGGGGCTTCTCGTCGAAGACGCAGAGCGTGCCGATCACGACGCCCTCGCGGGTGGTCAGCCGCTGCGAGGCGTAGAACCGCACCCGCCCCAGCTCACCGGTGACGAACGGGTTGTCGCGGAAGCGCTCGTCGACCGATGCGTCGTCGACCACCACCGGCTCGGTCTCGTGCAGCGTGCGCGCGCACATGGAGTCCTCGCGGCGGCAGACCGAGGCCGCGAAGCCGTAGGTCGCCACCTGGTGCTGCTGGGTGTCGGAGACCAGGTTGATCGTCGCCATCGGCATGCCGCTGAGCAGTGCGGCGAGGTCGACCAGGGCGACGAGGTCGCGGCGCGGCGGGACCGCCAGCGCGTCGAGGTCGGTGAGGGCGCGCACGCGCTCGGCGTCCGCGGTCCGCTCGTCCGGACCGGCGGGGGCGGGGGCGGGGGCGTCGATCGTCACGACCGACCACCCTGTCACAGGTGGGGTGACGACGCAGCGACTCCGGGCAGGTCGGGCGCGCCCCTGCGGCGGGTCAGCCCGGGATCAGGCCCTCGCCGCCGAGCAGCCGGCGCACCTCGTCGATCGACGCGCCGGCGGGCGGGAGGATCAGGTCGGACTCGTCGAGGCTGTCGGCCGGGTGCGGACGCCCCGCGGCACGGACGCCGTCGTGCAGCGCGGCCAGTGCCGCCTCGAAGGCCGGCTCGTCGCCGGCCTCCACGGCCCGCTCGACCTCGGCGTCGAGCTCGTTGAGCCCGTCGAGCGCGGACGCGTCGACGTCGTACTGGCCCTCACCGAGGATGCGGACGATCACGGCTCAGCGCTCCTCGGCGGGCTTCTCCGCCGTCTCCGGAGCGGCCTCGATGACGTCGCCGCCGTCCTCGGCCGCCTCGATCGCCTGCGGCTGCTGGGCGGCCTTCAACCGAGCCAGCTCGGACTCCACGTCGGACTGCGAGCTCATCGCGTCGAGCTCGCGGGCGATGTCGTCGCCCGCCCCGACCGCGGTCACGTCGTCGAGCGCACCGGAGGCGATCAGCTCGTCGATGGCCCCCGCCCGCGCCTGCATCTGCGCGGTCTTGTCCTCGGCGCGCTGGATGGCGAGCCCGACGTCGCCCATCTCCTCGCCGATGCCCGACACCGCCTCGTTGATCTTGGTCTGCGCCTCGGCCGCGGTGTAGGTGGCCTTGATGGTCTCCTTGCGCGTGCGGAACGCCTCGACCTTGGCCTGCAGCCGCTGTTGGGCGAGGGTCAGCTTCTCCTCCTCGCCGAGCAGCTGCGCGTGCTGGGCCTGGAGGTCGGTGATCTGGGAGGTGAGCCCCGACTTGCGGGTCAGCGCCTCGCGCGCGAGGTCCTCACGCCCCATCGAGATCGCCTTCTCGGCCTGCGACTGCAGCTTCGCCGACTGCGCCTCGAGCTGGTTGACCTGGAGCTCCACCCGCTTGCGGCTGGTGGCGACGTCGGCGACCCCCCGGCGCACCTTGCTGAGCAGCTCGACCTGGCGCTGGTAGCTGTAGTCGAGCGTCTCGCGGGGGTCCTCGGCCCTGTCGAGCGCCTTGTTGGCCTTCGACTTGAAGATCAGGCTGATGCGCTGCCACAGGCTCATCGGGTCAACTCCTCTGCGGGGCACACCCCGCGGCTCCGGTTCTGGGGCTCACCCTAGTGTCCGCAGCCAAGTGGCCGCGACCGTCCACCGGACCGGGCCGCGGCGCCGCCCGGGTAGAGTGAGCGAACTCCTGCACCTCGTCCCGAAGGTCCCGCGTTGTTCCGTCGCAGCAAGTCCGAAGCCGAGCCCGTCACCACCCCGGAGAAGCCCGACGGCAAGGGCCGCCCGACACCCTCGCGGCGCGAGGCGGAGGCGGCGGCGAAGGCCCGGGCCAAGGCCCCGCGGACCCGCAAGGAGATCGCCGCGGCCCAGCGCGCGGCGCGCTCGGAGTCGAGCCAGAAGGTCCGCCAGGCGATGAAGTCCGGCGACGAGCGCTACTACATGGCGCGCGACAAGGGACCCGTGCGCCGGTTCGTCCGCGACTTCGTCGACAGCCGCTTCTCGTTCGTCGAGCTGCTGATCCCGCTGCTGATCCTGGTCATGGTGCTCGGCTACTCCGGCAACGCCACGCTCGCCGGCATCGGCAACACCGTCATGCTCGGCACCCTGCTGCTGGTCGTGCTCGACATCCTGGTGATGCGCTGGCGGCTGCGCCGCGAGCTTGCACGGCGCTTCCCCGACGAGGACATCAAGGGCACCACCTACTACGCCGTCATGCGCTCGCTGCAGATGAAGTTCATGCGGCTGCCGAAGGCTCAGGTCAAGATCGGCCAGAAGCTCCCCGAGCGTTACCGCTGAGCGCCTGACACCACGCCGCCGCGGCGTCAGGCGTCGTAGTCGAGCACGACCGTCGCGGACGTCGGGTGGGACTGGCAGGTCAGCACGTAGCCGCGCTCGATCTCCTCGGGCTCGAGCGCGTAGTTGGCGTCCATCGCCACGGTGCCCTCGACGAGCCGGGCGCGGCAGGTGCCGCACACCCCGCCCTTGCACGCGAAGGGCACGTCGGAGCGCACCCGCATCGCCGCCTCGAGCACCGGCACGTCGTCGGGCCGCAGGGCGAACTCCGAGGCCCGCCCGTCGAGCCGCACGGTCACCGTCGCGGCACCCTCCGCGCCGTCGGCCAGCGCCGCGACCGGGGCCCGCGGCACCGGGTCGGCGTGGAACAGCTCGGTGTGCACCCGGGTGGCGCCGGCGTCGGCCAGCACCCCGCGCAGCTCCTCGACCATCTGCTGCGGTCCGCAGAGGAACCACTCGTCGACCAGCGACACCGGCACCAGCGCGTCGAGCAGGCCGCGCAGCCGCCGGCCGTCGAGGCGGCCCGAGAGGAGCTCGACGTCCTGGGTCTCCCGCGAGAGCACGTGCAGCACCTGGCAGCGCTCGGGGAAGCGGTCCTTGAGGTCGTGCACCTCGTCGAGGAACATCACCGACCGGCTGGTGCGGTTGGCGTAGACCAGCGTGACGAAGGACGCGGGCTCGCCCTCGAGCAGCGCCGCCACGATCGACAGCACCGGGGTGATGCCCGACCCGGCGGCGATCGCGACGTAGCGCCGCGCTGCCGTGGGGTCGAGCTCGGTGGTGAACCGGCCGGTCGGGGTGGAGACCTCGAGCGTGTCACCGACGCGCAGCCGGTCGACGACCCCCTCGCTGAACGCGCCGCCCGGCAGCCGCTTGACCCCGATCGTCAGCTCGCCCGACGAGGGCGGGGTGCAGATCGAGTAGCTGCGGCGCACGTCGTCGCCGCCGCGGATGTTGAGGTGCTGGCCGTGGGTGAAGCGGTACGCCGCCCGCAGCTCGCCGGGGACGTCGAAGGTGATCGCGACGGAGTCGTCGGTGACCTCGCGGATCGCGGAGACGCGCAGGTCGTGGAAGGTGGCGTGCTGGGCCATGGGTGGGGTCCTCGGCCCTCTCAGAGCGGCTTGAAGTGGTCGAACGGCTCGCGGCAGCTGCGGCACACCCACAGCGACTTGCAGGCGGTGGAGCCGAACCGGCTCGACTCGCGGGTGTCGGGGCTGCCGCACTGCGGGCAGCGCACGCTCAGGGAGAGCGGCACGGGGCCGTCGCCGGCGCCGGCCACCCGCGCGGCGGGCGGGGCCACGCCGTACGCCTCGAGCTTGGTGCGGGCGTCGTCGGTCAGCCAGTCGGTCGTCCAGGCGGGCGAGAGCACGAGCTCGACGTCGACCTGGGAGTAGCCGGCCAGCGTCAGCGCGTCGACGAGGTCGTCGCGGATGGTCTCCATCGCGGGGCAGCCGGAGTAGGTCGGCGTGATCTGCACGTGCACCCGGCCGCGGTCGTCCTCCGTGACGTCGCGCAGGATCCCGAGGTCGGCGATGGTGACGACCGGGAGCTCGGGGTCGGGCACGGTGGCGGCGACGTCCCACGCCGGGGTGCGGGTCACCACGAGGCTCCGGGGTGCGAGCGGTGCAGGTGCTGCATGTCGGCGAGCAGGTGGCCGAGCGCCTCGGTGTGCAGGCCGCGCCGCCCACCACCGACGGCGTCGTCGACCTGCGGGACCTGCAGGGTCGCCTCCCCCACGACCGCCTCGACCCGGGCCAGCACGGCGTCGCGGAGCGCCGGCGGGTCGACGGCCACCCCCGCGGCGACCAGGCCGGCGTCGGCGGGCTCGAACAGCTCGGCGAGCCAGGGCCACTCCGCGTCGAGCGCGGCCTGCATGCGGGCGTGGGACTCCTCGGTGCCGTCGCCGAGGCGCACGACCCAGTGCACGGCGTGGTCGGCGTGGTATGTGACCTCCTTGACGGCCTTGGCCGCGACCGCGGCCAGGGTCTCGTCGGCGCTGGACCGGAGCGCGGCGTAGAGCTCGGTCTGCCAGGCCGAGAACAGCAGCATCCGCGCCATCGCGACCCCGAAGTCCTCCTGGGGGCGCTCGACGAGCTTGACGTTGCGGAACTCGCGGTCGTCGCGGAGGTGGGCGAGGTCGTCCTCGCCGCGCCCCTCCCCCTCGAGCCGGCCGGCGTGGGCGAGCAGGGCGCGGGCCTGCCCCAGCTGGTCGAGCCCGATGTTGGCGAGCGCGACGTCCTCCTCGAGCTGCGGCGCGCGGCTGATCCACCAGCCGAGACGCTGGGCCGAGACGAGCGCGTCGTCGGCCAGGCCGAGGACGTAGTCGACGTGAGCCTTCAAGGACACCTCGACCACGAGACGATCGGGGTCCCCGCGGAGATGTTCGTCGGGGGAGCGCAGCGGAGGAGATGAAGATCTCCGTGGGGTGATCACAGGTGCTCCACGCCCTCGGGGACGTCGTAGAACGTCGGGTGGCGGTAGATCTTGTCGGCCGCGGGGTCGAAGAACGCGTCGCGCTCGTCGGGGGTGCTGGCCTCGATGTCGCTCGAGCGGACGACCCAGATCGAGACGCCCTCCTGCCGGCGCGTGTAGAGGTCGCGCGCGTTGCGCAGCGCCATCTCGGCGTCGGGTGCGTGCAGCGAGCCGGCGTGGACGTGCGAGAGCCCGCGGCGCGAGCGCACGAACACCTCCCACAGCGGCCAGTCGGCCTGCGGGGCGCTCACGCGACGCCCCGACCGGCGCCGGCGGGCGCGGCGTGCTTCGCGGCGTACGCCGACGCGGCCTCGCGCACCCACGCGCCGTCGTCGTGCGCCTTGCGGCGGTGGGCCATCCGCTCGGCGTTGCAGGGGCCGTGGCCCTTGATCACCTCGAACAGCTCGGTGAAGTCGATGGTGCCGTGGTCGTAGTGGCCGCGCTCCTCGTTCCAGCGCAGCTCGGGGTCGGGCAGCGTGAGGCCGAGCGCCTGGGCCTGCGGCACGGTCATGTCGATGAACCGCTGGCGCAGCTCGTCGTTGGAGAACCGCTTGATGCCCCAGGCCATCGACTGCGCGGAGTTGGGCGAGTCGTCGTCGGGCGGGCCGAACATCATCAGCGACGGCCACCAGTAGCGGTCGACGGCGTCCTGGGCCATCCGCTTCTGCGCGGGCGTGCCGTGGGAGAGCGTGTGCAGGATCTCGAAGCCCTGCCGCTGGTGGAACGACTCCTCCTTGCAGACCCGCACCATCGCGCGGGCGTAGGGCCCGTAGGAGCAGCGGCACAGCGGGACCTGGTTGGTGATCGCGGCACCGTCGACCAGCCAGCCGATCGCGCCGACGTCGGCCCAGGTGAGGGTCGGGTAGTTGAAGATCGAGGAGTACTTCTGCCGGCCGCTGTGCAGCTGGTCGAGCAGGTCCGCACGGTCGGCGCCGAGGGTCTCCGCCGCGGCATAGAGGTAGAGGCCGTGGCCGGCCTCGTCCTGCACCTTGGCCATCAGGATCGCCTTGCGGCGCAGGCTGGGCGCCCGGCTGATCCAGTTGCCCTCCGGCTGCATCCCGATGATCTCGGAGTGCGCGTGCTGGGCGATCTGGCGCACCAGCGTCCTGCGGTAGGCCTCGGGCATCGCGTCGCGGGGCTCCACCCGCCCCTCGTCCGCGAGCAGCGCGGTGAACGTCGGGTCGTCGTCCGCCGCCTGGTCCGGACCCGGGCGGCGGGACTGGTCCGGAGCGCTGAAGTCGTTGCCGTACACCCCGGTGAGGCTACCAGCGCCTGTGACGGTTGACGACATCTTGGGCGTCGGGATGTAACACGGCGCGGTAGTCCCCGACGATATGGCCCCCCTACTGACCGGTAGGGGGGGCCATCTCGTCGGGGACTACCGCGTCAGGACAGACTGGAGTCCATGAGCTCCCCCTCCGCCGACGTCTCCGTCCGGGTCGCCTGGGCCGACGACGCCGAGGCGATCGCGCAGGTGCAGGTGCGCGCGTGGCAGACGTCGTACGCCGAGCTGCTGCCGGCCGAGGCGCTCGACCTCGACCCCGCGCAGACGACCCCGGTCTGGCGCGACGCCCTGGCGCGGCCGGCCGACGCCCGGTCGCGGGTGCTGGTGGCGCTCGAGCGCAACCGGGTGGTCGGCTTCGCGTTGACCACCCCGGCCGGCGACCCCGACTGCGACCCGGTCGCCGACGGCGAGCTGATGGACCTCACGGTCGACCCCGACGAGCGCGGCAAGGGCCACGGCTCGCGGCTGCTGCAGGCGGCGGCGGAGACGATGGCCGCCGACCGCTTCCGCCGGGCAGTGCTGTGGGCCGTGGCGAGCGACGACGTGCTGCGGGCCTTCCTCACCGGCGCCGGCTGGGCCCCGGACACCGCGCACCGCGAGCTCGAGGGACCCGACGGCGCCCGGGTCAAGCAGGTGCGCCTGCACACCGCCCTGACCTCCTGACCGCACCGTCCGGCCGTCCCGGCCCTGTCCCCACCTGGTCCGTACCACGGCCGGGAGCCCGGACCGCACCTGGCCGACGGGCCTTGGATCGATCTCATTGACATTGCGGCCCGGAGGGTGATGCTGGAGACAGTCGCGGGCATCTCGCCCGCCGCACATTCGGGGGTGACCGTGCTCGGTCCTCTGCCCCGGCGGTACAGCCGCCGCGTCGTCGTGGCCGCGATCCTGGTCTGCGCCGTGCTCGGCACCTGGCTCAGCGGCAGCCTCGACCTCCCGCTGCCCGTCGACGGGCTGCTCGTGGGCAGCCTGGCCGGCGTGGTGTGCGCCTTCCTGCTCGTCCACGACTTCACGCGCCGGGCCGCTGCCGACCCGGCGCGCTCCCGGAGCCCGCGGGCTCCCTGATCGGCCGCGCCACCCCGGTGTCCCTACGCGGCGACGGAGCCGGACCGGGGTGGCTCCCCGGCCACCGCCTCAGCCCAGGTCGAGGACCTGCTCGAGACCCACGGTCAGCCCGGGGCGGTCACCGACCGCGCGCAGCCCCGCCAGGACGCCGGGCACGAACGAGGCCCGGTCGAGCGAGTCGTGCCGGATGGTCAGGGTCTCCCCCGGCCCGCCCAGCAGCACCTCCTGGTGGGCCACGAGCCCGCGGACCCGCAGGCCGTGCACGTGGATGCCGTCGACGACGGCTCCCCGCGCCCCCTCCAGACCGGTCGACGTCGCGTCGGGCACCGGCCCGAGCCCGGCCTCGTCCCGGGCCGCGGCGATGAGCTGCGCCGTACGCCGGGCGGTGCCCGACGGGGCGTCGGCCTTGTCGGGGTGGTGCAGCTCGACCACCTCGACGGACTCGAACCACGGCGCCGCCGCGGCCGCGAAGCGCATCATCAGCAGCGCGCCGATGGAGAAGTTGGGTGCCACCAGCACGCCGGTGCCGGGACTGTCGGCCAGCCAGCCGCGCAGCGTCGCGAGCCGGGCGTCGTCGAAGCCGGTGGTGCCGACCACCGCGTGGATGCCGTGGCTGATGCAGAACTCGAGGTTGTCCATCACGACGTCGGGGTGGGTGAAGTCGACGACTGCCTGCGCGTCACCCTCGAGGAGCAGGTCGAGCGGGTCGCCGGCGTCGACCTGGGCGACGAGGTCGAGGTCGCCCTCGGCGCTCACACCGCGGCACACCTCGCTGCCGACCCGGCCCCGCGCGCCGAGCACGCCCACCCGCATCACCTCGGTCATGGCCCGACCCTAGGGCACGCCGTCGTGGGCAGCGCCACGCGCCACGGGCGGAGGGGTCGGTGACGCGGGGGTGCGGTTCTGGCAGGCTTGCGGCATGCCGGTGCAGACGATTCCTCCCCGGATCCGGTGGGCGGTCGACCTCATGGAGGTCCAGCCCAACGACCACGTGCTCGAGATCGGGTGCGGGCCGGGCGCCGGCGCGGAGCTGATCTGCCAGCGTCTCGAGACCGGCAAGCTCTTCGCCATCGACCGCTCGGAGTCCGGCGTCGACCGCACCCGCCGCCGCTGCCAGAAGTACGTCGACGCCGGCCGGCTCACCGTCCGACAGATCGACCTGGCCACGCTGCGGGTGCCGGTCAAGCGCCTGAACAAGGTCTTCGCCTTCAACGTGAACCTGTTCTGGGTCCGCAAGTGCGACGACGAGGTCGCCCTGCTGCACGAGCGGGTGCTGCCGGGCGGCGCGGTCTTCCTCTTCTACGACGCCAACCGCCCCGAGCTCGTCCCCTCGATCGTCGAGAAGTCGTCCAACGCGCTGCGCACGGGCGGCTTCCGGGTCTCGGTCGTCGAGCAGAAGGCGCCCGCCGTCGTCGGGATCATCGGGCGTCGCTGACCCGGGTCGCCCCGCCGCAGCACCACCAGTCCCCCGACGACCTCACGGCCCGACGACGGCCAGGATCTCGGGCTGCCCGAAGATCTCGGCGGCGAGCTCCGCGACCTCCTCGCGGGTGACCGCGTCGACGCGCTCGAGCACGTCGTCGAGCGAGAGCAGCTCGTCGTAGACCAGCTCGGCCTTGCCGATCCGCGACATCCGCGAGCCGGAGTCCTCGAGCCCGAGCACGAGCCCGCCGCGCAGCTGGCCCTTGCCGCGCACCAGCTCCTCCTCGGTGATGCCCTCGGCAGCGACCCGCGCCAGCTCGGCGCGCACCGTGGCCAGCACGGCGTCGAGCTTGCCGGGCAGGCAGCCGACGGAGACGCCGACCAGGCCGGCGTCGTGGTGGTGGCTGGCGAAGGAGAAGACCGAGTAGGCCAGGCCGCGCCGCTCGCGGACCTCCTGGAACAACCGCGACGAGGTGCCGCCGCCGAGCGCGGTGTTGAGCACACCGAGCGCGAACCGGCGGTCGTCGTGGCGGGTCAGGCCGTTCATGCCGAGCACCACGTTGACCTGCTCGAGCGGACGCCGCGTCGAGAGCGTGCCGGGGTGCACGCGGCGCAGCTTGCGCTGGGTCCGTGGGACGACCGGCGACTCGTCGCCGGAGAGGAAGTCGGTGCGGCCGAACGCCGAGCGCACCCGGCGTACGACGGACGCGTGGTCGACGTTGCCGGCGGCGGCCACCACGATGTTGGCCGCCCGGTAGTGCCGCTTGTAGAACCGCCAGACCTGGTCGCGCGAGAGGCCCGCGATCGACTCGGCCGTGCCGGCGATCGGCCGCCCCAGCGGAGCGTCGCCCCAGGCCTGGGCGGCGAAGAGGTTGTGGACGACGTCGTCGGGGTCGTCGTCGTGCATCGCGATCTCGTCGAGGATCACGTCGCGCTCGGCCTCGACGTCCTCGGGGGCGATCAGCGAGTCGGTGACCATGTCGCCGAGGACGTCGATCGCCAGGGGCAGGTCGACGTCGAGCACCCGCGCGTGGAAGCAGGTGTACTCCTTGGCCGTGAAGGCGTTGAACTCACCGCCGACCGCGTCGAGCGCGACCGAGATGTCCATGGCCGAGCGGGCCCGGGTGCCCTTGAAGAGCAGGTGCTCGAGGAAGTGCGAGCAGCCGTGCAGCGCCGGCTGCTCGTCGCGCGAGCCGACGCCGACCCACACGCCGATGCTCGCCGACCGGACGCCGGCCATGTGCTCGGTGATCACCCGCAGGCCGCCGGGCAGGACGGTACGCCGGACCCGCGAGGTCACCTGGCCCTCGGCGTCACGGACGGTCTCCACCGTGCGCGTCGAGCCGGTCTTCTGGGGAACGGACAGCCGGCCAGCAGCGTGCTGCTGGCCGGCCGTCCGCGTCGTGGGACGAGAGATCACTCGTCGTCGTCGGAGGAGGCCTCCTGCGAGGCACCCTCCTCCTCGACCACGGGGATCAGCGAGAGCTTGCCCCGGTCGTCGATCTCGGCGATCTGGACCTGCAGCTTCTGGCCCACGGAGACGACGTCCTCGACGGCGTCGACCCGCTTGCCACCGGCGAGGCCGCGCAGCTTGCTGATGTGCAGCAGGCCGTCCTTGCCCGGGAGCAGCGAGACGAACGCACCGAAGTTGGTGGTCTTCACGACGGTGCCGAGGTAGCGCTCGCCGACCTCCGGCATGGTCGGGTTCGCGATCGCGTTGACCGCGGCCCGGGCCGCCTCCGCCGCCTCGGCGTTGGTGGCGCCGATGTAGACCGTGCCGTCGTCCTCGATCGAGAGCGTGGCGCCGGTGTCGTCCTGGATCTGGTTGATCACCTTGCCCTTGGGGCCGATGACCTCGCCGATCTTGTCGACCGGCACCGTGACCGTGATGATCCGCGGCGCGTACTCCGACATCTCGTCGGGAGCGTCGATGGCCTCGGCCATCACGTCGAGGATCGCCAGGCGGGCGTCGCGGGCCTGGGTCAGCGCCGCAGCGAGGACCTCGGCCGGGATGCCGTCCAGCTTGGTGTCGAGCTGGAGCGCGGTGACGAAGTCACGCGTGCCGGCGACCTTGAAGTCCATGTCGCCGAAGGCGTCCTCGGCACCGAGGATGTCGGTGAGCGCGACGTACTGCGTCTGGCCGTCGAGCTCACCGGAGATCAGGCCCATGGCGATGCCGGCCACCGGCGCCTTCAGCGGGACACCGGCGTGCAGCAGCGACATCGTCGAGGCGCAGACCGAGCCCATGGAGGTCGAGCCGTTGGAGCCCATCGCCTCCGAGAGCTGCCGGATTGCGTAGGGGAACTCCTCGCGGGTGGGCAGCACCGGCAGCAGCGCGCGGCGGGCCAGCGCACCGTGGCCGACCTCGCGTCGCTTCGGCGAGCCGACGCGACCGGTCTCGCCGGTGGAGAACGGCGGGAACACGTACTTGTGCATGTAGCGACGGTGCTTCTCCGGCGAGAGCGTGTCGAGCTGCTGCTCCATCTTGAGCATGTCGAGGGTGGTGACACCCAGGATCTGGGTCTCGCCGCGCTCGAACAGCGCGGAGCCGTGGACGCGGGGCAGGACGCCGACCTCGGCGTGCAGCGGACGGATGTCGGCCAGGCCGCGACCGTCGATGCGCACCTTGTCGCGCAGCACGCGCTCGCGCACGACCTGCTTGGTCACGGAGCGGAATGCCGCGCCGATCTCCTTGTCGCGACCCTCGAACTTGCCGGCGAGCTGGTCGAGCAGCCCCGCCTTGATCTCGTCGGTGCGGGCCTCGCGCTCCTGCTTGTCACCGATGGTCATCGCCTGCGCGACGTCAGCCTTGACCGCCGCCTCGACGGCGTCGTACACATCGTCCTCGTAGTCGAGGAAGATCGGGAACTCCTGGACGGGCTTCGCGGCCTCGCGGGCGAGCTCGACCTGGGCCTCGACCAGCTGCTTGATGAACGGCTTGGCGGCGTCGAGGCCGCCGGCCACGATCTCCTCGGTCGGGGCCTGGGTGCCGGAGCGGACCAGGTCGAAGGTCTGCTCGGTGGCCTCGGCCTCGACCATCATGATCGCGACGTCGCCGGTCTCGGTGACGCGGCCGGCCACCACCATGTCGAAGACGGCGTCCTCGAGCTGGCTGTGGCTGGGGAAGGCCACCCACTGGCCGTCGATCAGCGCGACGCGGACGCCGCCGACCGGGCCGGAGAACGGCAGGCCGGAGAGCTGGGTGGACATCGACGCGGCGTTGATCGCGAGCACGTCGTACGGCGCGTCGGGGTTGAGCGCCATCACCGTGATGACGACCTGCACCTCGTTGCGCAGACCCTTCTTGAAGGTCGGGCGCAGCGGGCGGTCGATGAGGCGGCAGGTGAGGATCGCGTCCTCGCCCGGACGACCCTCGGACCGGAAGAAGGAGCCGGGGATCTGGCCCGCGGCGTACATCCGCTCCTCGACGTCGATCGTGAGGGGGAAGAAGTCGAAGTGGTCCTTGGGCTGCTTGCCGGCGGTGGTCGCCGAGAGCAGCATCGTGTCGTCGTCGAGGTAGGCGGTCACCGAGCCGGCGGCCTGGCGGGCCAGCAGCCCGGTCTCGAACTTGATCTTGCGCTGGCCGAACTTGCCGTTGTCGAGAACGGTCTCGACGGCAGAAATGGTGGGTTCCACGCGGTGTGGTCCCTTTCTCTTCGCGGAGCGATCCGCGAACGTCCCGCAGTGGAGAGGCCGGTCTTCGATCGAGGCCCGCAGCCCCCGGCCGCCGCGCACGTGCGCGGCCGGGCCGGGTCTGAGAGCCACTACCGAGGACCGGGCCAGACGGCGCGGGTCGCTCCTGGATGGTGTGTGTTCAGTTGAAAATCTAGCGAAGGGCCCACCGATGGTGGGCCCTCCGGGGGTCAGCGGCGCAGACCGAGGCGCTCGACGATCGAGCGGTAGCGCTCGATCTCGGTCTTCTGCAGGTAGTTCAGGAGACGCCGGCGCTGGCCGACGAGGAGCAGCAGACCGCGACGGCTGTGGTGGTCGTGCTTGTGCTGCTTGAGGTGCTCGGTGAGGTGGGAGATGCGGTGGCTGAGCAGCGCGATCTGGACCTCGGGCGACCCGGTGTCACCCTCGGTCGTGGCGTACTCGGCGATGATCTTCTTCTTGGTCTCCGCATCGGTACCGATCGACATGCGGGCTCCTTCCGGATCGTTGCGCGGCGCGCCGGGGCCTGTTCACCCGGGCACTCTGTGTCCGCGGCCGTTAGACGGCAACCGGTGGAGACTACCAACGGCGTCCGGCCCCGCCCAAAACGGGACGGGGCCGGAGGCGTGCCGGGACCTGCCGAGCCGGCAGGTCGTGGCCGTCAGACGGCCGGCGGCGGGTCCTGGTCGGTGCGCCGCTCGGTGACCGACTGCGAGCCGTCGGCGTGCGTGGTGCGCGCGACGGTGCGGTGGGTGCGGCGGCTGTTGGCCTGCACCGCGGTCAGCACCAGCACCAGCACGCCGGCCAGCGCCAGGATCCAGCCGATCAGCGTGATGTCGATGCCGGAGATCGCGTCCTGCACCGCCAGCGCCAGGATCAACCCCAGCACGAGCAGGAAGATGCCCAGTCCGTAGCCCATGTGCTCTGCACTCCTCTCCGCGGCCGGCCACGGTGACCGGCGGCAGCCCGAGGGTTCTTACCCCCTCGGGGCCACGGCCACACCCGCCCGCGGACCGGGTCGGACAACCCGGACCGGGCGCTGGCGCAGGTGGGTCGGTCCATGTGGTCACCGCCGGTCTCGACCAGCGGCCACGCCCCTCCCCAAGATTGACGATTTCTTGAGATTTGTCGCCCCGACCGTCGCACGATGGGCGGGCACGTCGCCGTCCGACGCCCGTCGGAGGCCGCCCGACCCCCGAGGAGCCCCCGTGTACCACCGCACCCTGCACCGCGTCGTCGCCACCATCGCCGTGCTGGCGACCGGCGGTCTGCTCACCCTGGCCGGCCCGGCGGGCGCGGCCACCGACTCCGACGGCGACGGGATGCCCAACCGCTGGGAGCAGCGCTTTGGCCTGAACCCCCAGCGCGCCAACGGCGCCGGCGACGCGGACCACGACGGGCTGCGCAACCTCGGCGAGTTCCGCCGCAGCACCGACCCGCAGTCCGAGGACACCGACGGCGACGGGGACGACGACGGCGACGAGGTGCACGACGGCTCGTCGACGACCGACCCCGACGACGCCGACACCGACGAGGACGGCACGCTCGACGGCGACGAGGACGCCGACGAGGACGGCGTGACCAACGAGGACGAGGACGACACCGACGAGACCTGCGTGGCCGACGACGACGACAGCGACGGCGACGCGCTCGCCGACGAGGACGAGAACGACCACGGCGACGACCCGGCCGACGCCGACTCCGACGACGACGGCGTGGACGACGGCGACGAGGACTCCGACGAGGACGGCATCTCCGACAGCACCGACGACGACGACCAGGACTCCGACGTCGACGACGACGGCCAGGACGACGACGACCAGGGCGGCGACGTCTGCCAGGACGGCGACGAGGACTGACCGGTCGGCCGGGCGGAGGTCCGCCCGGCCGCGGTCCGGCCCGTACGGCGGTGGCCGCGAGCCGGGCAGCTGGCGTGACTCTGGCAGCATGACCACGTGGCCAGCACCAGGACGCTCGGGGTCTGCAACCTGTGCGAGGCGATCTGCGGCCTCGTGCTGACGGTCGAGGACGGCCGGGTGACCGGGGTCCGCGGCAACCCCGACGACCCCCTCTCGCGCGGGCACATCTGCCCCAAGGGCGTGGCGCTCCCCGACGTCACCGACGACCCCGACCGGCTGCGCCGGCCCGTGCGCCGCGAGGGCGAGGGCGCAGGGGCCCGGTGGGTGGAGATCGGGTGGGACGAGGCGCTCGACCTCACCGCGGACGGCATCGCGCGGGCGGTGAACGAGCACGGGCGCGACGCGCTCGGCGTCTACCTCGGCAACCCCAACGCGCACTCGCTCGGGTCGCAGACCCACGGCATCGCGATGCTCAAGTCGTTCCGCACGCGCAACAAGTTCAGCGCCAGCTCCGTCGACCAGGTGCCGCACCAGCTGGTCGCCTGGCAGCTCTTCGGCCACCAGCTGCTGATCCCGGTCCCCGACATCGACCGCACGTCGTACTTCCTGGTGCTCGGGGCGAACCCGATGGCCTCCAACGGCTCGCTGATGACCGTGCCCGACTTCCCGCAGCGGGTGCGGGAGCTGCAGGCCCGGGGCGGGCGGATGGTGGTGCTCGACCCGCGTCGCACCGAGACCGCCAAGGTCGCCGACGAGCACCACTTCGTGCGGCCCGGCACCGACGCGGCCGTGCTCCTCGCGATGCTGCACGTGCTGCTCGCGGAGGGCCTCACCGCTCCCCCGTCGTACGTCGAGGGGGTCCAGGCCGTGCGCCTCGCGGTGGCCGACTGGACGCCGGAGCGCGCGGCCATGGCGTCCGGCCTCCCGGCCGACGAGATCCGGCGGCTGGCCCGCGAGCTGGCCGCGGCCGACGCGGCGGTCGTCTACGGCCGGATGGGGCTCTCGACCCAGGGCTTCGGCTCGCTCTGCCAGTGGGCGATCTGCTGCCTCAACCTGCTCACCGGGAACTTCGACCGCGAGGGCGGGGTGATGTTCACCGAGCCGGCGGCCGACATCGTGGGGCGCGGCATCGTCGGGCGCGGACACTGGGACGTCTGGCGCAGCCGGGTGCGCGGCGCTCCGGAGTTCGCCGGCGAGCTGCCGGTGAGCGTGCTCCGCGAGGAGATCGAGACGCCCGGCGACGGGCAGGTGCGCGCGCTCCTCACGCTGGCGGGCAACCCCGTCCTGTCGACCCCCGACGGCGCGTCGCTGGCACGCGCGCTCGAGGGCCTCGACTTCATGGCGGCGATCGACCTCTACCTCAACGAGACCACCCGGCACGCCGACGTCGTGCTCCCGCCGACGACGGCGCTGGAGCGCGACCAGTACGACCTGGTCTTCCACGCGCTGGCGGTGCGCAACACCGCCCGCTGGACCCCCGCGGTCCTGCCGAAGCCCGTCGGCGCGATGCACGACTGGGAGATCTACCGCGAGCTCGCCCTGCGGGTCGCGGCCCGGTTGCAGAAGCCTCCGTCGCGACGCCGCCTCCTCGCCCTGCGCGCCCGGCTCTCGGTCAGCCCCCGCACGGTCGTCGCGGGGCTCCTGCTCTCCGGGCGTCGGACGACGATGCGCGCGCTGCGCGCCCACCCCGAGGGCGTCGACCTCGGCCCGCTGCGACCGACCATGCCGGGGCGGCTGCAGACGCCCGGCAAGAAGGTCCGCCTGGCCGTCGACCTGGTGCTGGGCGACCTGCCCCGCCTCGCCCGGCACGTCGACGACCTCGCGGCCACCCCCACGGGCGACGAGCTGCTGCTGATCGGCCGCCGGCACCGCTCCGACAACAACTCGTGGATGCACAACTCACCGCGGCTCACCCGCGGACGCCCGCGGCACCAGCTGCTGATGCACCCCGACGACCTGGCAGCCCGCGGGCTCGAGGACGGCGCGACCGTGCGCGTCGCGTCCCGCGTCGGCGAGGTGGCCACGCAGGTGCAGGCCAGCGACGACATGATGCGCGGGGTCGTCTCGCTCCCCCACGGCTACGGCCACCAGCGCGACGGCGTCCGGCTCGCCCACGCACGCACGGTGCCCGGGGTGTCCATCAACGACCTGACCGACCCCGAGCGGCTGGACGTGTCGGGCAACGCCGCCCTCAACGGCGTCCCGGTCCGCGTCACCCCTGCCTGAGGCCGGGGCTCAGAGCCCGAGCACCCGCCGTACGGCGTCGCGCGCGGCCATCGGGTCGGCGGCGGCGCACGCGGCCTCGGCGGCCTCCTCGCACTGCTCCGAACCGACCGTGGCCAGGCGAGCGCCGACGGGGCGGACGGCGGCAGCGGCCATCGAGAGCGAGGTGACGCCCATGCCGACCAGCGCGCAGGCGAGGAGCGGATCGGCCGCGGCCTCGCCGCAGACGCCGACCGGCTTGCCGGCGCGGCGTCCGGCCTCGGCCGTGATCGCGATCAGGTGGAGCACGGCGGGCTGCCACGGGTCGGTCAGGTGGGCCAGGTCGGTGGCCATCCGGTCGGCGGCCATCGTGTACTGCGTGAGGTCGTTGGTGCCGATCGAGAGGAAGTCGACGACCTCGAGCATCCGGTGGGCCAGCAGTGCCGCGCTCGGCACCTCCACCATGACGCCGGCCTTGAGCCCGCGCCGGCGCACCTGCTCGCCGAAGGCGGCCGCCTCGGCCACCGTGGCCACCATCGGCGCCATCACCCAGGCCTCGGTGCCGGCCTGACGGGCGGCCAGGGCGATCGCGTCGAGCTGGCGCTCGAGCAGCCCGGCGTTGGAGAAGGAGAGGCGCAGGCCGCGGACACCCAGCGCGGGGTTCTCCTCGTCGGTGAGGGTCGCAAAGGCCAGCGGCTTGTCGGAGCCCGCGTCGAGGGTCCGGACCACGACGTGGCGGTCCGCTCCGCCGGGACCGGGCCCGGCGAAGGCGTTCAGCACCTCGGCGTACACCTCGGCCTGCTCCTCGACGGTCGGCTCCTCGCGCCGGTCGAGGAACGACAGCTCGGTGCGGAAGAGGCCGACGCCCTCGACGGGAGCGCCCGACGCTGCCCGCGCCGACTCGCCGTCGGCGACGTTGGCGAGCAGCTTCACCGGCCGACCGTCGGCGGTGGCGGCCGGGCCGGTCCACGCGGCCAGGCTCGCCTGCACCGCCTGGTCCTCCGCCACCCGCCGCGCGGCGTCGGCGGGGTCGGGGTCCACCTCGACGAGCCCCGTGGTGCCGTCGACCAGCAGACGGCTGCCGGAGGACACCTGCAGCACCCCGGCGGTGCCGACCACGCAGGGGATGCCGAGCTGCCGGGCGATGATCGCGGTGTGGCTGGTGGGCCCGCCCCGCTCCGTCACGAGGGCGACCACGAGCGCGGGATCCAGACCGGCGGTGTCCGAGGGCGCGAGGTCCTCGGCGACCAGCACGGAGGGCTCGGCCGGGGTCGGCACCCCCGGCTCGGGCTCCCCCACGAGCCGGGCGACCATGCGGCGCTCGATGTCGCGCAGGTCGGTGACGCGCTCGGCCATCAGGCCGCCCATCTGGGTGAAGATCCCCGCGAACTGGTCGGCGGCCGCGCGGACGGCGGCGACGAGGTCGTCACCGCTGCGCAGCTGCTTGCGCACGGCCGACCGCAGCCCCCGGTCGCGGGCGATCCCGGCACTGGCGGTGAGGACCTCGGCCGCGGCGCCCGACGTGCGCGCCGCCTTGTCGGTGAAGCCGTCGGCCACCGCCTGCGCCGCCGCGTCGTAGGCGGCCAGCGCGGCGTCCTCGTCGGCGAAGTCGCCGGTGCCGAAGCGCGCCACCGCCTCGGCCGACACCTCCCCGCGCACCGTCTGCACGGGCGCGTGGGCCAGCCCGGGGACGACCGGGGTGCCACGCAGGACGGTGGGGGCGGTGTCGGGGTTCGCGGTGGTGACCATGGACACACGCTAACCGCGCTGGGGCTTGACAGTCAACACATTCGGGCGTAAAACAACTCATACACAGATCGAAGCGGGCACAACCGGACGGAGTGCACATGAGCATGTACGCGGAGGAACGCCAGCAGGCCATCGCCCAGCTGGTGACCGCGCGCGGACGCCTGTCGGTCACCGACCTGGCGACCGAGTACGACGTCACCACCGAGACCGTGCGCCGCGACCTGTCGGCGCTGGAGAGGATGGGCCTGGTGCGCCGGGTCCACGGCGGCGCGGTGCCCGCGGGCTCGCTGACGGTGATCGAGCGCGGCCTCGGCGAGCGCGACGCCGCCAACACCGCCGAGAAGGACCGGATCGCCCAGGCCGCCCTCGACCTGCTGCCGCCGGCCGGCTCCACCGTGCTCATCGACGCCGGGTCCACCTCGCAGCGCCTCGCCGGGCTGCTCCCCCGCGACCTCCGTCTCGTCGTGATCACCCACGCCGTGCCGATCGCCTCCCGGGTCGCCGCGCTGCCGCAGGTCGAGCTCCACCTCCTGCCCGGCCGGGTCCGCACCACGACGCAGGCGGCCGTCGGAGCCGACACCGTCGCCGCCCTCTCCGCCCTCCGGGTCGACGTCGCGTTCCTCGGGACCAACGGCGTGAGCGTGGGGCACGGCTGCTCCACCCCCGACAGCGAGGAGGCCGCCACCAAGCGGGCCATGGTGGCGGCGGCCCGCCAGGTCGTCGTGCTGGCCGACGCCAGCAAGGTGGGGGTGGAGGCACCGCACCGGTTCGCCGCCCTCGACGAGGTCGACGTCCTCGTCACCGACGGCGGCCTCGGCGCCGACGACCGGGCCGCGCTCGCCGCGGCCGGCCCCGAGGTCGTGGTCGCGTGATCCTCACCCTGACGGCCAACCCCAGCCACGACCGCACCGTCACCCTGGCCAGCCCGCTCGAGCGCGGCGCCGTCCAGCGGGCCGCCTCGGTCATCTCCCAGGCCGGCGGCAAGGGCATCAACATCTCGCGGGCCTCGGTGGCCGCCGGGGTCCCGTCGCTGGCGGTCCTCCCGGCCCCCGCGGACGACCCGTTCGTGCTCGAGCTGCTCGCCGCCGGGATCGACTGCCGCGCCGTCGAGCACCCCGGCGAGCTCCGGTCCAACATCGCCCTCACCGAGCCCGACGGCACGACCACCAAGGTCAACACCCCCGGCCCGGCGATGACGCCCGCGACCCTCGACGCGCTGACGGCGGCGCTGCACCTGCGCGCCCGGCCGGGCGACTGGGTGGTGCTCGCCGGCTCGCTGCCGCCGGGCACGCCCGACCACTGGTACGCCGACCTCGTCGCGGCCCTCGCCGACTGCGGGGCGAAGATCGCGGTCGACACCAGCGAGGCGCCGCTGCACGAGCTGGTCAAGCGGCTCCACGTCGCGGCTCCGCACCTGATGAAGCCCAACGGCGACGAGCTGGCCTCCTTCACCGGCCAGGACCCGGCGCGGCTCGAGGCCGACCCGCTCGCGGCCGCGCGCGCCGCCGCGGACCTGGTCGCCGCCGGCGTCGAAGCGGTCCTCGCCACGCTCGGCCCCCACGGCGCGGTCCTGGTCACCGCGGAGGGGGCGTGGCACGCCACGCCGCCACCGACCCAGGTCGTCAGCACGGTCGGCGCGGGCGACTCCAGCCTGTTCGGCTACCTGCTCGGCGCGATCGAGGACCGGTCGCCCGCCCACCGACTCGCGCTCGCCGTCGCCTACGGCAGCGCGGCCGCCGGACTTCCCGGCACCACCATCCCCCACCCCTCCCACGTCACGCCCGGGCTCGTCCGGGTCCGCGACCTCCACCTCACCCAAGGAAAGTGACTCCATGTCAGACCTGATCACCAGCGACCTCGTCCGTCTCGACGCACCGCTGGGCACCGACAAGGGCGAGGTCATCCGTGCGCTCGCCGGGGTCGTGTCCGAGGCCGGCCGGGCCGTGGACGCCGAACGCCTCGCCGCAGACGCCCTGGCGCGGGAGGAGACCAGCCCCACCGGGCTCCCCGGCGGCATCGCGATCCCCCACTGCCGCACCGCCGGGGTCACCGAGCCCACGCTCGCCTTCGCCCGGCTCTCCCCCACCGTCGACTTCGGCGCCAAGGACGGTCCCGCAGACATCGCCTTCCTCATCGCCGCCCCCGACGGCGGCGACAGCACCCACCTCAAGCTGCTGACCAAGCTCGCCCGGGCCCTGGTCAAGCCGGCCTTCACCAGCGCGCTGCGCGAGGCCGGCTCGGCGGCCGAGGTGGTCGAGCTGGTGGGCACCGAGCTCGGCACCACCGTGCCCGTGGCCGAGCCCGCCGTGGTCGGCTCCGGCTCCGGCTCGGGCACGCCGACCGTCGCGCCTGCCGCCGCAGCCGCGGCGCCGGAGCCCGCCGTACGCCGCTCGCTGGTCGCCGTGACCGCCTGCCCCACCGGCATCGCCCACACCTACATGGCCGCCGAGGCGCTGGAGGCCGCTGCCGAGCGGGCCGGCGTCGACATCGCCGTCGAGACCCAGGGCTCGGCCGGCTCCAAGCCGCTGCCCCACGACACGATCGCGGCGGCGTCGGCGGTCATCTTCGCCGTCGACGTCGGGGTCCGCGACCGGCAGCGGTTCGCCGGCAAGCCGGTGGTCTCCTCGGGCGTGAAGCGCCCGATCGAGGAGGGCGACGCGATGATCGCCGAGGCCCTCCAGTACGCCGACGACCCGCACGCGCCCCGCGTGGAGGGCACCGCGGACGCCGTGGGCTCGGACTCGGGCGGCAGCGAGTCGTGGGGCGCCCGCGCCCGCCGGGTGCTGATGACCGGCGTGTCCTACATGATCCCGTTCGTCGCGGCCGGCGGCCTGCTGATCGCGCTGAGCTTCCTGCTCGGCGGCTACGAGATCGTCGGCCCCTACGGCGACATCGCGGTCAAGCACACGCTGTTCGACCTGCCGAACCCCGCCGACTACGGCCTCGAGCACGCGCTGTTCGACTCCGGCCTCATGGCCTACCTCGGCGCGCTGTTCTTCATCATCGGCAAGACCGCGTTCGCGCTCTTCATCCCGGCGTTCGCCGGCTACATCGCCTACGCCATCGCCGACCGACCGGGCATCGCGCCCGGCTTCGTGATGGGCGGTCTCGCGGCCAACCTGTTCGGCGTGCAGACCACCGACGCCACCCCGGTGTCCTTCCCCGCCACGGGCTTCCTCGGCGCGATCGCCGGCGGCGTGCTGGCCGGTGTCATCGCGCACTGGATCGCCGGCTGGAAGGTCCCGGTCTGGGCGCGCGGCCTGATGCCCGTCCTCGTGATCCCGCTGCTGACGTGCATCCTGGCGGGGCTGGCGATGATCGTCGTGCTGGGCAAGCCGATCAACTGGCTGATGGAGCAGCTCAACGAGGGCCTCAGCTCGATGTCCGGCAGCAGTGCGATCCTCCTCGGCGTCCTGCTCGGCCTGATGATGGCCTTCGACATGGGCGGCCCGCTCAACAAGGTCGCCTACAGCTTCGCCGCCGTCGGCGTGGGCGGGGCCGCGCTGGCCTCCGACGCCCCCGAGCTGCAGATCATGGCCGCGGTCATGCTCGCCGGCATGGTGCCCCCGATCGCCCTGGCCCTCGCCACCGTCGTCCGCCCCTCGCTGTTCAACGCCGCCGAGCGGGAGAACGGCAAGGCCGGCTGGGCGCTGGGCGCGTCGTTCATCACCGAGGGCGCGATCCCGTTCGCCGCTGCCGACCCGCTGCGCGTGATCCCCGCGATCATGCTCGGCAGCGCGGTCACCGGCGGCCTGGCGATGGCCATGCACGTCTCCGTGCGCGCGCCGCACGGCGGGATCTTCGTCCTCTTCGCGGTCGACGGCGTCATGGGCTTCCTGATCGCGCTCGCCGCCGGCGTCGTCGTGGGCGCCGGGGCCGTGATCGCCCTCAAGTCCATCGGCACCAGCGACGCCGACATCGAGCCCGTCGCCTGATCCTCCCCACCACCCACCCCTCCCAGAAGGAGCAGCCATGCCCAGCAAGACCGTCGTCGTCGGGTCCGCCGTCGGCCTCCACGCCCGACCGGCCGCGATCATCTCCGAGGCCGCCGAGGAGCTCGGCTCCGAGGTGCTGATCGGCGTCCCCGGTGACGAGCCCGTCGACGCCAGCTCCGCCCTGCTGATCATGACCCTCGGCGCCGGCCACGGCGACACGGTCGAGGTGTCGGGCGACGACCCGGCCGCGGTCGACAAGATCGCGGCGCTGGTCGAGCAGGACCTCGACGCCTGAGGTGAGCAGCGGGGGCGGGTCAGCCCCGGGCGCGCACCGCGAGGTAGACCGCCCGGACGCCCACGGCCCGCTCCAGCTCGCTCACCACGCTGCCGAAGAACTGCTCGCGGTAGGTCTCGTCGGTGACGGTCGAGACGGTGAGGTAGAGCCCGGAGAACGACGCGAGGAAGACCGACACCTGCACCAGCGCGACCGAGATGCTGTCGAAGCCCGGCACGCTGTGGGTGGGTGCGGTCAGCCAGGCGTCCATGACGGCGGGGGTCATGATCAGCGAGCCGAAGACCATGAGGAACACGAACACCGAGAAGGCCACCAGCAGCACCTGCACCGCCTGCACGATCAGCAGCACGAGCACGAGGTTCCAGCGCTCGAGGCCGGTCACCTCGGCGTAGGCGGCGGGGTCGGCCGACTCGTCGGCGACCAGCTCCTCGGCCGCCGCGGCGAGCGGCGTGCCCCGGCACGCGGCGAGCAGCAGCGCGTCGTCGACGTCGTCGTCGGTGCGGTCGACCTCCTCGGGCAGGCGCACCAGCAGGAAGCCGACGGCCAGCCCGATGAAGAGCAGCACCGCCAGCCACAGCTGGCCGACCGTGAGGTTGGAGGCGACCTGCCACACCTCGGTGTTGATGAACAGGAACGTGATGAAGAGCAGCAGGAGGGGCAGCGCCCGGGTCGTCATCGGCAGCAGGGTGCGTAGGCTCTCGAAGGTGCGCCCGAGAGCCCATCGCACGATCGGCGCCGCGTGGAGCGCGGTCAGCGCGTAGCAGAGCGCGGCCACCCCGAGCAGCGACGCCAGGGTCGCCGGACCCAGCGTGAGCTGGTCGGCGGTCCACGCCAGCAGTCCCCCGGCGCCGGTCGCCAGCAGCAGCACCAGGGCGAGGAACGGCAGCACCCGCCGGGCCCGCATGGAGTCGCGAACGGCGGCCCGCTTCTCCGGGACGAAGTAGGTCAGGCCGTGCGCGAGGAACCACGCGTCGGCCGCCGCCACCGGGTCGGTCGCGGTGTCGCGGTGGGCGCGCTCCCTCACGCGGTCGCCAGCAGCTCGCGGGCGCGGTCGACGTCGGCGGCCATCTGCACGACCAGGGCGTCCACCGAGTCGAAGGCCACCATCCCGCGCAGCCGCTCGACGAAGGCCACCTCCACCTCGACGCCGTAGAGCTCGAGGTCGTCGCGGTCGAGCACGTAGGACTCGATGCGGCGCTCGCGGTGCCCGTCGAAGGTGGGGTTGGTGCCGACGCTGATCGCGGCCGGCCACCGCTCGCCGTCGTCGAGCCGGGTGAGCCAGCCCGCGTAGACGCCGTCGGCGGGAGCGGCCGAGCCCGCCACGCCCGCGTGGACGGGGACGTTCGCCGTCGGGTAGCCGAGCTCGCGGCCGCGCTTGTCGCCCTCGACGACCGTGCCGCGCACGGCGAAAGGTCGACCCAGCGCCTCCGCCGCGCCGGCGACGTCCCCCGTGACCAGGCAGGTGCGGACGTACGTCGAGGACCACACCTGCGGTCCGCCGTCGAGCGGGATGCCCTCGGCCTCGAAACCGCGGGACTTCCCCGCCGCCTGCAGCGTGGCCACGTCGCCGGCCGCGCGGTGGCCGAAGCGGAAGTTGGCGCCGACCACGACCGCGGCGGCGTGCAGGCTGTGGACGAGGACCCGGTCGACGAACTCCTCGGGCGTCCAGGAGGCGATGTCGCGGTCGAAGGGCACGGCGAGCACGTCGTCGGCGCCGGCTCCCGCGAGCAGCGCCGCGCGCTCCTCGAGCCCGGTCAGCATCGTGGGCGCGTGCTCGGGCCGCAGCACCGCCATCGGGTGCGGGTCGAAGGTCACCGCCACCAGCGGCAGGCCGCGCTCGTCGGCCACCGCGCGCCCGCGCTCGAGCACCCGGCGGTGCCCCTGGTGGACCCCGTCGAAGTTGCCGATGACCACGACCGTCGGGCCGAGGTCGGCCGGGACGTCGTCCGTCGTACGCCAGATCCGCACGGGCGAGAGCCTACTGACCCCGGGTGCCGGCCCCCGGCAGCGGCCGGACCTCGACGACCGCGTCGAGGTCGATCGGTCCGTAGACGTGGGGGAACGGGCGGTCGGCGTCCGGGACCTCCTCCTCGACCACCGGTGCGGCGAGCCGGTCGGTGTCGATGGTGAGCAGGAGGACGGGCTCGGTGACGTCCGCGTAGAAGGCGTCACGCACGCCACGCCACTGGTCGGCGTGCGAGCAGTGGATGTAGCCCTCCTGCTCGAGGGTCACGCCGCGCGTGGAGACGCGGTAGTCGCCCGCCTCGACGGCGGCGGCCCAGTCGGCGGCCAGGGCGAGGTGGAAGATCTGCATCAGACGAACACCGCCGCCGCCCGCGCTACGCCGTCGCGCGGCTCGTAGAGCGCGAGGAACTCGCCGTCGGGTGCGAAGAGCGCGGTCAGGCCGTCGAGCTCGCGGTCGAGGGCGCGACCGTGGCGCACGTGGGTGGCGGCCGCCTCGTCGAGGTCGACGGCAGGGAACGACGCCCGCGCGGCCTCGGCGATCGGCAGCACGGAGAAGGTGTCGGCGAGCTCCTCGAGGGTGCGCGCCTGCCCCAGGGTGAAGGGGCCGACGGCGGTGCGGCGCAGGGCCGTGAGATGGCCGCCGACGCCCAGCGCGGCCCCCGCGTCGCGGGCGATCGCGCGCACGTAGGTGCCGCTCGAGCAGCGCAGGGAGAGGTCCACGTCGAGCAGCTCGCCGTGCTCACCGGCCCGGCGGACGTCGTGGACCGTGAGCTCGTGGACCGTCACCCGGCGCGACGGGAGGTCGACCTCCTCGCCGGCACGCACCCGCTCGTAGGCGCGGCGGCCGTCGACCTTGATGGCCGAGACCGCCGTCGGCACCTGGTCGATCTCGCCGACGAAGCCGGCGAGGACCTCGCGCACCGCGGCCCCGTCGACGCCCGCGGCACCCGCGGCCGCGGTCACCTCACCCTCGGCGTCGTCGGTCGTGGTCGCCACGCCGAGCCGCACCGTGGCGTCGTACGCCTTCTCGGTGAGGAGCAGGTGGCCGAGCAGGCGGGTGGCGCGCTCGACCCCGACCACCAGCACGCCGGTGGCCATCGGGTCCAGCGTGCCGGCGTGCCCGACCTTGCGGGTTCCGGCGAGCCGGCGCACCCGCGCCACCACGTCGTGCGAGGTCAGGCCGCCCGGCTTGTCGACGACGACGAGCCCGGAGGCCGTGCTCATCGGGCGCTCATCGGGCGCTCATCGGGCGCTCATCGGGCCTCGTCGGCCAGGTCGTCCTCGTCGTCCTCGTCCTCGCGCGGCTTGCGGTAGGGGTCGCTCTCCCCCGCGTACGCCGAGCCGCGCTGGGCGGCGAGCTCCTCGTCGGCCGCCCGGGCCCGGGCGAGGGCGTCGTCGAGGGCGCGCGCCTCGTCGGGCAGCGCGTCGTGGATGAAGGTGAGCGTCGGCGCGGTGCGCATGCCGAGCTGCTTGGCGACCTCCGAGCGCATCAGGCCCTTCGCCGACTCCAGCGCCACGGCGGTGCCGGCGGTCTCCTCGGGCGTGCCGAGCACGGTCCAGTAGACCGAGGCGTGCTGGCTGTCGCCGGTGACCCGCACGTCGGTGATGGTGACGAAGCCGAGACGCGGGTCCTTGACCCGCCGCTCGAGCATCTCCGCCACGATCACCTGGATCCGGTCGGCGATCTTGCGGACGCGGGGGCTGCTCATCAGTGCTTCCTCTCTCGTGCGGCGGTTGCCGCCACGACCCGGCGGGCCCGACCGTGGGGTCGGACCCGCCGGGTCACAGGTGGAACAGTGGTGCCGGCGGTCAGGTGCGGGCGATCTCGCGCATCTCGAACGCCTCGATCACGTCGCCTTCCTTGATGTCCTGGAAGTTGCGCAGCACCAGGCCGCACTCGAAGCCCTCGCGGACCTCGGACGCGTCGTCCTTCTCGCGCTTGAGCGACGCGAGGTCGAGGTTGTCGGCCACGACCGCGCCGTCGCGGATGACCCGCACCTTGGCGTTGCGGCGGATCAGGCCGCTGGTGACCATGCAGCCCGCGATGTTGCCGAGCTTGGACGAGCGGAAGATCGCGCGGATCTCCGCCTGACCCAGGGTCGACTCCTCGTAGACCGGCTTGAGCATGCCCTTGAGGGCGGCCTCGATCTCCTCGATCGCCTGGTAGATCACCGTGTAGTACCGGATCTCCACGCCCTCGCGGTCGGCCATCTCGGTCGCCTTGCCCTGCGGGCGGACGTTGAAGCCGATGATGATCGCGTCGGAGGCAGCGGCCAGGTCGACGTTGGTCTCGGTGATCGCACCGACACCGCGGTCGATGACCCGCAGGCTGACCTCCTCGCCGACGTCGATCTGCGACAGGGCGTCCTCGAGCGCCTCGACCGAACCGGACACGTCGCCCTTGAGGATCAGGTTGAGCTGCTGGCTCTCGCCCTTCTCCATGGAGGCCATGAAGTCCTCGAGCGAGCGGCGGACGCGACGCTTGGCCTGCATGGCCGCACGCTCGCGCGCCTCGCGCTTCTCGGCGATCTGGCGGGCCATGCGGTCGTCCTCGACCACGATGAAGTTCTGGCCCGCGCTCGGCGCGGCGTTGAGGCCGAGCACCATGGCCGGACGCGACGGGTCGGCCGCCTCGATGTTGTCGCCGTGCTCGTCGAGCATCGCGCGGACCCGGCCGTGGGCCGGGCCGGCGACGATCGAGTCGCCCACGCGCAGCGTGCCGCGCTGGACGAGCACCGTGGCCACCGGACCGCGACCGCGGTCGAGGTGCGCCTCGACGACGAGGCCCTGCGCGTCCTGGTGCGGGTTGGCCCGCAGGTCCAGCGACGCGTCGGCGGTCAGCACGACCGCCTCGAGCAGCTTGTCGAGGTTGAGCTCGGACTTGGCCGAGACGTCGACGAACATCGCGTCGCCGCCGTACTCCTCGGGCACCAGGCCGTACTCGGTCAGCTGGCCGCGCACCTTGGTCGGGTCGGCCTCCGGCTTGTCGATCTTGTTCACCGCGACCACGATCGGGACGTTGGCGGCCTTGGCGTGGTTGAGCGCCTCGACCGTCTGCGGCATCACGCCGTCGTCCGCCGCGACCACGAGGATCGCGATGTCGGTGGCCTGGGCGCCACGGGCACGCATGGCGGTGAACGCCTCGTGACCCGGGGTGTCGATGAAGGTGATCCGACGCTCGTCGCCGTCGACCTCCGCCGCGACCTGGTAGGCACCGATGTGCTGGGTGATCCCACCGGCCTCCTTGGCGACGACGTTGGCCTTGCGCAGCGCGTCGAGGAGCTTGGTCTTGCCGTGGTCGACGTGACCCATGACGGTCACGACCGGCGGACGGATGGCCAGGTCGGACTCGTCGCCCTCGTCCTCACCGAACTCGAGGTCGAAGGACTCGAGCAGCTCGCGGTCCTCGTCCTCGGGCGAGACGACCTCGACGACGTAGTTGAGCTCCTCACCGAGCAGCTCGAGGGTCTCGTCGTTGACCGACTCGGTCGCGGTGACCATCTCGCCGAGGCTGAAGAGCATCTGCACGAGCGCCGCCGCGTCGACACCGATCTTCTCGGCGAAGTCGGTCAGGGACGCGCCCCGGGCCAGGCGGACGGTCTCGCCGCTGCCCTTGCGGACGCGCACGCCACCGATCGTCGGGGCCTCCATCTGCTCGAACTCCTGGCGACGCGCCCGCTTGGACTTGCGTCCACGACGCGAGGGACCCCCCGGGCGACCGAAGGCACCCTGGGTCTGGCCACGCTGGCCGGGACGGCCGCGACCGCCACCACCCGGGCCGAAGCCACCGGGACGCGCGGGGGCGCCGGCACCGGCCGGGGCACCGCCACGACCGGGCGCACCGCCACGACCGGGCGCACCGCCACGGCTCGGGGCACCGGGACGGCCTCCGCCCTGGGGTCGGGCGCCGGGACCCTGGCCGAACGCGGCCGGGGACTTCGGCATCATCGCCGGGTTGGGGCGCGGCATGCCGGGGCGGGCGCCACCGCCGTCACGGGCAGCCGGCGGGCGTGGGGCCCGCTGGTCGCCGGGACCGGCGGCCGGAGCGCCACCCTCCGGAGCGGAGGGACGGCGGCCCATGCCCTGGCTGGACGCGAACGGGTTGTTGCCCGGACGCGGGGCACCGGGACGGCCGACCGGCCGCGGCGCGGGCGCCTTCGGGGTCGGTCCACCGGAGGCCGCCGGGGCAACCGGGGCCGCCGGGGTGTCGCCCGGGGTCTCGGCAGTCGCGGCGGGGGTCTCGACCGCCGCCGCGGGGGCGGTCTCGGTCGGCTCGGCCGGCGCCCCGGGGCGGGGGCCGGGGCGGGCGCCGGGCTTGGCCGACGGCGTGGCCGCGGTGGCCGGCGCCGCGGGCGCCTCGGCCGCGGGGGCCTCGGCAGCGGGGGCGGCGGTCTCGGCCGCCGGAGCCTGGGGGGCCGCCTTCGGGGCCGCCTTCGGGGCCGGGGCCTTGGCCGCGGGGGCCTTCTCGTCGGCAGGGGCGGCGGAGGCGGCGGCCTTGAGCTGCTCGCCGTACTCCTTCTTGAACCGCATCTCGACAGGGGGCTCGACCGTCGACGATGCCGACTTGACGAACTCCCCCATCTCCTTGAGCTTCTCGAGAACGAACTTGCTCTCGACGCCATATTCCTTGGCGAGCTCGTGAACTCGGGTCTTAGCCACGCTTCTCCTCCTGGCCTGCGACCCGTGTTCGGGGGTTACCGCAGACCGCTAGTGGTTGTGCACGCTCATCGCGAAGTACTCATCGAGTGCTCATGAGCTGCTGCTCCAGTTTCTGTCGGTCGAGGTGTCGGTCTGTGCTGCGGCAACGAGGTACTCGCCCACCGGTGTGCTGGCCAGCCCCTCCCGGAGCCGGAGTGCTCGGGTGAAGGCTCGCCTGCGCACCGCGAGGTCGTAGCACGCGGACGTGGGGTGCAGGTGCGCTCCACGTCCGGGTGCCGTGCCGTCCGGGTCGGGGACCACCGCCGGGTGACCGTCGGCGTCCTGACCTGCGACGACGCGCAGCAAGTTGCGCTTGGCGGCCCGCTCGCGACAGCCGATGCACGTGCGGACCGGTAGCCCGGTCGTCGGTGCAGGGAGTCGTTCGCGCGCCACTTCCGGCAACCCTACCGTGCGGGGGCGAGCGAATTCGAACCGAGACCGTCGAACCGTCACTCAGATCCGTCGAACCGTCAGGTAGATCTGCCGAGCCGTCGCTCGGGGCGACGCCCACCGACCGAAGTGACGGCTCGACTGATCTGGGTGACGGTTCGCGTGATCTGGGTGACGGTTCGGCCCTACTCGGCGGGGGCGTCGGCGGGGGCTGCCTCCACGGGCGGAGCCACCGGCACCTCCTCGACGGGGGCCTCGTCGGAGCGGATGTCGATCCGCCACCCGGTGAGGCGGGCGGCGAGGCGGGCGTTCTGCCCCTCCTTGCCGATCGCGAGGGAGAGCTGGAAGTCGGGCACGACCACGCGGGCCGAGCGGGCCTCGGCGTCCACGACCTGCACCGAGGTCACCTGCGCCGGGCTGAGCGCGTGGGCGACCAGGTCGGCGGGGTCGTCGGACCAGTCGACGATGTCGATCTTCTCGCCGTGCAGCTCCGACATCACGTTGCGCACCCGCTGACCCATCGGGCCGATGCAGGCGCCCTTGGCGTTGACGCCCGGCGTCGTGGAGCGGACGGCGATCTTGGTGCGGTGCCCGGCCTCGCGCGCGATCGCCGCGATCTCGACGGTGCCGTCGGCGATCTCGGGCACCTCGAGGGCGAAAAGCTTCTTGACGAGGTTGGGGTGCGAGCGCGACAGGGTGACCTGCGGGCCCCGCATCCCCTTGCGCACCGACACCACCAGGCACTTGATCCGGGTGCCGTGCGTGTAGTTCTCCCCGGGCACCCGCTCGCCGACCGGCAGGACCGCCTCGATCTTGCCGAGGTTGACCAGCACGTCGTCCGGGTTGCGCCCCTGCTGGATCACCCCGGAGATGATGTCGCCCTCCTTGCCGGCGAACTCCCCGAAGCGCACGTCGTCCTCGGCGTCGCGCAGCCGCTGCAGCATGATCTGCTTCGCGGTCGTGGCGGCGATCCGGCCGAAGCCCGCGGGCGTGTCGTCGTACTCCCCGACCTTGGTGCCGTCGTCGTCGAGCTCGGCGGCGAGCACGGTCACGTGGCCGCTCTTGCGGTCGAGCTCGACCCGCGCCTGCTCCTGCGCACCCGGCGTCTTGTGGTACGCCGTCAGCAGGGCCTGCTCGATGGCCTCGACCAGGACGTCGAACGAGATCTCCTTCTCGCGCTCCAGCATCCGCAGGATGCTCATGTCGATGTCCATCAGACCTCCTCGCCCCCGCGACGGTTGAACTCGATCTGCACCAGGGCCGAGGTCACCTCGGCATAGGCGACCCGGCGCTCGGCGCCCTCGACGTCGAGGGTCGCGGCGCCGTCCTCGGCGTCGTCGGCGCCGGTGATCCGGCCCGTGACCTTCTCGCCGTCCGCCAGCGTGACCGCGACCAGCCGGTCGGTGTTGCGGCGCCAGTGGCGCGGCAGGGTGAGCGGGCGGTCGACGCCGCGCGAGGTCACCTCGAGCGTGTAGGGCTGCTCGCCCATCACGTCGGAGTCGTCGAGCACCCGGGAGACCTCGCGGGTCGCCTCGGCGATCTCGTCGAGCGTGACGCCGCCGTCCTTGTCGACGGCGATGCGCAGCACGCGACGCTTGCCCGCGGGAGTCACCTCGACCGCCTCCACGTCGAGCGAGAGGTCGCTGAGCGGGCCCGAGATCTCGCTCTCGATCCGGCGGGACGTGGCGTCCTGCTTGGTCGTGGTGCTGCGGCTCACGGCGGGGCGACCTCCTTGTGCAGTTGGAAGAAGTCCACGATAGCGGCGATAGGGTCGCGCCGTGTCCCCCGTGCCCCTCCCGTCACTGACCCGGCGGTCCACGATCGGTGCCGCGCTCGCCGCGGTGGCCGTGCTCGCCGGCTGCGAGGCCGTCGACGGGACCGGTGAGGCGTCCGGGGCGGACCCGACCACCACGGGCCCGCCGGCGACCGGCTCGACCGCCACCGACCCGGGCGACCCGGGCACCGACGCGACGGCCGACGTGGAGGTGGACGACGCGCTCGTCGACGAGGTGAGCACCCAGATCGACGCCCGGCTCGCGCTCGTCACGGCCGTGTCCGACCGCTCGCCCTGGCTGGCCCGGCCGCTCGCTCCGATGGCGCACACGCACGAGGCACACCGCCGCCAGCTGCCCGCCGGCGAGCCGGCCCCCGTCCCGGAGGTGCCCCGCGACGCCGCGGCGCAGTGGGCGCAGCTCCGTCGCCAGGAGGCGGCGCTGGTCCGCGCGCTGGGGGGCGCCGCCGAGGACGCGCGGTCGGGGACCCTCGCCCGGCTGTTCGCCAGCATGTCCGCCGGCACGGCCGCCCACCTCGCGGCGCTGCCCGAGCAGCCACCGTCGCGTCGGGGAGGTGCGACGTGACGACCACTCCCCCGGAGACCGACCCCCTGCAGACCGCGCTCGCGGCCGAGCACGCCGCGCTCTACGAGTACGGCGTGCTGGGGGCGGCGACCTCGGCCTCCGCGACACCGGAGCAGTTCGCCGCCGTGGGCGCGGCGTACCGGGCGCACCGCGACCAGCGCGACGAGCTCACCGCGATGATCCGCAAGGCCGGCGGGACGCCGGTGGCCGCGGAGGCGGCGTACGAGATCCCCGACGTCCGCACCAGCGCCCGGGTCGACGCCGCCGCCGTGCGGATCGAGGAGGCCTGCCAGGAGACCTACGCCTGGCTGGTGGCCGGCACCGCCGGCGCCGAGCGCCGCTGGGGCGTGGAAGCGCTCCACATGAGCGCGGTCCGCGTCCTCGCCTTCCGAGGAAGTCCCGAGATCTTCCCCGGAGCGAGCGAGTACGCGGACCGCTGAGAACGGGCTCCCCGAGAGGCCGTTCGCGAGAGGCGGAGCCGAACCCCGAGTCGTCAGCCGTTTGCGCCTCTCTTGATGCAAAATTGTGCAGCATCATCTTGCAGAGCGACAGAGCAACGCTCGCTCACCTTTCTGCACTGCACAAAGTTGCAGAAGACGACGCCACCGGTCCCTCCCGTGCCTGGCGGGACGAGAGGGACCGGTGAGGCGACGAGACCGGCGCCGGGCCGGCCGTCGGCAGGGTCAGGCGCGGTAGGCCGCCCACATCTGCTGGGTGCGGGTCGCCTGGTTGGGCGTGAACTGCGTGTAGCAGGAGTCGTAGCTGTAGTCCATGTAGTTGTGGATCGGGTCGAGGCCCGGCAGCGAGCAGGTGTCGGCGCCCTCGGGGCAGCCGGTGGTCGGCCCACCCTGGGCCGGGGTGTCGGCCACCTCGTCGTTCGTGGTCGTGCAGCCGCCCTGGAAGGTGTGGTAGAGCCCGAACCAGTGACCCGCCTCGTGCGTGGCGGTCTCGCCGAGGTTGTAGTTGGCGATGCTGCCGCCGGGCAGCGAGGCGTAGTGGACGCGGATGCCGTCGATGCCGGGGTTCTTCTTGTAGTCCCACGGGAACGTCGCGATGCCGAGGTAGTCGAAGTCGACGAGCCAGATGTTGAGCGCGTTGGCGCCGCCCTGGCGGGTCTGCTTGCGGTACGACGCGCTCTGGCGGTCGTTGTGCCACGTCGTGTTGTTGAAGCGGTCGACACCCGCGAGCGTGAACTGGAAGCCGGTGTTCGCGGCCGCACTGCTCTCCCCGCCGGCGAAGGTCTTGTTCAGCACGGTGATCTGCTGGTTGATCTGGGTGTTGGTGACGTCGCCCCGGCCCTGGTTGTCGCGCATCACGTGCACGTAGACGGGGACCGTGACGGTCGCGCCGGCGCGCAGCGAGCCGCGCTGGTCGAGGAGGCGCTGCGTACGCCGCTCGATCGCGGCCTGCTGACGGGCGGTGACCTCGCGGTGGTCCACGCCCGCGAAGCCGCCGCGGGCAGCCGCGGCGGGGCCGGAGCCCTCGGCCACGCAGCCGGCCTCGCGGTCGGCGACGCGTGCGGAGGCGGGAGCGGCGGTGCCGGCGGCGACGGCCGTGGCGGCCACCGCGGCGGCCGCAGCGATCGTCAGGGAGCGGACCGGTCGGGTGAGACGCATCGTGGGGTGTCCTCCGTGGTCGAGGGCCGTGGGATCACGGCCGATCCCGGGCATCCTGCCCCGAACCGGGCCGGACCGGAAGGGGGCGCGCGGTCCGCTCGTCCCGGTGGCCCGGCCCCCGCCTGCCCGTCCGACTAGCCCCGGCCCGCCCAGCCGGCGACCAGGGCCGGGATCTCGGACAGCGCGTGCACCACGGCGTCCGGGCGACCCTCGGTGTGCCCGACCTGGTTCGCCGGGATGTCGCTGTGGGGCACGTGGATCGCGCGCATGCCGGCGTTCTGCGCCCCCCACACGTCGTCGAAGAGCCGGTCGCCGACGTAGACGCACGAGGCGGGGTCGCTGACCCCGACGGCGTCCATCGCGGCCCGGAACGCGTGCTCGGACGGCTTGGTCCACGGGATCTCGCTCGTGTAGACGTCGCCGTCGATGAGGTGCAGCACCCCGTCGCGCTCGAAGAAGCCGCGGTGCCAGGCGCGCGGCCAGATGGTGTTGGACAGCACGCCGACCTTGGTCCCGGCAGCCCGCAGGGCCTCGAACATCGGCCCGGCCTCGGGATCGGTGTAGGTGTGCGGCTCCCAGAACTCGTAGTAGTGGCTCAGCAGCTCGGGGTCGTGCTCCAGCCCGGCCTCGTCGAACAGGTCGGCCACGGTCGCGCTCCGCTGGTGGTCGCGGCTGCGCCCCCAGATCGAGTCGCCCGCGGCGTGCAGCCGCTCGCGGGAGACCTCAACGGGGTGGTCGGCGCCGACGACGGCCTGGGCGAGCGCCAGCGACTCGGCGTGGAAGTCGATGTCGTGCCAGCGGGTCAGGGTGCCGCCCCAGTCGAAGACGACGGCCTCGACGCTCACGCCCGGACGAGCCCGACGACGTGGTCGACCACCTGGTCGGCCGGGACGTCGGCCCGCTCGCCGCTCGCGCGGTCCTTGACCTCGATCGTGCCCGAGGCGAGGCCCTTGCCGACCACGACGATCGTCGGGACGCCGATCAGCTCGGCGTCCTTGAACTTCACGCCCGGGCTGACCTTCGGCCGGTCGTCGTAGATCACCTCGAGCCCCTGCGCCGACAGCTCGCGGGCGACGCGCTCGGCCGCGGCGTACACCTCGTCGTCCTTGCCGGTGGCCACGAGGTGGACGTCGGCCGGTGCGACCTCGCGCGGCCAGCACAGGCCGTACTCGTCGTAGGTGCCCTCCGCGATGGCCGCCACCGCGCGCGAGGGGCCGATGCCGTAGGACCCCATGGTCACGGTGACGAGCTTGCCGTTCTCGTCGAGGACCTGGAGGTCGAGGGCGTCGGCGTACTTGCGGCCGAGCTGGAAGATGTGGCCCATCTCGATGCCGCGCGCCGACTGCAGGATGCCGCCGTCGGTGGCGCCGCAGACCGGACAGGGGTCGCCGTCGCGCACCTCCGCCACGTCGATGGTGCCGTCGCCGCTGAAGTCGCGCCCGGCGACCAGGTCGATCACGTGGCTGCCGTCGACATCGGCCCCGGTGACCCAGCGGGTGCCCTCGACCACGCGCGGGTCGAGGAGGTAGCGCACGCCGGCCGGCTTCTTCTCCCCCAGCGCGCCCGGGCCGATGTAGCCCTTGGCCAGGGTCGGCCGGGCGGCGAAGTCGGCCTCGCCGAAGGGCTCGAAGACGACGCCCTCGCCGAGCTTGGACTCCAGCCGCTTGGTGTCGACCTCGCGGTCGCCGGGCAGGCCGATGGCCAGCGCCTCCGACGTGCCGTCGGGGTGGCGCACGAGGAAGACCACGTTCTTCAGGGTGTCGCCGGCGTGCCAGGGGCGGTCGTCGCGCGGGAACGCCGCGTCGAGGTGGTCGACCAGGGTGTCGATGGTCGGGGTGTCGGGCGTCTGCTCCGCGTGCGCGGCCGGTGCGTCGTCGTACGGCGTCGGGGTCGGCACGGGCGTGTCCACGGCCTCGACGTTCGCGGCGTAGTCGCAGCGGGTGCAGCGGACGTAGGTGTCCTCGCCGACCGAGGCCTTGGCCAGGAACTCCTCTGACTTCGAGCCGCCCATCGCACCGGCCTCGGCCTTGACGATCACGTACTCGAAGCCGAGCCGGTCGAAGATCCGGACGTAGGCGTCGCGGTGCGCCTGGTAGCTGCGCTCGAGACCGGCGTCGTCGACGTCGAAGGAGTAGGAGTCCTTCATCACGAACTCACGCCCGCGCAGCAGCCCCGCCCGGGGCCGCGCCTCGTCGCGGTACTTGGTCTGGATCTGGTAGATCCAGAGCGGCAGGTCCTTGTACGACGAGTAGAGGTCCTTCACCACGAGGGTGAACATCTCCTCGTGGGTGGGGCCGAGGAGGTAGTCGCCGCCCTTGCGGTCCTTGAGCCGGAAGATGCCGTCGCCGTACTCGGTCCACCGGCCGCTGGCCTCGTAGGGCTCGCGCGGCAGCAGCGCCGGGAACGACAGCTCCTGCGCGCCGATGCCGTCCATCTCGTCGCGGATGATGCCCTCGATCCGGCGCAGGACGCGCAGGCCGAGCGGCAGCCAGGTGTAGATCCCGGGCGCGGCGCGGCGGATGTAGCCGGCACGGACGAGGAGCCGGTGGCTCGGGACCTCGGCGTCCGCGGGGTCCTCTCGCAGGGTCCGCACGAACAGCGTCGACATCCGGGAAATCATGGACGAAGGGTACGGGTCGCCGCGGGGCCGTCGCGAACCAGTTCGGGCTCGGCAGACCGTGACCACCCTGTGACCTCGCGCCGGCAACCAGACCGCCGACCGGACGTCTCACCGGACGAGGACGCCGGGAACGGCCCGGGCCTCTAGCGTGGGGCCCGGCACCCCCCGGGCCGCTCCACACCCACCGCCACCCCCCTCCACCTGGGAGTCACCGATGAAGAAGCCCGCCCTCCTCGCCGCTGCCGCGGCGACGCTCGCCCTCGTCGCCGGCGCCACCGCGCCGGCCCTGGCCGCGGTCCCGGACGTCCACCTCCAGCCCGGCCAGCTCACCCGGGGCGCCGACGCGACCGTGCCGCACGTCGAGGGCAACGCTGTCGTCGACGGCTCCTTCACCGCGCGGTTCAAGAACGCGGGCGGTGTGCGTCTGCTCGGCACGTCCGGCGGCGACTACGTCGTGGCCACCTGGTCCGACACGACCACCACGACGCCCCGCGTCGTGCGGGTCACGCCGACCGGCGACCGCACCACGATCCTCAGCGGCCTGCCGGTGTGGGAGATGACGATGTCGCACGACGGCGCCCAGATCGTCTACCCGAAGGTGAAGTACCGCGCGAAGGAGACCCGCACCAAGGTCTACAGCGCGACGGACGGCAGCCTGCTGGTGCAGCGCACCTTCGACGGGTTCGCCTGGACGCTCGACGCCGACGCGGGGACCTTCGTCATGTCGGCCTCCCAGCCGCAGCGCACCTTCAGCTGGAACACCGGCACCGACCGGGTGACCCGGCTGACCGACCGCGCGGCGTACGCCGCCAGCATCGCGGCCGACCGGCTGGCGTGGATGAGCAAGGACCCCTACCGCGGCGGCTGCTCGATCGTCTCCCGGCTGTCCGACACCACCGCCCGCGTGTGGAAGAGCTGCGACCAGGCCGTGTGGGAGTTCTCCCCCGACGGCAGCCGGATGGCGACCGTCTACATCCTCAGCGACGGGCTCGGCCCCGGTCAGGTGCAGCTGCGCAAGGGCGGCGGCAGGATCGTCGCGAAGTACCACACCTACTACTTCGGCGCGGTGCTCTGGGAGACCGACACCACCCCGCTGATGCTGACCCACGGGAAGAGGAAGACCGCCTGGGTGCGGTGCGACGTGGGCACCTGCGAGCGGGCCTCGGGCCTGACCCGCACGCAGCTCTGAGCCGGCGCGGACCTCGGTGCGCGGCCCGGGCTCAGCCCCGGGCCGCGCGCAGCGCGCCGCGCACCATCGGCAGCTGCAGCGGCAGGCGCGCGTAGGCCACCGCCTGCAGCCTCGCGTCGCCGGACCGGCGGGCGTCGTCGGCCATCTTCAGGTTGCCGGGGAAGACGGCGACGAGCAGGGCGGCGCTGGCCCAGCCGGCGACGCGTCGCGTGCGCGGGTGGAGCAGGCCGGCGGCACAGACCAGCTCGGCCACGCCGCTGGCCAGGATCACCTCGCGGTGGCGCGGCACCCACGACGGCATCAGCGGCTCGAACGTGCGCGGCCGGACGAGGTGGACGGTGCCGCTGGCGGCGAAGGCGCCGACGACGACCTTCGCCTCGCGGGTCAGGGGTGGGGTCACGCCCCGCAGCCTGTCAGAACATGATCGTGGCGAACGTGGCCGTCTCGCGGAAGCCGACCCGGGCGTACGCCGCGCGGGCCGGCGTGTTGTAGCCGTTGACGTAGAGGGAGACGACCGGGGCGATGTCGCGGCGTACCTGCTCGACGACCGCGGCCATGCCGGCCGCGGCGAGTCCCTGCCCCCGCAGGTCGGGAGGGACCCACACGCCCTGCACCTGCGCGGCGTGCGGCGAGGCGTAGGCGACCTCCGCCTTGAACACCACCCGATCGTCCTCGAAGCGCGCGAACGACCACCCCAGTGAGATCAGCTGGCTGACCCGGGTGCGGTAGAGGTCCGCTCCCCCGCCCTGGTCGGGCGGGACGCCGACCTCCTCGGTGTGCATGGCGACGCACGCCGGGAACAGCACGTCGAGGTCGTCGCGGGTGGTGCGCCGGACCCGCGGGTCGGGGGCGACCGCCGGCTCGCCGGCGATCTCGAGGTGCGGTTGGCACCAGCGCGCCTCACGCGGGCGGCCCCAGCCGGTGGCGACGACGTCCCAGAAGGCGCGCACCGGGGCCTGGAGCCCGTAGATCGTGGAGACGCTGCGCCGGCGGGTCAGCGCCCGCTCGGCGAAGACCCGGGCGTCCTCGTCGGTCGCCTCGACCATGACCAGGTTCGCGCCGAGGTGGCAGGCCGCGACCAGCTCTCCGTCGCGGAACCGGCCCCAGACCTCGCCGCCGAGCCAGCGGGGCTCGAGGTTGGTGGTGCGCGCACGGTAGTCCGCGAACACGTTGACCACCGGGTCGCGGCCGGTGAGGTCGAGGAACGCGGCCAGGTCGGTCGGGCCGAGGACCCGGACGCCGTGGCGGGTCGAGAGCACGGACCGGAGCCTACGCGCCCGCCGCGGCCGGTGAGAGCGGCTCGCGCGCGTGAACGCGAGGGCCGGCGGCGACCGCGTCACCGCCTGCGCCGCGGGGCTCAGGAGACCGTCACCTCGGCGCCGGCGCCGTCCACGGCCTCCATGCCCTCGGCGATCCGCATCGCCTCCTCGATGAGGGTCTCCACGATCTGCGACTCGGGCACGGTCTTGATCACCTCGCCCTTGACGAAGATCTGGCCCTTGCCGTTGCCGGACGCGACGCCGAGGTCGGCCTCGCGGGCCTCGCCGGGGCCGTTCACGACGCACCCCATGACGGCGACGCGCAGCGGCACCTCGAGCCCCTCGAGCCCGGCGGTCACCTCGTCGGCGAGCTTGTAGACGTCGACCTGAGCCCGCCCGCAGGAGGGGCAGGAGACGATCTCGAGCCGGCGCGGCCGGAGGTTGAGCGACTCCAGGATCTGCAGCCCGACCTTGACCTCCTCGACCGGAGGCGCGGAGAGCGAGACCCGGATGGTGTCCCCGATCCCCTTGCTGAGCAGCGCGCCGAAGGCCACCGCGGACTTGATCGTGCCCTGGAACGCGGGCCCGGCCTCCGTGACGCCGAGGTGGAGCGGCCAGTCGCCGCGCTCGGCCAGCATCTGGTAGGCCTCGACCATCACGACGGGGTCGTTGTGCTTGACCGAGATCTTGAAGTCGTGGAAGTCGTGCTCCTCGAAGAGCCCGGCCTCCCAGACCGCCGACTCGACGAGCGCCTCGGGCGTCGCCTTGCCGTACTTCTCCAGCAGTCGCTTGTCGAGCGATCCGGCGTTGACCCCGATCCGGATCGAGGTGCCGCGGTCCTTGGCGGCGGCGGCGATCTCCTTGACCTGGTCGTCGAACTTGCGGATGTTGCCGGGGTTGACGCGCACGGCGGCGCAGCCGGCGTCGATCGCCGCGAAGACGTACTTCGGCTGGAAGTGGATGTCGGCGATGACCGGGATCTGCGAGTGCTGCGCGATCTCGGGCAGGGCGTCGGCGTCGTCCTGGCTCGGGCAGGCGACGCGGACGATGTCGCACCCGGTGGCGGTCAGCTCGGCGATCTGCTGGAGGGTCGCGTTGACGTCGGAGGTCAGCGTCGTGGTCATCGACTGCACCGAGATCGGGTGCTCGCTGCCGACCCCGACCTTGCCGACGCGGATCTGCCGGGTGGGGCGGCGCGGGGCGAGCACCGGGGGCGGGAGCGCGGGCATGCCGAGGCCGACGGAGGTCATGCGGTCAGGTTACCGGCGGGGCGTGCGCGTCAGAATTCGGTGCGGACCGGGACCACGAGGTCGCCGACGATCAGCACGACACCCATGACGAGGAGCGCCGAGGCCACGACGTAGGCCACCGGGAGCAGCTTGGCCACGTCGACGTACCCGGGGTCGGGCCGGTGCCGGGCGCGGGCCACCCCGCGCCGGATCGCCTCGTAGAGCGCGCCGGCGATGTGGCCGCCGTCGAGCGGCAGCAGCGGGATGAAGTTGAACAGCCCGATGAAGAGGTTGAAGCCGGCCACCAGCAGCAGGAGGAAGACCGCCTTCTCGGTGACCTGGGCCTTGTCCGTCGACGCCACCTCACCGGCGATCCGGCCACCGCCGACGATGCTCACCGGGCTGTCCTGCTCGCGCTCCTGGGCGCCGACGATGGCCCGGCCCACGCCGTACACCTTGACGGGGAGCTGGCCGAGCGCCTCGACCGTCTGGACGGTCATCCCGCCCATCTCCTGCAGCGTGTAGACCGGGCCGCCGTACACGACGGCCGTGTGGAAGGTCGGCGTGACGCCGAGGAAGCCCACCTGGGAGACGGTGAGGTCGGAGGCCGAGGCGGGGCGCAGCTCGACGGTCGTGCTCGTGGTGCCGGTGCGCTCGACGCCGTCGCGCTCGTAGACGATGACGGCCCTGCCGTTGTCGTTGGCCCGGATCAGGGCACGCAGCTGGTCCCAGTCGCGCACGGACGTGCCGTTGAACGACGTGATCACGTCGCCGGGGCGCAGCCCGGCCTCGTACGCCGGGGCGGGCGGGTCGCTGGCCGCGCAGTCCCGGCCCTCCTCGTTGTAGGGGATGACGCACCTGGACACGGTGTCGATGACCGGCTGGCCGGCGTCGGGCTCGGGGGTGCGGGTGCCGTAGAGGCCGAAGACGCCCCAGAAGATGAAGAAGGCGATCAGCAGGTTGACCGTGGGGCCGCCGGCCATCACGATCACCTTCTTCCACCACGCCATGCGGTAGAAGAGGCGGTCCTCGTCGCCGGGCTTGATGTGCTCCCACTCGGCCGCGCGGGCGTCGGAGACCAGCTGGGTGAACATGCCCGTGTTGGACTTGCGGATCCGGATGACGCGGTTGCCGTCCTCGTCGTACTGCGGGTGCTCGGCGTCCTCGTCGAGGTCCTCGGCCGCGGGGGGCAGCATCCCGACGATCTTGACGTAGCCGCCGAGCGGGATGGCCTTGACGCCGTACTCGGTCTCGCCGACCTGCTTGCTCCACACGGTGGGGCCGAAGCCGATGAAGTACTGGGTGACCTTCCCGCCGAAGGCCTTCGCCGGGATCATGTGCCCGAGCTCGTGCAGCCCGATCGAGGCCAGGATGGCGAGAACGAAGAACACCACGCCCAGGGTGTAGAGCAGGGGGGTCACGTCGTTCCTTCGATCATCCGGCCAGCGGTCTCGCGCGCCCACGAGTCGGCGGCGAGCACGTCGTCGACGGTGAGCGTCGCTTCCGAGGGTACGTCGTGCTGCCTGAGCACCGCCTCCACCGTCGGCACCATGTCGACGAACCTGAGCCGGCCCTCGGTGAAGGCGGTGACGCAGGTCTCGTTGGCGGCGTTGTAGACCGCGGGGGCGGTGCTGCCGCGCTCCCCTGCCTCGCGGGCGAGACGGACGGCGGGGAAGGCCTGGTCGTCGAGCGGGAAGAACTCCCAGGTCTGCGGGGAGGTCCAGTCGACGGGTGGCGCGGTGCCCGCGACGCGGTCGGGCCAGGCCAGGCCGAGCGCGATCGGGATCAGCATGGTCGGCGGGCTGGCCTGCGCCAGCGTCGAGCCGTCGAGGAACTCGACCATCGAGTGCACGACGGAGGTGGGGTGCACGACCACCGCGATCCGCTCGAAGGGGATGCCGAAGAGCAGGTGCGCCTCGATCACCTCGAGGCCCTTGTTGACCAGAGTCGCGGAGTTGATCGTGACGACCGGTCCCATGTCCCACGTCGGGTGCGCGAGCGCCTGCGCGACGGTCACGTCGAGGAGCTCCTCGCGGGTGCGGCCGCGGAAGGGTCCGCCGCTGGCCGTCAGCACGAGCCGGCGCACCTCGTCGGCGGAGCCGCCGCGCAGGCACTGGGCGAGCGCCGAGTGCTCGGAGTCGACCGGCACGATCTGGCCCGGGCGGGCGCGGCCGGTGACGAGTGGTCCGCCGACGATCAGGCTCTCCTTGTTGGCCAGCGCCAGCACGTTCCCGGCGTCGAGGGCGGCCAGGGTCGGTCGCAGGCCGACCGCGCCGGTGATGCCGTTGAGCACCACGTCGGCCGGCATCCCGGCCGCCTCGACGCTGGCCTCCTCGCCGAGGCCGTGGAAGGCCGGCGCGAGCTCGGCGACCTGGCGCTCGAAGAGGTCGGGGTTGCCACCGCCGGCGGTCAGCCCGACCACGCGGAACCGGTCGGGGTTGCGTCGTACGACGTCGAGGGCCTGGGTGCCGATCGAGCCGGTCGAGCCGAGCACGACCACGTCGCGGCGTTCACGGTGCTGCACCGGGACAGTGTTCCAGCAGACACTCCAGATCCCGTCAATCGGCAACGCCGGGGCGTGCCCGGGGAGGACGCTGGAGGCATGGGCCGCCCGTTCCGCGCGCTGGTCGCGGCGGCCGTGCTGACCACGACCGTCCTCGGCGTGCCGGCCACGTCACCGGGCGCCGCGACGGCACGGGTCGCCGCCCGCTGCTCCTCGGGCCACGTGTCGCTCACCTTCGACGACGGCCCGTCGCCGACGGTGACGCCCCAGCTCGTGCACACGCTGCGCCGGCTGCACGTGCCGGCGACGTTCTTCATGCTGGGCTACCGGGTCGCCGTGTCCCCCTCCACTGCGCGGCTGGTCGCGCGGTCGGGCTTCCTGGTCGGGAACCACACCTGGGAGCACGAGCAGCTCACCGCGCTGGGCGACCGGCAGGTCCGGCACACGCTGCGTCGCACCCAGCGCGCGCTGCACCGCGCCGGCGTGGTCACAAGCCCGCTGGTGCGCCCGCCGTACGGCCTGACCGACACGCGGGTGCAGAAGATCGAGGCCGGGCTGGGGCTCGCCGAGGTGCTGTGGACGATCGACCCGCGCGACTGGGACACCTCGTCGTCGGCGACCATCGCCAAACGGATCCTGGACGGCCTGGTGCCCGGCGGGAGCAACATCGTGATCCAGCACGACGGCGTGGCGACCTCCCCCGCGTCGGTGGCCGCGCTGCCCCGCGTCGTCCGGGAGGCCCGCCGCCGCGGCTACTGCTTCGTGGCCCTCGACGAGCACGGGGAGCCCGGCTTCCCCACGCCGCGCGCCTCGCTGCAGGTCGAGGACGCGCGCGAGGGCCGCTCCGCGGTGGCCACCATCACGCTCGACCGGCCCACCGCGCGGAACACCTCGGTGCGGCTGCGCACGCACTCCGGCTCGGCCACGTCGGGGCTCGACTTCACCGCCGTCGACGTCCGGGTCGAGATCCCCGCCGGCGCCCTGCGGGCCCGGGTCGCGATCCCGCTGCTCGGCGACCGGATCGACGAGGCCGACGAGCGGTTCGAGGTCGTGCTCCGCCACCCCCGGCACCTGCGCGTGACGCAGGGACGCGAGGTCGCCACGATCCGCGACCACGACCGCCCGCCGGCCGTGTGGGCCCGGGACGCGACGGTGACCGAGCCGACGACCGACCCCGTGACCGCGTTCGTGGAGCTGCGGCTCGGTCGGGCAAGCGGACGCCGCGTCGTCCTCGACGTCGTCGACGTGCCCGGCACGGCCGAGGCCGGCACCGACTACGAGCCGGTCTCCCTGCGTCTCGTCGTCCCCGCCGGGGAGCGCAGCGTGCTCGTGCCCGTCGTCGTCCTCCCCGACCAGCCCGACACCACCGACACCGAGGCGGAGACACTTCAGATCCGCGTCACCGACGCCCTGCACGCCCGCCTCGGCGACCGCAGTGCCACGCTCACCATCCTCTCGCCCCCGCCCTGACGCCGAGGTGGGAGAAATGGCGGTCCGAGGTGGGAGGAATGGCGACCATTGCTCCCACCTCGGACCGCCATTTTCGCCACCTCGCGTCGCCATTTCTGCCACCTTGGCGGGATGGGGTGCGGAATCCGTTGCTCAGGGGTTGATTCACAGGTGGGATCCGTCGCCACGGGGCGCTGTGGGTACTAGGATCGTCGCCCATGAGCGACGTGGTGAGTGAGATCCCGACCGAGCTGCACGCGGGCGGGCCGGGGCTGGTGCAGGCGCGACGGCTGGTGACCGAGATCCCCGGTCCGCGGTCGCGGGAGCGGCTGGAGCGCAAGAAGGCGCACGTGGCGGACGGCGTGGGCACGATGCTCCCGGTCTTCGTCACGGCGGCGGGGGGTGGCGTCCTGCACGACGTCGACGGCAACTCGCTGATCGACCTCGGCTCCGGCATCGCGGTCACCACGGTGGGCAACGCCGCGCCGTCCGTGGTCGCGAACGTCCAGCGGCAGGTGGAGGCCTTCACCCACACCTGCTTCATGATCACGCCGTACGACGGCTACGTGGACGTCTGCGCGGAGCTGGCGCGGCTCACCCCCGGTGACCACGCCAAGAAGTCGGCGCTGTTCAACTCCGGCGCGGAGGCGGTCGAGAACGCCGTCAAGATCGCGCGCACCGCGACCGGCCGTGACGCGGTGGCGGTCTTCGACCACGCCTACCACGGCCGCACCAACCTCACGATGGCCATGACCGCCAAGAACATGCCCTACAAGCACGGGTTCGGGCCGTTCGCCAACGAGGTCTACCGAGCGCCGATGTCCTACCCGCTGCGCGACGGGCTGTCCGGCGAGGAGGCCGCGGCCCGGGCGATCGACGTGCTCGACAAGCAGGTGGGTGCCGACAACCTCTCCTGCATCGTGATCGAGCCCCTGCAGGGCGAGGGCGGTTTCGTCGTCCCGGCCCCCGGCTTTCTCCCCGCGCTCGCCGCCTGGGCCGGCGAGCGCGGGGTCCTCCTCGTCGCGGACGAGATCCAGTCCGGCTTCTGTCGCACCGGCGACTGGTTCGCCTGCGACCACGAGGGCGTCGTCCCCGACCTGGTCACCACCGCCAAGGGCATCGCCGGCGGCCTCCCCCTCGCCGCGGTCACCGGTCGCGCCGAGGTGATGGACAGCGTCCACGCGGGCGGCCTCGGCGGCACCTACGGCGGCAACCCCGTCGCCTGCGCCGCCGCCCTCGGCGCCATCGAGGAGATGCAGGCCCACGACCACAACGCCCGCGCCCGGCAGGTCGGCGCGATCATGACCGAGCGGCTGACCGCCCTGCAGCAGAAGCACCCGGTCGTCGCCGAGATCCGTGGGCGCGGCGCGATGATGGCGATCGAGCTCAACCAGCCCGGCACCACGACCCCCGACGCCGCCCGCGCGGCCGCCGCGTCGTCGTACTGCCACAGCCAGGGCGTGGTCACGCTGACCTGCGGCACCTGGGGCAACGTCTTCCGGTTCCTGCCGCCGCTGTCGATCAGCGACGAGCTGCTGCACGAGGCCTTCGACGTGGTGGCGGAGGCCTTCGACGCCACCGCCTGACACCCGCCACCCTGCGGCGCCGCCCCGATGACTTCGGGGCGGCGCCGTGGTCTGCTCGGGCATGAGCAACGTCGTCGTCGACCGCAGCCCGATCTCGGCGCGGGCATCGCCTTCTCCCCCCGCTCCGGCCGCGTCGACCTCGAGCTCGTCGAGCACGAGGTGACGGGGAGCGTGGTCTCCCTGCGCTACCGGGTCACCGGGCGCCGGTGAGCGCCTCGGTGTGCCCGCCGGAGAGCCGCTGCGCGAGGTAGATCGGGATTGCCGAGAGCATCACCAGCACCGCCGCGATCACGTTCACCACCGGCGCCTGGTTGGGCCGGAAGAGGTTCTGGAAGATCCAGATCGGCAGCGTCTGGTCCTGGCTGCTCGCGGTGAACGTGGTCACCACGATCTCGTCGAACGACAGGCCGAAGGCCAGCAGCGCGCCGGCCAGCAGGGCCGAGCGCAGCATCGGCAGGGTGATCAGGCGGAAGGTCGTGAACCGGCCGGCGCCGAGGTCCATCGAGGCCTGCTCGAAGTTGTGCCCGAGCCTCTGGAAACGCGCCTGCACGTTGTTGAAGACCGTGACGATGCAGAACGTCGCGTGCGCCACGATGATCGTGAACAGGCTGAGGTCGATGCCGAACAGCGTCTTGAACGCGTTCTGGAAGGCGAGACCGGTGACGATGCCCGGCAGTGCGATCGGCAGGATGATCAGCAGCGAGACGGTGTTGCGCCCGAAGAACCGGGTGCGCCGCAGCGCCATCCCGGCCAGCGTGCCCAGCAGCAGCGCGACGAGCGTGGCAGCGATCGCCACCTGGACGCTCGTCCAGAGGGCGTCGCGCGCCCCGGTGCTCTGCGCAGCGACGCTCCACCAGTGCAGCGTGAGGTCCGTCGGCGGCCACTTGAACGACTTGTCGGCGTTGAAGGAGTTGAGGAACACCAGCGCCAGCGGGGTGTAGATGAACACCAGCACCAGCACGGTGAACCCGGTGAGGATGGCCTTGAGGCCCTTGGCGTCGTTCACAGGTTCTCCAGGGCTCCGGTACGCCGTACCGCGGCGAGGTAGAGCAGCATCACGACGACCGGGATGGTCGCGACGGCAGCGGCGAACGGCAGGTTGTTGGCCGCGCCCTGGTTGTCGTAGACGACGTTGCCGAGCAGCTGCCCGGTGCCGCCGACGATCTTGACCGCGATGTAGTCGCCCATGGACAGCGAGAACGTGAAGATCGAGCCGGCCACGATCGCCGGGAAGGCCATCGGCAGCACCACCCGGCGCAGCGTCACCCACCAGTGGGCACCGAGGTCGGAGGACGCCTCGAACAGCGAGTCCGGCACCCGCTCCAAGCCCGCGAAGATCGGCAGGATCATGAACGGCAGCCACAGGTAGGCCAGCGTGATCGTCGTGGCCAGCAGCCCGTAGCCGGGGCTGGAGATGCCGAACGGCGCGCCCAGCCAGGAGATCAGGCCGTTCTCCGAGAGCATGCCGCGCCACGCGTACGCCTTGACGAGGTACGACGCCCACAGCGGCATCAGCACGGAGATCACGAGCAGCCGCTGGGCCCGCGGCGAGGCGATCTTGGCCATGTAGAGCGCGATCGGGAAGGCGAGCAGCGCGTCGATCACGGTCACCAGGGCGGCGATCCCCAGCGTGCGCAGGGTGATCGTCCGGTAGACCTCGATCGTGAACAGGTCGCGGAAGTTGTCGAGCGTCCACTCCCGCACGATGTTGCCGGTGAAGTCGTCCTGCGACCACAGCGAGGTGATGAAGAGACCGCCGAGCGCGGTCAGGTAGAGCGCGCCCAGCCAGAGCATCGGCAGCGCGAGCAGCAAGGCGGTGGTGGGGCTCAGGCGCCTGCCGGAGTCGCCCGTGCCGCCCTGCGCGCGCGAGCGCCGGGCCCGGCGCGGGGCCTGGTCGGCCCCGCGCCGCGCCGCGGCGGTGCTGTCAGTGCTCTGCGTCAACGATCAGCCCTTGACCTCGGTCCACGCCTGGGTCCAGTCGCCGTAGTCCGTGCACTTCACGTCGGTCCGGCCGTCGAGGCACTGCTCGATCGGCGTGGTCCAGTAGTAGATCTGCGCGGCGTAGTCGGCGTCCTCGGCGTGGTAGGTGTCGCAGAACTTCTTGTCCGACGTCAGCGAGCAGGCCTGGGTGTTGGCCGGCGCCTCACCGAACCACTCGGCAACCTGGGCCTGCGGCTCCGGGCTGGTGATGTAGTCGGACCACGCGTAGGCGCAGTTGGGGTTCTGCGCGTCGGCAGCGATCATCCAGGTGTCCGACCAGCCGGTCGCGCCCTCCTCGGGCAGCGTCACCTCGACGGGCACGCCCTCGGACTGGGCCAGGTTGGCGATGAACTGCCACGTCGTCCCGATGACCGAGTCGCCGTTGGTGAAGGCCTGGTCCTGCTTGAGGTAGTCCGACCAGTACTCGCTGACGTTCTCGTTCTGCTGCTTGAGCAGCTCCACGGCCGCGTCGAGCTGGTCCTGGTCGAGCGCGTAGGGGTCCGTGATGCCCAGGTCGGGCTGGGTCTTCATCAGGTACAGCGCCGCGTCGGCGATGTAGATCGGCGAGTCGTACGCCGTCACCTTGCCCGCGTAGTCCGAGGACTGGTCGAAGACCGCGCCCCAGCTGGTCGGGGCCGGCGAGACCACCTCGGTGTTGTACATCAGCACGTTGGCGCCCCAGCCGTGGGGCACGCCGTACATCTGGCCGTCGACGGAGTTCCACGGGCGGTCCTTGAGGAAGTCCTCGATGTCGCCGTAGTTCTCCAGGAGATCGGTGTTCATCGGCGCCACGTCGCCCGCGGCGATGAGCCGCAGCGAGGCGTCACCCGAGGCCGAGACGACGTCGTACTCCCCGCTCTTCATCAGCTGCACGGCCTCGTCGGAGGTGCCGAAGTACTTCACGTTGGCGTCGCAGCCGGTCTGCTCCTCGAACGGCGTCACCCAGTCGACGCTCTTGTCGGTGCTGCCGTCCTCGGCGTAGCCGGGCCAGGCCAGGATGTTGACCTGCCCCTCCATGTCCCCGATCTCCTGGGCCATCGGGACGTCCGGGGGCGTGAAGCCACCCGAGGCCGTGCTGCCGTTGTCGGAGCCCTCGTCCGAGCTCGTGCCACAGCCGGCGAACGCCGTGGCCAGCAGCAGCGCGCCGCCGACGGCCACCATCCGCGTGGCGGTTGTCTTCCTCATCGTGTCTCCTCCATGGGGGATGTCCCGGGGGCGGCCGCGCCGCCCAGGGACACCAGCTGGTCGCGTCGCCAGGTCAGGACGACGCGTTGCTCCCGCCGCTCGAGTGCGGCTTCGATGGAGCGGTCCGAGTTCTGGTGGGACACCGTCAGGGTGGCGCCGGCATCGAGGGCCACGACCGAGTGGGTCGAGGCCCCCAGGTAGACCACCTCACGCACCACGCCGGGGGCCACGCAGGTGTCGGGTCCCGGAGGCGGTGCGTCGGACGCGGCGACCATGCTGACCTTCTCCGGGCGGACCACGAACGTGCCCTCCCGGCCGACCAGCTGCTGGGCCACCGCGCCCTGGATCAGGTTGGAGGTGCCGACGAAACCCGCCACGAAGGCGCTCGCCGGCTCCTCGTACAGCTCGACCGGCGCGGCCAGCTGCTCGATGCGACCCTCGTTGAAGACCGCGATCCGGTCGCTCATCGTCAGCGCCTCCTCCTGGTCGTGGGTCACGAACACGAAGGTGATGCCGACGTCGCGCTGGATCTGCTTGAGCTCGATCTGCATCTCGCGGCGCAGCTTGAGGTCGAGCGCGCCGAGCGGCTCGTCGAGCAGCAGCACCCGCGGCCGGTTGACGAGCGCCCGGGCGAGGGCGACCCGCTGCCGCTGGCCGCCGGAGAGCTGGTGGGGGCGCCGGTCGGCGAAGCCCTCGAGGCGCACCGTGGCGAGCGCCTCCTCGGCGCGCCGGCGGCGCTCGGTCTTGCGGACCTTCTTCACGCGCAGCCCGTACTCGACGTTCTGCAGCACGTTCATGTGCGGGAAGATCGCGTAGTCCTGGAAGACGGTGTTCACGTCACGGGCGTACGCCGGCACGTCGGTCACGTCGCGGTCGCCGAGCACGATGGTCCCGGCCGTCGGCTTCTCGAAGCCGGCGATCAGCCGCAGCACCGTGGTCTTGCCGGAGCCGGACGGGCCGAGCATGGAGAAGAACTCACCGTCCGCGATCTGCAGGTCGAGGTCGTCGACAGCGCGGACCTCGCCGAAGTGCTTGCTGAGACCGGACAGCGAGATGGCAGCAGGCGTGCTCGACCCCTCGGTTGGCATGGCAGGCCACGCTAGCGAAGCAGACATCACGGTTTCCATCGTTTCTCGGAGGGTCGACGAGCGGATCGGTGGTCGTTACCCGATCGTGATTGTGGAACGGTCAGCGGTCCCCGAGCTCCGGACCAGACCACCGGGTGGTGTCAGCGCTCCACCTGGCCCCACGGGCTGCCGTACTCGGTGAGCAGGTCGAGGAAGGGGACGGCGTCGAAGGCCTCCGGGCCGAGCACGCCGGCGCCCTGCCAGGTGCCGCGGGCGAGCAGCTCGAGGGCGACGACCGGGTTGATCGCGGTCTGCCAGACCACGCACTGGTGGCCGTACTCGCGCATCGTCCACTCGTTGTCGACCACGTGGTAGAGGTAGGTCGACCTCGGGCTGCCGTCCTTGCCGGTGCCGGTGACCCAGAGTCCGGCGCAGGTCTTGCCCCTCATCCGCGGACCGACGGTGGCCGGGTCGGGCAGCACCGCCGCCACGACGTCGCGCGGCGAGACCTCGACGCCCTTGACCCGGACCTTCTCGGTGCGGTCGAGCCCGAGGGTGTTGAGCACCTTGAGGATGGTGATGAACTCGTCGCCGAGGCCGTACTTGAAGGTCGCCCGCTTGCAGTCGACCCAGCGCGGCATCAGGAGCACCTCCTCGTGCTCGACGTTCACGCACTCGACCGGGCCGATGCCCTCGGGGAAGTCGAAGACCTCGGGCTCGGAGAACGGCGCCGTGGTGAACCAGCCGCCGTCGACGTCGGCGCGCGCCTTCTCGTAGATGACCGGCGGGTTGAGGCACTCCTCGATCGTGGTCCACATCGAGAACGACGGCGCGAAGATCTCGTTGCCGTCGTCGTCGGTGACCGTGAGGTTCGCGCCGTCGCGGGTGCCGAGCTCGTCGATCTCCGAGAAGAGGTGGTCCGCGGCGTACCGCGCGAACACGTCGGAGAGGCCGGGCTCGACGCCGATGCCGACCAGCGCGAGCCGCCCGGACGACTCCCACTCCCCCGCCTTCTCGAACTGCGCGTCGCCGAGCTTGACGCCGACCTTCTCGAACGGCGCCTCGGGGTGGCGGTAGGACAGCGACATCGCCATGTCGAGGTAGTCCGCACCCGCCTCGAAGGCGCCGTCGAAGATCGGCATGTTGAACACCGGGTCGACGGCGTTCATCACGTGGGTGATCCGGTGCTCGCGGCACAGCGCGGTCACCGACGCGGCGTCGGAGGCGTCGATCCGGGCGGCGACGAAGCGCGCGTCGGTCGCGGCCGCCGTCTCGGCCTTGGCCTGGTCGTAGTCGGCGACCACGATCGTCTCGAAGAAGTCGCGTCGCGCCGCGATGGCAGCGAACGCCGAGCCGACGCCGCCGGCGCCGACGAGGAGGATCCGCATGGGGAGTGTGCTGCCTTTCGATTACTGACCGATGTACGACATGACGTGCTTGATCCGGGTGTAGTCCTCCAGGCCGTACATGGAGAGGTCCTTGCCGTAGCCGGAGTGCTTGAAGCCGCCGTGCGGCATCTCGGAGACGAAGGGGATGTGGGTGTTGATCCACACCGCGCCGAAGTCGAGTCGGCGCGACATCCGCATGGCCCGGGCGTGGTCCCTGGTCCACACGCTGGAGGCGAGCGCGAACTCCACGTCGTTGGCCCAGGCGAGGGCCTGCGCCTCGTCGCTGAACGCCTGCACGGTCATGACCGGGCCGAAGATCTCGGTCTGGATCTGCTCGTCCCGCTGCTGGAGGCCGGACACGACGGTGGGCTCGTAGAAGTAGCCCCGGTCGCCGTGCCGGGTGCCGCCGGTGTGCACCGTCGCGTGGTCGGGGAGGCGCTCGACCATGCCGGAGACGTGGGCGAGCTGGTGGGCGTTGTTGAGGGGGCCGAAGTAGGTCGCCTCGTCGTCGGGCATGCCGGTCGGCATGCCCCGGGCGGCCTCCGCGAGGGCGGCGACGAACTCGTCGTGGATGCCCTGCTGCACGAGCACCCGCGTCGCCGCGGTGCAGTCCTGTCCGGCGTTGAAGAGGCCCGCGCCCGCGATGCCGTCGGCGGCCGCTGCGATGTCGGCGTCGTCGAAGACCACGACCGGCGCCTTGCCGCCGAGCTCGAGGTGCACGCGCTTGAGGTCACGGGAGGCCGCCTCGGCCACCTGCATGCCCGCGCGCACCGAGCCGGTGATCGCCACCATCTGGGGGGTCTTGTGCTCGACGAGCATGCGGCCGGTGTCGCGGTCACCGCAGACGACGTTGAGCACGCCCGGCGGCAGGAACTCCTGCGCGAGCTCGGCCAGCAACGTCGAGCTCGCCGGCGTGGTGTCGCTCGGCTTGAGCACGACGGTGTTGCCCGCCGCGAGGGCCGGGGCGATCTTCCAGATCATCATCATCAGCGGGTAGTTCCAGGGCGTCACCTGCCCGACGACGCCGACCGGCTCACGCCGGACCCAGGAGGTGTGGTCGGCCATGTACTCGCCGGCGGACCGGCCCTCGAGCAGCCGGGCGGCGCCGGCGAAGAACTTGAAGTGGTCGGAGGCGTAGGGCATCTCCTCCGACATGGTGAGCCCGAGCGGCTTGCCGGTGTCCTTGCACTCGACCGCGTTGATCTCCTCGATGCGCTCCTCGATGGCGCCCGCGATCTTGAGGAGGGCATTCGAGCGGTCCTGGGGCGTCGCGTACCCCCAGCCCTCGAAGGCCGCGTCGGCGGCGGCGTACGCGCGGTCGACGTCCTCGGCGCCGGACGCCGGTGCGGTCGCGTAGACCTCGCCGGTGGTCGGGTCGATGACGTCGTAGGTCTCCCCCGAAGCCGCGTCGACGAGCTCACCGTTGATGACGTTCTTGAACGCCGCGTCTGCCATGTCCGCTGTTTCCTCCGCCGGTCGGGGATCGGTGTGAGCGTCACCCTAACCATGGGACGACGGAATCTGTAGGGGACCCCGCTTTCGTTGACGAAATCCGCACGCAATGGGGCGTCAGGCTTCGAAGACCGGCACTCCGTCGACCCAGGTGGAGACGGTCCGGGTCGCCCCGACCTCGGCCGCGGGACCCGCGAACGGGTCGCGGTCGAGCACCACCAGGTCGGCCGCGGCGCCCGGCGCGAGCCGGCCCGCACCGTCGTGGAGGTCGCGGTGGTTCACCCACGCCGAGCCCGACGTGTACGCCGCGAAGGCGGTCTCGAGCGGCAGCGCCTGCTCGGGCAGGAACGGCTCGGTGCCGGCCCGCCCCTCCTCGCCCCAGGCGGTGCGGTTGACGGCGACGTGGATCGCGGCGAGCGGGTCGGGGGTGCTCACCGGCCAGTCGCTGCCCGCCACCAGGCGCGTCCCGGCGCGGTGGAGGTCGCCGAAGGGGTACTGCCAGCGCGACCGCTCCTCCCCCAGGAACGGGATCGTCAGGTCGACCATCTGCTCGTCGAGGCAGGCCCACAGCGCCTGCATGTTGGCGGCCACGCCGAGCGCGGGGAACCGGGGGACGTCGTCGGGGTGCACCAGCTGCAGGTGGGCGACGTGGTGCCGGCGGGCGGGGTCGGTGCCCTCGAAGGCGTCGAGCGCCTCGCGCACGCCGCGGTCGCCGATCGCGTGCACGTGCACCTGGAACCCGGCCGCGTCGAGCGCCGCGACCGCCTCGCGCAGGGCCCCCGCCTCCACGAACGAGTGCCCCGTGTTGTCGGTGGGGTGCCCGCACCGGTCGAGGTAGGGCGCGCTCATCGCCGCGGTGCCGTTCTCGGCCACGCCGTCCTGCATGATCTTCACGGTCGTGCCCCGGAAGCGACCTCCGGTCATCGCCTCCCGCCGGCCCACGAGGTCGGCCACCTGCTCGACGCCGAGACGTCGTTCCCACCACAGCGCGCCGACGACGTGCGAGCGCAGGTCGCCGTTGCCGGCCGCGGTCGTGTACGTCGAGGCCGGGTCGTCCATGCCGGAGTAGGCGCCCACGATCGCGTCCTGCCACGAGGTCACGCCGAGCGAGTGCAGGTAGGTCTGCCCGGCGAGCAGCGCGGCGTAGTAGTCGTCACCGGTGGTGCGCGGCAGGTGGCGCGAGACCAGGGCGGTCGCCCCCTCGTGGAGCGTGCCGCTGGGGCGGCCGTCGGCGTCGCGCTCGATCCGGCCGTCCGGCGGATCGGGCGTGCCGGCGTCCACGCCGGCGATCTCGAGCGCCCGCGAGCTCACCCAGGCGCCGTGGTGGTCGCGGTTGGGCAGGAACACCGCCCGGCCCGGGACCGCCTCGTCGAGGTCGGCCGCGGTCGGCGTGCCGCCGGGGAAGGCGGGCATCGCCCACCCTCCGCCGAGGATCCAGGGCAGGTCGGGGTGCGCGTCGGCGTACGACCGGATCGCGGCGAGGTAGTCCTCGCGGGTGGACAGGTGGGAGAGGTCGCAGCGCAGTCGCTCGAGCCCACCCTGGATCGGGTGCACGTGGGCGTCGACGAAGCCGGGCGAGAGCAGGCCGCCCGCGAGGTCGACGACCTCCTCGCCGGCACCCGTCGCGGCCGGCTCGGCGCCGCGGTCGACCGCGCGCACCTCCACCACCCGGCCGTCGACGACGAGCACCTCGCCCGAGCCGAGGTAGCGCTCGCCGTCGAAGACCGACCCGTTGCGGAACCGGACCGCCGCCACGTCAGCGCCCCTCGAGCAGCGGTCCGGCGGGATCGTGGTCGATGCCCCGGCGCCGCGCGGCCAGCCCGGAGAGCGCCTCGAGGCAGACCCGGTTGGCGAGGAACGCGGTGATCTCCGCGTGGTCATACGGCGGGGAGACCTCGACCACGTCGATGCCGGCCACCGGGAGCTCGCGGCAGATCCGGCGGACGGCGTCGAGCAGCGCGCGCGCGCTCAGCCCGCCGGGCTCGGGCGTGCCGGTGCCGGGTGCGTGCCCGGGGTCGCACACGTCGATGTCGACGGAGAGGAAGACCGCGTCGCAGTCGTCGAGCGCGATCTCGAACGCCTCGTCGAGGCAGTCGTCGAGCCCGCGCTTGCCGATCTCGGTCATCTCGTAGGAGCGCATCCGTTGCTCGGCCATCCAGCCCAGCGTCTCGGGGCCCGGCCAGTAGCCCCGCAGCCCCATCTGCAGGAAACGGTCCCCGCGCAGCGCGCCGGACTCGATCAGCCGCCGCATCGGCTGGCCGTGGCCGTAGAGGGAGCCGAACTCGATGTCGCCGGTGTCGGCGTGCGCGTCGAAGTGGATCATCGAGACCCGGCCGAAGCCGAGGTGCCGCGCCACGCCGGTGGCGTCGGGCAGCGTGATCGAGTGGTCGCCGCCGAGCACCAGCGGGATCGCTCCCCGGCTGGCCACCGCGTGGACGGCCTCCTCCAGGTTCTGGCGTGCCACCTCCTGCTCGCCCGGCGGCATCTCGACGTCACCGGCGTCCAGGACCCGGAGGTCCTGCAGGCCGTCGACGCGCAGCGCGAGGTGCGGCCGGGACCCGTCGTGCGGGAGGTAGTCGGTCCCCCGGATCGACTGCGGTCCGAAGCGGGTGCCCGGGCGGTGCGAGGTGCCGCCGTCCCACGGCGCCCCCAGGATCACCACGTCCGCCCCTGCCAGCGCCTCGGCGTCGTCGAGGTCGACGGGGTCCACGCCGAGGAAGGTGATGTCGGGTCCGAACTGCGCGCCGTACCGGGTCATGGGGCAGTCCTACCAGACCGGCACCTCACCGGGCCCCTAACCACGAAATCCGCATGCCGCGGGCCGCACACACCACGGATCCGCTTGCATTCGGGCCGCGAAACCGTGAAGATGGCCCGCATGGAGCACCCTGACTACGCCCACCTCCAGCAGGCCGCCAAGGACCACCTCTGGATGCACTTCACCCGGCACGGCTCGTACGCGAACGCGGACGTGCCCATCATGGTCCGGGGCGAGGGTGCCTACCTGTACGACGCCAAGGGCAAGCGGTACCTCGACGGCCTCGCCGGCCTGTTCGTGAGCCAGCTCGGCCACGGCCGCGCCGACCTCGCCGAGGTCGCGGCGAAGCAGGCCCAGGAGCTGGCCTTCATGCCGCTGTGGTCCTACGCCCACCCCACGGCGATCGAGCTGGCCGAGAAGGTCGCGGCGCACGCCCCCGGTGACCTCAACCGCGTGTTCTTCACCAGCGGTGGCGGCGAGGCGGTCGAGACCGCGTGGAAGCTGGCCAAGAACTACTTCAAGCTCACCGGCAAGCCGATGAAGCACAAGGTGATCAGCCGCGCGATCGCCTATCACGGCACCACCCAGGGCGCCCTGTCGATCACCGGCCTGCCGCTGCTCAAGCAGCAGTTCGAGCCGCTGGTCCCCTCGACCTTCCGGGTACCCAACACCAACATCTACCGCTCGACCGAGCACGGCGCCCCCGAGAACCTCACCCCCGAGCAGTTCGGCCGCTGGGCCGCCGACCAGATCGCGGTCGCCATCGAGAACGAGGGCCCCGACACGGTCGCCGCGGTCTTCCTCGAGCCGGTGCAGAACGCCGGCGGCTGCTTCCCGCCGCCCCCGGGGTACTTCGAGCGGGTCCGCGAGATCTGCGACGAGTACGACGTGCTCCTGGTCTCCGACGAGGTCATCTGCGCCTTCGGCCGCCTCGGCCACATGTTCGGCGCCACCCGCTTCGGCTACCAGCCCGACATGATCACCTCGGCGAAGGGCATCACCTCCGGCTACGCCCCGCTCGGCGCGATGATCGCCTCCGACAAGCTCATGGAGCCCTTCCTCACCGGCGGCAACATGTTCGCCCACGGCTACACCTTCGGCGGCCACCCGGTCTCGACCGCGGTCGGCCTGCGCAACCTCGAGATCTTCGAGGAGGAGAAGGTGCTCGAGAACGTCCAGGACAACGCGGCCGCCCTCCGCGCCACGCTGGAGAAGCTCAACGACCTGCCGATCGTCGGCGACGTCCGCGGCGACGGGTACTTCTTCGGCATCGAGCTGGTCAAGGACAAGGTGACCAAGGAGACCTTCAGCGACGAGGAGTGCGAGCGCCTGCTCTACGGCTTCGTGTCCAAGCAGCTGTACGCCGAGGGCCTCTACTGCCGCGCCGACGACCGCGGCGACCCGGTCGTGCAGCTCGCGCCCCCGCTGGTGTGCACCCAGGAGCACTTCGACGAGATGGAGCAGATCCTCCGCGTCGTGCTCGAGAAGGCCGGGCAGATGCTCTGACCCTCCGCGACCACGTGCGGGAGACAGCGTCGGACCCCGGGTCCGGATGACCCGTCCGTGCCAGTTCCGACTGGCCCGGACGGGTCACTTTCTTTGCCCCCGGGGTAGTGACATCCGGCCACGCGTGTCCTTGGATAGGAAGTAGTCGCCGGACGGGTCCGGCGTACCTTGGGGGAGGTCCGGATGGCGGGGAAGATTCTCTGCGGGAGGGCGCGTGACCATGCGTCGCGCCGCGGCGTTGGACGGGTGTGCTCGGGAGACGCCCCGACCGACCACGTCACGCAGGAGGCCCGGTGATCTCGTTCCGTCTGGTCACCGACCAGCGTCCTGACGCCGGCTCCGGCTCGGGCGAGCCCCGCGAGCCCCGCACCGACGGGCACACCGCGGACCGCGCCGGGCACGAGCTGTGGCCCGAGCCGGTGGGGCCGCAGGCGGCGCAGCCGCCGCTGCCGCGCTACCACCGTCTCGGGGACTGACCGGCCGACGGCGGCCGGCGCGTAGTCTGCCGGGCATGAGGCAACGCAGGCCCCGCCGGCACCCCTGGGCGCGGGCGGTGGTCACGGTCCTCGCCGCCACGGCAGGTCTCGCGGGACCGTGGGCGTCGGCCGAGGGGGCCGTGGTGACGGGCGACGGCCGGTCCAACGTGCTCGTGGGCACCACCGATCGCGACACCCTCGTGGGCAGGGGCGGCAACGACACGCTCTACGGCCGGGCTGCGCACGACGTGCTGAGGCCGGGCGCCGGCCGCGACACCTCCTTCGGCGGAGGCGCGCGCGACCGCTTCTTCGGCAGCCGGGGCGACGACCTGTACGTCGGCGGCCGCGGGCCCGACATGGTCGGCTACTCCGGCGACAGGCCCGTCCGCGGTGATGCCAACCTCGGCAAGGACACCGCCCTCGGCGGACCGGGTGCGGACTCGCTCGAGGGCGGGCGCGGCGCGGACGTGCTCCTCGGCGGACCCGGCGCGGACTGGATCCGCCTCCAGGAGGGGCGCGACACGGTCTTCGCCGGCACCGGAAGCGACACCGTCCTCGTGGGCCGCGACGGGGTCCGCGACGTGATCCACTGCGGCCCCGGTCGCGACCGGGTCGGCTACTTCGGCGTCGCGCCCGAGGACGAGCCCGACCGGTGGGTCGGCTGCGAGGTCGTCGAGGCGGTGTAGCCGCCTCCCCTCAGGTGTGCTGCGGGAACCCGAGGTCGATGCCGTGCCGCGAGGCCGGGTCGGGCCAGCGCGTGGTGACCACCTTGGCACGGGTGAAGAAGTGGATCCCCTCGGTGCCGTGCGCGTGGGTGTCGCCGAACAGCGAGGCCTTCCACCCGCCGAAGGAGTAGTAGGCCATGGGCACCGGGATCGGCACGTTCACGCCGACCATGCCGACCTCGACCTCCCGGGCGTAGCGCCGCGCGGCACCGCCGTCGCCGGTGAAGATCGCGGTGCCGTTGCCGTAGTCGTTGGCGTTGACCAGCGCGAGGGCCTCGTCGTACGACGAGACGCGCACGACCGACAGGACGGGCCCGAAGATCTCCTCGTCGTACACCGGCATGCCGGGGCGCACGTGGTCGAAGAGCGTGGGGCCCAGCCAGAAGCCGTCCGCAGCTCCGTCGGGCGCGACCTCCCGGCCGTCGACCACGAGGTCCGCGCCGGCGTCGACGCCCGCGGCGACGTACCCGGCGACCTTGTCACGGTGCGCGCCGGTGACCAGCGGTCCCATGTCGCAGCCGCGGCGTCCGTCGCCGGTGCGCAGCCCGGCCATCCGCTCCGCGATCTTCGGCACCAGCTCGTCGCCGACCGGGTCGACCGCGACCACGACGGAGATCGCCATGCAGCGCTCCCCCGCCGACCCGAAGCCGGCGCTGACCGCGGCGTCGGCCACGTCGTCGAGGTCGGCGTCGGGCAGCACGACCATGTGGTTCTTGGCCCCGCCGAGGGCCTGGACCCGCTTGCCGTGCGCGGTGCCGGTCTCGTAGACGTAGCGCGCGATCGGCGTGGAGCCCACGAACGACACGGCCGCGACCTGCGGGTGCTCGAGGAGCGCGTCGACCGCAACCTTGTCGCCCTGCACCACGTTGAAGACCCCGGCCGGGAGCCCGGCCTCGGCCCAGCACTCGGCCAGCAGCAGCGAGGTGGAGGGGTCCTTCTCGCTGGGCTTGAGCACCACCGCGTTGCCGCACGCGATCGCGACCGGCACGAACCACAGCGGCACCATCGCTGGGAAGTTGAACGGCGAGATCACCGCGACCACGCCGAGCGCCTGGCGCAGCGAGTGCACGTCGACGCCGGTCGACGCGGCGTCGGTGTGCCCGCCCTTGAGCAGGTGCGGGGCGCCGCAGGCGAACTCCGCGACCTCGAGACCGCGCTGCACCTCGCCGAGAGCGTCGTCGAGCACCTTGCCGTGCTCGGCCGTGATGGCCGCCGCGATCTCCTCGCGGCGCCGGACGAGCGCGTTGCGGAAGCCGAACAGCACGTTGGTCCGCCTGGCGACCGACGTCGCCCCCCAGGCGCGGCCCGCCTTGTCGGCGGCCGCGACGACGGCGTCCACCTCGTCGCCCGAGGCGAAGGCGACCTGGGCGGTCACCTGGCCGGTGGCGGGGTCGTACACGTCGCCACGGCGCTCGGCAGCGCCCGGCCACGGCGCCCCCTCGTGCCAGTGACCGATGATCGTGGAGCTCATGTCAGCTTCCTCTGCCTACGTCTCTGGTTGGCCTCGGCACCGAGCACGATCACGATCGCGATCACGAACATCAGGGTGCCCACCACGTTCACCTGCATCGGCACGCCGCGCTGGGCTGAGCCCCAGACGTACATCGGGAAGGTGGTCGTGTTGCCGGCGTTCAGGTTGGTGATGATGAAGTCGTCGAAGGACAGCGAGAACGCCAGCAGCGCGGCGCCCAGGATGCCCGGGAACACGAGCGGGAAGGTGACCCGCCAGAACGTCTGCTGCGGCGTGGCGTAGAGGTCCATCGCCGCCTGCTCGAGGTTGTCGTCGAGACCGGCGAGGCGTGCGCGGACCGTCACGACCACGAACGACAGGCAGAACATCACGTGGGCGATGAAGATCGTCCAGAAGCCGAGCTGGCCGGCGAAGCCGGACGCCACGAAGAGCGCGAGCAACGAGGAGCCCATCACGATCTCGGGCGCCGCCATCGGCAGGAAGATCAGCATGTTGGTGCCCGAGCGGCCCACGAACTGGTGGCGCACCAGAGCGAACGCCGCGAGCGTGCCGATCAGGGTCGAGGCCAGGGTCGCGATCAGGCCGACCGCGATGCTCACCTTCACCGCGTCGCACATCGACGGGTCGGCGCAGGGGTTCAGCCAGTTGTCGAGCGTGAAGCCGTCCCACTGGTAGAGGTTGCGCACCTGCTGGTCGTTGAAGCTCATCAGGATCACGATGCTGATCGGGATGAAGGTGTAGAGCAGCACCAGCAGGCCCAGGATCAGCACGAGGTGCTGGCGCAGCCAGCGACCCGCGGCACCCGGGGGCCGCTTGGGCTCCACGGCCGGCGCGGGCGAGCGCACGGCGGTCGTCGTCGCGGTCACAGGAGGTCCTCCGTCCCGGCGCGCCGGATGTAGACGAGCACCAGCAGCAGGATCAGCGCCATGAGCATGACCGAGAGGGAGCTGGCGATCGGGTAGTTGTTGGCATCGGTGTACTGGCTCTGGATGACGGCACCGATCATGCGGGTGTTGGTGCTGCCCAGCAGCTCGGCGTTGATGTAGTCACCGACCGCCGGGATGAACGTGAGCAGCGTGCCGGAGACGACGCCGGGCAGCGACAGCGGCCAGGTCACCTTGAAGAACCCGACCGCGGGGTGCGCGTAGAGGTCTCCGGACGCCTCGATGAGCCGGTGGTCGATCTTGTCGATGCTGGCGAAGAGCGGCAGCACCATGAACGGCAGGAAGTTGTAGGTCAGACCCGCGACCACCGCCACCGGCGTGGCCAGCAGCCGCCCGTCCGCGCCGAGGATGTGCAGCGCCTGCAGCGTGTTCACGATCCAGCCGTCGTCGGACAGGATCAGCTTCCAGGCCAGGGTGCGCAGCAGGAAGCTGGTGAAGAACGGTGCGATGACCAGCACCAGCATCAGGTTCTTCCACTTGCCGGCCTTGAACGCGATCGCGTACGCCAGCACGTAGCCGAGCACGAGGCAGAACGCCGTCGCGAGGCCGGCGTACCAGAGCGAGCGCAGGGCCGGCTGCCAGTAGGCCTGGATGGCGTCGACGTAGTTGCCCCACGCGTAGGTCATCTCGTAGCCGCGGAAGTCCGACCCGCTCGGGTCGTACAGGCTCGTCGCGAGCAGCGAGTAGAACGGGATGACGAAGAACAGGACCAGCCACAGCAGCGCCGGCGCGAGGAGCAGGTACCCGACCTTCCCGCGGCGCCGGGTCGTCTCGGTGCTCAACTGACGGCCTCGTCCTGGCCCGCGTGGGCGTCCTGGGAGATGTCGAGCAGGAAGGCGTACTCGGGACGCCAGGAGAGCTCGACCTTCTCGCCGACGTGGAAGAGTCGTCGCCGTCCGGTGTTCTGCTCGAAGATCTGCAGCTCCTGGCCCCACGGCATCCGCACCAGGTACTGCGTGCTGACCCCGACGAAGCTGGCGTCGGTCACCACGCCGCCGGGGATCGTGTTGCCGGGGGCGTCGAGCTCCTCGCCGACCTCGCCGATCAGCACCTTCTCGGGCCGGATGCCCACCCAGCCGCGGTCGCTGTCGGTGTGGGTCCGGGCGGCGGGCACCGACACGTCGATGCCGTGCATGTCGACCGTCACCAGGTCGCCGTTGCGGCTCTTGATCGTGCCGTCGATGAGGTTGGACTGGCCGAGGAAGTTGGCCACGAAGGTGCTGCGGGGGTTCTCGTAGAGCTCGTCGGGGGCGCCCATCTGCTCGATGATCCCCTTGTTCATCACCGCGACCGTGTCGGCCATGGTCATGGCCTCCTCCTGGTCGTGCGTGACGTGGATGAACGTCAGCCCGACGTCGACCTGGATCCGCTTGAGCTCGATCTGCATCGCCCGGCGGAGCTTGAGGTCGAGCGCGCCGAGCGGCTCGTCGAGCAGCAGCACCTCGGGCTTGTTGATCAGCGCCCGGGCCAGCGCCACGCGCTGCTGCTGGCCACCGGAGAGCTGGGCCGGCCGCTTGCGCGCCTGAGACTCCAGCTCGACGAGCTCGAGCATCTCGCGCACGTGGGTGTCGACGTCCGAGCTCTTGCGGCGGCGCAGGCCGAACGCGACGTTCTCGTAGATGTCGAGGTGCGGGAACAGCGCGTAGCTCTGGAAGACCGTGTTGACCGGACGCTGGTAGGGCTTCTTCCAGGTGATGTCCTGGTTGGCCAGCGTGATCGTGCCGGACGTCGGGGTCTCCAGACCGGCGACCATCCGCAGCGTCGTGGTCTTGCCGCACCCGGACGGGCCCAGCAGCGCGAAGAACGAGCCGCGGGGGACGTCGAGGTCGAGGTCCTGCACAGCGGTGAACGCCCCGAAGCTCTTGGTCAGTGAACGGATCCTCAGGCCGTCGAACGCCTGCGACTCCGACGAGGTGGCGTCCTGCTCAGCCACTGATGACATCGGCCCAGTCTCCTTCGTACTCGATCTGCTGCTGGTCGTCGAGCGGCATGAAGTCGAAGGTCGACGCCAGCAGCTCGTCCGTCGGGAAGATGAGCTCGTTGTCGACGAGCGACGGGTCGATCTTCTCCATCTCCTGCTGTGCCCCCTGGACGGGGCAGATGTAGTTCACCCAGGCCGCCAGCTTGGCGGCGACCTCGGGGTCGTAGTAGTAGTCGATCCATTTCTCGGCGTTGAGCTGGTGCTCCGCGAGGTTGGGCACCATCATGTTGTCGCTCCAGAGGCTGAGTCCCTCCTCCGGTGCCACGAACTTGATCGACGGGTTGTCGAACTGCGCCTGGATCACGTCGCCGGACCACGCCTCGCACGCCACGGTGTTGCCGTTCGCGAGGTCCTGCAGGTAGTTGTTGCCCGCGAACTGGCGCAGCTGGCCGTCCGCGATCACCTTCTCGATGTAGTCGATGGCGTTGGCCCACTGGTCGGGCGTGAAGTCCGCCGGGTCGGCTCCGGTCACCTTGAGGACGAAGCCCATGGTGTCGCGCATCTCGGTGAGCAGCGTGATCCGGCCCTTGAGGTCCTCGCGGGTGAGCAGCTCCTCGAAGCTCTTGACCTCGGGGACCTTGTCGGCGTTGTAGGCGATGCCGGTCAGCCCGCTCTGCCACGGGGCGTGGTACTCGAGGTCGGGGTCCCAGACCTTGTTGCGCAGCTGCGGGATCAGGTTGTCGTGGAGGTTCGGCACCGTCGTGGCGTCGAGCGGCTGGATCCAGCCGAGGTCGATCATCCTCGCGGCCATCCAGTCGGTCAGGATGATCATGTCGCGGTCGATCGGCTCGCACGAGCCGAGCTGGTTGCGGACCTTGGCGTAGAACTCCGAGTTGTCGTTCACGTCGACGTTGTAGGTGACCGTGATGCCGGTCTGCTGCTCGAAGACCGACATCGTCGAGCCCTCCGCCTTGCGAGGGTCGATGTAGGCGGTCCAGTTGGAGATGATCAGCGCCTTCTGCTCGTCCGAGAGGTCCGTGGCGCGGCAGGTCGCGGGGTCCTGCACCGCGCCTTCGGTCGAGAAGAACGGCAGCTTGAGGGCGGCGAGGCTGAGCGCACCGAAGCCGGCCACCCCTCCGGCCTTGAGGAGCCCACGCCGCGAGAGCGTCGACCGGGTGGCCGGATCCGGCGGAGTACTGGGTGTCATCGAATCCCTTCGCAACTTCTCGTGGCGGCCCCCGGGGCGGATCGTGCCACGCGGCAGCCCCCGGTCACAAGCGATCCCGTCGGAATGACGTGCTTCCGCAACGAAATCGCTTGAAAAATTGCCCCGATCCTTTGACCCCACGTCCTGGTCCTGACAGCATGCGCCGCATGGCAGCCAAGCGCGAGCGGTCCGTGACCCTCGATGACGTCTCCAAGGCCATCATCGAGCAGCTGCAGCAGGACGGACGCCGCTCGTACGCCGCCATCGGCAAGGTCGTGGGCCTCTCGGAGGCCGCGGTGCGCCAGCGCGTGCAGCGGCTGATCGAGGGCGGCGTGATGCAGGTGGTCGCGGTCACCGACCCGCTCGAGCTCGGCTTCGCCCGGCAGGCGATGGTGGGCATCCGGGTCGCCGGGCCGCTCGACCGCGTGGCGGACGCCCTGGCCGGGCTCGAGGAGGTCGACTACGTCGTGATCACCGCCGGCAGCTACGACCTGCTCGCCGAGGTGGTCTGCGAGAGCGACCAGCACCTGCTCGACCTGATCTCGGCGAAGATCCGCACCATCGAGGGAGTCGTCTCCACCGAGACCTTCATGTACCTCGAGCTGCGCAAGCAGACCTACTCGTGGGGTGTGCGCTGAGCGCCTGCCTCTGGGCGGACACGGCCGGGCCCGCCCCGACGCGCCCCTCGCTCGCGGGCGACCTCGACGTCGACGTCGCGATCGTGGGTGGCGGCTTCACCGGCCTGTGGACCGCCTACTACCTCGCCGAGGCCCGGCCCGGTCTGCGGATCGCCGTGCTCGAGGCCCAGCAGGCGGGCTTCGGCGCCTCCGGGCGCAACGGCGGCTGGTGCTCGGCGCTGTTCCCCGCCTCGCTCGACAGCCTGGCGGCCCTGTCCGACCGGTCGGCCGCGCTCGCCCAGCACGCCGCGATGCGGGCGACGGTGGACGAGGTCGGCCGCGTGGTCGCAGCCGAGCAGATCCCGGCCGACTGGGCCAAGGGCGGCACCCTGTCGCTGCTGCGCTCCCCTGCCCAGGTCACCCGGGCCCGGGCCGAGGTCGCCGAGGCGAGGTCGTGGGGCCGCGGCCCCGAGGAGCTCGCCGAGCTCGACGAGGCCGAGGCGCGCGCCCGTCTCGATGCCAGCGGCACCCTGGGCGCGACGTACACACCCGACTGCGCGGCCGTGCACCCGCTGCGCCTGGTCCGCGGCCTGGCCGACGCGGTCACCGAGCGCGGCGTCCGGCTGCTCGAGCACACGCCGGTGCAGCGGATCGAGCCCGGCCTGGCGACCACCGCGCGCGGACGGGTGCGTGCGGACGTGGTCGTGCGGGCCACGGAGGGATGGACGGCCACGCTGCCCGGGTACCGCCGGGCCGTCGCGCCGGTCTACTCACTGGTGATCGCGACCGAGCCCCTGCCGGCAGCGACGTGGGAGCGGATCGGGCTGCGGCGCCGCGAGACGTTCAACGACCACCGGCACCTGATCATCTACGGCCAGCGGACCGCCGACGACCGGATCGTGTTCGGCGGCCGGGGCGCGCCGTACCACTTCGGGTCGCGGATCGACCCGACCTTCGACCGCAACGAGAAGGTCTTCGACATGCTGCGCGAGACCCTCGTGGAGCTGTTCCCGGTGCTCGCCGACGTGCGGGTGACGCACCGCTGGGGCGGCCCGCTCGGCGTGGCGCGTGACTGGTGCGCCTCGGTCGGCCTCGACCGCGACACCGGGCTGGCCTGGGCCGGTGGGTACGTCGGCGACGGCGTCGCCACGACCAACCTCGCCGGACGGACCCTGCGCGACCTCGTGCTCGGCCACGACACCGACCTGACCCGCCTGCCGTGGGCCGGCCACCGCTCCCCCGCGTGGGAGCCCGAGCCCCTGCGGTGGCTGGGGGTCAACGCGGGCCTGCGCGCGATGACGTGGGCCGACCACGAGGAGGCCCGGACGGGCCGCCCGAGCCGCACCGCCCGGGTGGTGTCGAGGTTCCTGGGCTGACGGCTGACACACTGCGCCCATGGCTACGCGCGCACTCGTCCGACGACCCTCACCCCGCCTCGCGGACGGGTTGCTGACGCACCTCGACCGGGTTCCGGTCGACGTGGACCTCGCGCGCGAGCAGTGGGCCGGGTACGTCGCAGCGCTGGTCGGCGCCGGCTGGGAGCCGGTGGAGGTCCCGCCCGCCGACGACTGCCCCGACGCGGCGTTCGTCGAGGACACCGTGGTCGTGCAGGACGACCTCGCCGTGATCACGCTGCCCGGAGCGCCCCAGCGGCGGCCCGAGACCGCGGGCACCGAGGAGACGCTCGCCGGCCTCGGCTACCGGATCGCGCACATCGAGGCGCCGGGCACGCTCGACGGCGGCGACGTGCTCCGCTCCGGCGACACCTGCTGGGTGGGGCTGGGCGGTCGCACCAACCGGGCGGGCGTGGACCAGCTCGCCGCGCTGCTGGCCCCGGCCGGCCTGCGGGTGGTCGGCGTCCCGGTGACCAAGGCGCTGCACCTGAAGTCGGCGGTCACCGCGCTCCCCGACGGCACCGTCGTGGGCCACGAGCCGGTCGTCGACGACCCCGCCACCTGGCCGACCTTCCTCGGCGTGCCCGAGGGGGGCGGCGCCCACGTCGTTCGGCTCGCCGACGACACGGTGCTGATGGCGACCAGCGCCCCGCGCACCCGCGCGCTGTTCGAGGAACGCGGGCTCCGTGTGGTGGCCGTCGACATCTCCGAGTTCGAGAAGCTCGAGGGCTGCGTGACCTGTCTCTCCGTCCGCCTCCGCTGACGGCTGCCCGGCGGGCCGTCAGTCGAGGCCGTTGGCGGCGGTCGGGTCCGGCTTGGCGTCGGTGAAGAACCAGGCGGTGAAGAAGGAGTCGAGGTCCTCGCCGCTGGTCGACTCCGCGACGGCCTGGAAGTCCTCGGTCGAGCCGTTGCCGTCGGCACGGTCGGTCAGCCAGGTGCGGATCGTGGTCCAGAACGCGCCGTTCCCGATGCGGTGGCGCAGCGCCTGCAGCGCCATCGCGCCGCGGGTGTAGACCGCGCCGTCGAAGATGCGGTTGCGTCCGGGGTCCCCGATGGTGAGGTCCCAGAACCTGCTGCCGGCGCGGTAGCTGTCGTACCAGGAGTGCAACCAGTGCTGGGCGCTCGGGCCGCCGTGGGTCTCGGTCCAGCGGACCTGCATGAACGTCGCAGCGCCCTCGTTGAGCCACACGTCGCGCCAGTGGTGCACCGACACCGAGTCGCCGAACCACTGGTGCGCGAGCTCGTGCACCAGCACCCCGGTCGAGCCGCGGCCCAGCGGCCAGTAGGTGGGCCGGGTCTGGTTCTCCAGCGCGAAGCCGGCGTCGAGGCTGGTGACCACACCGCCCGTCGTCGCGAACGGGTAGTCGACCAGCTGGCCCTGCAGCCAGTGCACGATGGAGGCCGAGCGGCGCAGCTGCGTCATCGACGCCCGGGTGTCGCGGTCACGGAGCTGCTCCGACGCCGCGACGTACCAGGGGATGCCCGCGGTGGTGCCGTGGTCGACCGCGAACCGGCCCGCGGCGAAGAACGCCAGGTAGGGCACCATCGGCTCGTCCGCGTGCCAGCTGGTCGTGGCGGTGCCGTCGGCGTGGACGGTGCGACCCACCCGCTCGCCGTTGGCGATCACCTGCCGGTCGGCGGGCACGCGGATCGAGATGTCCATCGCGGCCTTGTCGAGCGGGTGGTCGTTGGCCGGGAACCACCAGGGCGCCATGTGCGGCTCGTTCATGGCGACGACCTCGTGCCGGTCCGCCAGCCAGTTGGACTCCCCGCGCCACGACACCTCGCCGGGGCGGCCGGCGTAGGACACGCGGACCTCGACGGTGCTGCCGGCCGGGATCCCCGTGGCCGGCGTGACGACCAGCTCGTGGTCGTTGTCCGGCCGGGCGTGCCCGGCGGCAACACCGTCGACCAGCACCTCGTCGACCGGCAGCAGGAAGTCGAGGTCCAAGGACGACAGGTCCTGCGTCGCGGTCAGGGTCACGGTCGTCCGGCCGGTGAGCCGCCCGGTCCCGAACCGGTAGCGGTCGTGCACGTCGTAGGACTGCACGTCGTACCCACCGTTGCCGTCGAGCGGGAAGTAGGGGTCGCCGATCCCGTCGGCGCCGGGCGTGCCGACGACTCCCCCGGCCAGCGAGGGCGCCGCGCCGGCGCCGCCGACCGCCAGGACGGTCGCGAGGACGGCGGCGGTGAGAGCAGGACGCCGGAGCGGGTTCCGAGGGGTCACGGGGTCGAACCTAGCGCCACCTGCTCCCCTTCCTGGGCCGTCGGGAGGTGTATAAACACTACTGAATCTATTGACTTTATTACCGACTCTCCGGGAGCCGACCATGACCGCGTCCACCACCCCCTCCGTGATCACCCTCGACCTGCCCCACCTCGGCAACCGCTGCCACCTCGTCCACGACGGTGCGCGTGCCCTGGTCGTCGACCCGCCGCGCGACCTCGCGGCGGTGGAGGGCGCCGCCGAGGAGGCGCAGCTCGAGATCGCGGCCGTGGCGGACACCCACGTGCACAACGACTACCTCTCGGGCGCCCTCGGCCTGGCCCGGCGTCACGGCGCCGACTACCTGCTCGCGGCGGACGAGCCGGTCGAGTTCGAGCGGGTCGGGGTCCGCGGCGGCGACGTGCTCGAGGTGGGCCGGCTCTCGGTCCGGGTGATCGACACCCCCGGTCACACGCGTCACCACCAGGCCTTCCTCGCGTCGTACGGCGACGGGCCCGGCGCCCTCTTCAGCGGCGGGAGCCTGCTCCACGGCACGGTCGGCCGCACCGACCTCGTGGACCCGGCCCTGACCGCCACCCTCGCCGCCGCCCAGTGGCAGAGCGCCCGCACCTTGGACGAGCTGCCGCCGGCGACCCGCCTGCACCCCACCCACGGCTTCGGCAGCTTCTGCGCGGGCGGCGTGACCGCCGGCCCGGACGCCGGCACGCCCACGGTCGCCGACCAGCGCGCGACCAACCCGGTGCTGCAGCTCGACCGCGACCCGTTCGTCGAGGCCCTGGTGGCCGGCTTCGGCCCCTACCCGGCGTACTACCGGCACATGGGACCGCTCAACCGCGCCGGGTCGGGGCGGCGCCGCCCTCGGCCCAGCCGCCGCCTCGCGCTCGAGGAGCTGCTGGACGCCCGCGACCGGGGCGCCTGGCTCGTCGACCTGCGCCCGCGCCGCAGCTACGCGGCGGCCCACCTGCCGGGCACCCTCGGGATCGAGTACGGCGCCCAGTTCGCGACGTACGTCGGGTGGCTGGTGCCGTGGGGCGCCGAGCTGGTGCTGCTCACCCCGTCCGGAGTCGACCCGGCCCCCGCCCTCACCGACCTCGCCGCGATCGGCATCGAGGGCGTGGCCACGTTCGCGCTCGACGGCGCCGCGCACGGCGACCAGCCGACCGGGCGCTACCGCGTGGCCGACTGGGCCGACTGGGTGTCGGGCTCGGGCGGCGACCCGGACCTGCGGGCCCGGCGCGTGCTGCTCGACGTGCGTCAGCGCGACGAGCACGACGCCGGCCACCTGCGGGGATCCGTGCACATCGCGTTGCAGGACCTGCCTGCCCGGATCGCGCAGGTGCCGCCGGGCGAGGTGTGGGTGCACTGCCGCTCCGGCTTCCGCGCCGGCATCGCCGCCGCCCTGCTGGCCCGGGCCGGGCGCAGCGTCGTCCACCTCGACGACGACTGGCAGCGGGTCGCCGGGTCGGCCGTGCCCCGGCCCCGCCCCGCAGCGCGCCCGGCCGGCTGACAGCGCCCCGGCGCAAGGGTGCCGACGGCGTGCCCGACTCGACCCCGGGCGAGATAGTCCCCGACGTTCGGGTCGGGTTACTCGCACGTAACCCGACCCGAACGTCGGGGACTATCCGGAATAACACGTTGCACCCCACCACCGGCCGGGGTCACCATGGGAGGAGAGCGAGCGCGTGCCGTCCGTGGTGTGCCTCCCAGGAGAGAGGAGCAGTGACATGACCATCGCTGTCCTTGGCCTGTCCGCAGACCAGATCCTCTCTCACACCCGGAGCACCCACCACCATGACCGAGCCCCTCGAGCTCACACCTGACGACTACTTCTCGCACCTCGCACCCTCGCCCGCCGACCACTCCGGCGACCACGACGGTGACCTCGACCCGACGTTCGTCTTCGACTTCCAGGCGTACGACGACCTCGCCGACGACGACTCCCAGCGCTGGTCCACGTGGCTCAGCGTCGAGCCGCTGTGCCGCGGCCCCGAGCCCCGCCCCGACTGGGTGGTGACCTCGCAGGGCGCCATCGACACCGACCTCGGCATCCTCAAGACCGGCAAGGAGGCCGACGTCTTCCTGCTCGAGCGCGCGGACCCGGCCGACCCCGACGGCGGGGTCGTGATGGCCGCGAAGCGCTACCGCAGCAGCGAGCACCGCACCTTCCACCGGGCCGCCTCCTACACCGAGGGCCGTGCCACCAAGCGCTCGCGCGACCAGCGGGCGCTCAAGCGCAAGAGCACCTGGGGCCGCGTCGTGGCCGCGGGCGAGTGGGCGGTCTCGGAGTGGGACGCCCTCAAGCGCTGCTGGGCGCTCGGGCTGCCGGTCCCCTACCCCGTGCAGATCGACGGCACCGAGATCCTCATGGAGTGGATCACGGTCGAGGGGCCCGACGGCGACGAGACCGCACCGCGGCTGGCCCAGACCCGGCCCGACCGCGCCCTGCTCACGTCGTACTTCGAGCAGCTGCGGGAGTCGATGGCCACGCTCGTGCAGTCGGGGCTGGTGCACGGCGACCTCTCGCCGTACAACATCCTCGCCGCGGGCGAGCGGCTCGTGATCATCGACCTGCCGCAGGTCGTCGACCTCGTCGGCAACCTCAACGGCATGGACTACCTGCTGCGCGACTGCACCAACATCTGCACGTGGTTCCGGGCCCGCGGTCTCGAGGTCGACGAGCACGACCTGTACGGCGACCTGCTGGCGCACGCCTTCTGAGGGTCCCACCGGCGAGCCGCTAGGTTCGCCGTCGTGAGGCACACCCGCGGACGCGTCGTCGAGGTCGGCACCCTGGCCGACCTCGACCGGCGCCTCGCGGCCGGGGCCGCCTCGCTCAGCGGCTGGCGGCTCACGGCCGTCGACCTGCGCGAGCGCGGTCCGGCCCTCGCCGGCTGCCACGTCGCGGGCGCGACCTTCCTGGGGTGCACCTTCGCCCCCGGCGACGACGACGCCCTCGCCGAGCGCGGCGCGCTGGTGCTGCCGACCATCCCGGCCACACCGGTCGACGTCTACCGCACCGACCTGTACTCCGCCGCCGAGCTGTACGACGACCCGGCCTACCCGCACACGCTCGACGCTCGCGCCTACGCGTGGTCGCGCGAGAACGGCGACGAGTCCGCCCTGCTGGCCCGCACGCTGCACGACCACGCCATCGACCGCGCGCTGGTCGACTGGGTGACCGGTCGCCGGCTGGTCGGGGTGATGGGCGGGCACGGGCTGCGCCGCGGCGAGCCGGCGTACGCCGATGCGGCGAGGCTGGGTCACGTCCTCGGCGACACGCTGACCGTCGCCACCGGCGGCGGCCCCGGCGCGATGGAAGCGGCCAACCTCGGCGCGCGGCTGTCCGGTCGACCGGTCCGCGAGCTCGACACCGCACTGGACCGGCTGGCAGCCGTGCCGTCGTACCACCCGTCGGTGAGCGCGTGGGCCCGGGCCGCGCGGTCGGTCGTCGACGACGGCGGGGCCGCCGACTCCCTCGGGATCCCGACCTGGCACTACGGCCACGAGCCGCCCAACCTGTTCGCCACCGCCATCGCGAAGTACTTCCGCAACGCCCAGCGGGAGGCGATCCTGCTGGAGGTGTGCGACGCGGGCATCGTCTTCCTGCCCGGTGTCGGCGGCACCGTGCAGGAGGTCTTCCAGGACGCCTGCGAGAACTTCTACGCCGACGAGTCGTCGGTCGCGCCCATGGTGCTGGTCGGTCGCCGCTACTGGACCGAGGAGCTCCCGGCGTGGCCGCTGCTGCGCTCGCTGGCCCGCGGGCGGCCGATGGAGACGCACGTGCACCTCGTCGACTCCGTCAAGGAAGCCGCAAGCGTGCTCGAAGAGCGGACCTGAGGCCCGGCGCCGCTTAAGGTGCCTCCATGGATCTCAGTCGTCGCAACCTCCTCCGCGCTGCCGGCGTCACCGGCGGCCTCGTCGCTGCCGGCGGTCTGGCGGACGCCGCCGTGGCCGGCGTGCTCACCGCCGCCGCGGCCACCCGGTCGCAGGTCATCCTCAAGGGCGCGCCGGGCACGGGCGGGTACCGACCGCTCGTGTACGGCGCCGGCGAGCCGACGACGGTGCGCACCAACCTCGGCATCACCGCGAAGAAGGGGCGCAAGAAGCGCCGCGAGGGACTGCTCGCGTTCGCCCAGCTCACCGACGTCCACATCGTCGACGCCCAGTCACCGCTGCGGTTCGAGAGCCAGGACAAGAACTTCTCCTCCTCGGCCTACCGGCCCCAGGAGTTCCTCACGGCACACGTCGCGGAGGCGATGGTGCAGGAGATCAACGCGGTGGGCAAGGGCCCCGTGACCAAGCTGCCGCTCGCCCTGGCCCTGCAGACGGGCGACAACTCCGACAACGGCCAGTACAACGAGATCCGCTGGAACATCGACCTCCTCGACGGCGAGACGGTCGCCCAGGACTCCGGCGACCTCACCAAGTACGAGGGCGTCGCCGACGACAATGCCACCTACTACAGCGTGGACTTCTGGCACCCGCACGGCACGCCCGCCGGGAAGGTCGACGACACCTACCGGTCGCAGTACGGCTTCCCGACGGTGCCGGGGCTCCTCGACGCCTGCCGCGCGCCGTTCCAGGCCACCGGCCTGGTGATGCCGTGGTACGTCGCGATGGGCAACCACGACGAGCTCTACCAGGGCAACTTCCCCCACACGGACGCGGCGAACACCACCGCGATCGGCAGCACCAAGCAGACCAACACGGGCACCCGCACCGTGACCGCCGACCCCGACCGTCGCCTGCTGTCGCGCCAGGAGCTGGTCGAGGAGCACTTCACGACGACCACCGCGCCGGCCGGGCACGGCTTCACCGACCAGAACCTCGCGGACGGCACGGCCTACTACTCCTTCGACCAGGGCAAGATCCGGTTCATCGTGCTCGACTCGGTGACGCCGGGCGGCAGCGACGCCGGATCGATCGACAAGGTGCAGTTCGCCTGGCTGCGCGCCGAGCTCGAGCGCGCCAAGCGCAAGCTGGTGGTCATCGCCAGCCACCACACGTCCTGGACGATGGACGCCCGTGCGATCAAGTCCGGCGACAAGCTCGGCCCGGCCGTGGTCAAGGAGCTGCTGCGCTACCCCAACGTGATCGCGTGGGTCAACGGCCACACCCACCGCAACTCGGTCACCGCCCACAAGCGCGACGGTGGCGGCGGCTTCTGGGAGATCAACACCGCTGCCCACATCGACTTCCCTCAGCAGTCCCGGCTGATCGAGGTGGCCGACAACAAGGACGGCACGCTGTCGATCTTCTGCACGATGGTCGACCACGCGGCCCCGCTGACCTGGGCCGCGGACCAGCTCGACGACCCGCTCAACCTGGCGGCGCTGGGTCGCGAGCTCGCGGCCAACGACCCGCAGGAGCGCGACAACACGCGTCGGGGATCGGCGAAGGACCGCAACGTCGAGCTGCTCGTGCGGACGCCGAAGTGGCTCCGCTGAGCTGAGCCGGGTCGCCGGCCGGCTCGCTCAGCCCTCGGTGGCGGCGAGCTGGCCGCAGGCACCGTCGATCTCGCGGCCACGCGTGTCACGCACGGTGGTGGGGATGCCCTTCGCCTCGAGCCGGCGCACGAACTCGCGCTCGTCGGCAGGGTCGGAGGCTGTCCACTTGCTGCCCGGCGTGGGGTTGAGCGGGATCAGGTTCACGTGCACCCACCCCCAGTCGCCGTAGCCGTTGAGGACGTCACCGAGCAGGTCCGCGCGCCACGCCTGGTCGTTGATGCCGCGCATCATGGCGTACTCGATCGAGACCCGGCGCTTGGTCGTGCGCGCGTAGTCCCACGCCGCCTCGACGGTCTCGGCGACGGAGAACCGCGTGTTGATCGGCACCAGCTCGTTGCGCAACTCGTCGTCGGGCGCGTGCAGCGACAGCGCCAGGGTCACCGGGATGCCCTCGCCCGCCAGCTGGCGGATCCGCGGCACCAGGCCCACGGTCGAGACGGTCACACCACGGGCGGACATGCCGAGGCCGTCGGGCGCGGGGTCGGTGAGTCGTCGTACGGCGCCGATCACCGCCTTGTAGTTGGCCAGCGGCTCGCCCATGCCCATGAACACCACGTTGGACACGCGACCCGGCCCGCCGGGCACCTCGTCGCGGGCCAGCGACCGTGCCCCGGCCACGACCTGCTCGACGATCTCGGCGGTGGACATGTTGCGCTGCAGCCCGCCCTGCCCGGTGGCGCAGAACGGGCACGCCATGCCGCACCCGGCCTGGCTCGAGACGCACATGGTGACCCGGTCGGGGTAGCGCATCAGCACCGACTCGACGAGCGCGCCGTCGAAGAGGCGCCACAGCGTCTTGCGGGTGGTGCCTCGATCCGCCTCGAGGGTGCGCAGCGGGGTCATCAGCGAGGGCAGCAGCGCCTCGACGAGCTCCGCCCGCTGGGCGGCGGGAAGGTCGGTCATCTCCGCCGGGTCGTCGACGAGCCGGGCGAAGTAGTGCGTCGAGAGCTGCCTGGCCCGGTACGCCGGGAGGCCGAGCTCGGTGAGCCGGTCGGCGCGCTCCTCGGCCGTCAGGTCGGCGAGGTGCGGCGGCGGCTTGCGTCGTCCGCGCGGCTCGTCGAGGACGAGCGGCAGCGCGGGGCGGTCGGGCGACGGGGAGGACATCCCCGCGATCATCCCATCCGGGACTGTGCCGGGCCCAATCCGATGCGGCCGGGCGCCCCTAGTTGGCGCGGACCATGAAGTAGAGCACCAGCGAGGTGACACCGAGCACGACGAGCGCGGTGAGCGCCATCCCCAGCCACATGTACGCACCGAAGCGGCGGGTCCGCGGGAGGATCACCAGCACGATCGGGACCACCAGCGCCAGCAGCACGAGCGGGAAGAGGTCCTCGGCGGTGTCGTAGGTGAAGAGCAGCCGCAGCACGCCGGCCACGCCGCCCGGGATCACGGTGATGAACAGCATCCCGGTGAAGAAGCCGCTGAGGGCGACCACGGTCGGGTGACTGCGGTCCCACTCGGCCGGCGAACCGTTGCCGGAGCGGGTGGGTGAGTCCTCGACGGAGGTGTCGTTGCCCATGCCCCCATGCTCCCACCTCCGACCCCCGGACCCGAGGCGGCACCGGCCTCGGCGTGCCCCCGCCCGACGGGGCCGTGGTGTCAGCTGAAGACGAGGTTGTGCAGCAGCAGCCAGATCGGCGCGATCGTGGCCAGCAGGGAGTCGAGGCGGTCCATCAGACCGCCGTGGCCGGGGATCACCTGGCTCATGTCCTTGATGCCGAGGTCGCGCTTGATCACCGACTCGCAGAGGTCGCCGAGCGTCGCCATGACGACGGCGATCAGGCCGAGCAGGACGCCGACCCACCAGTCACCGTCGAGCAGGTAGACCACGAGCGCCCAGCCGGCGGCGACGCAGAAGACGGTGGAGCCGGCGAAGCCCTCCCACGACTTCTTCGGCGAGATCACCGGCGCCATCGGGTGCTTGCCGAAGAGCACACCGGCGACGTACCCGCCGATGTCGCTGGCGATGGTGACCGCGATGAAGGTGATGATCCCCTTGACGCCGTCGTCCCACCGGGAGAAGTCGGTGGCGCCGCCCTCGGCGAGCAGCAGGGCCACGAACGAGCCGAGGAACGGGATGTAGACCAGGGTGAAGACCGACGCCGTGGCGTTCATGACGTAGCCGTCGACCCCGCGCCGCAGCAGCCACAGCATGATCACCAGCGCGGTGACCGCGGTGGCCGTGGTCAGCGCATTGGTGCCGTAGAAGTACGCGACGACGACCATGATCACGCCGCCCACCATCAGCGGCTGCTCCGGCAGGTCGATGGACTTGGCCCGGAAGCCGCGGTGCATCTCCCAGATCGCCACCACGACCGCGGCGGCGACGATGAACATGAAGGCGGTCTTCCAGAACGCCAGGGACGCGATGATCGCGGCGATCAGGACGACGGCGGAGCCGACGGCGGCCGGCAGGTCCCGGCCGGCGCGGCCGTGGTCCTTCTGCGGGGCCGCGGGTGCGGTCTCGGTCATGGGGGTGCGGGGCTGGCGGAGGCTCAGACCTCCAGCAGCTCGGCTTCCTTGTGCTTGAGGAGGTCGTCGATGGCGTCGGTGTGCTTCTTGGTCATGCCGTCGAGGCGCTTCTCGGCCCCGGTGACGTCGTCCTGGCCGGCCTCGCCGTCCTTCTCCAGCTTCTCGAGCTGGTGCTTGGCGGTGCGGCGCAGGTTGCGCACCGCGACCCGGCCCTCCTCGGCCTTGTGCCGGGCGACCTTGATGTACTCCTTGCGGCGCTCCTCGGTGAGCTCGGGGAACACGCAGCGCAGCAGCTTGCCGTCGTTCGCGGGGTTGACTCCGAGGTCGGAGTCGCGGATCGCCCGCTCGATGTTGCCGATGGCACCCATGTCGTAGGGCGAGATGAGGATGATCCGGGCCTCGGGCGCGGTGAACGACGCGAGCTGCTGCAGGGGCGTCGGGGTGCCGTAGTAGTCGACCGTGATCTTGTTGAACATGCTCGGGTGGGCGCGGCCCGCGCGGATCGCCGCGAACTCCTCACGCGTCGCCTCGACCGACTTGTCCATCTTGCCGTCGGCCTCGTTGAGGATGTCGTTGATCACGCCTGGCTCCTGTCGTCCTGCGGTCGTCTCGTGCCGTCGTCGCCGGCTGGCCCTCGCGAGGTGGCCTGCTCAGCCCGCGCTGACGAGCGTGCCAATCCTCTCACCCTGCACGACGCGCAGGATGTTGCCCTCCGGTTCCATGCCGAAGACCACCATCGGGAGCTTGTTCTCCTGGCAGAGCGCGAACGCGGTCGCGTCGGCGACGCGCAGCCCGCGCTGGAGGGCGTCCTCGAAGGTGAGGTCGTCGAACTTGGTGGCCGTCGGGTCGAGCCGCGGGTCGGCGCTGTAGACGCCGTCCACGCCGTTCTTGCTCATCAGCACCACGTCGCACTTGGTCTCCAGCGCGCGCTGCGCGGCGACGGTGTCGGTGGAGAAGAACGGCATGCCCATGCCGGCGCCGAAGATCACCACGCGCCCCTTCTCCATGTGGCGGATCGCCCGGCGCGGGATGTAGGGCTCGGCGATCTGCCCCATCGCGATCGCGGTCTGGACACGCGTCTCGACCCCGAGCTTCTCGAGGAAGTCCTGGAGGGCCAGGCAGTTCATCACGATGCCGAGCATGCCGATGTAGTCGGCGCGCACGCGGTCCATGCCGCGCTGCTGGAGCTCGGCGCCGCGGAAGAAGTTGCCGCCACCGGTGACCACCGCCACCTGGACGCCGGCGCGGGCGACCGAGGCGATCTCGCGGGCGATGCCCTGCACCACGTCGGGATCGACGCCGACCTTGCCGCCGCCGAACACCTCGCCGGACAGCTTGAGCAGGACTCTGTTGTACGCGGTCACGCGGTCACCCTTCGGGGCTCGGGACTGGTGCGGGGCTGGGGACGGCAGAAGGCCGGCTCGATGAGCGACGTGATCGTCATCGAACCGGCCTCCTCCGATAGGTCTGGTCGAACCCTAGCGTCAGGCGCCGACCTCGAAGCGGGCGAACCGCTTGACCGTGGTGCCGGCCTCGTCGAGGACCGCCTTGACCGACTTCTTGTGCTCGGTCACCGACGGCTGCTCGAGCAGCACGACCTCCTTGAAGAAGCCGTTGAGCCGGCCCTCGGTGATCTTGGCGATCGCCTGCTCGGGCTTGCCCTCCTCGCGGGACTTCGCCTCGGCGATGCTCCGCTCGTGCTCGACGACGTCCGCGGGGACCTCGTCACGGGTCAGGTACTGCGGGCGCATCGCGGCGATCTGCATCGCCGCACCACGGGCGGCGTCGGCGTCGCCGTCGTACTCGACGAGCACGCCGACGGCCGGCGGGAGGTCGGCGGCGCGGCGGTGGAGGTAGACCACGACCGGGCCCTCGAACCACGCGGCGCTGCCGAGCTCGATCTTCTCGCCGATGGAGACCGCGAGGTCCTTCACCGTCTCGCCCACGGTCTTGTCACCGAGCGAGACCTGCTGGAGGGTCTCGACGTCGCCGGCCTTCGCCTGGTCGGCGGCGTCGGCGATCCGCTGGGCCGCCGCGACGAAGTCGTCGTTCTTGGCCACGAAGTCGGTCTCGCAGTTGAGCTCGACCAGGGCACCACCCGAGGTGGCGACCAGGCCGGCCGTGGCCTCGCGCTCGGCACCGCGCTGCTCGGCCTTGGCCGAGCCCTTGACGCGCAGGATCTCGACGGCCTTGTCGAAGTCGCCCTCGGCCTCGGTCAGCGCCTTCTTGCAGTCCATCATGCCGGCGCCGGTGAGCTCACGGAGCTTCTTGACGTCGGCGGCAGAGATGTTCGCCATGGTCCCTCTTCTCGAACAGGTGGTGGTCGGCCGTGCTCCCGCGACCAGGGGTCACGGGAGCACGGCGCGGACGTCGGTCAGGCGTCGGGCGGACGCCGGTCAGGCGTCGGCCTTGGCCTCGGCGTTGGTGAAGCCCGCGGCCTCGGCGGCCTCGGCGGAGCGGAACCACACCTCGGCGTTGGTCCGGTCGTACCAGGGGCTGGTCTCCGCGTGGAACTTCATCGAGGTCTTGTTGCCCTTGACGGTGAAGCCCTCGGGGGCGGAGCCGTCCTCGAGCGGGGCGGCCGAGTCGGCGCCGTACTCGCCCTCGGTGGCGGCCTCGGCGGCCGGCGCCTCGGTGGCAGCCTCGGCAGCCGGCGCCTCGGTGGCGGCCTCGGCAGCCGGAGCCTCGGTCGCGGCCTCGGCGGCCGGCGCCTCGGTGGGGGCCTCGCTGGCCGCACCGGTCGCCTCGGAGGCCGGTGCCTCGGCGGTGGCGTCGCCGCCGGTCGCCTCGACGGCGGCCTTCTCGGCGTCGCCGCCCAGCAGCTCACGCTCCCACTCGGCCAGCGGCTCCTCGGCGCCCACAGCCTCGGTGCCCTCGGCGGGCTTCGAGCCGGAGCGGGCGATCAGGCCCTCGGCGACGGCGTCGGCGACGACCCGGGTGAGCAGGCCGACCGCGCGGATGGCGTCGTCGTTGCCCGGGATCGGGAAGTCGACGAGGTCGGGGTCGCAGTTGGAGTCGAGGATGCCCACGATCGGGATGCGCAGCTTGCGCGCCTCCTCGACGGCCAGGTGCTCCTTGTTGGTGTCGACGATCCACACCGCGGCGGGGGTGCGGCTCATCTCACGGATGCCGCCCAGCGACTTGTTGAGCTTGTCGCGCTCGCGGCGCATCTGCAGCAGCTCCTTCTTGGTGCGGCTGCTGCCCGCCACGTCGTCGAAGTCGATCTCGTCGAGCTCCTTGAGGCGGTTGATCCGCTGGTGCACCGTCTGGAAGTTGGTGAGCATGCCGCCGAGCCAGCGCTGGTTGACGTAGGGCATGCCGACGCGGGTCGCCTGCTCGGCGATGGCCTCCTGGGCCTGCTTCTTGGTGCCGACGAACATCACCGTGCCGCCCTTGGCGACGACGTCCTTGATGAACGCGTAGGAGCGGTCGATGTAGGCCAGCGACTGCTGCAGGTCGATGATGTAGATGCCGTTGCGCTCGGTCATGATGAAGCGCTTCATCTTCGGGTTCCAGCGACGGGTCTGGTGTCCGAAGTGGACGCCGCTCTCGAGGAGCTGGCGCATGGTCACGACTGCCATGAAGGTGTTCTCCTGTGGTGTGGGGCCACGCCCGTACGTCCGCCCTTGAACCAGGACGGACCGGGAACGTGCCCCGATCGTTTTCAGTTCCGTGCAACCGACGGGTGCCGGCTGCCCTGACGCCTGCGCGCGGCCCGACCCGGTCGGGTGACCGGGACCGAGGGCCGTCGCCCACGGGTGGTCGGGGCCGGAGCGGTCCCGTCGTGGTCGGCAGGCGTGCGAAGTCGATCCCGAGGGATCGCCGGGGGTCAGCGTAGTCGACCGGGGCCGACCACAGCGAATCCGAGGGACGGCCCGTCTCCTGCGCACAGCCCCTCCCCGGGACACCTTCCTCCACAACCGCCCCCGCGGCGCCCCCGGGGTGGTCCTGTCGCACCGCACCCTCGGACCATGACCCGTCGCCTGCTCCCGCTCCTCCTGCTCCTGCTTCCGGCACTCCCGGCCGTTCCCGTCGCCGCGAGCGCCGACACGGCCCGTCCGGCGGGGGTGTGGCCGCTCTCCCCCGCGCCCGCGGTGACCCGCACCTTCGAGCCTCCCGACGACCCGTGGGGCAGCGGTCACCGCGGGGTCGACCTGCGCGGGTCGCCCGGGCAGCAGGTCGTGGCCGCGCTGCCGGGCACGGTGTCCTTCGCCGGGATGGTCGCCGGACGCGGCGTCGTGGTGGTCGGCCACGACGACGGCACCCGCACGACCTACGAGCCCGTCGCGGCCTCGGTGAGGGTCGGCGACCGGGTGGCGGCCGGTGCCCCTCTCGGGACGCTGGCCTGGGCGGGCACCCACTGCCCACCCGACGCCTGCCTGCACTGGGGGTGGCGCCGCGGCGAGACCTACCTCGACCCGCTCACCCTGGTCGGCGGCGGACCCGTGCGCCTGCTGCCCCTGTGGGGGCCGGCGCCAGTGGCGGACGCGGTGCCTCCGGCTCCAGGACCGCCCACCGCAACGCCGCTGCTCCGGCCGGCGTGGGCCGGTTGGCAGCCGCTGGTCCGCTCCGGGTGGGATCCGTGAGCGCGCGGGGAGGCGGGGGCGCGGGCGTCAGGCCCGGGGGTGGGCCTGCTGGTAGGCGCGGCGCAGCCGGTCGGTGGTCACGTGTGTGTAGCGCTGCGTGGTGGCGAGCGAGGCGTGCCCGAGCAGCTCCTGCACCGAGCGCAGGTCGGCGCCACCCTCGAGCAGGTGGGTGGCCGCGGTGTGACGCAGCCCGTGAGGGCCGATGTCGGGGGCGCCGGGCACCTCCGCGATGCGGCGGTGCACCAGCGTGCGCACCGCCCGCTGGTCGATGCGCCGGCCCCGCGCACCGACGAACAGGGCCGGCCCGGCCCCCGCGGCCACCAGGCGCGGCCGGCCGAACGCCAGCCACAGGTCGAGCGCCTGCGCCGCCGGACGGCCGAACGGCACCGTGCGCTCCTTGCGCCCCTTCCCGAGGACCCGGACGACGTTGCGCTCGCGGTCCACGTCGTCGACGTCGAGGCCGACCAGCTCGCCGACCCGGATCCCGGTCGCGTAGAGCAGCTCGAGCATCGCGACGTCGCGCATCCCGACCGGGCTGCCGTCGTCGGCGAGCGCGGCGGCGGCCTCGACCAGGTCGCGGGCCTCGTCGGCGCGGAGCACCGCCGGCAGCGTGCTGTGCGCCCGGGGTGAGCCGAGGCTGGCGCCGACGTCGGTGGGGATCCGCCCGGTCCGGGCCAGCCAGGCGGTGAAGACGCGCGCCGCGGTGGCACGGCGGGCGACCGTCGTGCGCGAGCGGCCGCTGGTCTGCTGGAGCGCCAGCCAGCTGCGCAGCCCGCGCAGGTCGAGGCCGCCGACGTCGGTGTGTCCGAGCCGCCGCGCGTGCTCGAGCAGCGAGGCCACGTCGCCGAGGTAGGCGCGGACCGTGTGCGGCGTCAGGTCCCGCTCGACGGCCAGGTGCCGCTCGTAGTCCGCCAGCACCCGGACCATCGCCTCCGGGAGCCCGGGGTCGGGAGCGCCGTCGGCCATGCCCGGAGTGTAGGCGCGCGGGTCGCGACCCCCGGGGACCTCACGCTCGCGCTCCCTCGGCGAGCCGCCACCCGCGCGGGAGCTGCTCGACGAGCTCGAGGGCCTGCAGCTGGGCGAGCAGCGTGCTGACCTCGAGGAGGCCGATCCCCGCGGCGCGCGCGACCGACTCGACCCCGGCCGGGGAGGCCACGGGCACGGCCTCGAGCACCTGCTGCTGGCGGGAGGACAGCCGGTCGCGCCGGCGTTCGGGGCCGCGGGGCAGCTCGGCGAGGTGCTCCCCCACGGCGCCGAGCTCCTCGAGCACCTCCGCGCCGCAGGTGACCAGGGTCGCGGCCCCGGTGCGCAGCAGGCCGTGCACGCCCTGGGACTGCGCGCTGGTCACGGGACCGGGAACGCCGAGCACCGGTCGGGAGATCTTGCTCGCCCAGTTGGCGGTGCTCAGGGCCCCGCTGCGCAGCGCGGCCTCGACCACCACGGTGCCCCGGGTGAGGGCCGCGATGACGCGGTTGCGGGAGAGGAAGCGCAGCCGGGTGGGCGAGCAGCCGGGTGGAAGCTCCGACACCACCATGCCCTCGGTCGCCAGGTGCTCGAGCAGGGCCGCGTGCGCCGTCGGGTAGGCCCGGTCGACGCCGCAGGCGAGCACGGCCACGGTGAAGCCGCGGACAGCCGCAGCGCCGCGGTGGGCGGCCTGGTCGATCCCGAACGCCGCGCCGCTGACCACGCCCCAGCCGGCCCGGGCGGTGACGGCCGCGATCTCCGAGGCGACGTCGGCGCCGTACGTCGTGGCCGAGCGCGAACCGACGACCGCGACGGAGTTGCCCAGCTCGTCGAGGCGCCGCGGGCCACGGACCCAGAGCCCCAGCGGCGGGCCGCCCCGGTCCTGGGAGTTGGCGACCCGGGCCAGGTCGGCGGTCCGCGCCGGCCACTCGGCGTCGCCCGGGACCACGAACCGGATGCCGAGCCGGGCGGCCCGCTCGAGCTCCCGCTCCGGCTCCACGTCGAGCAGGCGCGCCGCGGCGTCCGTCCGGAGGTCGCTCACCTCGGCGTCGTCGAGCAGCAGGTGGAGCAGGCGGGGCGCGCCGAGCTGGGGCACCAGCCGCGAGACGCGCGGGTCGCCCGGCTCGGTGAGGCGCGACAGGGTGACGCGGGCGAGGCGGTCGTCGTGGAGGGCGGCGGGGGCGTTCATCCCGCCACCCGCAGCGCGGTGAGCAGGAGCGGCTCACCCTCGCGGAGCCGGAGGGCGGTGTCCACGCACGCGACATCGGGACGGTCGAGCCCCCGCAGGTCGGCGACCGTCCAGGCCATCCGGTGCACGCGCGTGGCCCCGCGGCGGCTCAGCCGCCCGCCGTAGAGCTTGTCGTCCACCAGGCGCTGGCAGACCTCGGACAACGGCCACTCAGCGCGCAGGGCAGGCGCGGGGGCGTGGGCGTTCAGCCGCCAGGACCGGCCGGCGTAGCGGGCCTCCTGCCGCTGCCGGGCCGCCTCGACGCGCGCGCGGACGGTCGCCGTCGACTCGGGTGGCGGGGTGAGCCCCGGCGGCGGATCGGCCCCGGGCTCGTGGTCAGGGCGCAGCGGCACCAAGTGACGGGTGATGTCGATGCGGTCGGCGAGCGGCCCGGAGATGCGGGCGCGGTAGTCGCGACGGGTCACCTCCTTGCACGTGCAGCGGCTGACCCGCACGTCGCTGCGGTACTCGCCGCAGGGGCAGGGGTTGCACGCCATCACGACCATGCCGCGCGCCGGGAAGACCGCCACCTCGTCACCACGGGCGACCGTCACGTCGCCGCTCTCCAGGGGCGTGCGGAGCGCGTCGATGACGTCGGTGCGGAACAGCGGGAACTCGTCGAGGAGCAGGACGCCGCAGTGGGCGAGGCTGACCTCGCCGGGGCGGACCCGCCCGGTGCCGCCGCCGATGATGCTGGCCTTGCTGGCGTCGTGGTGGGGCGCGGAGTAGGGCGGGCGGACCAGCTGGTGCCGCGGGTCGAGCACGCCGGCGAGCGAGTGCAGCGCGGCGAGCTCGAGCGCCTCCTCCGGGGTGAGGTCGGGCAGCAGACCGGGGATGCGCTCGGCGAGGGTGGTCTTGCCGGCCCCCTTCGGCCCGGAGAGCAGCAGGTGGTGACCGCCCGCCGCGGCGACCTCGACGGCGTAGCGGGCGTCACCGAGGCCGAGCAGGTCGGCCATGTCCACCTCGTCGAGGCGTTCGTCGCCGCGCCACGCGAGCAGCCGGTTGCCGGAGGCGGCGGCGACCGGAGGTGCCTCCGGGACCGGCTCGCCGCGCAGCTCGGCCACCGCCTGGGACAGCGAGCGGAGCCCGAGCACCTCGACGCCCGGAACCATGGCCGCCTCGGCTGCCTGCGGCTCGGGCACCACGACGCGGCGGATCCCGCCGGCCGCGGCGCCCAGCACCATCGGGAGCACGCCGGGCACTGCCCGCAGGCCGCCCTCGAGGGTGAGCTCACCGATGAAGACCGTGCCGGCGAGCGCGGCGGGCGGCACCGTGCCGCAGGCGCCCAGCACGGCCAGGGCCACGGCGAGGTCGAAGTGGGTGCCACGCTTGGCGAGGTCCGCGGGCGACAGCAGGATCGTCACCCGTCGGGTCGAGGGCCACTCGAGCCGGCTGTTCACCACGGCCATCCGGCAGCGGTCGCGCCCCTCGCTCAGGGCCACGTCGGCCCGGCCGACCAGGGTGGTGCCGACCATCCCCTGCGACACGTCGGCCTGCACGTCGATGAGGTGGCCGGTGGCGCCCTCGAGCGCGATGGCGCGGGCCGTCGCGACGGGCATCAGGCGATCCCCCGCACGTGCTCGACGCTGGCGGCACCCCGGGCGGGTCGCAGCACCGCGACCAGGTCGACCCGCACCTCGCGCGGACGGGCCGCGTGCGCGGCCACCCACAGCTCGGCGAGCCGGCGCAGCCGCTCGGCCTTGGCCAGGTCGACCGCCTCGTGCGGCGTGCCGCAGGCCAGGCTGCTCCGGGTCTTCACCTCGCAGGCGACGAGGACGTCCCCGTCGCGGAGCACGAGGTCGAGCTCGCCGCCCGGGCACCGCCAGTTGCGGTCGAGCACGACGAGGCCCCGGTCGGTCAGGTGACGCTCGGCCACGCGCTCGCCGTAGGAGCCGAGGGCGAGGCGCCGGGCGGCGGATGAGGTGGAGGGCTGCATGGAGCCAGCGTCGCCGGAGCCGGGCACGGGCGGCGGCGGGGCGGAGGGGACCTGTGGACGAGGGTGTCCCGAGCAGGGCCTGTGGACGTCTCGCGGGCCGGCGGCGGCGACCAGGTCCTCAACTGTCGGCCACGCCGTCGACCCCGACGGCCCGCACCCCGACCAGTGAGGAGCGGGCCCTCCGCGTCAGCCGACCAGGCGCGGGACCGGGCGGCCGATCTGCTCGTTGTAGGCGACGTTCGGCGACTGGGAGTTGGTCGGCAGCACGCGGGAGTTGAAGGTGAACACCGTCAGCTTCTCGACGCTGTTGCCGTTGCCGTTGATCACGATGCCGTTGTCGCTGGTCGCGTTGACCGGCGTGTTGGCGTCGAAGTCCCACCGCTCGTCGGTGATGAACGCCGCGGTGAAGGTGTAGATCGGCTGCCAGCCGTGCTCGTCGCGGGTCTGGGCGTACACGACCGGCAGCCACACGAACCGCGGCGAGTTCACGATCGACGGGTCGACCATCGACTGGCTGACGCCGGTCGGCTGGGCGATGTCGCGCAGCGTCGTGCCGTTGCGCAGGTAGCACGACAGCACGTCGTTGTTGATGGTGACGCCGTTGCGCGCGACGTTGGTGCGGCCGCCGGTGCACAGGCTCGAGGTGTTGCGGTTGGGGCCGCCCGTCACGTCGAGCCGCCCCTTGAAACTCGGGTTGCCCGTGCTGCCGGTGATCAGTCCCTCGAGCATCTTGGGGCCGTCGTTGCCGGTGGCGCCCTGGATGCAGTTGCGGCCGTTCTGCGGCGGTGCATCGTCCTCCGACACCTCGTCCTGACGGTCGGCCGGCACGTCGTCGCAGTTGATGGTGCCCGGCGGCAGGTCGAGGAACTGCACGATGCTGTGGTCGAGGCCGAGCGCGATGTTCGGGCCCAGCGCCTGCTGGATGTTGCTGATGCCGCGGCGCGGGCTGTCGAGCTGGCCGAAGTTGCCGCGGTTCTGGCCGACACAGCCGACCGCGTTGCCGGTCGGGGTGGCAGTGATCGTCTGCTCGGTCGTCGTGGTCGTCGACGAGGGGCCACCGTCACCGCTGGTGCTGGTCGACGTCGTGTCCGAGCTGGTCGTGGTCGTCGACGAGGTGAGCGTGGTCGAGACCGACGGGTTGCCCACGGTGAACGTGAGGTGGGTGGTGGAGTACTGGACCGGCTGGTTGCCGTTGGGCTTGATCAACGCGTACACGGTCCAGACCCCCGAGGTGTTGCTGACCGCCGGGCCGACGGTGAACGTCGGGACGATCAGCGTGCCGCGCGGGTTCTGCTCGTTCACGGCGTAGTCGACGAAGGTGCTGTTGTCCGGCGAGATGAAGCGGATCGAGGCGCGGTCGGTGTTGGACGGCACGTTGCTGACGACGTAGTTGGTGATGTCGGTCGTCGAGCCGACCCCCACGGTGTAGTTGGCGGTCGACGGGCCCAGGCTGTGACTGCCGACCGGGCTGACCACGACCACCGACTGCGGCGCGCTCGCCGCGGCGGTCGCGCCGACCGCCGGTGAGGTCGCCGCGGCCTCCGGTGCGGCCGAGGCCACCGCGCCGGCCGGGGCCGTGGCCACGAAGCCGTTGGCCACGATCGGGTTGCCGCCGCCACCGCCGTTGCCCCCGCCCGAGGTGTCACCCTCGGCGGCGCCGAAGGCGCAGCCGTTGGGGAGCCAGAACGGGAGCGTGTGGCTGCCGTCGGGGACCTCGGAGAAGATCTTGGCCACCGCGGTCTGCTCGACGTCGACGCCGTCGCTGACGATCCGCCCCAGGCCGAACTCGACCCGGGCCCTCGGCGAGGTCACGGTGATCTGGGTGCACAGCCCGGTCACCGCGCAGGTGTTCCCGTTGTTGTCCTGGAAGGTGATCTCGCCGTTGCCGAGTTCGGAGTCGAGGAACTGCGAGGCGCTGAACGCGGCGTCCTGCTGTCCGCCGACCGCGTTGCTGGCGTTGTTCATCGAGGTGGCCACGGCCTGCGCGACCGCCGTCCGGTCCGCGGAGCTCTTGGCCGGCAGCATCGCGGCACCCGCCATCGCGGCGACGTCGACCTGCTTCTGGGCCGAGCGCTTGCGCGCCCAGGCGTTGCCGAGGTCGACCGAGAGTGCGCCGACGGTCAGGAGCAGGACCGACAGGATGGCCACCATGACCGCGACCGCACCGCGGTCGCTGCGCTCACGGAAGGTAGTTGACATAGCTGCAGTCCTCGGGGTTTCCGCCGTTGAGGAACTCGACGCGCGTCTTGGCGGTGGTGTCGACGATGCCGTCCTGGATCGTCGGGATGAGCGGCAGGCCGAGATCGATGCTCTCGAAACGGACGTGGACCTCGACCAGGTCGCCGACAGCCACGTCGGTGGCTGCCGCGACCGGCACGGTCGGGTTGGCCTGCTGGTAGTAGTGCCGCTCGATCGTCACCCGGGTGCCGTCGCTGCGGTAGGGGTTGATCTGGGCGACGACCGCGTCGCGGAACGCGTCGCACGCCACCGGCTCGGTCGTCGCTGCCGAGCGCGACGCGGAGCGGGCGGCGTCGCTGCCGCCCTGGGACGACCAGAAGTAGATGCCGTACTGGATCGCGCCGAAGACCAGCATCAGCAGGATCGGCATGATGAGGGCGAACTCGACCGCGGCGGCGCCCCGCTGGGACCTCCGTCGCGCACAGTCGAGCCTCAGGCACTTCATGCCGGCACACTCCTCTTCGCCCCCGCCCGTGGCAGACGGGACTCCTTGCGAATCGTAGGGCGGTGCCAGCGGCGGAATTGCCGAATTCTGGATTCTTTGCCGAACGCTGGGAGTGTTCTGAACGACCTGTCCAGACCATCGCGGCCCCGGCGGGGCCTCGCCAAGACTCCTCGGGTCAGCCCCGGGGCGGCCGATCCGTCAGGACTTCGGGAGGTCGATGTCGGCGGGGCTGAGCTCCTCGACGTTGACGTCCTTGAAGGTGAGCACCTTGACGTTCTTGGCGAACCGCGCCGGCCGGTACATGTCCCAGACCCAGGCGTCGCTGATCGTGACCTCGAAGAAGACCTCGCCCGCCTCGGTGCGGGCCTTCACGTCGACCTGGTTGCAGAGGTAGAAGCGCCGGTCGGTCTCCACGACGTACTTGAAGATGCCGACGACGTCGCGGTACTCGCGGTAGAGCGTCAGCTCCATCTCGGTCTCGTACTTCTCGAGGTCCTCCGCGCTCATCGGCTGCTCTCCTGCATGCGGCCATTCTCCACCCCGGTGGGCGCCACGGCAGGCTCCCGGCCCGCGGCACGCCGCACGTTGACGAACCGCTGACGGTGGATCGGGCACGGCCCGTGCGCGGTGAGCGCCGCCTGGTGCACGTCGGTGACGTAGCCCTTGTGGGTCTTGAAGTCGTACTCCGGCCACGAGCCGTCGAGCCCCACCATGATCCGGTCGCGGGTGACCTTGGCCAGCACCGACGCCGCCGCGATGCAGGCCGCGACCCGGTCGCCCTTCCACACCGCCAGGCCGGGGACGCCGAGCCCGTCGACGGGGAACCCGTCGGTCAGCACGTACGCCGGGGGCACGTCGAGCAGCGCGACGGCGCGGCGCAGCGCCTCGACGTTCGCGACGTGCATGCCGAGGCGGTCGCACTCCTCGGGCTCGATCACCACGACCGACCAGGCCACGGCACGCCGCACCACCTGGGCATAGACGCGCTCGCGCGCCGCCTCGGTGAGCAGCTTGGAGTCGGCCAGCCCCGGGACGATGCCCGCCCGGCCCGGCGGCAGGATCGCCGCCCCCGCCACCAACGGCCCCGCGCACGCACCACGGCCGGCCTCGTCGACCCCGGCGATGGGGTGCAGGCCGACCCGGTGCAGGGCACGCTCGTAGCCGTACAGCCCGGCGTCACGCCGGACGGTCGAGCCCCGGGGCAGCGCGGTCACCGGGTCAGCCGGTGGGCTCGGGGTCGGGGACGTCGTCGAAGGTGTCGGGCCGGTGCAGGAAGCCGAACCGGTCGGCCGGCCACAGCAGCACGAAGACCTTGCCGACGACGAGGTCGACGGGGACGTAGGGGTTCTGGTTGCAGTCGGTCTCGTCGTCCGTGCACAGGTGGGCGGAGGAGTCGGCGGACCGGTTGCGGTTGTCGCCCATCACGAAGATGTGCCCCGCGGGCACCGGCCCCGCCGTCCACTCGCAGTTGCCGGTCATCGGACCGCGACACTTCACCTGGTCGGGGTGGTTGACGTAGTCGTCCTCGTTGAGGGGCTGGCCGTTGACCTCGATCCGGCCCTTGTCGTCGCAGCAGTGGATGACGTCGCCCTCGACGCCGATCACCCGCTTCACCAGGTGGCCGCCCTGGGGGTAGAGGCCCACCTTGGCCATCGCCTTGGCCAGGGGGTTGGTCGGCCCGGCGGACTCGGCGGCGTTGAGCCAGCCGCCGGGGTCCTCGAACACGACGACGTCGCCGCGCTGCGGGCTGCCACCGCCCCAGTAGGAGACCTTCTCGACCAGGATCCGGTCGTTCTTGATCAGCCCCGGCTCCATCGACTCCGAGGGGATGTAGAACGCCTGCACGAACAGCGCCTTGATGACGACCGCGAGCACCAGGGCGATCGCGAGGAGCAGGATCGTCTCCTGCCACAGCGGCATGTGCTTCTTCTTGCCGCCCGTGTCGCGGTGGGCGTCGGTGTCGGCGGTGGGGGCGTCGATGTCAGCATCCTCCGGAGTGGTCGGACCCCCGACGTGCGACGACCGCGACGCGGGCTCGTCGTTCACGACGGGCACCGACGGGTCGCGGTCATCGGGGGTCACGCGCAGAGCGTAACGAGCAGGTGGGCGGGGGCCGGTCAGGCCTCGCGGCGCTCCTTGATCTTGGCCTTCTTGCCGCGCAGGTTGCGCAGGTAGTAGAGCTTCGCGCGGCGGACGTCACCGCGGGTGACGACCTCGATCTCCTCGAAGATCGGGGAGTTCAGGGGGAAGGTGCGCTCGACGCCGACGCCGAAGGAGACCTTGCGGACGGTGAAGGTGCGACCGACGCCGGAGCCGTGGATGCGGATCACCACGCCCTGGAAGACCTGGACACGGGCGCGGTTGCCCTCGACGACCTTGACGTGGACCTTGATGGTGTCGCCGGCGCGGAAGGCCGGGACGTCGTCGCGCTTGAGGGAGTTGCCGAGCTCGGCGATGACGTTGCTCATGGTTCTCCTCGCGAGTGCCACAGGTCAGCCGCGGTACGGATCGGGTGGATGCACTTGTGCGGCTCCCGCGCGAGTGGCCGGCGGCACCATGCTCCCCCTGTGGCAGGAGCTGGTGCGGATCTCCGCCGAACGCGTCGTCGGACGATCCCTGTTTGGCCGGCGAGGGCCGATCGGCAAGTCTGCCACAGGCCCGTCAGGCCGTGGAAATCCGCGGCTTCACCATCCGGACCACGCCCGGAGCCTCCTCGCCCGCGGGCCGGTAGCCCGCCTTGCGGTACATCCGCTGGGTGCCCTCGGCGGTCGCCGCCGTCTTCAGGACGTACGACGTGACGCCCGGCGGCGCGATCGCCTCGGCGTGGGCGAGCAGGAAGCGCCCGATCCCCCGGCCGCGGAGGTCGGGGGCGACCATCAGCAGCCGCGGCTCCCAGGTCGCTCCCCCGTCGTGCAGCCGGCCGGCGACGGCGCCGACGAGGCGCCCGCCCACGCGCAGGACCACGCCGGTCTCCTCGACGAGGTCGTGCGCCAGCGCCTCGGCCGGCTCGTGCAGCTCGGGCGGGAAGCAGGCCCACTGCAGCGTCTGCAGCTCCCCGACGTCCGCCGGGACCGCCCGGGCGAGGTGGCCCTCGAGGTCACCGGACGTGACCGCCCGCGCGGGGTGGGCGAGGTCGGGGCGGCGCTCGGCGGTGCGGCGTACGGCCTGCTCGTGGCGCCAGGCCGCGATCGCCCCGTGGTCACCCGAGAGCAGCACCGGCGGGACCTCCCGGCCGCGCCAGGTGGCGGGCCGGGTGTAGACGGGGTACTCGAGCAGGCCGTCCTCGTGCGACTCCTCGAGCAGCGAGTCGGGGTTGCCCATGAAGCCGGGCAGCAGGCGGGCCACCGCCTCGACGATCACCAGGGCGGCGGCCTCGCCGCCGTTGAGCACGTAGTCGCCGACCGACACCTCCCGGACCTCCGCCCGGGTCGCGGCGTCCTCGACCACCCGCTGGTCGATGCCCTCGTAGCGGCCGCAGGCGAGCACGAGGTGCTCGCGGCCGGCGAGCTCGCGGGCGAGCGCCTGGCGCAGCGGCTCACCCGAGGGCGAGGGCACGACGAGCGTGGCGCCGTCGGGCAGCACGGCGTCGAGCGCCTCGCCCCACGGCTCGGGCTTCATCACCATGCCCGCGCCGCCGCCGTAGGGGGTGTCGTCGACGGTGCGGTGGCGGTCGTGGGTCCAGCTCCGCAGGTCGTGCACGTGCACGTCGAGCAGGCCCGCGTCGCGGGCCCTGCCGGCCAGCGACAGCCCGAGGGGCGCGAGGTACTCGGGGAAGATGGTGACGACGTCGACGCGCACGGCTGCCCCGTCAGTCCTCGAGCGGGGTGACCAGGCCCGGGCGGTCGGCGATGACGACCCGGCCGCCGTCGAGGTCGACCTCGGGCACGAGTGCAGCCACGAACGGGACCAGCGCGTCGCGGCCGTCGGGCGTGCGGACGACGAGGAGGTCCTGGGCGCCGCCGCCGACCAGGCGCGTCACCGTGCCCAGCTCGCGCCCGTCGACGTCGTACGCCGCGAGGCCCGCGAGCTGGTGGGCGTAGAACTCCTCGGGGTCGTCGGGGCGCGCGTCGGCGGGCACCTCGGTCTGCAGCAGGCACCCGCGCAGCGCCTCGGCGGCCTCACGGCCCTCGACCTCCTCGAAGGTGAGCAGGAGGACGCCCTGGTGCCAGCGGACACCGCGCACGGTGAGCACCGGGACGGGGGCGGCGACGTCGTGCGGGCGTCGTACGTCGAGCACGGCCCCGGCGGTGAACCGGCGCTCCGGCTCGTCGGTGCGGACCTCGACGGTCACCTCGCCGCGCACGCCGTGGGGCTTGCCGATCCGGCCGACCACGACCTCCACGGTGCGGTCCGCGTCACCGTCGGTCGAGCTTGTCGAGACCACGATCTGGATCCTCCTGACATCCGGATGCACGACGGGTGCCGGCCCCGGTGGGGACGGCACCCGTGGTGGACGAGCTGGGCTCAGCGGCCGCGGTCGACGTCGACGAAGTCGATCCGCGCCCCGCCGCGACCGGCGAGCGCCGAGATCACGGTGCGGAACGCGGTCGCCGTGCGACCTCCGCGGCCGATCACCTTGCCGAGGTCGTCGGGGTGCACCCGCACCTCGAGGAGCGAGCCGCGGCGCAGCTGCTTGTCGCGCACGGAGACGTCGTCCGGGTGGTCGACGACGCCGCGCACCAGGTGCTCGAGGGCCTCGGCGAGCATCATGCTCAGGCGTCCTCGGACTTCTTCTCGGCGTCGACCTCGGCGGCCTCGGCGGTCTCGGCCTCGGCGGCCGCACCCTCCGGGGTCTCGGAGGCCGGCACCTCGGCCGGGGCCTCGGCGGCGGCCTCGGCCGGCTTCTCCTCGGCGGGCTTCTCGTCCGCCGGCTTCTCCTCGGCCTTCTCGGCCTTCTTGGCGGCCGACTTCTTCGTCACGGCCTCGCCGCGGGCCTCGCTGTGGGCGTCCTTGAGCGCGTCGTTGAAGACGTCGATCTTGTCGCGCTTGGCCGGGGCGACCTGGAGGGTGCCCTCCTCGCCCGGCAGGCCCTTGAACTTCTGCCAGTCGCCGGTGATCTTGAGGATCGCGGCCACCGCGTCGCTGGGCTGCGCGCCGACGCCGAGCCAGTACTGCGCCCGGTCGGAGACGACGGAGATGTAGGAGGGGTCCTCCTTGGGGTGGTACTTCCCGATCTCCTCGAGGACCCTGCCGTCGCGCTTCTTGCGCGAGTCGACGACGACGATGCGGTACTGCGGCACCCGGACCTTGCCCAGGCGCTTCAAACGGATCTTGACGGCCACGTCTGTGGTGTCTCCTTGACGCTCGTGTGGTGGTGGGGCGCCCTCGGACCAGGTGGGGAACACCGACCGAGGGGCCTCGATGGGCCGTGCCGCCGCCCGGGTGAGAGGGTCCGGGCAGGACAGGACTCGCTGGCAGAGTCTGCCAGACGGGGGCCACGAGCCGGAAATCAGCCCGGTGGCTGCCCGGGCACGCGAAACTGGCGAGCATGAGCCAGCTGCCGCCGGACCAGCCCGGACAGCCGTACCCGCCCGGGCAGCCGTACCCGCCCGGGCAGCCGTGGGGCGGCGCGCCCACGCCGTACCCGCCCGGCCACCCGACTCCCCCGACGCCCCGCCGGCGTCGCCCGTCGGTGGCGTGGTTCGTCGTCGGCGGCGTGCTGGTCGTGCTGGCCCCCGTGGTGTTCGCGCTCTCGCTGTTCCTCACGCTGCGCCCGCTGGCCCAGGAGGACGCCGTGGTCCCGGCCGACGGCAGCACCACCGCGGTGAGCCTCCCCGCCGGCGAGGAGCGGGCGCTCTACCGCGAGATCGGCAGCGCCGCCCGCTGCGAGATCACCGACGGCTCCGGGGCGGTGATCGACCAGCGGCCGGTCTCGGGCGACTTCACCTACAACGAGTGGCGCGCGGTCTCGCGCTTCGACACCGGGGACGGCGACCTGTCGCTCACCTGCGAGGGCTTCCCCGGCGGGCGGGTCCGCGTCGGGGTGGTCCCCTCGACCGAGGGCTTCGTCGGTGGCCTGCTGCTCGGCATCCTGCTGCCGCTGGTGCTCGGCGTCACCGGGCTGCTCGTCCTGGTCGTGACCGGCATCCTGTTCGCCACCGGCCGCCCCCGACACGAGCCGGATCAGCCTGCCGTCACTGCGTGAAGAGGCAGAGCGGGTGGCCCGCGGGGTCGAGCACGACCCGCAGGTCCTCGCGGGGCTGGTGGTCGGCCAGCCGGCCACCGGCGGCGAGCGCGGCCTCGACGGCCGCCGGCAGGTCGTCGACCAGGACCTCGAGGTGGATCATCTTCTGCTGCTCCCCCGGTGCCTCGGGCCAGGTCGGCGCGACGTACTGCTCCTCGGACTGGAACGAGAGCCCGACGCCGCCGGCCGGGTCGCGCACGAGCACCCAGTCGGGCTCGGTGACCGTCGTCTCCCACCCCAGCAGGCGGCAGTAGAACTCCGCGGCGGCGTGGGCGTCGGGGCAGTCGAGGCAGACGGTGGTCCAGCGGATCGGGGTCCGCGTCACGCCACGACCTTTCCGCGCAGCACCACCCGGGACGGCTCGCGCAGGGCGGTCAGGTCGGCCAGCGGGTCGCGCGGCAGCACCACGAAGTCCGCGGGCGCCCCCTCCTCGAGGACGGGGTCGTGGCCGAGCCAGGCCCGCGCCCTCCAGCTCGCCGCGCCCAGGGCGTCGGCCGGGCTCATGCCGTACGCCGCGAGCTCGAGCACCTCGCCGGCGATGCCGCCGTGCGGGAGGACGCCGCCCGCGTCGGTGCCGGCGTAGATCGCCACCCCGGCCTCGTGCGCCGCCATGATCGTGTCGCGCCGGCGGGCGTGCAGGTCGAGCATGTGCCGGGCGTACGCCGGGAACTTCTCCGCCGCCGCCTCGGCGTACTGCGGGAAGTTGTCGAGCTGCACGACGGTCGGCACCAGCGCCGTGCCGTGCTCGACCATGGCGTCGACCAGGTCGACCGACAGGCCGGTGCCGTGCTCGATGCAGTCGATGCCGGCCCCGATCAGCCCCGGCAGCACGTCCTCGCCGAAGCAGTGGGCGGTGACGCGCGCGCCGTGGGCGTGGGCGACGGCGATCGCCTCCGCGAACGACCCGGCGGGGAACGACGGCGCGAGGTCGCCGACCTCGCGGTCGATCCAGTCGCCGACGAGCTTCACCCAGCCGTCGCCGCGCTGCGCCTCCTGCGCGACGTGTGCGGCCAGGTCCTCCGGCTCGACCTCGTGGGCGTAGTCCCGGATGTAGCGCCGGGTGCGCGCGATGTGGCGGCCGGCGCGGACCAGCCGGGGCAGGTCCTCCCGGTCGTGGATCCACGAGGTGTCGACCGGTGACCCGCAGTCGCGCAGCAGCAGCGCGCCGGCGTCGCGGTCGGCGACCGCCTGCTCCTCGCAGGTGGCCTCGTCGACCCCGCCGTGCGCGTCGAGCCCGACGTGGCAGTGCGCGTCGACCAGGCCCGGCACGATCCAGCCGCTCGCGACCAGCTCGGCCGAGGCGACGGGCTCGTAGGTCACCCGCCCGTCCACGACGTACAGGTCGCGGCTCTCGCCGTCGGGCAGGACCGGTCCGGTGAACCTCAGCGCCGTCATGCCGCCCGACGTTATCGCCCGTCCGGGGGCCGTCGTGGATGGCCGGATCCGGCCACCGGGGTTGGCCGGTTCCGGCGATGTGGCGGCCCGGCTGGCGGCGGTGCACTGGTGAGGCACGACCGAGGAGCCGGCCGCCGGCCGGCCCACCACACCGCAAGGAGAAGAACCATGTCCACCGACCTCATCACCGAGGCCGACACCAGCACCGACCACGGCTCCGCCGGCACCGGGGACCGCACCGACGCGGAGCGGGCCGAGGAGCTCGCCCTGCGCCTGCTCGACCAGTTCAGCGGGGCCGTCGAGCTGTTCACCGTCGAGCTGGGCCGACGCCTCGGCCTCTACCCCGTGCTCGCCGGCAGCGGCGCCGTCACCGCGGTCGAGCTCGCTGCCGCAGCCTCGATCGCCCCGCGCTACGCGCTGGAGTGGCTCGACCAGCAGGCCGCCGCCGGCATCGTCGACGTCGTCGGCCACGACCTGTCCGGAGCCCGGCTGTTCGCGCTGCCGGCCGGCCACCAGGCCGTGCTGCTCGACCCCGGCAGCCCGGCGTACCTCGTCGGCGCCGCGCCGCTGGCACGCGCCGTGGCCGCGTCGCTCCCGGCCGTCGCCGACGCGTTCGCCACCGGCACCGGCGTGGAGTACGCCGACTTCGGCCACGAGCTGCGCTTCGGCATCGCCGAGCTCAACCGCCCGGGATTCGCGCTCGGCATCAGCGACTGGGTGGCACAGCTGCCCGACGTCGCGGCCCGGCTCGAGTCCGGCGGCGTCATCCTCGACGCGGGGTGCGGCGAGGGCTGGTCGAGCATCGGGCTGGCCCGTGCCTTCCCGAACGCCCGGGTCGTGGCCGTCGACCTCGACGTCGACTCGGTCAGGGCCGCGCGCGACCACGTTGCCCGAGCCGGCCTCGAGGGACGCGTCAGCGTGTGGCGCGCCAACGCCGCCGAGCCCGACCTCCTCCACGAGCTCACGGAGGAGCCGGTGACGCTGGTGACGGTGTTCCAGGCCCTGCACGACATGGGCGAGCCGGTGCGGGCACTGGCCGGGTTCCGGGCCCTGCTCGCCGCCGGCGGTGCCGTGCTGGTCGCCGACGAGCACGGCGAGGACAGCAAGGCCGCGCCTGCCGACGAGAACGAGCGCCGCCAGCTCGCGATGAGCGTGCTGCACTGCCTGCCGGCGACCTGGGCGGAGTCCGACAGCGTGGTCAACGGCACCGTGCTCCGTGGCCACACCATGACCTCGTGGGCCGAGTCCGCCGGGTTCGGGCGGCCCGAGGTGCTGCCGGTCGAGCACCCGTTCTGGCGGTTCTACCGGCTGGGCTGAGTGGCGCCCAGAGCCCCGGAAATGGGGGGCCGGACCGCACACCTCGTTCCTAGACTGCGACGCGTGCACCCCGAGGACCAGGTCGTCCGCCACGCCTCCGTCGGAGGCCGTGCGGTGGCCTGGTCCTCGGTCGGCACCGGCCCCGTGCTCGTGATCGGCGGCTGGTGGTCGAGCCACCTCGAGCTCGACTGGGAGGACCCGACCTTCCGGCACTTCGTCGGGCTGCTCGCCCGACGCTGCCGGGTGGTCCGCTTCGACCGTCCGGGAGCCGGCCTCTCCGACCGCGCCGGTGCCGTGCCGGCGGACCTCGACGACCAGGCCGGTGTCCTGGCCGGGGTCGTCGACCACGTCGTCGACCAGCTCGGCGTCGGGCAGGTGCACCTGCTGGGCGCGTCGTCCGGGTGCCCGGTCGCGGCGGCGTACGCCGCGACCGCGCCCGACCGCGTCGACCGTCTCGTCCTGTACGGCGGTTACGCGCGCGGCGCCGACATCGCCTCGCCGGCGGCCCGCGACTCGATGGTCGAGCTCGTGCAGGCCCACTGGGGCCTCGGCTCACGCGTGCTCGCCGACGTCTTCCTGCCGGGGGCGACCCCGCGGGAGCGCGACGCGTTCGCGCGCTTCCAGCGCCGCTCGGCCTCGCGCGAGATGGCGGCCGAGGCACTGCGCACGGTCTACGCCCTCGACGCCACCGACCGCCTCGCCGGGGTGCAGGCCCCGACCCTGGTGCTGCACCGACGCGGGGACCGGGCGATCCCCTTCGCGCTCGGCCGCGACCTCGCCGACCGGCTGCGGCGCTCGACCTTCGTGGAGCTGGCCGGCGACGACCACTTTCCCTGGCGGGGTGACAGCACCTCCGTGGCGACCGCCGTCGACCTGTTCCTCACCGGACGCGACCCGGCAGCGGTCGCCGCCCGTCCTCGGGAAGCGGAGACCACGCTGTCGGACCGCGAGGTCGAGGTGCTGCGGCTGGTCGCCCGCGGCTGCACCGACGCCGAGATCGCCCGGCAGCTGGTGCTGAGCGTGCACACGGTGCACCGGCACGTCGCCAACATCCGCACCCGGCTCGACGTGCCCACCCGGGCCGCGGCCGCCGCGTGGGCGGTCGACCACGACCTGCTCTGACCGCCGGCCCGCCACCCCGGCCGGGGCAGCGGGCCGGCGTCTGGGTCAGCGGTGCGCGTGCCCGTGCGTGCGCAGGCCGAACCCGTAGGGGTAGAGCGGGTCGTAGTCGGCGTCCCCGACGTTGATCGGCTCCTGCTCCACGGTCCGCGGCCAGGTGACGGGCAGCCGGCCGGTGAAGGGCTGCCGGCCGAAGAGCACGTCGACGACACCCGACCCCTCGCTGCCCGGCAGCCACGACGCCACCAGGGCGTCGATCTGACCGAGGAGGTCGGGCGAGATCTCCATCGGGCGGCCGGACACGACGAGGACGGTGCACGACGCCGCCTCCGCGCAGACCGTCTCCACCGCGCGGGTGTCGGCCTCGGAGAGCTGCATCGTCTTCGCCGGCCGCGCCACCCCGTGGTCGCCCGGGTCGTAGGCCCACTGCGGGCCGCCCACGTCACCGAACCCCTCGGCGTACGGCGTCTCACCGACGACGACCACGCCGGCGGCTCCGGCCGGGACCGGCTCGCTGGCGTCCTCGCTGAACGTGACGTCACCGGACGCGGCCGACTCGATGCCGTCGAGGATGGTGGTCCCCGGGATCACGTTGGTGGAGCCGCCCTGCCACGTGAGCGTCCAGCCGCCGGCCTGGTTGCCGATGTTGTCGGCGTTGCTGCCCGCGACGTAGACGTCCTGCGACGACCGCAGCGGCAGCGTGCGGTGCTCGTTGCGCAGGAGCACCTGGCTCTCCGCGGCGGCCCGCCGGGCGACCCGGTGGTGGGCCGTGCTGCCGACCTGGTCGATGAACCGGCGGTCGGTCATCGGGTGCTCGAACAGGCCGAGCTCGAACTTCGCGGTCAGGATCCGCGAGACGGCGTCGTCGATGCGGGCGTGGCTGACCCGTCCGTCCTGCACCAGCTGCGTGAGGGTCTCGGTGAACTGCGGGTAGCCGGTGCTGCTGCCGGAGTACGGCTCCATGAACATGTCGACGCCGGCGTTCACCGAGGTCTCGACCTGGTCGGCGTAGGTGCCGGGCAGCTGCCGGAGTCCCTGCCAGTCGGACACGACGATGCCGTCGAAGCCCATCTCGCCCTTGAGCACGTCGGTGATCAGCTCGTGGTTGCCGTGCATCTTGACGGGGTTGCCCAGGCCGTCCTCGGTCCAGTCGACGCTGCTGAACGACGGCATCACGCTGCCGACGTGGTGCTCCTGCACGGCCGGCCAGTACGGCGCGAGCGCGAGATCGGCGTACTCCTCGCGGCTGACCTGGTCGACGCCCTGGTCGATCGGGTAGGCGCCGGTGCCGGCCTTCGACTCGTCGTACGAGGTCAGCCCGTCGCCCGCGAAGTGCTTGGCGGTGGCGAGCACCCGGTCCGGCCGGTCGAGCTGGCCGGGGCGACCCTGCAGCCCGTCGATCGCCGTCTCCATGCGGATCACCAGCTCCGGCGTCTCGCCGAAGCTCTCGTAGGTGCGGCCCCACCGGTCGTCGCGCGCCACGCACACGCACGGCGCGAACGCCCACTGCGGCCCGGTGGCCCGGGTCTCCTCCGCGGTGATGTGTGCGATCCGCTCCACCAGGCGCGGGTCGCGGGTGGCGCCGAGCCCGATGTTGTGCGGGAAGACGGTGGCGCCCTGGAGGTTGCCGTGGCCGTGCACCGAGTCGACGCCGTAGATCAGCGGAATGCCGAGCCGGGTGTCGAGGGCGGCCCGCTGGTAGCGGTCGACCATGTCGGCCCACGCCTCGGGGGTGTTGGGGTCGGGCACCGAGCCGCCGCCCGACAGCACGCTGCCGAGCCCGTACTCGGTGATCTGCGCGGGGTCGGCGTCGATGTCCGCCCGCTCGGCCTGGGTCATCTGGCCGACCTTCTCGGCCAGCGTCATCCGGCCGAGCAGGTCGTCGACGCGCGCGGCCGTGGACAGGCGCGGGTCCTGGTAGGGCAGGCGGCGGTCGGCCTGCGGAGCGGACGCGGCGGTCGCGGCGCCCGGGGCCGTCGCGACGGTGGCGAGCGGCACGAGGCCGGCGGCCAGCACGGCCGCGAGGGACCCGAGTGCGGCGCGGCGGCGGCGCCGCGGCGAGCGTGGGCAGGGGTTGCTGGGCATGACGTGGTGTCTCCTTGCCGAGTCAAGAAGCCGGAGCCGCGCATGGGGTCGGGCCCCGGGGGGCGCCGGACGGTGCCCTTCGCCAACGTAGGAACGCCGAAACCTCCGGGTCAATGAGGAAGGACCGCCGTGCGGCCGATCATTAGTGCGAGTCCCGGACGAATGGCCCTACGCTCCCGGAGCATGGCGATCTCGGGATCCCTGGAACGGCTGCGCGAGCAGAACCGCCGGGCCATCACCGCGGCACTGGCCGCCGGCGGGCCGATGAGCCGTGCCGACCTGGCCCGCCGCACCGGCCTGTCACGCACCACGGTGAGCACCCTCGTGAGCGACCTGGTCGCCTCGGGCGCCGTCGTCGCGACCACCGACCGCGGGCGTCCCCACAAGGGCGGGAGCGGCCGGCCGCCGCTGCTGGTCGCCCTGGCCACGCCGTCGGGCGTCGTGGCCGGCGTGGACGTGGGCCACCACCACGTGCACGTCGTGGTCGCCGACGGCAGCGGAGCGACCCTGGGCGAGGTGCGCGAACCGGTCGACGTCGACCAGCACGGCCCGCAGACCCTGGACCGCGCGGCGACCATGGTGCGCACCACGCTGCGGGCAGCCGGGATCGCGCGCGACCAGCTGCGCGCCGTGGGCATGTGCGTCCCCGCGCCCGTCGACCGGCGCTCGGCCCGGATCCGGACCGGGATCCTGTCCGGCTGGCGCGGCCTCTCCCCCGGCGCCGAGCTCGAGCGCCGGCTCGGCGTCCCCGCCGTCGCGGACAACGACGCCAACCTCGGGGCACTGGGCGAGCTCAGCCGGGGTGCGGCCGTGGGGCTGTCCGACGTGGTGTTCGTCAAGATCGCCAGTGGCGTCGGCGCGGGGATCGTGCTCGGCGGACGGCTGCACCGCGGCGCCACCGGAGCCGCCGGGGAGCTCGGCCACGTCCAGATCGACGAGGGAGGCCACGTGTGCCGGTGCGGCAACCGCGGCTGCCTCGAGACGCTCGTCGCCACGCCGCGGCTGCTGGCCCTGCTCCAGCCGGCGTACGACGACGTGCTCACGCTCGAGCGGGTGCTCGCGCTCGAGGCGGCCGGCGACGCCGGGGTGCGCCGGATCCTCAGCGACGCCGGGCGCGTGGTCGGGAGGGCGCTGGCCGACCTCGGCAACAGCCTCAACCCCGAGGCCGTGGTGCTGGGCGGGCCCCTCGGCGCCTCCCCTGCGCTGGCCGAGGGCGTGCGTACCTCGCTCGACCGGTTCTCCCAGCCCGACACCGCTGCGGCCGTGCGGGTGCTGGCGGGGTCGCTCGGCGAGTCGGCCGAGGTCGTGGGCGCGGTCGCCCTCGCGCTGGCCCGGCACGGCGCCGAGGCGCACGGCTGAGGCGGGTCAGCCCCCGTCGATCTCGTCGAGGAGCCACTGCGGACCGGCGGTCCGGGCGCCGACCGCCTCGACCCTGCCGCGCAGCAGCCGGTCCGCGGTGACCACGGTGACGCGGTCACCGGCCTCGACCGCCCGCCGCGCCTGGGCCACGATCGTGTCGTCCCCCGCGCCGGGCGCGTGGACGGTCTGCACGTGCCCGTCGCGACCCGGCCGCGGCCCGCCCTTGGCCGCGCCCTCGAGCACCAGCACGATCCGGTCGTGCGGCAGGTCGGCGGTCACCAGGCCCTCGTGGAGCCGGCGAGCCGCGCCGGCCCGGTCCTTCCACCAGCCGTCGGGGCGGGCGCCCACGACGTTGGCGGCGTCGACCACGAGGGTGTGGCTCACTTCAGGAACTTGGAGAAGTCCTTCGGCAGGTCGAGCGCGGCGGCCGCCTGCTCGTAGTCCACGCCCTCCTCGCCCTTCGGCGTGCCGAACGGGTTGGCCGAGGCCGCCTTCTCCTGGGCTGCCTTCTGCAGGGCGGCCTTCTCCTGCGCGGCCTTGGCGGGGTTGCCCGAGACCCGGCGCCCCTTGCCCTTCTTCGGCTGCTGCTTGGACTTGCCCCGCTTGCCACCCATCGGGAGGCCCGGCATGCCGGGGACACCGGCCAGGCCGCCGCCCTTGGCCATCTGCATCATCATCTTCCGGGCCTCGAAGAACCGGTCGACGAGCTGGTTGACGTCCGAGACCTGGCGCCCGGAGCCGCGGGCGATGCGCGCGCGGCGCGAGCCGTCGATGATCTTGGGGTTGGCCCGCTCCGCCGGGGTCATCGACTGGATGACTGCCTGGATGCGGTCGATCTCGCGCTCATCGAAGTTCTCGAGCTGCTCGCGGAACTGCCCCATCCCGGGCAGCATCCCCATGATCTTCGACATCGAGCCGAGCTTGCGCACCTGCTGCATCTGCTCGAGGAAGTCGTCGAGGGTGAACTCGCCGCCCTGACCGGTGAGCTTGGCCGCAGCCTTGGCGGCCTGCTCCTGGTCGAAGGTCTTCTCGGCCTGCTCGATCAGGGTCATCACGTCACCCATGTCGAGGATCCGCGAGGCCATCCGGTCGGGGTGGAAGAGGTCGAAGTCGGTGACCTTCTCGCCCGCCGAGGCGAACATCACCGGCCGTCCGGTCACCGAGCGGATCGAGAGCGCCGCGCCGCCGCGCGCGTCGCCGTCGAGCTTGGTGAGGACGACGCCGTCGAAGCCCACGCCGTCGAGGAAGGCCTGGGCGGTGGTGACGGCGTCCTGGCCGATCATCGCGTCGACGACGAACAGCACCTCGTCGGGCTGGACGGCGTCGCGGATGTCGGCGGCCTGCTGCATCATCTCGGCGTCGACGCCGAGTCGACCAGCGGTGTCGACGACGACGACGTCGTGCAGCGTGCGCTTCGCCTCCTCGACGCCCCCGCGGGCGACCGCGACCGGGTCGCCGACGCCGTTGCCCGGCTCGGGTGCGAAGACCGTGACGCCGGCGCGCTCGCCGTTCACCTGCAGCTGGTTGACCGCGTTGGGGCGCTGGAGGTCGGCGGCGACAAGCAGGGGCGACTTGCCCTGCTCCTTGAGCCAGTGGGCGAGCTTCGCGGCGAGCGTGGTCTTGCCCGCGCCCTGGAGGCCGGCGAGCAGGATGACGGTGGGCCCGGACTTGGCGTAGCGCAGGCGCCGCGTCTCGCCGCCGAGGATCTCGACCAGCTCGTCGTGGACGATCTTCACGATCTGCTGCGCGGGGTTCAGCGCCTGGCTGACTTCCTCGCTGCGGGCGCGCTCCTTGACGGCGGCCACGAACTCCTTGACGACCGGCAGCGCGACGTCGGCCTCGAGCAGCGCGATCCGGATCTCGCGCGCGGTGGCGTCGATGTCGGCCTCGGAGAGCCGGCCCTTGCCCCGGAGGTTCTTGAAGGTGTCGGCGAGGCGGTCGGAGAGAGTGGCGAACAAGTGCGTCGTCCTACGGGCCGGGAGTCAGGTGGACCCCCTCACCCTAGTCGGCGACCCCTACGCTGTTGAAATGGAACCCGTCGTGTTCCTCCTCGCCGGCGTCGCCGTGCTCGGACTCGCCCTCTGGGCTGGCCACCGGTCGCTCATGGCCCCGCGGTCCGGCACGTCCGGGACGGCGGACGCGCTCGGCAGCTTCATCGACGTCTTCGACCCGGCCCGGGCGCGAGCCGACCGCGACCTCGCCAGCCGCCGGCACATGGGCGCCGTCGTGCCCTCCCCCGACGACGACGAGCAGCGCTCGCAGGTCGACCTGCAGCGCGGTACGGCCCGGATCAGGCTCCGCTGAGGGCGTCGCGGACCGCGTGCGCGGCCTCGGCCGCCCGGCTGTCGGAGAGCCCGCCGGCGGCGTTCTCCTGCACGTAGAAGACGTCGACCGCCTGCGGGCCGAGCGTGTCGACGTGGGCCGAGCGGACGGTCAGGTCGAGCCGCGCGAGCGCGGCGCAGACGAGGTGGACGACGCCGGGGCGGTCGGCGGCGCGCACCTCGAGCACCGTCGCGTGGTGCGAGGCCTCGGGCCGGACGACGACGGTCGGCGCGAGCACCCCGGCGTCCGCCGGACGCAGCCGGGCCGTGGCGTCGAGCCGCCCCTCGGCGATCGCTTCGAACCGCTGCCGCAGGACCGCGGGGTCGAGGTGGGTCTCCGCGACGTCCCACACCGACACGCCGTACTCCCCCTGGCTCCAGGCGCGGGCCGCGCGCACGGAGGCGCGCTGCAGGGCGAACACCGCGGCGGCGTCAGCGAGCAGGCCGACCCGGTCGGGGGCCACGACGGTCACGGTCGACCCGTCGTCGCCCGGCACCACCTCGAGCGCGATCCCGCCGCGGCGCGCCGTGCGCGGCACCGCCACGTCGTCCGGGATGACCTCCGGAGCCACGGCAGGGCTGCCCACGAACGCCGCCGCCACCCGGCGCTCGAGGGTCCGGACCAGTCCGGAGCGCCACGTCGACCACGCCTTGGCGGAGGTGGCCCGGGCGTCGGCCTCGGTCAGCGCCACCAGCAGGTCGAGGGCTGCCGGGTCCCCGAGCCGCTCCACCACGGCGGCCGCCGTCGCGGGGTCGTCGGGGTCGCGGGTGGTCGCGGTCTCGGCGAGCAGCAGGTGCCAGCGCACGAGGGTGCCGACCAGGTCGACGGCCGAGGCGTCGAAGCCGGTGCGCTCGGCGATCCGGCGCGCGATCGGCTCGCCCTCGACGCTGTGTGCGCTCAGCCCGCCCTTGCCGATGTCGTGCAGCAGGGCGGCAACCATGAGCACGTCGGGGCGGGCGACCTGCCGGATCAGGGCCGAGGCCTCGATGCAGGTCTCCACCACGTGCCGGTCGACGGTGAACCGGTGGATGGGGCTGGCGTGCGGCAGCAGCCGGATCCGCTCCCACTCGGGCAGCAGGTGGTGCAGCGCACCGGTCTCGTCGAGGGTCTCCCACACCCCGAGCAGGCCGCGGCCGGAGGCGAGCAGGCGCACCAGCAGCTGGCGCGCCGGCGGCGGCCAGGGCTCGGGGAGGGACGCGCCGTCGTGCACCAGCCGGGCGGCCGTGGCCGGCGCCAGCACGACGTCGCGCTCCGCGGCCGCCACGGCCGCCTCGAGGAGAAGCAGCGGCTCGTCCTCGGGGCGGACGGTGCCGTCGAGCACCACCTCGCCTCGCGAGAGCGCCACGCCCGGAGCCACCGGCACCAGCTCCGGGCGTCGCGGGCCACGTCGTACGGGACGGGAGACGACGGCGTCGACCCGTCGCCAGGTCAGGCGCGACAGGTGCCCGATCCGCCGGCCGTGCTCGCGCACGTGGCGCTGCGCGGCCGCCGCGTCGGGGAGCCCGAGCCCGGCGGCCAGGTCGTCCCAGACCTCGGGCGCGATCCGGTCGGTGGGCCGGCCGGCCACGCCCTGCAGCACGTCGCGGACGTCGAGCAGGGCCTGCCGGCTGCGCTCGAGGTCGCCGTGGGCGACGTCCACCAGCCAGCTCGCGACCAGCGCCTTCAGCACGGTCGCGTCGCGCAGGCCGCCCTCGGCCTCCTTGAGGTCCGGGACCGACAGGTGCGCCAGCTCCCCGAGCAGGTCGTGGCGGGAGCGCACCAGCTCGCGCAGCGCCGGCAGCCGGTCGCGGGCGTCGCGGCGCCACGCCGTGAGCACGGCCCCGCGCAGGCGCAGGGTGAGGTTCGGGTCGCCGACCAGGTGGCGCACGTCGAGCAGCCCGAGCGCCACCTTGAGGTCTCCTGCGGCCGCGGCGACCATCTGGTCGAGGCTGCGCACCGCGTGGTCGAGCCGGGCGGCGTCCCAGAGCGGGTACCAGACCTGCTCCGCCAACGGCCCCGGATCGACGCCGTCGGCGTGCACCAGCACCACGTCGAGGTCGGAGTACGGCGCCAGCTCGCGCCGCCCGTAGCCGCCGACCGCCACCAGCGCCACCCCCGTGTCGGGCCCGCCGCACCCGGCGTACGCCTCGGCGCAGAGGCGGTCCGCCTCGTCGGTGCGGCGCTGCCGCTCGGCAGCGGTCATCGGTCCTCCTGGTGGGCACGGCGAACGGCCGCGACCGTGGTCTCGACTTGCTCGACCGACGGCCGCGGCCGCACGCCCTTCACTGGTCCGGCGTCAGAGGGCGGCCTCGTCCTTGTCGCCGGTGCGCACGCGCACCACCGTGTCGACGGGGCTGACCCAGACCTTGCCGTCGCCGATCCGTCCGGTCTGCGCGGTCTTGACCACGATCCCGACCACATCATCGACGTCGGCGTCGTCCACCACGATCTCGATCCGGATCTTGGGCACGAGGGCGATGTCGTACTCCGCCCCGCGGTAGACCTCCGTGTGGCCCTTCTGCCGGCCGTAGCCGCTGACCTCCGAGACGGTCATCCCGGTGACGCCGAAGGTCTCGAGGGCCTCGCGGACGTCCTCCCACTTGTGCGGCTTGATCACCGCGGTGACGAGCTTCACGCGTTCGCTCCTTCCGTGACGGTGACCGGCTTGGGGGCGAGCACACCGGTGCTGCCGCTGCTGCCGACACCAGTGTGCAGGTCGTAGGCCGATTCCCCGTGCTGGGCGAGGTCGATGCCGTCCACCTCGTCCTCCCCGTCGATCCGCCAGCCCATCGTGTACTTGATGGCCAGGCCGACGAGCAGGGTGAAGAAGCCCGACCAGGCGACGGCCACCAGCACGCCGAGGGTCTGGTCGGCCAGCGAGCCGAAGCCGCCGCCGTAGAAGAGCCCGTCGATGCCGCCGGCACCCTCCGAGGTCGAGAAGAACCCGATCAGGATCGTGCCGACGATGCCGCCGACGAGGTGGACGCCCACCACGTCGAGCGAGTCGTCCATCTTGAGCTTGTACTTCAGGCCCACCGCCCAGGCGCAGGCCGCGCCGGCGATGGCACCGATCGCGATCGCGCCGGAGATGTCGACCGCCCCGCAGGCCGGGGTGATCGCGACCAGGCCGGCCACGATGCCCGACGCGGCGCCGAGCGTGGTCGCCTTGCCGTGCATGATCCGCTCGGCGAGCAGCCAGGCGAGCATCGCGGCCATGGTGGCGAGCGTGGTGTTCGCGAAGGTGCGGCCGGTCTCGCTGATGAACTGCGAGGTGAGGGCGCCCTCGTCGGCGAGCGACTCGGGGGTGAGGACGATCGAGCCGACGTTGAAGCCGTACCAGCCGACCCACAGCAGGCCCGCGCCGAGCATGGTCAGCGTCAGGTTGTGCGGCCGGGCGGGGTCCCTCGGCCAACCGATGCGTCGTCCGATCAGCAGCGCCAGCACGAGGCCGGCGACACCGGCGTTGATGTGGACCGCGGTCCCGCCGGCGTAGTCCTGGGCGCCGATCCTGCCGCCGATGAGGCCGCCACCGAAGACCATGTGGGCCAGCGGGAAGTACGACAGCGTCACCCACAGCGGCAGGAACACGACCCACGCCGACAGCTTGACCCGGTCCGCGATCGCACCGCTGATCAGCGCCGCGGTGATCACCGCGAAGGTGAGCTGGAACATCACGAAGATGTAGTTGTCGGTCGTGACCCCGTCGAGCCCGAACTGGTCGAAGGGGTTCGCGAAGAGCTTGCCGTCGCCGCTGAAGCCGTCGCTGAAGGACTCCGACCAGCCCCACAGCACGTAGACGATGCCGACGATGCCCATCGCGATGTAGGACATCATCATCATGTTCAGCACGGACTTGGACCGCGTCATGCCGCCGTAGAACAACGCCAGTGCGGGCGTCGTCATCATCAGCACGAGCAGCGTGGCGACGATCATGAAGGCGTAATAGCCGTCCACAGGACCTCCAGGGAGCAGTCTCGGGAGGGCGTCGACGCCGCCGACCACGCTGTCGACCCGCGTCCGCCCCACGTGCCGATCACTCTCGGCCGCGGAGGTTTCGACGTACGCCGTCGCGTGTTGCGGTCAGGAAACGAGTTCCCGGCGTTTGTTACGGGACTGTGAACGCCGGCGGGCTGTCAGCCGAGGAGGGCGTCGACGAAGGCGCCCGCGTCGAAGGGGGCGAGGTCGTCGGCCCCCTCGCCGAGGCCGACGAGCTTGACCGGGACGCCGAGCTCGCGCTGCACGGCGACGACGATGCCGCCCTTGGCGGAGCCGTCGAGCTTGGTGAGCACGATGCCGGTGACGTCGACGACCTCGCTGAACACCCGGGCCTGGATCATGCCGTTCTGGCCGGTGGTGGCGTCGAGGACGAGCAGGACCTCGGTGACCGGTGCCTGCTTCTCGATGACGCGCTTGACCTTGCCGAGCTCGTCCATGAGGCCGGCCTTGTTCTGCAGGCGGCCGGCGGTGTCGACGACGACGGTGTCGACGCCGTGCACCATGCCCTCCTTGACCGCCTCGAAGGCGACGCTGGCCGGGTCGGTGCCCTCCGGGCCGCGGACGACCTCGACGCCCACCCGCTCACCCCAGGTCGTGAGCTGCTCGACCGCGGCGGCGCGGAACGTGTCGGCCGCGCCGAGCACCACCGAGCGGTCCTCGGCGACGAGGATCCGCGCCAGCTTGCCCACGGTGGTGGTCTTGCCGGCGCCGTTCACGCCGACCACCAGCACGACGCCGGGCTTGCCGTCCTCGCCGGTGACGTGCAGCCGCCGGTCGAGGTCGGGGCCGACGAGGTTGACCAGCTCCTCGCGGAGCACGGCCCGGGGGTCGGCCTCGCCCTCCACGCGCAGGCGGGTGCGCAGGTGCTCGACCAGCTCCTGGGTCGGGGCCACGCCGACGTCGGCGGCGAGGAGGGTGTCCTCGATCGACTCCCAGGTGTCCTCGTCGAGGCGGTCGCGGCTGAGCAGCGAGAGCAGCCCGCGACCCAACGCGCCCTGCGAGCCGGCGAGACGCTGGCGCAGGCGGGTCAGGCGGGTGGCGGTGCTCTCGGGGCGCTCGAGCGTGGGGGCCGTGGTCTCGACGTGCTCGACCGACGGCGGTGCCTCGACCGACGGAGGGGCCGTGGTCTCGACAGGCCCGACCGACGGCGGCGCCTCGACCGACGGGGTCGGCGGAGGGGTCGGCGGACGGCGGCGCTTGCCGACCGTGAGCAGACCCGCGACCAGGACGACCGCGAGGACGGCGATGCCGATGACGAGGTAGAGCCAGTCACCCATGGCGTTCATCCAACCAGAGGGCAGCGCGTCAGGACGCGTTGCGGTGGTGGTGCTCGACCTCGTCGTCCTCGAGGGTCGGGAGGGAGTCGACGCCCCTGGTCATGGCCTCGCCGAGCCAGGGCGCTCCCGGCACTTCCTCGCCGCGGTGCGGGTAGGCCACGTAGGTCACCACGAGGACGGCCACGACGATGATCGCCAGCATGGCCAGGATGAGGAGCAACACCAGGAAAGCACTCTCCCGAGGAAGGTGGGCGGACGAGCCGGTCTTCCTCCACTCTCGCACACCGGCGTCAGCCACCGAGCAGCGGCTCCACGGCGCGTCGCACCTCGTCCGGCATCTCCACGACGGGGCGCGCGGGGTCGCTGTTGTCGACGTAGACGTGCACGAAACGGCCCTCGGCCGCGGCGTACTCCTCGCCCTGGAACAGGCCCACCCGGTAGACCACCGAGGAGCGGCCCACGCGGTCCACGACGACTCCCACGTCGACGGGATCGGGGTAGCCGACCTCCGCGAAGTAGCGGCACGACACCTCGGCCACGACCCCGATCGCGTCGAGCCCGCGGACGTCGCGGCCGATCGCCTCCGCGAGGTGGTTGTTGACCACGGTGTCGATCAGCTCGAAGTACCGCGCGTTGTTCATGTGGCCGTAGACGTCGATGTCGGCCCAGCGGGTGGTCACCCGCTCCCAGTGCACGAAGTCGGCACGCGTGGGGCGCGGTGGGCGGGGCGCGCTGGCGTCGGTCACCGGAGCATGGTGCCAGAGCCGGCCTGCCGAGGGGGTGCCCGGCTGCGCTGGAGCGATAGGTGCATGTGCACCTATCGCTCCAGTGCAGGACACCACCCCTGTCGGCGGCCAGGCCTACGGTCCCGGCATGGACGTGAGCGGTCGCGAGGTGGGCGAGATCCTGGGTCTCGGCCAGTCCCAGACCACCCGTCTGCTCGCCTCCGGCCTCGCCGGGCCGGGTCACCGTCGCGGCCGGTCGGTGCTGTACGACGCGGCAGCGGTCGCCGCGCTGCGCGACCGCCCGCTGGTCACGGAGGAGACGCCGCTGCCGCCGGCCTGCGGTGACGGGGTGCTGCTGGCGCGCGTCGACCCACGCGGCGCCGAGCCGGGCGCCTGGCGAGAGCTGGCCTCGGGCCCGTGGCGGCTGGCGTTCTCCCGGGTGCTCGTCCTGCTCGTCATGCGCTCGACCGGGCCCGTGCCCCTGGTCGCGACCGTGGCGGGGTTCGTGCTGGGCGGGGCCGAGGTCATCGACGGCCGGCACACCCCGGAGGCCACGACGTTCGAGCTCGCTGAGCCCGGCGACTGGTTCGACGCCTTCAGCGACACCCGCGTCCCGGCCGGGCCCGGCGAGCCGCTGCTCTTCTGGCGGTGCCGCTGGAGCGCGCCGATGGGGCACCGCCGGACGACCGGCCTGCCGGTGCTCGGTCCGGTGCCGCCACGGCACCTGCGCCCGGTCAGGCCGGCTCGGCCTCGCGCAACCGCTGGCTGATCACCGTCGTGACACCGTCGCCGCGCATGGTCACGCCGTAGAGGGCGTCGCCGACCTCCATGGTCCGCTTCTGGTGGGTGATCACCAGCAGCTGGGAGTTCTCGCGCAGCTCCTCGTAGATCTCCAGCAGGCGGCCGAGGTTGGTGTCGTCGAGCGCCGCCTCGACCTCGTCGAGGATGTAGAACGGCGAGGGCCGGGCCTTGAACAGCGCCACCAGGAAGGCCACCGCGACGAGCGAGCGCTCGCCGCCGGAGAGCAGCGACAGCCGCTTGACCTTCTTGCCGGGCGGGCGCGCCTCGACCTCGACGCCGGTGGCGAGCATGTCGCCGGGGTCGGTGAGCACGAGGCGGCCCTCGCCGCCCGGGAAGAGCCGGGCGAAGGTCGCGTCGAAGGCCTTGCTCACGTCGGCGTACGCCGCGGTGAAGACCTCCTCCACGCGCGAGTCGACCTCGCGGACGATGTCGAGGAGGTCCTTGCGGGTCTGCTTGAGGTCCTCGAGCTGCTCGGTGAGGAACTTGTGCCGCTCCTCCATCGCCGAGAACTCCTCGAGCGCGAGCGGATTGACCCGGCCCAGCATCGACAGCGCGCGCTCCGCGGCGCGCAGCCGCTTCTGCTGCTCCTCGCGGACGTACGGCGCCGGCTCGGGCTCCTCGGCACCCTCCTCGAGCTGGCCGGAGTGGGGAACGAGCTGGTCGGGCCCGTACTCCGCGACCAGCGCGTCGACGTCGAGCCCCAGCTCCTCGAGCGCGCGCTCCTCGAGCTGCTCGATCCGCATCCGCTGCTGGGTGCGGGCCATCTCGTCGCGGTGGACGGAGTTGACCAGCTCGTCGTGCTCGCGGGCGAGGTCGCGCAGGCGGGTGCGGACCGCCATCAGGTCCTGCTCGCGGCCCTGCCGGGCCGCCTCGACCGCGGCGCGGGCCTCCGTGGCCAGGTGCAGCGACACCTCGAGCCGGCCGAGGACGACGCCGACGGCCACGCCGACCGCCTCGGCGGCACGACCCTCGCGGAGCAGCCGCTCGCGGCGCTCGATCGCGCGGGCACGGTTCTCCCGCTCGGCGGTCGCCGCCCGGGTCAGCGCGTCGGCCCGGCCGTGCAGCGCGCGCGCCCGCTCCTCGGCGGTGCGCAGCCCGAGCCGAGCGTCCATCTCGGCCTGGCGGCTGTCCCGGGCCGCGGCGACCAGGCGCTCCTGCTCGGAGGTGTCCGGCTCCTCCTCGGGCGACTCCTCCGCGGCGGTCAGCCGAGCCTCGAGCTCGGCGAGCCCGGCCAGGTCGCGGTCGCGGGCCTCCTCGGCGTTGGCGATCGCCTGGGCGATGCGCTCGGCCTCGGCCCGGGCCGAGCGGGCCTGCGAGCCGTACTGTCCGAGCTCCTCGGCCACGGCCGCCAGCGTCGCGTCGGACTCGTGCAGCTTCGCCAGCGCCACGTCGACCCGCTGCTGGGCCTCGAGCCGCTCGGCCTCGAGGCGCGAGATGTCGAAGCCGAGCCGCTCGGTGCTCGCCACGGCCTCGGCGAGCATGGTCTCGGCCTCGTCGACCGCGGCCTGCACCTCGATCAGCGACGGCTGGCTCGACGAACCGCCGGAGGCGAAGTGGGCGCCGAGCACGTCGCCCTCGCGCGTCACCGCCGTCACGTCGGGCAGCTCGGCCACCAGTGCCCGGGCCGCAGCGAGGTCGTCGACCACCGCGACCTTGTGCAGCAGCCGCGCGACGGCGCCGCGCAGGTCGGCCGGGCACTCCACCGCGTCCACGGCGTACGACGCGTGGCCGGGCAGGCCGGGCCAGCCGGTGTCCGCACGGTCGTCGGAGCCGGGACCGCCGCCGAGCAGCAGCCCCGCGCGGCCGAGGTCGTCGAGCTTGAGGTGGGCGATCGCCGCGACGGCGGCCTCGCTGTCGCGCACCACGACGGCGTCCGCGGCCGAGCCGAGCGCGCCGGCGACGGCCGTCTCGTAGCCCGAGCGCACCGACAGCAGCGCGGCGACCGACCCGAGCAGGCCGGACACCCGGTCGGAGGCGGCGAGCAGCGCGCCGGCGCCGTCCTTGCGGTTGAGGCCGAGCTGCAGGGCGTCGCGACGGGCGATCAGCGAGGCGCGGTCACGCTCGGCCTGCTGCTGCTCCTCGCGCAGCTTGATCAGCCGCTCCTCGAGGTCGTCGAGGACCGCGCTGGCGGCTTCGTGCTCGGCGTCGAGCCCCTCCTCCCCGGCGTCGAGGCCGGCGATCCGGGTCTCGAGGGCGGTGAAGTCGCGCTGGGCGCGGTCGGCCCGGGCCTGCGCCTCCTGGCGCGCGTCGCCCAGCCGGCCGACCTCCTCGTCGGCCGCGCGCGCCCGCGAGCGCAGCGCGTTCACCTGGCCGTGCAGCCGGGCCAGGCCCTCGCGCCGGTCGGCGGCGGCGCGGACCAGGGCGGCCACCCGGCGCTCCTCCTCGGCCGCGGCGTCCTCCGCGGCGCGCCGGGCCACGACGGCCTGCTCGAGCGCGGTGCGGTGCTGGTCGACCTCGGCCGAGATCGCCTGCTCCTGCTCGCGCACCCGGGCCGCCTCGGCCTCCAGCTCGTCGGGGTCGCGGCCGGTGTCGACGACCTCCTCGACCGCGCCGGCGTTGCGGACGCGCTCGGCGGCCAGCGACGCGGTGCCGCGCAGCCGCTCGCGCAGCCCGCTCAGCGAGAACCACGTGTCCTGCGCCCGGGACAGCGCGGGCAGGTCCTCGCGCAGCGCCGCCTCGAGCCGCGCCTCGGTGTCGCGGGCGGCGGCGATCGCGGCCTCCACCTCCGAGCGCCGCTCGACCAGGATCGTCTCGTCGGCGAGCTCCTGCTCCAGCGCCGTGCGCGCCTGCACCAGGTCGTCGGCCATCAGCCGCGCCCGGGCGTCTCGCACGTCCGCCTGCACGGTCGCGGCCTGACGGGCCACCTCGGCCTGGCGTCCGAGCGGCTTGAGCTGCCGCCGGATCTCGCTCAGCAGGTCACCCAGCCGGGTCAGGTTGCCCTCGGTGGAGTCGAGCTTGCGGAGCGCCTTCTCCTTGCGCTTGCGGTGCTTGAGGACGCCCGCGGCCTCCTCGATGAAGCCGCGCCGGTCCTCCGGCGTCGCGTGCAGGATCGTGTCGAGCTGGCCCTGCCCGACGATCACGTGCATCTCGCGGCCGATGCCGGAGTCGGAGAGCAGCTCCTGCACGTCGAGCAGGCGGCAGGGGTTGCCGTTGATCGCGTACTCCGAGCCGCCGGAGCGGAACATGGTCCGGCTGATCGTGACCTCGGCGTACTCGATCGGCAGCGCACCGTCGGAGTTGTCGATGGTGAGCAGCACCTCGGCGCGGCCCAGCGGCGGGCGGCCGGAGGTGCCGGCGAAGATGACGTCCTCCATCTTGCCGCCGCGCAGCGACTTGGCACCCTGCTCGCCCATCACCCAGGCGAGCGCGTCGACCACGTTGGACTTGCCCGACCCGTTCGGCCCGACGATGCAGGTGATGCCCGGCTCGAGCTGCAGGGTGGTCGAGGAGGCGAAGGACTTGAACCCCTTCAGGGTCAGGCTCTTCAGGTACAACGCGGGCTCCTCACCAACGACGAACAGGTACTGAAACGTGGGGAAGCTCAGCGGGCCTCACCCTACCTGCCCCGGCCCCCGCCCCCGCGGACCCCGTCTATGCGTGGTCGAGCGCGTCCTGGAGGGCCGCGAGCACCAGCAGCACCGCGTCCGGGCGGGCGTTGCGGCCCATCAGGCCGATCCGCCAGACCGACGAGGCGTACGCGCCGGCGCCCGCGCCGATCTCGATGTCGTGGGTCTCGAGGAGGTAGCGGCGCACGGCGGCCGAGTCGACGCCCTCGGGGACCTTCACGGTGGTCAGCTCGGGCAGCCGGTGGCCCTCGGCGGCGAACAGCTCCAGGCCCATCTTCTCCAGGCCGTCCTGCAGCAGCCGCCCGGCCGCCTCGTGCCGCGCCCAGACCGCCTCCAGCCCCTCGTCGAGGATCCGGGCGAGCCCGGCGTGCAGGCTGGCGACCATCGCGACCGGGGCAGTGTGGTGGTAGGTCCTCCCCCCGCCCCGCCCTTCGGCCTCGCCGACGTAGCCGCCCAGCAGCCCGAGGTCGAGGTACCACGAGTGCGGCTTCTCCACCCGGCGCGCGAACGCCCGGTCGTTGATCGTGAACGGCGCCAGCCCCGGCGCGACGCCGAGGCACTTCTGGGTGCCGGCGTAGCCGATGTCGACGCCCCAGTCGTCCGCGCGCAGCTCGATGCCGCCGATGCTGGTGACGGCGTCGACGAGCAGCAGCGCGTCGCCCTTCCCGGCGCCCAGCGCGGCGATGTCGGAGCGGACCCCGGTCGAGGTCTCGGCGTGGACGGCGGCGATGATCGCCGGCGACGGGTGCGCGCCCAGCACCCGCTCGACGTCCACGGGCTGACCCCACTCGTGCTCGACGGCGACCACCTCGGCGCCGCAGCGTGCCGCGACGTCGGTCATCCGCTGGCCGAAGAGCCCGTTCACGGCCACCACGACGACGTCGCCGGGGTGGACGGTGTTGACGAACGCCGCCTCCATGCCCGCCGACCCCGTGGCCGAGATCGGCAGGGTGCGGGCGTTGTCGGTCCCCCAGACGGTGCGCAGCATGTCGCAGGTCTCGTCCATGAGCGCGATGAACGCCGGGTCGAGGTGGCCGAGCAGCGGCAGCCCGAGGGCCGCGGTGGCCTCCGGGTAGGGGTTCGAGGGTCCGGGCCCGAAGAGACGTCGCTCGAGGATGCTCATGCGCGCGACGTTAGGCCATGACCCCGCCCGGACCCCACCCCCGCTGCACGGCCGGTCACAGGACCGCGCCCGGGTTCAGGATCCCGTGCGGGTCGAGGGCGTCCTTGACCCGCTGGTTGAGCGCCATCACCTCCGGGCCGAGCTGGTCGGGCAGAGCGCCCTTCTTGGCCCGCCCCACGCCGTGCTCGCCGGTGATCGTGCCGCCGAGGTCGATGGCCGCGCGCATCACCGCCTCGAAGGCCAGCCGGGCCCGCTTCTCCGAGGCGGGGTCGCCGGCGTCGAAGACGATGATCGGGTGGGTGTTCCCGTCGCCCGCGTGCGCGACGACGGGGATCTCCACCTCGTGCTCGGTGGCGATGGCCGCGATGGCGGCGAGCAGGTCGGGCAGCCGGGGCACCGGCGCCCCGACGTCCTCGAGCAGCAGCGCACCCCGGGCCTCGATCGCCGGGAACGCCAGCCGCCGGGCCTCGACGAACATCTCGCCCTCGGCCGGGTCGTCGGTCGAGAAGACCGCGGTCGCGCCCGCGAGCTCGCACGCCGCCGCGATCTGGGTCATCTCCTCGGCACGCGCCGCCCCCGGCGCGTCGGACTGGGCCACGAGCAGCGCACCCGCGGTGCGGTCGAGCCCCATCGAGCGGTAGTCCTCGACCGCGTTGATCGAGGCGTTGTCCATCAGCTCCATCATCGAGGGGCGCAGGGTGCGGCCGACGTCGACCACCGCCTCGGCGGCGGAGCCGACGTCGGGGAACGACGCCACCAGGGTCGAGCGCGCCGCCTGCGCCGGGACCAGCCGCAGCAGCACCCTCGTGACGATGCCGAGCGTGCCCTCGCTGCCCACGAACAGCTTGAGCAGGCTCAGGCCCGCGACGTCCTTGATCCGCTTGCCGCCGAGCGTGACCAGCGTGCCGTCGGCCAGCACCACGTCGAGGCCGAGCACGTAGTCGGTGGTGACGCCGTACTTCACGCAGCACAGGCCGCCGGCGTTGGTCGCGACGTTGCCGCCGATCGAGCAGATCTCGTACGACGAGGGGTCGGGCGGGTACCACAGCCCGTGCTCCGCGCACGCGGCCTTCACCTCGGCGTTGAGCGCACCCGGCTCGACGACCGCGACCCGGCACTCGACGTCGACCTCGATCGCCCGCATCCGCTCGAGGCTGAGCACGATGCCGCCGTCGACCGCGGTCGAGCCGCCCGAGAGACCGCTGCCGGCGCCGCGCGGCACCACCGGGACCCGGTGCTCGGCGGCCCACCGGACCGTCGTCTGCACCTGGGCGGCGTCCTCGGCGCGGACCACGGCCAGCGGGTGACCCGCGAGGAGGTCACGCGACCAGTCGAACCGGTACTTCTCCACCGCGTCGGGATCGGTCACCACCACCCCGTCGGGGAGGGCCGAGACGAGGAGGGACAGCGCGTCCATGCGTCCACTCAATCACGAATGGTCACCTCCCCCGCGGTGTCGGCCTGCGCCGCCTCGTCGGCGTGCGCGATCTGCCCGAGCGCCCGCCACACCAGTGCCAGGGTCACCGCGGAGCCGACGAACGCCACCCACCACGGCGCGCCCACGCCCCACTGGCCGGCCACGAGGCCGCCGAGCAGCGAGCCGAGCAGCATCCCGCCCATCACGCAGATCATGTAGACCGAGCCGACCCGACCCTGGAACTCCGCCGGCACCGCGCGCTGGCGCACGGCGTTGGAGAGCGTGCCCCAGACGAAGGCGTAGGCGCCGAAGAAGAACATCAGCGGGTACGCCGTCCACGGCGTCGTGGTGAGCGCCATCAGCAGGTGGAAGACCACCTCGCAGGCCAGCACGGTGCGCATCAGGACCGCCAGCGGCACGGTGCGCTCGAGCCGGCCGTACATCGCCGTGCCCACCAGCCCGCCGAGGGCGGACACCGTCGTGAGCAGGCCGAAGCCGGCCTCGTGGATGCCGACCCGCTCCAGCGCCCACAGCACCAGCACCGACCACGGCATCGCCCAGGTGATGTTGAAGCTGACGATCACCAGCGCGAGCGTGCGCACGGGCGGGCTGCCGAGCAACCAGCGCACGCCCTCGGCGATGTCCTGCCGCACGTGGGTGTCGACCACCTCGCGCACGCCGCCCCGCGGCGTTCCGATCCGCGAGACCAGCACCGCGCCCAGCGCGACGCACACCGTCTGCACGGTGAACGGCAGCGCGGTGCCGACCGCGAACAGAACGGCACCGAGCGCCGGGCCGACCAGCTGGTTGACGGTGATGGCGCCGGCCATGATCCGGGCGTTGGCGATGCCGAGGTCGGCCTTGTCGACCAGCATCGGCAGCAGCGTCGTCGACGTGGTGTCGGCGAAGACCTCGGCGGTCCCGAGCAGGAACATCGCGACCAGGACCAGCCAGATGCTGACCTGGCCGGTGACGATGACAGCGCAGAGGCCCGCGAGCACCAGCGCGCGCAGCCCGTCGACCGCCATCACGAGGCGGCGGCGGTCGAGGCGGTCGGCGAGCGCCCCGGCCAGCAGGCCGAAGAGGAGCCACGGCAGCTGCAGGGCGACGGCCGCTCCCGCCACCAGGACGGGGTCGTGCGTCTGCGAGGCGACGAGCAGCGGCCCAGCGGCCATCATCAGGCCGTCGCCGAGGTTGGTGGTCCAGGAGGAGGCGAGCAGCCAGCGGAAGCCCACCCCCATCCGGGCGGGCGCCACGGTCTCGAGGAGGCGGCTCACGAGGGGTCAGGCTAGGTGCCGACGGGGTCGGCGGTCATCCGCATATCCGGCGTCGACACCCGGGAGGGGTGGCGCCGGTGGCGGGGTCGGGCTCAGGCGGGCTGCATCTCCTGCAGCGGCTCGAGCTCCGGGTCGAGCAGGTCGGCGGCGTTCGCTGCCGCCAGGGCGTCGTTCTCCTGCGACAGGCGCAGCACCAGCGCCTCGAGCTCGCTCACCCGGGCACGCAGCCGAGTGTTCTCGGCGGTGAGGTGGGCGGGGGTCCGCAGGTCGCTGTGCATGTAGCCGATCAGCGCCTTGGCCATGGACGAGCCTTCCGGGGTGTGGGGTCGGCCCCGGGGTGGGGGGCCGTCTTCAAGAGTCCCACCGACCTGTCGGTGGGTCAACTGCCGGACCGGACCAAGCCGGGCCCCACAACGCGGGGTCGGCGGGGCACGGGCTGGCAGCGGGGGCAGAAGTACGACGAGCGGTTCATGAAGGCGACGCGGCGGATGGGGGTGCCGCACCGGCGGCACGGCTCGCCCTCGCGGCCGTACGCGTCGAGCGAGCGGTCGAAGTAGCCGGACTCGCCGTTGACGTTGACGTAGAGCGCGTCGAACGACGTGCCGCCCTGGCCGAGCGCGTCGGTCATCACCTCGCGGGCGTGGCCGAGCAGCAGGCGCACCTGCGGACGGGTCAGGCGGTCGCCCGGCCGCTCGCCGTGCAGGCGGGCACGCCACAGCGACTCGTCGGCGTAGATGTTGCCCACGCCCGAGATCAGGCCCTGGTCGAGCAGGAGGCGCTTCACGCCGGCCTGGCGCCGCCGCACCCTGGCCACGAACTCCTCGTCGTCGAACGCCGGGTCGAGGGGGTCGCGGGCGATGTGCGCGATCTCCGGCGGCAGCTCGGCGCCGCCCTCGGAGACCGAGAGCCCGCCGAACATCCGCTGGTCGGCGAAACGCAGCTCGAGCACGTCGTCCGGGCCGGCGAGCACCATCCGCACCCGCAGGTGCCGCTCGTCGGGCGCGCCGGGCCGCTGCACCAGCAGCTGGCCGCTCATCCCGAGGTGGCCGAGCAGCGCGTCGCCGTCGTCGAGCGGGAGCCAGAGGTACTTGCCGCGGCGCCGGGCATCGACGATCCGGCGCCCGGTGAGCGCGAGCGCGAAGCCCTCGGGGCCGCGCGGGTCCCTGCGGACCGGGCGCGGGTGCAGGACGTCGACGTGGGTGATGGTGCGGCCGAGCACGTGCCGGGCGAGGCCGGCGCGGACGGTCTCGACCTCGGGCAGCTCGGGCAACGGGCCGCCGCTCAGTCCTTGACGGCGGTGGCCGCGCTGGTGGCCGCGCTGGTGGCCGGGTCCTCCACGCCGAGCTCCGAGGCGATCTCGCCGTACGCCGTCTCCGCGGCGGCCTGCTCGGCCTCCTTCTTGGAGCGGCCGACGCCGTTGCCGTAGAGCGACTCACCGACCCGCACCTGGGCGGTGAACGTCTTCATGTGGTCGGGGCCCTCGTCCTCGATGACGTACTCGGGCACCCCGAGGCCGTGCTCGGCGGAGAGCTCCTGGAGCGAGGTCTTCCAGTCGAGGCCGGCGCCGAGGGCGGACGCCGCGTCGATCAGCGGGTCGAAGAGCCGGTGGACGACCGGGGCCGAGGCCTCGAAGCCGCCGGAGAGGTGGATCGCGCCGAGCACCGCCTCGACGGTGTCGGAGAGGATCGAGGCCTTGTTGCGACCGCCGGTCGACTGCTCGCCCCGACCGAGCTTGACGTGCTCACCGAGGCCGATCTCGCGACCGACCTCGGCGAGGGCGCGGGCGTTCACCACAGCCGCGCGGAGCTTGGCCAGCCGGCCCTCGGAGAGGTCCGGGTGGGTGCGGTAGAGCTTCTCGGTGACCACGACGCCGAGCACCGCGTCGCCGAGGAACTCGAGCCGTTCGTTGGTCGGCAGCCCGCCGTTCTCGTAGGCGTACGACCGGTGCGTGAGGGCGCGCTCGAGCAGCTCCACGTCGAGAACGGGGTCCCCCAGGGCCGCCCGCAGCTCGGGGTAGTGGGGCTCAGGAGCGCTGGTCACGAGACCTCGGCCGGTCTCAGAGAACCTGACGACGGTCGGCGCGCGCGCCGTACTGACCGCACTCGCCGCACGCACGGTGCGGGAGGTGCTTCGCGCCGCAGGCAGGGTTGGCACACGTCACCAGGGACGGCGCGACGGCCTTCCACTGCGAGCGACGGTGGCGCGTGTTGCTGCGCGACATCTTCCGCTTCGGAACAGCCACTTCTCTTCTCCTCGATTCGGGCCGCGGTGCGGCCGTGGGTCACTCGTCGCCCTGCTTGAGCTCGGCCAGCCTGGCCCACCGAGGGTCGACCGCCGCGTCGTGCGTGTGGTCCGGGTCGTCGGCCAGGCGCGCCCCGCACTCGGGGCACAGGCCGGGACAGTCGTCCCTGCACAGCGGCTGGAACGGCAGTGCGAGCACCACCGCGTCCCGCAGCAGTGGCTCGAGGTCGAGCAGGTCGTCCTCGAGCCGGCTGGTCTCGTCGTCCCCCTCCTCGGCCTTGTCCCTGCCGTGGTGGGTGTGGCCCTGGTCGTCGTAGACGTACAGCTCCTGGAACCGGGCCTCGATCTCGTCGGAGACCGGCTCCAGGCACCGCACGCACTCGCCCTCGAGCGCGGCCGTGGCCGTGCCCGTGACCAGCACCCCCTCCATGACCGCCTCGAGGCGCAGGTCGAGCTCGACCGGCGCACCCTCGGGGACACGAAGGACTTCGATGCCCAGATCTGCCGGAGCCGGCACCGTCCGCGTCACCTCGCGCTGGGACCCCGGGCGGCGGCCGAGCTCGCGGGTGTCGAGCACGAGCGGCGCTCTCGGGTCCAGGATGCTCAGGAGATCACTTCCGGTACCGGGCACAGACAGATCGTCGGGAATCGTAACCGTGCGGACCGGACCACTGCAAAAGCGGACACCCGTACCGCGGCGCGGTGGTCAGGCGGGACCACTCCCCCGGCGCTCGGCGAGCCGCGCCACCAGGAGGTCGTTGACGAAGCCGGGGACCAGCGCGGAGACGTCGCCGCCGAAGGCGGCGACCTCCTTGACCAGGCTGGAGGCGAGGAAGGAGTACTCGGGGCTGGTGGGCACGAAGACCGTCTCGACGTCGGCCAGCGAGGCGTTCATCTGCGCCATCTGCAGCTCGTAGTCGAAGTCGCTGACCGCGCGCAGCCCCTTGACGATCGCACGCACGCCCTGGGCCTGGCAGAAGTCGGTGAGCAGCCCGGTGAACCCCTCCACCCGCACCGTCGGCAGGTCGGCGCAGGCGCGACGCAGCATGTCGAGGCGCTCGTCGGCCGAGAAGAGCCGGTTCTTCGACGCGTTGACCCCCACGGCCACGACGACCTCGTCGAACAGGGTCGTGGCCCGCTGCACGATGTCGAGGTGCCCGAGGGTGACCGGGTCGAACGACCCGGGGCAGACGCAGCGACGCACGGGGCTCCTCCTCAGGTGTCGTTCACGGGCGGACCGGGACCGGGCTCAGGGTGCCGGGGACGCCGCGTGAACGTACCAGAGCACCGTCTCGCCGTAGCGGCGCTCGCGCTGCCCGTCGAGGGCGGACGGCCAGACCGGCTGGGGGCTGCGGGCGGAGCGCTCGACCACGACCAGCGCGCCCGGCACGAGCCAGCCGTGGTCGACCAGGGCGGCGAGGTCGGCGGCGAGGTCGTCGTCGCCCAGGTCGTAGGGCGGGTCGAGGAACACCACGTCGTACGGCGCGGCCGGGGCGTGGCGCAGCGTGGCCCCGACCGGACCGGTGACCACGTCGGCGCGGGCGAAGCCGAGGCTGACGGCGTTGCGCGCGATCAGCGCGGCGGTGCGACGGTCGTGCTCGACCAGCGTCACCACGCCGGCGCCCCGCGACCACGCCTCGAGCCCGACCGCGCCCGACCCGGCGTAGAGGTCGAGGAAGCGCAGGCCGTGCAGCGAGCCGCACCACGACTCGACGGCCGAGAACAGCGCCTCGCGCACGCGGTCGCTGGTCGGACGCGTCGCCGAGCCGCGTGGTGTGGTGATCCGTCGCCCCCCGGCCGATCCACCGATGATGCGCGTCATCCTCGTGCCGGACCCCCCACCGGGCCACCCGGCACCTGCACGGCCGGCTGCCTCACGACTTCTCCATGAAGCCACTCTGCCCGGATCGGTCCATCCGTGCCACCGCCTCGGCGAGCAGCGGAGCCCCGGCCAGCTCGGGGTCGCGGTCGAGCAGCGCCGCGGCGGCGCCGCGGGCGGCGACGATCGTCTCCTCGTCGCGCAGCACCCGCAGGGTCTGCAGGCTGGAGCGGTAGCCGGACTGCGAGGCACCGAGCACGTCCCCCTCGCGGCGCTGCTCGAGGTCGACGCGGCTGAGCTCGAAGCCGTCGGTGCTGCCGGCCACGGCGTCGAGGCGGGTGCGCCCCGGGCTGCCGGGCCACGACCGGGTGACGAGCAGGCAGAGGCCGGGCAGGCCGCCGCGGCCGACCCGACCGCGCAGCTGGTGGAGCTGGGAGACACCGAAGCGCTCGGCGTCCATGACCACCATCATCGTGGCGTTGGCGACGTCGACGCCGACCTCGATCACGGTCGTGGAGACGAGCACGTCGATCTCGCCGGCGGCGAAGGTGCGCATCGTGCGGTCCTTGTCGTCGGGCGTGAGCCGGCCGTGCAGCGGCTCCACCCGGAGCCCGGCGAGCGGGCCCTCGCGCAGCTCCTCGACCAGCTCCTCGACCGCGGTCAGCGACTCGGGGCGCGCCGGGTCGGGCCCCCCGCGGGGCGGGGAGGTCGGGTTGCCCTCGTCGTCGAGGTCGACCTGGTCGGTCTCGCCCTGCTCCTGCACGTCGCCGGTGATGCGCGGGCACACGACGTAGACCTGGTGGCCCTTGCCGACCTCCTCGCGGACGCGCTCCCAGGCCCGGTCGATCCAGTGCGGCTGCTCGGCGACCGGCACCACGTTGGTCTGGATCGGCGCGCGGCCGGCGGGCAGCTCGGCCAGCGTCGAGGTCTCGAGGTCGCCGAAGACCGTCATCGCGACCGTGCGCGGGATCGGGGTCGCGGTCATCACCAGCACGTGGGGCGGGCTGCCGGCCTTGTCGGTCAGGGCCGCGCGCTGCTCGACGCCGAAGCGGTGCTGCTCGTCGACCACGACCAGGCCGAGGTCGGCGAAGCTGACGTGCTCCTCGAGCAGGGCGTGGGTGCCGACGACGATGCCGGCCTCGCCGCTCGCGATGCCGAGGAGCGCCTCACGGCGCTGGGCCTTGGTCATCGAGCCGGTGAGCAGCGCCACGGTGGTGCCGTCGGCCGCACCGCCGAGCATGCCGCCGGCGGCGAGGTCGCCCAGCAGGCCGGTGATCGAGCGGTGGTGCTGCTGGGCGAGCACCTCGGTCGGCGCCAGCAGCGCCGCCTGGCCCCCCGAGTCGACGACGCGCAGCATCGCCCGCAGCGCCACCACGGTCTTGCCGGAGCCGACCTCGCCCTGCAGCAGCCGGTTCATCGGGTGCGGGCGGGCGAGCTCGGCCTCGAGCTGCTCGCCGATCTCGCGCTGGCCCCGGGTGAGCTCGAAGGGCAGGCGCTCGTCGAAGGCGTCGAGCAGGCCTCCGGCGCGGCCCGGTCGTGCCTGGGCGCCGAGCACGGCGAGGGCCCGCCGCCGCCGGGCGAGCACGAGCTGGGTGACCAGCGCCTCCTCGAAGCGGAACCGCCGCTGCGCGCGGCGTACCTCGCCGTGGTCCTCCGGCGCGTGGATCCAGTCGTACGCCGTGCGGGCGTCGAGCAGGTCGTGCTCGCGGCGGACCTCCTCGGGGACCAGCTCGGGCACCTCGTCGAGCACGGTGCGGGCGAAGCTGATCGCGCGCTGGAGGTCCCAGGACTCGACGCCCTTGGTCAGCGGGTAGATCGGGTAGAGCCCCCGCAGGCTGGCCAGCGTGGCGCGGGTGGCCTCGTCGAGCTCGCCGTCCGGGCCCTGGACGGCCCCGAAGACCATCATCCGGGGGTTGGTGAGCTGCCACTGGTTCTTGAAGACCTTGGCCTGGCCGGTGAACAGGCCCCGCTGCCCCTCGGGCACCTGGTCGGCGAAGAACTCGGCGACCTGCCGGCGCTTGGCGAAGAACGTCATCTGCAGCGACGGCCCGCCACCGGTGCGCAGCATCGTCTCGACCCGGTAGGCCGTGCGGCCGGTGCGGCGGTCGGTGTAGGTGCGCAGCGTGCTGCTGAGGATCTCGCCGACCACGACGAGCTGCTGGCCCTCCTCGACCTCGCTGACGTCGGTGAGCTCGGCGGTCTTGAGGTAGCGCCGCGGGAAGTGGTCGAGCAGGTCGCCGACGGTGCGCAGGCCGAGCTTGTCGACGACCGCGTCGGTCTTCTTGCCGCGTGACCCCAGCACGGTGGTCACCGGCGAGTCGAGGCTGATCACGCTGCCCTCCCGGTCACTCGACGGCCACGAGGAGCGGGTAGCGCTCCTGCCCACCGTCGTACACCACGACGTCGACAGCCGGGTGCCGCTCCTCCACCGCCGCGGCGGTGCGGGCGGCCAGGTCGGACGGGTCGCCCTGCCCGGCCACGACTGTCACCAGCTCGCCACCACCGGCCAGGAGCCGTTCGACCACGTCGAGGGCGACGTCGTAGAGGTCGGAGCCGACGACCGCGAAGTCGCCGGCCACCACGCCCAGCACGTCGCCGGGCTCGCACGGCCCGGCCATCGTGATCGCCTGCCGGGCGGCGACGGTGACCGCGCCGTGGCGGGCGTGGCGGGCGGTGGCGGTCATCTCGAGCACGTCCTGCTCGAAGCTGCGGCCAGGCTCGTGCACGGCGAGCGCAGCGAGGCCCTGCACCTGCGCCTGCGTGGGGATGACCGCGACCCGCAGGCCCTCGTCCTCCTCCGCGGTGCGGGCCGCCACCTCGGCGGCGCGCACCGAGTCGCCGTCGTTGGGCAGCACGACGACCTCCTCGGCGCCGCAGCCGGTCATCGCGGCGAGCAGCTCGCCGGCGGACGGACGGCGGCCTGGCCCGCCGTCCACGACGACCGCCCCGGCCTCCTCGAACAGCGCGCGCAGCCCGGGGCCGGCGGCGACCGTGACCACCCGGCGTCCTGCGCGGTGGCCGACCCGGCGGCGGGCGGACTCGACCTGCTCGGCGAAGTGGGTGACCCGGATCCGGTGTGGGCGTCCGGCGCGGATCCCCGCCTCGACGGCCGCACCGACGTCGTCCACGTGGACGTGCACGTTGAAGAGCCCCTCGCCCCCGACCACGACCAGCGAGTCGCCGAGCGGGGCGAGCTCGGCGCGCAGGGCCGGCACCCGGTCGTCGTCGGCGTCGAGGAGGTACATCACCTCGTACGCCGGCCCGTGCTCGGTCAGGTCGCCGGTCGGCAGCGGCACCGGGATGTGGTGGGTCCCCAGGGGCGCGGTGACCGGCGTCGGGCGGCGGCCGGTGAGCACGGTCTCGGCGGCGTCGAGGATCACGCTGATCCCGCGGCCGCCGGCGTCGACCACGCCGGCCTCGCGGAGCGCGGCCAGCTGGTCGGGGGTGCGCGCCAGCGCCTCGCGGGCGGCCGCGGCGGCGGCCGCGAGCACGTCGCGGGCCCTCACGCCGTCGTCCCGGGCCCGCTCCTCGGCCCTCTCGGCCGCGGCCCGGGCGACGGTGAGCATGGTGCCCTCGACCGGCACGCCCACGGCGGCGTAGCTGGCGTCGGTGGCCTCGCGCAGCGCCTGCGCCATCACCACCGCGTTGCGCTCGTGGGGCTGCTGGGCGGCGATGCGGTGCGCGATCGCGCCCAGCATCTGGCTGAGGATCACCCCGGAGTTGCCCCGGGCGCCGAGCAGGGCTCCGCGGCTGAAGGCGGCCAGCGCCGGACCGGCCGCGAGGTCACCCGGCACGTCGGCGTGCGGGCGGCCGGCGACGCCCGTCGCCTCGCGCAGCGCGTCGCGGGCCGCCGACATGGTGAGGTACATGTTCGTGCCGGTGTCCCCGTCGGGCACCGGGTAGACGTTGAGCGCGTCGATCTCCTCGCGGGCCCCGGCCAGGGCGTCGACGGCGATGTCGACGAAGCGGGCGACCACGGGGAGCGAGATCGCGCCGCCGGCCTGCGGTGCCTGCATCGACTACCCTCTCGTCCGTCGCCGGCTCCGCCCGGCGCGCGCCCCGCCGGCGGCGGGTGGTGCCACAGAGTAGTGCGTGGCCGGGGGCGGTCCGCGCACGATTCGTCGGGTGCCGGGGGCATCGGATACTCTCTTTCGGTTGCCCGGTGGGCGACGAGACAGGACCTCGAACTTTCAGGAGTGCACGGTGGCTGCCGTCTGTGACATCTGCGCCAAGAAGCCCGGCTTCGGCAACAACCGCCCGTGGTCGCGCAAGATCACGAAGCGTCGCTTCGACCCCAACATCCAGCGCGTCCGCGCCACGGTGAACGGCACGCGCAAGCGCCTCAACGTGTGCACTGGCTGCATCAAGGCCGGCAAGGTCACCCGCTGACCCAGCTCTTCCGCTGACCCGCCGTTAGTCAACGGCGGGTCAGCGTCATTTCGGGCTCAGGGCAGGAGGCCGGCGTCCGAGAGAGCGGTGACCAGCGGGCGCGGGTCGGGCCGCTCGCCCGTCCCCTGCAGCACGACCGTGTCGGCGCCCGCCTCGTGCAGGCTCGCCACGCGCTCCGCGACCCGCTCGGACAGGTGGTCGGCGGCCGGGTCGAGCTCGGTGTACGCCGTGACCAGCGCCGGGCCACCCCGGCCCGCGGCGGCCCGGGCGTCGTCGGCGATGCCGCGGGCCCGTCGTACGGTCTCGGGGTCGGTGACCGAGTCGAGGAGCACGCCGTCGGCGACCTCGCCGGCCAGCGCGATGGTCCGCGGGCCACGCGCGCCGACCAGCAGCGTGGGGCGCTGCGGCGGCGGCCAGTCCAGGGCGACGTCGTCGAGGCGGACGTAGCGTCTGGTGGCCGTCACGTGCTCGCCGTCGAGCAGGGCGCGGACGGCGTCGGCGTGCTCGCGCAGCAGCGTCATCGGGGAGGTGACCCCGGCGCCGACCTGGGTCATCCAGTCGCCCACCCCGTGGCCGAGGGTGGCGGTGAACCGGCCCGGGAACATCCGTCCGAGCGTGGCCACCTCCATCGCGACGAGGGCCGGGTTGCGCAGCGGCACCGGCAGCAGGCCGACGCCGACCCTCACGCGCGTCGAGGACGCCAGCGCGGCCGCTGCGGTGGTGAGACCGCCCTCGAGGAAGCAGTCCTCCCAGAGCCACAGCTCGGGCACGCCCGCGGCATCGACGTCGCGGACCACCCCCGCGAGGTCCTCGGGCGGCTGCTGCGGGCGGAAGACGACGCCGACGGTGCCGGGGCGCGCCATCAGAAGTGGGTCCATCCGCTCGGGCCCTCGTAGGGCGCTCCGTCGACCGTGACGCCCTCGCCGTCGGCGACGGCGCCGATCACCTGCCAGCCCTCGGGCACGTCGGCCTCGGCGAACGTCGCGAGCAGGGCGTGGTCGTCGCCGCCGCCCAGGATGAACTGGAGGGGGTCGGCGCCCAGGGCGGCCCCCACCGCCTGCAGCGGCTCGGGCACCTCGAAGCCGGCGGTACGGACGTCGATCGCGACGCCGGAGTCGGCGGCGAGGTGCCCGGCGTCGGCGACCAGCCCGTCGGAGACGTCGATCATCGCGGTGGCGCCGGCCTCGGCGGCGATCCGCCCGGCGTCATACGGCGGGTCGGGGCGGCGGTAGGCCTCGACCAGCACCCGCGGCGACCGGAAGCCCCGGCCGAGGACCGCCAGCCCGCCCGCGGCCCAGCCCTGCCGGCCGCACAGCGCGAGCACGTCGCCGGGTCGGGCCCCCGAGCGCAGCACGGGCGCGACCGTGCAGGCGCCGAGCACGGTCACGGCGATCACCACCTCGTCGGCGCGGGCCAGGTCACCGCCGACGACGGTGGCGCCGAGCGGGCGGCACTCGTCGGCGAAGCCGCGGGCGAGGTCGAGCGCCCACTGCGCCGGCAGGTCCGCGGGCGCCGCGAGGCCGATCGTGAGCGCCGTCGCCCGCCCGCCCATCGCGTTGACGTCGGAGAGGTTCTGGGCCGCGGCGCGGTGGCCGACGTCCTCGGCAGAGGCCCAGTCGCGACGGAAGTGGCGCCCCTCGACCATCAGGTCGGTCGAGACCACCACGTGCCCGCTGCGGACCCGCAGCACCGCGGCGTCGTCGCCCGGCCCGACGAGCACGTCCTCGGGCTGGTCGAACAGCGCGGTGAGCGCGCCGATCAGCCCAAACTCGCCGGCGTCGGACAGGGTCGCGTCGGGGGGGAACGCCATGCGGTCCATCCCACCAGATGCCTGGGCGTCCCGGGCGGCGGGCACGGGTTACGGCGCGCCCCGGGGACCGGGTAGGTTGACCGCGGTACCTGTCCGCAGCACTGAGGAGCGAACGATGGTCGTCCAGGCGTACATCCTGATCCAGACCGATGTCGGCAAGGCCGCCGAGGTGGCCCGCGAGATCGCGCAGGTCAAGGGCGTCACGCTCGCCGAGGACGTCACCGGCCCCTACGACGTGATCGTGCGCGCCGAGGCGCGCAACGTCGACGAGCTCGGCAAGCTGGTGGTCTCGAAGGTGCAGAACCTCGAGGGGATCACCCGGACGTTGACCTGCCCGGTGGTGCACATCTGAGCACGCACGACGTCGTACGGCGCCCCGGACCCGGCTGGGTCCGGGGCGCTGTCGGTTGCGCCCTGGCCGTCCTGCTGGGCCCCGCGCTCGTCGGCTGCGGCGGTGGCGACGGGGGCGACGGTGGTGGACCGGTCGAGGTCGAGGCGCCCGACCTCGCGGGCGCCGACGCCGCGGCGTGCGCGTCGCTGCTCGACGACCTCCCCGCCACGCTGGCCGGCCAGGAGGCGCGCGAGGTGTCGCCCGGCTCCGCGCCCGCCGCGGCGTGGGGCGACCCGGCGCTGGTGCTGACCTGCGGCGTCGCGGAGCCCGCCGGGCTCGACGAGTTCGCCAGCTGCCAGGTGGTGGACGGCGTGGACTGGTTCGTACCGCCCGAGCAGCTCGACGACCCCGGGGGCGACGTGCTGATGACCACGATCGGCACCCGGCCGCGGGTCTCGCTGCTCGTGCCCGCCGACCTGCGCGGCCCGACGTCCTCGACCGCGCTGGTCGAGCTGGCCGATCCCGTCAAGGACGACCTCGAGAAGGTGGACCGCTGTGGCTGACCCCGCTCCCTCCCTGCCCCCGTCCCTCGACCTCACCGGCCGCGTCGCCGTGGTGACCGGCGCCGGCAGCCCGGACGGCATCGGCGTCGCGTGCGCGGCCCACCTCGGACGCCTCGGCGCCCGGGTGGTGCTGGGTGCGACGACCGACCGGGTCTTCCAGCGCGTCGCCGCGCTGGAGGCGCTCGGCGTCGAGGCGGCCGGCGTGGTCGGCGACCTGACCGCGCCCGAGGCCGCCGCCGACCTCGTCGGCACCGCCGTCACCCGCTGGGGGCGGCTCGACGTGGTGGTCAACAACGCCGGCATGACCTCGGCCAGCGACCCGTCCTACCAGGAGGGATCGGTCGAGGAGATGCCGCTGGCGACCTGGCAGGCCTCGCTGCGCCGCAACCTCGACACCGCCTTCCTGGTCACCCGCGCCGCCGTCCCGCACCTGCGCCGCGGCGGCTGGGGCCGGGTCGTGATGGTCGCCAGTGTCACCGGCCCCGTCATGGGCATGCGCGCCGACGTCGCGTACGCCGCGAGCAAGGCCGGCGTGGTCGGGCTGGTCCGCGGGCTCGCCGTCGACCTCGCCGACGGCGGCATCACCGCGAACGCCGTCGCCCCGGGCTGGATCGCCACCTCCTCGCAGACCGCCCACGAGGTGCTCGAGGGCGAGACCACCCCCGTCGGCCGCAGCGGCACGCCCGACGAGGTCGCCGCCGCCGTCGCCTGGCTCGCCTCCCCCGGCGCGTCGTACGTCACCGGGCAGTGCCTCGTCGTCGACGGCGGCAACAGCGTCGCCGAGGAGCGCGCACTGCGCTGACGCCGGTCAGTCGGGCCAGCAGCTGTCGCCCCACCCCTCCTGCTCGCCTATCCAGCACGGTTTCGGCAGCTGGGCGAACACGATCCCGTCGATCACCACGCGGCGCCCCGAGGTGACCACCCGGACACGGACCGGCTCGTCGGTGAAGAACAAGTTGTGCGAGTAGAACCACCGGACGAGCGAGGCCGGCCGGCGCTTCGACTGGGCCAGCGAGACGGGCTTCGTCGCGTCTCCTGGGTAGGACTCGGCACCGGTGACCTTGATCGCCCCGGCACCGGGTCCGCGTGCGGCGAGGAACTCGATCCGACCGAAGTAGCCCTGCTGCCGGTCGAAGCTGAGCGTCGCACCGCGATCAGTGGTCACCAACGCGCTGCCGCCGTAGAAGCGGGGTCCGGTGATGCGGTGCCATCCCGGGGACGCGTCGAAGGCCCGGTCGTCGTACGGCAGCTCGAGGCACTGCCAGGAGCCGCCCTCCCAGCGTCCCGTGACGCCCGTGGCATCGGTCTCCCGCGCCTGGTAGCAGTAGCGATGACCCGGGCGGAAGCTGTCACGGACCAACGACAGGCGCACGGTGTCGCGAGATCCGACTTCGACGGTCCTCGTGACGTGGTCCTCGGTCGGCGCGTAGTCGGGTGAGACCCACTCACGCAGCTGGTAGCTCCTCGCAGGCACCCAGCTGTCGCGCGGTCGGAGCGTGACGGCGACCTGGCGCGGAGCCTGCCGGCGTGCCAACCGTGGGTGTACGCCCACCACCGCCGAGGGCAGCCAGGGGTCCAGGCCGACGGCGTGCACGCCACCGTCGTCGCCCTGCCAGACGACGGCCCAGCTGGGACGACGCAGCGAGGGCGCCGACGCGGTGATCGCGAGGGGCTGCCCGGAGATGTCGAGCCGCTGGGTGGGCAGCGCGGTGTCGCCGTAGCCGCTCGTCGGCATGGTCACGACCGACCAGCCCTCGCTCCCGTCCGCCCGTTGCTCGGCCCACGTGACCTGGCGCACGCCCCAGGCCTTGGACGTCAGCCGCACCACGGCGGCCGTCGCGTCGACGCCGGCCGGCGAGAGGTAGCGCGCGGGTCCCCAGCCGCCGCCGGACGCCACGCTCATCACGAGGCGGTGGACGCCGCCGGACGACTCCAGCCACACCCGCGTCGCGGGATCGTCGCCCCGCACGTCGGTGACGTCGCTGCCCGGCGCCGACAGTGTCTCGGGCGGCGCCGGGCCGGGCTCGCCCGCCCATCCGGCATCGCCGCGCAACCGGGTCACGCCGTCGACCACGTTGGTCCAGGTCAGGGCTCCGCCGCGGACGACCGGGGTGAACATGTCCTCGTCGTACCCGGTCACGGTGTGTGGCTGGTCCTGCGCGACCAGGGCCCGCCACCACTGCACGTCGTACCAGCGAGCGCGGAAGTAGGTGCCGTCCCACTCGCTGAAGGCGAGCCGGAAGTTGTCATTGCGACCGCGCCCCGTGACCGCGAAGTCGTGCACCTCCGCGCCTGCCGGCGAGAGGTGGAGCCGCTCGGTCACGACCGCCTGCAGGTCGAGCACGGCCTGCTCCAGCCGCCAGCTCGCGCCGCGGCTGCGGTAGAAGACCACAGGTGCCCCGCCGAGCACCATGGGGGTGGCGTCGGCGGCGTCCTTGGCCGGGTCCGAGACGGTCGTGGGGCGCGACCAGCGCCGCTCGTCACCCCTGACCGACGCGCGGACGACCGCATGACCGCCCTCCTCGGACAGCCAGGTGACGAGACGCACCGGTCCACCGCCACGCGCGAGGGCACGTTGCGAGAACACCTGGGGGTCGACGGCGTCCTGTCCCGCGGGCGACACCCACACGGGGTCGGTCCACGGCGAACGGGGGTGGTGCTCGCTGTACCGCACCCGCCAGCTCGCGCCGTCCCACCCCAACCAGACGACGGCGACGTCGCCCCGCATGTCGTCCGACACGGCGGGTGCTCCGCCGACCGTCTCACCGCCGGGCGAGACCGGGCTGACCGGACCCCACTTCATGGCAGGCGTGCCCGGGCGCCGAACCACTCCCTCGTCGCCGCGACCGTCTGCGAGCGCCGGACCTCCACCGGGAAGCGTGGCCAGGGCCGCGACGAGGAGGGATCCGGCAGCCACCAGGGCTGCGACCGCCCTGCGCGGGCGGCGCGGGGTGGCGGGGGATGTCGTCGTCATGAGCGCGCTCCGTCCTCCTCGATGCGCGCGACCGCCCGGGACCGGCCGCCGGACTACCTTCACCGTGGCGGCCGGACGTCCCGCGTGGCCAGAGGACTTGGTCACGAGCGTCCGGAAACAGGTTGCCGCTGCAGGTTCCGTGGGCGACGCTGCGACGGTGCGGGTGCTGTGGGTTCACGGACCGGCGGGGGTCGGGAAGTCGACGACGGCGTGGCAGGTGCTCGAGCGGCTCGCACCGGGCGAGCCGACGGCGTACGTCGACATCGACCAGCTCGGCATGCTCGTGCCGGCGCCCGACGGCGAGGACGAGTGGGCGTGGGCGCACCGGCTCAAGGCGCGGGCGCTGGCGGCGGTCGCTCCTGTGTACGCCGCGCACGGCGCGACCACGCTGGTGGTCTCCGGCGTGCTCGACCCCGGGCTGCTGGGTGAGTACGACGTCTGGCTCGCGGCCCACGACCTGGGGTTCGTGCGCCTGGCCGTGGCGCTGCCCGAGCTCCGGCGGCGGATGGCGGCGCGCGGGGCGGACGCCGAGGACTGGGCGGACGTCGAGGCCGAGGCCCGCGACCTGGAGGAAGCGGCCCTGCCGCACCCGGTCGTCGTACCCGAGGGGCCGCCGGACCGGGTCGCCGCCGAGGTGCTCGACCGGGCCCGGTTCGTGCCGCTCCGGCCGCGCGAGGCCCGGCCCGACGACCTCCCGGGGCTCGACGGCACCCGGGCCGTGCTCGTGACCGGCGCCGAGGCGGTGGGCAAGTCGACGGTCGCCTGGTCGGCGTTCGCGTCGACGTGGGAGGGCACGGTGCCGACGGCGTTCGTCGACCTCCGCCAGCTCGGCTTCCTCGGCCCGGCCGGGGGCCCCGTCGACCACCGGCTGCAGGCCGCGACCACCGGAGCGGTCTGGCCGGTCTTCCGCCGGGCGGGTGCGCGGATGCTGTTCCTCAACGGCGTGGTCGACGACCTCGACCTCGTCGCGGACTACGAGCGCGTGCTGGAGGGCACGCCGCTGACCGCGGTGCGCCTGGCGGCCGGCCCCGGGGCCGTCGCGGAGCGGGTGAGGGCGCGGGCCCGCGGCGAGGGCGCCCGGCTGGCGGGCGACCACCTCGTCGGGCTCCCCGGGTACGAGGTCGACGACGTCGTCCGCCGCTCCCTGCGCACCCAGGAGGCCACGCTCCCCCACCCGGACGTGACCGACCTCGACACCAGCGACCTGACCGTGGACGAGGCCGGCGCGGCCGTGCTCAGCGCAGCCCGGTGTCGCGCGCCAGGGCGAGCTTGACGAGCCGGTCGACCAGCGCCGGGTAGTCGAGCCCCGTGGCCTCCCACATCAGCGGGAACATCGATGTCGGCGTGAAGCCGGGCATGGTGTTGAGCTCGTTGACCACCAGCGAGCCGTCGGGCATGACGAAGAAGTCGACCCGGGCCAGGCCCTCGCAGCCGACCGCCTCGAAGGCCCGGGCCGCGAGCGTGCGCAGCTCCTTGGCGACCTCCTCCGGGAGGTCGGCGGGGACGTCGAGCTCCGTGTGCTGCTCGGGGAGGTACTTGGCCTCGAAGTCGTAGAACTCGTGGTCGCCGCCGATCCTGATCTCGGCCGGCACGCTGGTCTCCGGCGGTCCGTCCAGCGACTGCAGCACCCCGCACTCGACCTCGCGGGCGCCGTCGGCGAACGTCTCCAGCAGCGCCTTCGGGTCGTGCCGGAAGGCCTCCTCGAGGCACCCCGCCAGCTCGGAGGCGTCGTGGGCCTTGGAGATGCCGATGCTCGAGCCGCCGCGCGCGGGCTTCACGAACAGCGGGTAGCCGATCTGCTCGGCACGCGCCTGGCAGCCGAGCTGGTCGCGCTCCCAGTCGTGGCGGGTCACGGTGACCGACGGCAGCACCGGCAGCCCGGCGGCGGCGAGCACGACCTTCATGTACGCCTTGTCCATGCTGACCGCCGAGGCGAGCACGCCCGAGCCGACGTAGCGGACACCGGCCATCTCGAGCATGCCCTGCAGGGTGCCGTCCTCGCCCCACGGGCCGTGCAGCAGCGGGAAGACCACGTCGACCTCGCCGAGCGTGCGCGGTGGCTCCGAGGGCTCGCTGACGACCAGGTCGGTGTGCTCGCGGTCGGGCGAGAGCACGATCGCGGCCCGCTCGCCGTCGACGGCGGGCAGCTCGCCGCTGCCGCCGAGCGCGAGGCGCTCCGGGTCGTCGGCCTCCAGGACCCAGCGACCGTCGGTCGCGATGCCGACCGGGACGACGTCGTACGCCTCGCGGTCGATCGCGCGCAGCACGCTGCCGGCGGTGATGCAGGAGATGGCGTGCTCGCTGGAGCGGCCCCCGAAGACGACGGCGACCCGGGGCTTGCGTCGTGGCTCGTTCATCGTCCACGACCCTAGCGGCCCTGCGGCGCCGTGCGGGGCTCCCCCTAGGCTCGCACCATGCCCGAGGAGAACCCCCCGACCGCGGAGACCGCCGACACCCCAGGCCAGCGCCGGCCGGCCACCGTCGCCGTCACCGCCGGCCGTCCGGCGCACGAGCCCGACGCGCCGCTCAACGCGCCGCTGACCATGGCGTCGGTGTACGTCGCGGGCGGCGACCTCGAGTACGGCCGCTACACCAACCCCACGTGGACGGCCTTCGAGGAGGCCCTCGGCGCCCTCGAGGGCGGCCGCTGCCTCGCCTTCTCCTCCGGCCTCGCGGCCGTGTCGACGCTGCTCGACCTCGTCGGGCTGGGCAGCAAGGTCGTGGCCCCGCGGCACGCCTACCTCGGCAGCATCGGCCAGCTCGCCGACCTCGAGGCCCGCGGCCGGGTCACCGCGGTGCTGGTCGACATCGCGGACACCGACGCCGTGATCGCCGAGCTCGACGACGCCGCCCTGCTCTGGATCGAGTCACCGACCAACCCGGCGCTCGAGGTCGCCGACCTGCCCCGGCTGATCGCGGCCGCGCACGACGCCGGCGCGTACGTCGTCGTCGACAACACCTTCGCCACCCCCCTGCTCCAGCAGCCGCTGGATCTCGGCGCCGACCTGGTGCTCCACTCGGCGACCAAGTACCTCGCCGGCCACAGCGACGCCGTGATCGGCGCCGTGGTCACCCGCGACGACGAGCTGCACACCGTGCTCAAGGGTCGCCGCGACCTCGTCGGCGCGATCCCCGGCACGATGGAGGCCTGGCTCGCGCTGCGCGGCCTGCGCACCCTGCACCTGCGGGTCGAGCGTGCCCAGGCCAACGCCCAGGAGCTGGTGCGCCGCCTCGAGGGGCACCCGGCGCTGGCCGAGCTCCGCTACCCGGGCTTCGGCGGGATCATCTCGATCGTGCTCGCGCAGGGGGCGATGGCGGCCGACCTGCTCACCCACAAGACCCGCCTGTGGGTGCACGCGACCTCGCTCGGCGGGGTCGAGTCGACCTTCGAGCGACGCCGCCGCTGGAAGACCGAGCCGACCACGATCCCCGAGGGCCTGGTGCGGATGTCGGTCGGCATCGAGGACGTCGAGGACCTCTGGGCCGACCTCAGCTCCGCCCTCGACGACCTGGCGTAGCGGCCACGCCGGCCCGCCGTACTCGTAGCGTCATACGGTTCGCCGGTCCTGACCGCCGGAACGTATGACGCAGGCGCGGAGCCCGGGCTCAGTCGGTCTCGGCCTTGGTGTCGCGGGCGATGAAGGAGCTCATCATGTCGCGGGCGGTGATCTGGCCGGCGACGACCTCGGTGACGTGCTCGGCGATCGGGGCGTCGATGCCGGTGCGCATCGCGAGCTCGTGCAGCGAGGCGCACGACTTGGCGCCCTCGGCCACCTGCCGGGTGCTGGCCAGGATCTCCTCGGTCGTCATGCCCTGGCCGAGCTTCTCGCCGAAGCTGCGGTTGCGCGACAGCGGCGAGGAGCAGGTGGCGACGAGGTCACCGAGGCCGGCGAGGCCCATCAGCGTCAGGGGGTTGGCGCCGAGGGCGGTGGCGAGCCGAGCGGTCTCGGCGAGGCCGCGGGTGATCACGGACGCGGTGGTGTTGTCGCCGAAGCCGAGCCCCACCGCCATGCCGACCGCGAGCCCGACGACGTTCTTGTAGGCGCCGCCGAGCTCGCAGCCGAGCACGTCGGTGCTGGTGTAGGGCCGGAAGGCCGGTGAGTGGCAGCGCTTCTGCAGCATCCGCGCGACGTCCTCGTCGGCGCACGCGACGACGGAGGCGGCCGGCTCGCGGCGGGCGATCTCGGGCGAGAGGTTGGGGCCGCTGACCACCGCGATCCGTTCCGGGCCGGCGCCGGTGACCTGGGCGATCACCTCGCTCATGCGCTCGAGGGTGCCGAGCTCGACCCCCTTCATCAGCGAGACGAGGACGGCGTCGCGCTCGACGTACGGCGCCCACCCGGTGAGGTTCTGGCGCAGCGTCTGCGACGGCGTGGCCAGCACGACGAGGTCGGCGCCGGCGAGCGCCTGCTCGACGTCGTGGGTGGCCGAGACCCGCGCCGGCAGCTCGATGCCGGGCTGGTAGTCGGGGTTCTCGCGGTTCTCGTTGATCGACTTCGCGAGCTCCTCGCGCCGCGCCCAGAGGACGATGTCGTTGCCGGCGTCGGCGAGCACGATCGAGAACGCCGTGCCCCACGACCCGGCGCTGAAGACCGCGACCTTGCCGCTCATCGGCCGATCACCGCCGCCCCTTCCTCTTCTCGTGCTTCTCGTGCTTCTTCTCGTGCGCGTCCTCGTACGGGTTGCCGGTCGGCTTCACGCCCGCCTGCTTGGCGTCGAAGCGCTGGGCCGGCGGCTCCTCGCCGCGCAGCTCGGCGACGATCGCCGTGATCGCGTCCATGATCCGCTCGGTACCCTCGGCCAGCACCTCGGGCGTGCGCGGCTCCGCGCGCAGGTCGTCGAGCGAGACCGGGTCGCCGGCCTTCATCGTGACGTTCTTGCGGGGCAGCAGGTCGGGGCGCGGGGCGTAGGGCGGCAGCACCTCGTGCGCCCCCCACTGGCCGACGGGAATCACGGGACAGCTGGTCTCGAGCGCGATCCGGGCCGCACCCGTCTTGCCGGTCATCGGCCACATCCCCGGGTCGCGGGTCAGCGTGCCCTCGGGGTAGACCACCACGCACTCACCGGACCGGACCGCCGCCACGGCGGCGTCGTACGCACCGGCCGCGGAGCGCGACAGACGCTCGACCGGGATCTGGCCCGCCGCCGACAGGAAGGTGCCGAGCGCCTTGTTGGAGAACAGCCCCGACTTCGCGAGGTAGCGGGGCAGCCGGCCGTGGTCGTAGAGGAAGTGTGCGGCGAACAGCGGGTCGAGGTGCGAGATGTGGTTGAGCACGACCAGGCAGCCGCCCGTGGCCGGGATCTTCTCCCCGTCGATCCAGGTGCGCGACGTCGCAGCAAGCAGCGTGGGCTTGAGGATCACGACCCCGAGGCCGAAGGCCCAGCCCCGCGGCTGGTGCAGCTTCCTGACGGTCACGCCGCTCCTGGTGGTGACGGGCCGCGAGCGGCCTGACGCGCCCTGCGTCGGAGTGCAGGTTACTCGGTCGGCGACCGTGTCCGGCCCGCGACGCGACACCGTGGCCGCGCGGTCCGCGGGCCTGCGAGGATCGCGGGTGATGGAGTCGTTCGAGCACGTCGTCGTGGTGCCGGTGAAGCCACCCGCGCACGGCAAGTCGCGGCTGGTCGGGCTGACCGAGGAGCAACGCCGCGACCTCGCTGCTGCCTTCGCCCTCGACACCGTGTCCGCGTGCCTGGACACGCCCGTCGTGGCGCAGGTGCTGGCGGTCACGGACGACGCGGCCTTCGCCGTGCGTCTCGCGGCCGCGGGCTGCGCCGTCGTGCCTGACGGCGTCACCGGCGACCTCAACGGGAGCCTGCGGCAGGCCGTGGCCGAGGCCCGGCGCCGGTGGCCCGGACTCCACCCGGTCGCGCTGTGCGCCGACCTCCCCGCGCTGCGCCCCGACGACCTGGGCCGGGCGCTGGCCGCGCTCCCGGGATCGGCACCCGCGTTCGTCGCGGACGCCGCCGGCACCGGCACCACCCTGTACGCCGCGCCGTACGACGACTTCGACCCGCACTTCGGGCCGGGCTCGCGCGCGGCCCACCTCGCGGTCGGCGCCGCCGAGGTGCCCGGCGAGCTGGCGAGCCTGCGGCAGGACGTCGACGATCTCGACGACCTGGCCCGGGCGACGGCCCTGGGGCTCGGCGCACGCACCCGGGCGGTCCTCCCAGCACAGCAGTGAGGGTGGGCCGCCCGGAGGCGACCCACCCTCACCGGTGGAGCTGTGGCGCGGTCAGGCCTTCTTGGCCGTCTTCTTCGCCGGAGCCTTCTTGGCCGGCGCCTTCTTGGCGGCGGTCTTCTTGGCCGGGGCCTTCTTGGCCGGCGTCTTCTTGGCGGGCGCCTTCTTCGCCGTCGTGGTCTTCTTGGCCGGCGCCTTCTTGGCAGCCGCGGTCGTCTTCTTGGCCGGGGCCTTCTTGGCCGGAGCCGCCTTCGTCGCAGGAGCCTTCTTGGCCGGCGCCTTCTTCGCCGGCGCCTTCTTGGCCGGAGCCTTGGCCGTCGTGGTCTTCTTGGCGGTCGTCTTCTTGGCCGCCGCAGTCGCCTTCTTGGCGGCCGGGGCCGCCGCAGCGACCGTCAGCTTCGGCAGCTTCTTGGCACCCGAGACGACGTTCTTCAGGTCCTGGCCGGGGCTGAACTTCGGCACCGCCGTCTTCTTCGCCTTCATGCGCGCCCCGGTCTGCGGGTTGCGGACCCAACGGGCCTCGCGGACGCGCTTCTCGAAGGAGCCGAAGCCGGTGATCGCGACCTTCTCCCCCTTGGCGACCTCGCGGGTGATCGTGTCGAGCACGGCGTCGAGCGCATGTGCCGCGGCCTTCTTGTTCCCCTCGAAACGCGCTGACAGCGCGTCGATCAGCTGTGACTTGTTCACGGACTTCCCATCCCTCTTGAACGCTCGGCGTCGAGCCCCTAGCTCGACGATTCCCTAGGAAAGTTAGGAGTTTCGCGGCCAACCCACAATGACCACGCCGAAACACGCACAGCATTTCTTCGCGGTACAGACACATTCCTCCGGGCCCGGAACCCGCTCAGGACGGGCCAATTCGCCGTTCCCGACCCTTCTGAAGGGCCATGTGGAATGCCCGGGACATGCCGGAATCCCCTTGCAGACAAGGGAATTCCGGCCTGTCGACGCCACGCCACGTCAGTCGAGGACGTCGACAGCGTGGGCACGGAGATGATCCTGCTCAGGTCGTCGCGGGGCGATCGCCTAGCTTCTCTGCGTGACCGGCTTCCAGGCGGGCCTGCTCGCCTCGAACGTCGCGATGTCGGCCTCGTGCCCGAGGGTCAGACCGATGTCGTCGAGCCCCTGCAGCAGCCGCCAGCGCGTGTAGTCGTCGATGTCGAAGGAGTCCTCGACGGCGCCCGGCCCCTCACCCGCACGCACCGTGCGCGACTCGAGGTCGACGGTGACCGTGGCACCCGGGTTGGACTCGAGATGGTCCCAGAGCCGCTGCACGACCTTCTCGTCGACCTGCGCCGCCAGCAGCCCCGCCTTGCCGGAGTTGCCGCGGAAGATGTCGCCGAAGCGCGGGGAGATCACGACGCGGAAGCCGTAGTTCTGCAGCGCCCAGACGGCGTGCTCGCGCGAGGAGCCCGTGCCGAAGTCGGGTCCGGCGACGAGCACCGACCCGGCGGCGTACTCGGGGCGGTTGAGCACGAAGTCGGGGTCGCCGCGCCACGCGGCGAACAGGCCGTCCTCGAAGCCGGTGCGGGTGACCCGCTTGAGGTAGACCGCCGGGATGATCTGGTCGGTGTCGACGTTGCTGCGCCGCAGCGGGACGCCGACGCCGGTGTGCGTGGTGAAGGCGTCCATCACTTCTCCTCGAGGTCGGCGGGGGACGACAGGGTGCCGCGGATCGCGGTCGCCGCGGCGACCGGCACCGACACGAGGTGGGTGCGACCGCCCTTGCCCTGGCGGCCCTCGAAGTTGCGGTTGGACGTCGACGCGCTGCGCTCGCCCGGCGCGAGCTGGTCGGGGTTCATGCCCAGGCACATCGAGCAACCCGCGCCCCGCCACTCGGCGCCGGCCTCCTTGAAGACGACGTCGAGGCCCTCCTGCTCGGCCTGCAGCCGCACCCGCACCGAGCCGGGGACGACGAGCAACCGCGTGCCGTCGGCGACCTTGCGGCCCTTCACGACAGCGGCGGCGGCGCGCAGGTCCTCGATCCGGCCGTTGGTGCACGAGCCGACGAAGACGGTGTCGACGGCGATGTCGCGCATCGGGGTGCCGGCCTCGAGACCCATGTAGGCCAGGGCCTTCTCGGTCGCCATGCGGTCGTTCGCGTCGTCGTAGTCCTCCGGGCTCGGGACCCGGCCGCCCAGCGGTACGCCCTGACCGGGGTTCGTGCCCCAGGTCACGAACGGCGTCATGGTCGAGGCGTCGAGGACGATCTCCTCGTCGAACTCGGCGTCCTCGTCGGTCACCAGGCTGCGCCAGTGCTCCACGGCCTCGACCCACGCCTCGCCCCGCGGGGCCTCGGGGCGGCCCTCGAGGTAGTCGAACGTCGTCTGGTCGGGGGCGATCAGCCCGGCCTTGGCGCCCCACTCGATCGACATGTTGCAGATCGTCATCCGCGCCTCCATCGAGAGCTCCTCGATGGCGGGTCCGCGGTACTCCACGATGTAGCCCTGGCCACCGCCCGTGCCGGTGTGCGCGATCAGGGTGAGCACGAGGTCCTTGGCGGTGACGCCCGGGGGCAGGCTGCCCTCGACGGTGACCGCCATGGTCCGGGGCCGGGCCTGCGGCAGCGTCTGGGTGGCCAGCACGTGCTCGACCTCGGAGGTGCCGATGCCGAAGGCGATCGCGCCGAAGGCGCCGTGGGTGCTGGTGTGGCTGTCGCCGCAGACGATGGTCATGCCGGGCTGTGTCAGGCCGAGCTGCGGGCCGACGACGTGCACGATGCCCTGCTCGACGTCGCCGAGCGGGTGCAGCCGGACGCCGAACTCCTCGGCGTTGCGGCGCAGGGTCTCGACCTGCGTGCGGCTCACCGGGTCGGCGATCGGCTTGTCCCAGTCGAGCGTCGGGACGTTGTGGTCCTCGGTCGCGAGCGTCAGGTCCGGACGCCGCACGCGGCGGCCGGCGAGGCGCAGCCCGTCGAACGCCTGGGGCGAGGTCACCTCGTGGATGAGGTGCAGGTCGATGTAGAGGAGGTCGGGGCCGCCGTCCTCCCCCGCGCGCACGACGTGCTCGTCCCAGACCTTCTCGGCCAGGGTCCTGCCCATGGCGACCTCCCTCGCGACTCCCTGCGGACCGGCGGCAGACCGGTCGTGGCCGCGTCCGGGCCACGTCACACACCGTAGCGGTTGCATCCCATGATCTGAGACGGCAGTATTGCCATATGGACAACACCAGCGGAGTCGGCGTCCTCGACAAGGCCGCCCTGGTCCTCACCGCCCTCGAGTCCGGCCCGGCGACCCTCGCGGGCCTGGTCTCCGGCACGGGCCTGGCCCGCCCCACGGCGCACCGCTTGGCCGTGGCGCTCGAGCACCACCGCCTGGTGGCCCGTGACATGCAGGGCCGTTTCGTGCTCGGCCCGCGGCTGGCCGAGCTGTCGGCGGCCGCCGGCGAGGACCGCCTGCTGGCCACCGCCGGCCCGGTGCTGGCCCGGCTGCGCGACATCACGGGCGAGTCGGCCCAGCTGTGGCGCCGCCAGGGCGAGGTCCGCGTCTGCGTGGCCGCCGCCGAGCGCCCCAGCGGCCTGCGCGACACGATCCCCGTCGGCAGCCAGCTGACCATGCGGGCGGGCTCGGCGGCCCAGGTGCTGCTCGCGTGGGAGGACCCCGAGCGCATGCACCGCGGCCTGCAGAACGCCGCCTTCTCGGCCGCCGCGCTGTCCGGCATCCGCCGCCGCGGCTGGGCGCAGAGCGTCGGCGAGCGCGAGCAGGGCGTCGCCTCGGTGTCCGCACCGGTCCGCTCCCCCGGGGGCAAGATCATCGCCGCCGTGTCGGTCTCCGGGCCGCTCGAGCGGCTCTCGCGCCAGCCCGGCCGGATGCACGCCCCCGCCGTGCTGGCGGCCGCCGAGCGCCTCTCGGAGTCGCTGCGGCGGGCCGCCGCGGCAGAGTAGGCGGGAGCAGCTACCCGTCCACCCCGACGCGGACGTCCGGCTCGTCCGGCTCGTCGGTCGGGTCGAGGAAGACGTGACGCACCTCGGGGTGCGCCTGGCGGAGACGGCGCTCGACCTCGTCGGCGGCCTGCTCGAGCTCGTCGACGGTGGCGCTGTCGTCGAGGTCGACCCGCGCCGCGACGATCACCTCGTCGGGCGCCATCCGCATGGTCATCAGCTCGACGACGCTGTCGATGCCCGGGGAGTCGAGGATCGTCTGCCGCAGCTCGACCTGGGTCTCCTCCGGGAGCGCCTGGCCGATCAGGGCGCTCTTGTTCTGCTGGCCCAGCGACCACGCGACCACGACGAGCAGGAGACCGATCGAGATCGACGCGAGGCCGTCCCACCAGCCCTGCCCCGTCGTGCTGTGCAGGAAGATGCCGAGGGCCGCGAGCACGATGCCGACCAGCGCGGCGGTGTCCTCGAAGGCGACGGTCTTGGCCGTGGGGTCGGGCGTGACCCGCAGGTGGTGGAAGAAGCCGCGGCCGTGCTCGTCGGCCTCGCGGCCGAGCTGCCGCACCGCCTTGAGCCACGAGATGCCCTCGAAGACGAACGACATGCCGAGCACGACGTAGCTGATGGTCAGGGTGCCGAGCTCCTCGGGCTCGAGCACCGCCCGCACACCCTCCATGATCGAGTAGCCCGCGCCGAGCACGAAGATGCCGACCGCGGCCAGCAGCGACCAGAAGTAGCGCTCCATGCCGTACCCGAAGGGGTGCTGGGCGTCCGCCGGCTTCTGGCTGCGGCGCAGCGCGGTCAGCAGGAACACCTGGTTGAGCGTGTCCGCGAAGGAGTGCGCCGCCTCGGCGAGCATCGCCGCCGACCCGGAGATCAGTCCACCGATCAGCTTCGCCACCGCGATCGCGAGGTTGGCGCCACCGGCCAGCAGCACGGTGCCGGTGGACTCGTCGTGCTCGGCCATGGAGTCGCCTTCGGGGTCGGGGGCGGGACTGCTCCGTTGTTCCCCGTGAGCGGCCCGCGCAACCCTGCGCGAACGCGTGTGGCACAGACATTCCACTTCTTGCGCGTTCGAGGCGCATACTGGTGGTGATGGCAACCACACCTGCACGCCCCCGACGTCTCGCCAGCAGTCCGTTCCAGCCCGACCCCGAGCCCGTCATCGAGGAGTTCGAGGTCGGCGAGCTGGTCTCGCACGACACCCACGGCGTGGGCCGTGTCGTCGGCGTGGAGGCCGGCGCCGTGACGGTCGACTTCCGCCCGAAGGTGGTTCGCGTGACGAGCCCCTACGCCAAGATGGGCAAGCTGTAGGCCCACCGGTTCAGGGCGCGACGGCCTCGGCGAGGCTCGCGTCCGTCCAGCCGGGCGTCACGCCCGGGCACCCGAGCACGTAGTCGACGATCGCGGCGTCGTCGAGCCCGTGCGTGCGACGCAGACCGCGCGCGATCGTCGCGACGTACGGCGCCGCGGGCGGGCTCAGTCCCAGCGCCGCCACGTCGGGCGCGCTGAAGGTCAGCACCGGCCGGCCGTCGAGCTCGCCGGCCCGGTGGAGCGTCTCGTAGCGGCCGAGCCCGACCGCGAGCCGCCGCCTGGTCAGCACGGCGGTGAGGTCGTGGTCGGCGCCGGGCTCGCGCCACATCTCCTGCTCGAGCACGTCGGCGAGCTGCCGCGGGGTCACGAGGTACGCCGCGGCCAGGGTCTCGCCGGGCACGTCGGGGTCGTGGAAGGCGATGCCGCCGCCCCAAGGTCGGCGACTCCCACGCGAAGGCCAGGCTGCCCGGCAGCGTGACCGGCCGCGCGTCGAGCGGCGGACCGGGCTCGCGGGCACCGGAGTAGGCGCGGGTCGCGCCGTCCGGCCGGCCGCCGGTGAGGTAGCGGCCGAACCGCTCGGGGTCGAGGTTGGAGCCGTAGCCGGCGTACCAGACGGCCTCGGGGACGGCGCTCAGAACAGCGCGTCCTGCTCGAGGCCGAGCAGCAGCTGCTTGCGCTCGAGCCCGCCGGCGTAGCCGGTCAGCGTGCCGTCGGCACCGATCACCCGGTGGCACGGGATCACGATCGGGATCGGGTTGCGCCCGTTGGCCAGGCCGACGGCCCGCGAGGCGGCGTTGGTCATGCCGAGCCGGTGGGCGATCTGGCCGTAGGACGCGGTCTCGCCGTACCCGATGCCGAGCAGCGCGTCCCACACGCGCTGCTGGAAGGCCGAGCCGTGCGGCGCGAGCGGGAGGTCGAACTCCTTGAGCTCGCGGGCGAAGTAGGCCTCGAGCTGGCTGCGGCACTCGCGCAGCAGCGGGTGGTCGTCGTCGCGCTGGCCGAGTGGTCGACCGTCGACGCTGGGGCGGAACGGCGCGAACTCGATGGCGGTGATCGCACCGCCGTGCTCGACGAGCCGCAGCTCGCCGACGGGGCTGTCCATCACGGTCCACATGTCAGGTCTCCTCGGGTCGGGCGGGCGGCGGCTCGGCCGCCGGGACGGGGGGCATCAGGGTCTGCCACAGGTGCAGGAGGGCGTAGGAGCGCCACGGGGACCACTCCTCGGCGGCCGCGACGACCAGAGCGGGGTCGTGGCCGAGACCGACGAGCGCGTTGCGGACACCGAGGTCGGTGGGCAGGAACACGTCGGGGTGGCCGAGCGCGCGCATGGCGACGTAGTCGGCGGTCCAGGGGCCGATGCCGGGCAGCGCGAGCAGGGCGTCGCGGACGGCGGCGCGGTCGCGGCCGCGGTCGAGGGCGATCGAGCCGTCGGCGAGGCGCTCGGCCAGGGCGACCAGCGCCCGGCCGCGGGCCCGCGGCATCGGCAGCGCCTCCGGGTCGACATCCGCGAGCGTGGCTGCGTCGGGGAACAGGTGGGTCAGCCCGGGGACCGCCGAGCCCACCGGACGGCCGTGCGCGGCGACCAGCCGGCCGGCGACGGTGCGCGCACCGGCGACGCTGACCTGCTGGCCGAGGACCGTGCGCACCGCGACCTCGTCGCCGTCGACCTGCCCGGGGACGCGCAGGCCGGGGTGGCGGCGCACGAGCGGGCCGACGACGGGGTCGCCCGCGAAGTGGGCGTCGACCGCCACCGGGTCGCAGTCGGCGTCGAGGAGCCGGCGGGCCCGCTCGACCGCGGCCGTGGTGTCGCGCAGGTCGGTCAGCTCGAACGTCGCCGGGACGAACGCCGTCTCCCCCGGGGTCGTCGACTGCGCCGCGGCGAGGTCGAGCCGGACCGTGCCGGGGCCGTGGGGCAGGTCGAGCGTGCGCGCGTACCAGCCGGGGCCGACCGCCTCGACGCCCGGCACCACGTGGTGGGCGAGGAAGTCGAGCAGCGCGTCGGCGGCGTACGGCGTGCGGACCGCGAGGCGCATGGTGATCGAGGTGCCCGCGGCCCCCGGTCCCTCGGCGGAGCGGTGCCCCCGCAGCTCGGACGGCGTCGTCGCGTAGACCTCGCGCACGGTGTCGTTGAACTGCCGCACGCTGGAGAAGCCCGCGGCGAATGCCACGTCGGCGTAGGTGAGGTCGGTGGTCTCGATCAGCACGCGGGCGGTCTGCGCGCGGCGGGCGCGGGCCAGGGCGAGGGGCCCGGCGCCGAGCTCGGCGGTGAGCAGGCGGGTGAGGTGGCGCGGGGTGTAGCCGAGGTGGGCGGCCAGGCCCGGGACGCCCTCGCGGTCGACCACGCCGTCGGAGATCAGCCGCATCGCGCGACCGGCGACGTCGGCCGCGACGTCCCAGTCGGGGCTGCCGGGCGTGGCGTCGGGCAGGCAGCGCTTGCAGGCGCGGTAGCCGGCGCCCTGGGCGGACGCGGCACTCGGGTGGAAGGAGACGTTGGCCGGCGCGGGCGTGCGCGCCGGGCACGACGGGCGGCAGTAGATGCCGGTGGTGCGGACCGCGGTGTAGAAGACCCCGTCGAAGCGGCGGTCGCGCGCCTTCACCGCCCGGTAGCAGGACTCGTGGTCGAGAGGGGTCATGGCGACCATCATGCCGGAGGACACCGACCACATCTGGCGGGAATCGGACACGGCCCTGCCTCGGGCGAGGTCCCCGCCCCGGCCCTGCCCCCACAGCAGCCACACCGCACCGACGGCCGCCGCGCCCGACGACGACGAGCGCCCCCTGCACGTCCTGCGATCCGTGCGAGACGCTGTGCCTGCGCGGTCACGAGCTCCACCGCCAGGCCCGGCCAGTAGTGCTCGCTCACCCAGATCTCCGTCACGGCCAGGTCGCCAGGTCCCATGGCACGAGCCCGGGCAGGCGACCCGCGCCGCCACAGCCGGGATCACCCTCGACCCGTCCGGCGCACCGCACCAATCCACTTGCGGCGGCCGCGGGCGGGGTGGTTCGCTCCGGACCGATGACCACCGAACTGACCGACGCCGAGCTCCTCGACGCCTTCCACCGCCAGATCCGGCTCAGCGGCCGCGAGGACGAGCCGGCCCCCGGCATCGTGCGCGACACCGATGGGCCGGTGGCCCGCCGCTACCCGCAGGAGCCGGGCACGTCGTACTGCATGATCGAGTCCCCGCGCGGCCTCGGCGACGACCCCGACCACTGGATCCGACGCCAGGTCGACTTCTTCACCGGTCGCGGCGAGGAGGTCGAGTGGAAGACCTACTCCTACGACGAGCCCGCCGACCTCACCGAGCGGCTGGCCCGCGCCGGCTTCGTGGCGGAGGACCGGGAGGCGCTCCTGCTGGGGGAGGTGGAGGGGCTGATCCACGACGTGGAGCTGCCGCCGGGCGTCCAGCTGCGCCAGGTCGACAGCGACCACGACCTGGGCCGGGTGGACGAGCTGATGAGGACCATCTGGGGACCCGGCCGCGACGACGGCGCGCTGACCCGGGAGATGCGCGCCGATCCCGAGGCGCTCGACGTGGTCGTCGTCGAGGAGTCACCCGAGGGGCCGGTGCTGTGTGCCGCCTGGCTGCGCTACTCGCCCGGCACCGACTTCGCCAGCATGTGGGGCGGCTCGACGCTGCCGCAGTGGCGGCGCAAGGGCCTCTACCGCGCCACCGTCGCCTACCGGGCGCAGCTGGCCCGCGACCGCGGCTTCCGGTTCATGCGCCTCGACACCACGCCCGACTCGCGACCGATCCTGACCCGGCTGGGTCTGCGGCACGTGGCCGACACGACGCCGTACGTGCTCGACGCCCGGCGGGGTGCCTGAGGTCGCGGCTGCGGCTGCTCGCCGCCGCGCCTGCTCGCTGCGCTCGCGGCGCTCCTCTGGTCCGCTGCCGGCTCCGCCGCCGTGGACACCTCGCCGACCCGTCCGAAGCCCAACCCTCGCTCCGCTCGCGTCGGTTTCGGACGGGTCGCCTCCATCCGGTCTCGTCTCACCAATGCAAGAAGGGCCCCGGTCCGCGCTACGCGCGAGACCTGGGCCCTTCTTGCATTGGTACCCCCGACCGGATTCGAACCGGCGCTACCGCCTTGAGAGGGCGGCGTGCTAGGCCGCTACACAACGGGGGCATGTCCTTCAACAGCGGGCGAAAGCCTAGCGACACCGCTTCTTTCGCACCAAATCCCGGCCTTCTCGAACCGATGGACCGGGACTCGCTGGGATACTAGGACTCGAACCTAGACTAACTGGACCAGAACCAGTCGTGCTGCCAATTACACCATATCCCAAGGGGTTCGGACCGCTCGCGAGCTGCTCGTGAGCACCTCTGGCGGACCGGGGAGAAACCTTACACGCGACGCCGGGAGGCCTCCAAAACGGCTGGGTCCGCGGTCGTCGTGAGCCCCATCCGACGGGCCACGAGCACGGCGAGACCGACGTACACGAGCGACTTCACCACGGTCACCGGGATGTCCCACCACGAGCCGCCGGTGGGGTTGAGGGCGTCGCCCATGTCGAGGTAGACCGCCGCCAGCGTGAACGCCACCCAGTTGTTGAGCACGTGGAAGGCGATCCCCGCCTCGAGCCCGCCGGTGAGGATGACGAGCACCCCCGCGACGAGGCCGAAGGCGAGGCGGTCGATGAAGATCGGCACGCTCTGGCCCAGCCCGTGGGCGAGCGCGAACAGCACCGCCGGCCCGATCACCGCGGCGGCGCGGCTGCCGAACAGGCCGCCGAAGGCCTGGGTGAGGTAGCCACGGAACGCGTACTCCTCCCCCACCGCCTGCAGCGGGGTCAGCAGCAGGATCACGAGCAGGAAGTCGCGCATCGTCGGCGACCAGGCGTTCGGGTCTCCGGAGACGTCGCCGCCCGCGGCAGGTGCGGGCACCACCGCGGAGAGCACGAAGTTCACGAGCAGCGCGACCACCGAGAGCCCGACGCAGGCGAGCAGGAAGCGCCACCGGATGCGGGGGCGCACCGAGGCCAGCCACCGCGGCTTGAGCCCGTGCAGCGTGCGGACCACCAGCCAGGTCAGCGGGATCGCGGCCGAGAGGCTCAGCAGCAGGTAGGCCAGCGTGGCCGGCGTGGGGTCGGTGGTGTCGACCAGGGCCTCGAGGTCGCTGCGCAGCACGGCACCGTCGCCGCCGGACTGCACGACGTACCAGACGACGAAGGGGATGATCAGCACGATCGGGGCGACGACGTACATGAGCACGGCCAGCACGAACAGCCCCACCGCGTAGCGCCACTGTCCGCGCTCGCCGGCGCGCAGCAGCAGGTGGTACTCCAGCCACGCGCGCGGGCCGGTGGCCGCCGGCACGGGCTGGGGGTACGCCGGGGGCGGGTACGGCGGCTGGCCCGGCGGCTCCGGCGGGGTGGTCATGCCAGAGCGCCCCGGAGCCGGCCGAGGCTGCGGTCGCGTCCGAGCAGCTCGAGCGACTCGAAGAGCGGCGGCGAGACCCGGCTGCCGGTGACGGCCACCCGCACCGGACCGTAGGCGTGGCGCGGCTTGAGCCCGAGCCCGTCGACGAGGGCTCCCTGCAGCGCCTCCTGGATGGCGCCGGCCGACCACGGGTGCAGGTCCGCGAGCGCGTCGAGCGAGGCCTGCACCACCCCGCGCCCGGCCTCGTCGAGCAGCTTCTCGACGTCGCCGGGGTCGCGGGTGAAGTCGGCCTCGTCGACGAAGAGGAAGCCGAGCATGTCGACGGCCTCGGTCAGCTTGTTCATCCGCTCGCAGACCAGTGGCATCGCCAGCTCGAGCAGCTGGGCGTCGCTGTCGTGCACCGGGTCGCCGACGACCCCTGCCTTCTTGAGGAACGGCAGCACGCGGTGGGTGAGCTCCTCGACCGGGAGCAACCGGACGTGGTCGGCGTTGATGGCCTCGGCCTTCTTGAGGTCGAAGCGCGCCGGGTTGGGGTTCACGTCCTTGATGTCGAAGGCCGCGACCATCTCGTCGAGCGTGAAGACGTCGCGGTCGGGGCCGATGGCCCAGCCCAGCAGCGCGAGGTAGTTGAGGAGGCCCTCGGCCACGAAGCCCTGCTCCCGGTAGGCCAGGGCGTCGGCCTGCGGGTCACGCTTGGAGAGCTTCTTGTTGCCCTCCCCCATCACGTAGGGCAGGTGGCCGAACTCCGGGGTGCGCTGCGCGATGCCGAGCTCGGTCAGCGCGCCGTACAGCGCGATCTGGCGCGGGGTGCTCGAGAGCAGGTCTTCCCCGCGCAGCACGTGGGTGACCTGCATCAGCGCGTCGTCGACGGGGTTGACCAGCGTGTAGAGCGGGTCTCCGTTGGCGCGGCACAGGGCGAAGTCGGGCACGTGCTCGGTCTCGAAGGTGATGTCGCCGCGGACCAGGTCGGTCCACGTGATCGAGCCCTCCGGCATCCGGAACCGCACGACCGGCCGGCGCCCCTCGGCCTCGAAGGCCGCGCGCTGCCCGGCGGAGAGCTCGCGGCAGAAACCGTCATACCCCATCACCTTGGAGCCCGACGCCTTGCGCCGCGCCTCGACCTCGTCGTTGGTGCAGAAGCAGTCGTAGGTGTACGACGAGTCACGCAGCCGCGCGAGCGCGTCGGCGTAGATCTCTCCGCGCTCGCTCTGCCGGTAGGGGCCGTGCGGGCCGCCGACCTCGATGCCCTCGTCCCAGGTGAGGCCGAGCCAGCGCCACAGGTCGAGGATCGCGTCGTAGGACTCCTGGGTGCTGCGCTCCTTGTCGGTGTCCTCCATCCGGAAGACGATCGAGCCCCCGTGGTGGCGCGCGAAGGCCCAGTTGTAGAGGGCCGTGCGCACCAGGCCGACGTGCGGCGATCCGGTCGGGGACGGGCAGAAACGGACGCGGACGTTGCTCAACGCTGGGCCACCTTGTTCGTGAGAGAGCCGAGGCCGGCGATCGAGACCTCGACCTCGTCGCCCACCTCCATCGGTCCGACACCCTCGGGGGTGCCGGTGAGGATCACGTCGCCGGGCAGCAGCGTCATCACGCTGGTGACGTGGGCGATCAGGGTCGGGATGTCGAAGATCAGGTCGCGGGTGTTGCCGTCCTGCTTCAGCTCGCCGTTGAGGTGGGTCTGCACCGCGACCCCGTCGACGAAGGCCTGCGGATCGAGGTCGGTCTCGATCCACGGCCCCAGCGGGCAGAAGGAGTCGAAGCCCTTGGCCCGGGTGAACTGCACGTCGGAGCGCTGCAGGTCGCGCGCGGTCACGTCGTTGCCGATCGTGTAGCCGTGGATCACGTCGGTGGCCTGCTCGGGAGGGACGTCGCGGCAGATCCGGCCGATCACGACCGCCAGCTCGCCCTCGAAGTGCAGCTCCTGCGTCTGGCGCGGGTAGAAGATCGGGTCGCCGGGGCCGACCACGCTGGTGTTGGGCTTGAGGAACATCAACGGCTCGGCGGGCAGGTCGTGCCCGAGCTCGGCGGCGTGCGCCGCGTAGTTGCGGCCGATGCCGACGACCTTGCTGCGCGGGAGCACCGGTGCGAGCAGCCGGACGTCCTCGAGGCGGTGCTCCTCGTCGAGCAGCTTCAGCCCGACGTAGAGCGGGTCGCCGGCGAGCGCCACGACCCGGGCGTCCTCGGACGGCTGGCCGAACTGGTCGAGCTCGCCCGTGACGACGCCGTACTGGGGGTCCCCGCCGGTGGTGAATCTCGCGATGCGCACGCCCGCGAGCCTAGCGAGCACCGCGCGGCGCGGGCTCAGCCGGTGGCGGCCGCCCGGCCGAGCGCGTCGAGCGTGCGGGCGACGTCGTCGTCGGACGTCGACCAGTTGCTCACCGACAGCCGCAGCACCGCGCGGTCGTGCCACGTCGAGCCGGACGTCCAGGCCGTGCCGTCCTCGAGCATCCGCGCCACCACGCCGCGGGTGCGGTCGTCGTCGCCGAACGAGGCGCAGACCTGGGTGAACACCACGTCGTGGAGCACCTCGGCGCCCGGCAGCGCCGCGATGCCGGTGGCGAACGTCGCGGCGTGGCCGGCCATCCGGTCGACCAGCTCCTCGACCCCGGAGCGGCCGAGGGCCCGCAGCACGGCCCACACCGTCGCGGCGCGGTTGCGCCGGCTCAGCTCGGGCACCTTCTCGAACGGGTCGCCGGCGGCGTCCTGGATGAGGTAGGGCCCGACCATCGACATCGCGGCGCGCAGGTCGGCGGGGTCGCGGACGATCGCGAGCCCGCAGTCGTAGGGCACGTTGAGGGTCTTGTGCGCGTCGCTGGCCCACGAGTCGGCGTCCTCGTAGCCGCGGACGAGGTGCCGGTACGACGCGGACGCGCCCGCGAACAGCCCGAAGGCGCCGTCGACGTGGACCCAGGCGCCGTGCTCGTGGGCCACCGTGATCGCCTCGGCGAAGGGGTCGAAGGCGCCCGAGTGGACGTTGCCCGCCTGCAGCGAGACGACCGTCGGGCGCGGGTCGCCGTCCTCGAGGGCGGCGCGCAGCGCGTCGACGACGACGCGGCCCTGGTCGTCGGCGGCGACCGGCTCGGGCTCGCCGAGGCCGAGGTAGCGCAGCACCAGGTCGACGGAGTCGTGCCGCTCCTCCCCCACGAGCACGCGGACGCCCGGCGAACCCACCAGGCCGCGGGCCGCGACGTCCCACCCGGCGCGGCGCAGCACGGCGTCCCGGCCGGCGGCGAGGCAGGTGAAGTTGGCCATGGTGCCGCCGGTGACGAACCCGACCGCCGCACCGGCGGGGAGCCCGAGGAGGTCGACGACCCACGCCTCGGCGACGTCCTCGACCGCCGTGGCAGCCGGGGTGACCGTGCGCAGGCCCGCGTTCTGGTCCCAGGCGGAGACCAGCCAGTCCGCGGCGAGCGCGGCCGGGTGGGTGCCGCCGATCACGAATCCGAAGAACCGGCCCGCGGGCATCGCCGTGAGCCCGGGCTCCGACGCCGTGGCCAGCAGGTCCACCACGTCGGCGGGGTCTGTCGGGCCGTCCGGAAGCTCGCGACCGAGGGCGTCGGCGACGCCGGCGACCGACGCGCGCGGCGGCACCGGACGGTCGGGCAGGGAGTCGAGCCAGTCGACGGCGTGGGCACAGGCGCGGTCGAGCGCCCCGGGTTCGGGGTCCATCGGCCCATCGTCCTACCCTCGACCGGTGGTGGTCGAGGTCCTGTCCGAGGAGGTCTGGCGGTCGCGTGCCGCGGCGCACGCCGCCCGGGTCGACGCCCTCGTCGCCCCGCACCTCGCCCGGCGTCGCCACGGCGAGAAGCACCCCGTCCACGACTTCCTGTTCACCTACTACTCCCAGCGCCCGGCGCAGCTGCGACGCTGGCACCCCGGGTGGGGCGTGGCGCTCGCGGGGGCGGAGGAGTACGCCGGGCTGAAGGGCTACGAGGAACGGGTCGTGTGCCCCACACCACCCTCCGGGGTGGCCTCGGGCACACGACCCGCACGGGCGGTCTCGCGCAGCCACCTGGCGTCGCAGCGGCCGCTCGTCGAGGGCATCCACGCGCTGCTCGTGGCGACCGCGGGACGGGCGCCGCAGCTCGGCTGCTTCGGTCTGCACGAGTGGGCGATGGTGCACGGCCAGGACGAGACCCGGCACTCCTGGCCCCTGCGCCTGGGCCGCGCCGGCACCGACGAGGTCGTCGAGTCGCACCGCATCGCCTGCTCCCACTTCGACGCCTACCGGTTCTTCACCCCGACCGCGCGACCGCTCAACCGGTTGCGGCCCGGCCGCGACGACCGCGCGGCGTACGAGCAGCCGGCCTGCCTGCACGCCGGCATGGACCTCTACAAGCACGCCTTCCGGCTGACACCACTGGTGCCCTCGGAGCTGGTCGCGGACTGCTTCGAGCTCGCCCGCGCGATCCGCGAGCTCGACATGCGGGCCGCGCCGTACGACCTGCGCGACCTCGGCTTCGAGCCGGTGCGGATCGAGACCCCCGAGGGCAAGCAGGAGTACGTCGCGGCGCAGCGCGGCTTCGCCGAGCGCGGCGCACCGCTGCGGCAGCGGCTGGTCGAGGAGTGCGAGCGGCTCCTGCTGGCCGCCGGGCCGGGCCCGGAGGCTCAGGCGACGGGCAGCGTGAGCGTGAAGCAGGCGCCGCCGCCCGGTGCGCGGACGTAACCGACCCGGCCCCCGTTGGCCTCCGCCAGCCGCCGGACGAGGTAGAGGCCGAAGCCCGTACCGGCGTGCCGCCCGGCGACCCCGGGGCTCGCCCGGGCGAACCGCTGGAACAACTCGCCGACGAACTCCTCGGGCACTCCCTCGCCGTGGTCCGTGACCGCCAGCCATGCCTCGGAGCCGTCGGTGCCGGTGGTGAGCACGACGGGCGGTCGGCCGTAGCGCACGGCGTTGGCGAGGAGGTTGACCAGGGCCTGCCGGACCTGGACGGCGTCGACGTCGACCTCCGCGTCGCCGGAGAGGTCGACCACGACGTCGACGTCCTCCATCGCCGCTGCGGCGTCCTCGGCGAGCGAGGAGAGGCGGGTCCGCACCGGGCGGCTCATGAGCGTCCCGGTGTCGACGTTCACCAGCGTCAGGATGTCGTGCACCAGCGCGTCGATGCGGCGGGCCGAGCGCTCCGCGCGGACCACGAGGTCCCGGAGCGTGTCAGGCGATGCGCCGTCCCACTGGCGGAGCGAGACCTGGAGGAACCCGAGGACCCCCTGGAGGGGCTGCCGGATGTCGTGCCCGAGCATGCCGATCATGTCGCCGAGCGCGCCGTTCGCCTCGCTGAGCTGCTGGTTGGCGACGGCCAGGTCCTCGGCGGCCCGACGGAGCTCGGTCTCGTCCTGGGTGGTGCCGGTGACGCGGACGACGGCGCCGGCGGCGTCCCGCTCCACCCGCCCGACGCTGCGCACGTACCTGACCTCGCCGCTCGGGAGCAGCAGGCGGTAGGCCGCGTCGTAGCCCTCGTCCAGGCTCGTGAGGCGCTCCCGCAGCGCGGTCACCCGGGCCTGGTCCTCCGGGTGCACCCGCGCCAGGTGGGTCTCGGCAGCGGGCTGCACCCAGCCCGCCTCCCCGGGCCGGGCCGCCGGGTCGTAGCCGAGGATGCGGTACATCTCGGCCGACCAGGTGGTCTCGCCGGTGCCCGGGTAGAAGACCCAGCTGCCGGCCTTGGCCATCTCCTGCGCCGTGTCGAGCTCGCGCTGCGCCTCGACCCGCGGCGTCACGTCGGTGACCAGGACGAAGAAGCCGACCACCTCGCCGTCCACCACGTCGGGCACGTAGGACGCCTGGCTGTGCCGCACCCGGCCGGTGGGATCGACGAGGGTGCGCGTGAAGAGCTGCTCCTCCCCGGCGAGCGCGCCGAGGATGTGGGGGAGGTTCTTGGCGTAGACCTCCTCGCCGAGGACCTCGCGGATGTGCACGCCGCGCATGGCGTCCGGCGAGACGCCGAACCACTCGACGTACGCCTGGTTGGCCACGACGTTGCGCTGGTCCCGGTCCCAGAAGGCCACCAGCGCTGGGAGATGGTCGAAGAGGCGGCGCAGCCGGCGTCCCTCGAGCGCGTCGAGCGCCGTCGGGTCGGGGTGCGGGCTCACGGCCGGCTCCGCCCGGCCAGCCGGGCGTCCAGCGCGGCCCGCTGCTCGGCCCGCTGCTCGGCCTGGTGCTCGGCCCGGAGCTCGGCGAGGCGGGCGCGCAGATCGGCGTCCTGCATCACCTGCCAGACCAGGCCGCAGTCCTCGGGGCCGGTCGCGCCGGGGAAGCAGAGCGTGCAGGCGTCACCCGGGCGCACCGGGCACCGGGGCGCGGCCCGGCCGCCGGCGCCCCGCGCGCGGCCTCGCGGGCCGCCTGCTGCTCCTCCCACACCGCCACGCTAGGAGGCCGGGGCAGTGCGGCGCAGGGACAAAGGTCCCGCGGGCACGGGACAACGAGCCGCGCAGCACGTCACAGGCGGTCCACGGAGGACTCGACGTGCAGGTCGGGGCTGTGCCCCATCAGCCAGACCAGCCCGCAGTCGGACGGGCCGGCGACGCCGGGCACGCAGCGCGTGCACAGGTCCCCGGGCCGCACCGGGCAGGGCTCAGCAGTTCCGGTCGCCTCGACGGCGGCAGCGCCCTTCCTCACGACACCACCGTAGGCAGGTCGCCTGGTCCCGGCGCCGGGACCAGCGTGCTGTTCACCAGTTTCGAGGACGTGGCCGCCCCCTCGCGCCCTGTCGGCGGGTGCGGGCAGGATCGCGGCATGGAGTTCACCTCCCCCCTGTGGGAGCACCACGGCGAGGGCGCGTGGGTCTTCGTGACCGTGCCCGCCGACGTCTCCGAGGAGGTCCGCCTGCTCGCCGGCGAGCCCCGCGGCTTCGGGTCGGTGCGCGTCGAGGTCGAGGTCGGCGCCACGACCTGGCGGACCTCGGTGTTCCCGGACGCCGCCAGCGGGTGCTTCGTGCTGCCGGTCAAGAAGGCCGTGCGCCGCGCCGAGGACGTGGAGGTCGGGGAGCCGGTGACCGTGCGCCTGCGCGTGCTCGGCTCGGGCTAGTCTGCGCCGCATGAACGAGGCGTCGGAGAGGGTCCTCAGCAACTTCATGAGCGCCGACGGGCGACTGCACACGATCCCGACCAAGCACGCCAAGCTGCTGGTCGTGCTCGACCGCCTGTCCCAGGAGTTCGAGCCCGGGCGGACCTACGCCGAGGCGGAGGTCAACGAGACGTTGCTGCGCTTCCACCCCGACTACGCCGCGCTGCGGCGCTACCTGGTGGAGAACCAGTTCCTGACCCGCGAGGAGGGCCGGTACTGGCGCAGCGGTGGGACGTTCGAGGTCTGAGGTGACGTCACAGGGGGCCCGGCCACCGGCCGAGGGACGCGCCTTCCGGGGCGAGGACTGGTACGCCGAGGACCTCGGCGCCGCGCGGTTCACCGACTGCACCTTCGACGACGTCGACCTGACCGAGGCGAGGACCTCGGGCGCGACCTTCGAGTCGTGCACGTTCCGCGGCTGCCGGTTCAACTCCTCGGTGCACACCGCGACGGCGTTCGTGGCCTGCGACTTCCGCCGCAGCAGCTTCTTCGACGCCACGCTCGACGGCTGCAAGCTGGTCGGGTCCGTGTTCGCGGAGTGCACGATGCGCCCCCTCACCGTGCGCGGCGGCCAGTGGCGGGGCGTCACCGTGCGCGGCACCACCCTGGCCAGGCTCGACCTGACCGGTGTCGACCTCTCCGAGGCCGACCTGTCGCTCTCGGACCTGAGCGGCGCCGTGCTGCGCGACGTACGCCTCGACGGCGCGACCGTCCACGACACCGACCTCACCGACGCCGACCTGCGCGGGGCCTCCCTGCCCGGCGTGGACCTGCGCGCCGCGCGGCTGCGCAACACCCGGCTCGATCTCGTCGGCGCGGTGCAGCTGGCCGAGCTGCACGGCGCCGTGGTCGACGCCGGGGCCGGGGTCGGCGAGTGAGGCTCGCGGCGCTGCCCCTGCTCGTTGCCGTCTCCCTGGCTGGCCCGGCCGGCCTGGCCGCCTGCAGCTCCCCCGAGGAACCGCTGTTCTCGACGCCGGGCGGCGCGGGGCCGCCAGCCGTGTCGAGCCCCAGCGGACCCGAGCCGACGCCGTCGGCCACCCACAGCGCCCCGGCCGCGGAGCCGCCCTCCCCCGCGCCCTCCCCGACGGCGACCCGGACGCCGCGGCCGTCCGACCCGCGCTGGCGGTTCTTCACCGACGACCGCACCCGTTGGTCGTCGCCGTGGTTCGCCGGGCGGCACCGCGTGATGATCCCGTTCGGCTGCACGCCCGCGCCCTACTACGACTCCGACCCCGGCTGCCCCGGCGGCCAGGGCTTCCACCACGGCGTCGACGTGGCCATGCCGTGCGGCGTCCCGCTGCGTGTCGGCCGTGCGGCGCTGGTCCTCGCGCACGACACGCTCGGCCCGGCGTACGGCGTCGACCCGGTGCTGCTGCGCGTCGGCGCCCGCGACGTCGTCATCGGCCACACCACCCGCGTGTTCGTCCGGCCCGGCGACCGGCTCGCCCGGGGAGACCTGTTCGCCCGCGTCGGCGACAGCGGCGCCCCCGACGGCTGCCACCTGCACTTCGAGGTGCGCCCTGCCGGCGGCGACTACACCACCGCCGTCGCCCCGGAGCGCCTGCTCGACCTGGGGTGAGCCGGTGGCCCGCGCCGACCCGGGTGGTCGAAGACGGGTCGCGCCGTGCCCACCTGGGGCACACTGCGCCCATGGACCTCGACGCCCTGCAGCCGACCTCGCCCCCGCTCTCCGCTGCCTCTGCGGCCGAGGTGGCAGGCGCCGCCAGGACGCTCGGGACCCGCTTCCCGGCGGGCTACGGGGAGTTCGCGCAACGCTTCGGCTCGGGAGCCGTCGGCGACATCGTGCGCGTGTACGGCCCCGACCGGGTCGTGGAGATGACCCACGAGTGGCGCGAGCGGGTGCGCGAGTACTGGTTCTGGGAGACCGAGGGCACCGGGGTCACGCGCGAGCAGCTCCAGGCCCGGGGTGTCCTCGTGGCGGACACGTTCAACGGTGACGAAGTGTGCTTCGTCGACAGCGCGCCCGACCGGTGCGTCGTGCTGCCGCGCGACTCGGACAACGCGGTCGTGGTCACCGGCGGGATGGCCAACGTCCTGACCTGGCTGCTCGAGTCGGGCGAGCTGGTCGAACCCGTGACCGCGCTCACCTTCGACCCCTTCCCGGCGGCCGACTGAGCCGCTCCCGGCTATCCGCTCACGGTGCCGTGCTCGACGCAGGTGGCCGTCCAGTCGCGGGGGGTGACCTGGACCTTCATCCGGCGCCGGCAGCGCGTGCAGAAGCGCGGCGGCTCCATCGCGAGGCGGGTGCGGCAGGTGGCGTGGTCCTCGGCGGCGAGCGGCTGCCCGCAGTGGCCGCAGTACTCCCCGGTCGTCGGCTCGGTCATGACGCTGCCGCGACCTCAGAGGGTCTTGGCGAGCTCCTTGATGGGCATCTTGAGCTCGGTGAGGAGCGCGAGGTCCTCGTCGGCGTCGCGGCCCAGCGTGGTCAGGTAGTTGCCGACGATGACGGCGTTGATGCCGCCGAGGAGGCCGTCGCGGGTGCCGAGGTCGCCGAGGGTGAGCTCGCGGCCGCCGGCGTAGCGGAGCACCGTGCGCGGCATCGCGAGCCGGAAGGCCGCGATCGTGCGCAGCGCGTCGGCGGAGCCCATCAGCGGCAGGTCACCGAACGGCGTGCCGGGGCGCGGGTTGAGGAAGTTCAGCGGCACCTCGTGCGGGTCGAGCTCCGCGAGCTGCGCGGCGAGCTCGGCCCGCTGCTCCAGCGTCTCACCCATGCCGACCAGGCCGCCGCAGCACAGCTCCATGCCCGACTCGCGCACCATCTGGCAGGTGTCCCAGCGCTCCTCGTAGGAGTGCGTCGTCACCACGGAGGGGAAGTAGGACTTCGCCGCCTCGAGGTTGTGGTTGTAGCGGTGCACGCCCATCGCCCGCAGCTCGTCGACCTGCTCCTGCGTGAGCATCCCCAGCGAGCAGGCGACGTTGATGTCGACGGCCTCCTGGATCGCCGCGACCCCCTCGCGGACCTGCGACATCAGCCGCTCGTCGGGGCCGCGCACCGCCGCCACGATGCAGAACTCGGTCGCGCCCGTCGCGGCGGTCTCCTTGGCCGCCTGCACCAGCTGCGGCACGTCGAGCCACACCGAGCGCACCGGCGAGGTGAACTGGCCCGACTGGCTGCAGAAGTGGCAGTCCTCCGGACAGCCGCCGGTCTTGAGGCTGATGATCCCCTCGACCTCGACCTCGGGACCGCAGTGCGCCATCCGCACGGCGTGGGCGAGGTCGAGCAGCTCGGGGATCCGGTCGTCCGGGAGGCGCAGCACCTCGACCAGGTCGTCGTACGCGAGTCCGACGCCGTCGTCGAGGACCTGCTGGCGGGCGCGTTCGAGGATGTCCGTCACGCCGACGAGGCTAGCGCCCGGACGCCCGGCGCCCGCCCCCGGTCCACGCTCGTAGACTCAGCCGCGATGGCCTCCCCCGACCCCGCCGCCGCACTCCTCGCGCTCGACCGCACCCACGTCTGGCACCCCTACGCGTCGATGAACGACCCGGCGCCGACCCGGCTGGTCACGGGCGCGTCCGGCGCGCACCTCGAGCTCGCCGACGCCGGCCGCGTCGTCGACGGGATGTCGTCGTGGTGGGCGGCGATCCACGGCTACCGCCACCCGGCGCTCGACGCGGCGCTGCGGAGCCGGGTCGACGAGTTCGCGCACGTGATGTTCGGCGGCCTCACCCACGAGCCGGCCGTCCGGCTGGCCGCGCGGCTGGTCGAGGTCGCGCCGGACGGGCTCGAGCGCGTGTTCCTGGCCGACTCCGGGTCGGTGAGCGTCGAGGTGGCGCTGAAGATGGTGCTCCAGGCCCAGCGCGGGCGCGGCCGTCCCGAGCGCACCCGGCTGCTGACGGTGCGCGGCGGCTACCACGGCGACACGTTCGGCGCGATGGCCGTGTGCGACCCCGTGGGCGGCATGCACACGATGTTCCGCGACGTCCTGCCCGAGCACGTCTTCGCCGACCGGCCACCGGCCCCGGGCGACGCCGCCGCCGTCGAGCGCTGGTCGCAGTCCTTCCGCGCCCTGGCCAGCGCCCACGCCCACGAGCTCGCCGCGATCGTGGTCGAGCCGCTGCTGCAGGGCGCCGGCGGGATGCACGTGTACGACGCCGCGTGCCTGCGGGTGATGCGCGAGGTGGCCGACGAGCACGGGCTCTTCCTGGTGCTCGACGAGATCGCGACCGGGTTCGGGCGCACCGGCACCTTCTTCGCCGCCGAGGCCGCCGGCGTGTCCCCCGACGTGCTGTGCGTCGGCAAGGCTCTGACCGGCGGCTACCTCACGCTGGCGGCGGTGCTGTGCACCGACGGGGTCGCCCGCGACCTGTCCGCCTCGGAGTCGGGCGTGCTCATGCACGGGCCGACCTTCATGGGCAACCCGCTCGCCTGCGCGGTCGCGCTCGCGAGCCTCGACGTGCTCGCCACCGGGGCCTGGCGCGCCGACGTCGCGCGGATCGGCTCCGGGCTGGCGACCGGCCTGGCGGGGTGCCGCGGGCTGCCCGGCGTCGCCGACGTGCGCACGCTCGGCGCGGTCGGCGTCGTCCAGCTCGACCACCCGGTCGACACCGGCAAGGCCACGCAGGCCGCGCTCGACGAGGGCGTGTGGCTGCGCCCGTTCCGCGACCTCGTCTACACGATGCCGCCCTACGTCTGCACCGACGACGACGTTGCGCGGATCTGCGCCGGCGTCGCGGCCGCGGCGGCGGTGGCCTGATGGCGGCGTCCGGCGGGTCCTCCTGGCCCGAGTGGCTCGCGGCGCAGGCCGCCGAGCGCGCCGCGGCCGGGCTGCAGCGGTCGCTGCGGCCGCGGCCCGCCGACGACGACCTGCTCGACCTGGCCGGCAACGACTACCTCGGCCTGGGCCGTCACCCCGAGGTGGTCGCCGCGGCGGCCGCGGCCGCACGTACCTGGGGCGCCGGCGCGGGAGCCTCGCGCCTCGTCACCGGCACCCTCGCGCTCCACGACGAGCTCGAGACGGCGCTCGCCGACCTGACCGGCCGGCCCGCGGCGCTGGTGACGTCGACCGGCTACCAGGCCAACCTGGCGGTCGTGACCGCGCTCGCCGGCCGCGACGCTCTGGTCGTCTCCGACGCCCACGTCCACGCGTCCCTGGTCGACGCCGCGCGCCTCTCGCGCGCCGAGGTCGCGGTCGTGCCCCACGCCGACGTCGCCGCGGTCTCGGCCGCCCTGGCCGGCGCCGACGGGCGGCGCGCGATGGTGCTGACCGAGTCGGTGTTCTCCGTGCTCGGGGACGCCGCGCCGCTGCTCGAGCTCGCCGGCGTCTGTGCGTCGTACGGCGCACTGCTGGTCGTCGACGAGGCACACGGCCTCGGCGTGGCCGGCACCGACGGCCGGGGACTGGTGCACCAGGAGGGGCTGGCCCAGCAGGAGCACGTCGTGGTCACCGCCACGCTGTCGAAGGCGCTGGGCGCGCAGGGCGGCGCGGTGCTCGGCTCCCCCGCGGTGGTCGAGCACCTGGTGAACCGGGCGCGACCTTTCATCTTCGACACCGGCCTCGCTCCGGCCGCCGCGGGCGGGGCGCTGGCGGCGATCGAGGTGCTGCGCCGCGAGCCCGCGCTGCCGGCGCTGGTCCACGACCGGATCACCGCGCTGGCGGGCGCGCTGGGGGTCGAGGTGCCTGCCGGCGCGGTGCTGTCGGTACCGATGCCGTCGCCGCAGGCCGCCCTCGCTGCCCAGGCCGCCGCCCGCGAGGAGGGCGTGCTGGTCGGCTGCTTCCGCCCACCCTCGGTGCCCGACGGCGTCTCCCGTCTCCGGGTCACCGCGACCGCAGGCCTCGGTGACGCCGACTGGGCGCGGGCAGCCGGCGTGGTCGGCCAGGTGGCCAAGGAGCTGGGCGCCGGCTCACCGGGCCCCGGGGAGCAGGGGGCCCGGTGAGCCGCGTCGTCGTGGTGACCGGCACCGGCACCGAGGTCGGCAAGACCGTCGCGACCGCCGCCCTCGCCGTCCGGGCGCGCGCCGCCGGCACCGTGATCGCGGTCAAGCCCGTGCAGACGGGCGTCGGCCACGACGACCCCGGCGACGCCGACGTCGTCCACGACCTGTCCGGCTGCGCCGTGCAGGAGCACACGCGCCTGGCCGACCCGCTGGCTCCCGACACGGCCGCACGGCTGGCAGGGGTGGAGGTCCCGTCGGTGGAGGAGCACGCCGACCGGGTGCGGGTGCTGGCGGAGTTCCACGACACGGTGCTGGTCGAGGGAGCCGGCGGGCTGCTCGTGCGCCTCGACACCGCGGGCGGCACGCTGCTCGACCTCGCCGCGCTGCTCGCGGCGCACCCGAACGGTCCCGAGGTCGAGCTGGTCGTGGTCGCCGCGGCGGGCCTGGGCACCCTCAACCACACCGAGCTCACGGTGCAGGCGGCCCGCGCACGCGGCCTCGAGCCGGCCGGCGTGGTGATCGGCTCCTGGCCCGAGGACCCCGACCTCGCCGAGCGCTGCAACCGCGACGACCTGCCGCGGGTGAGCGGAGTGCCGCTGCTCGGCGTCCTGCCCGCCGGCGCCGGCTCGCTGTCGCGCGACGCCTTCGTCGCGGCGGCTCCGGGCTGGTTCGCCGACGCTACGGCTTGACCGTGGCCGTCTTCGCGCTGGTGCGGGTCGTGGTGACGTAGCCGTCCCGCGAACCCTTCACCTTCACCGAGATCCGCTTGCCGACGTCGGCCTTGCGCAGGGTGTACGACTTCGCCGTCGCGCCGTCGATCGCGTGCGACCCGCGGTACCAGCGGAACCGGAACGTCGGGATCGGGTCCCAGTCACCCGGCCGGGCCTTCAACGTCTCGCCCTTGCGCGCCTTGCCGGCGATCGTGGGCTTCGGGGCGGCCGCGAAGGGGACGGGGTCGCCGGCCGTCATGGCGATGTTGACCGGGAACGACCCGGTCTCGCCCGTGAGGTCGAGGGAGGTGGCCCCGTCGAAGGTGTTCGTGGAGCTGCCGGGCGGGTCGACCCACCACTGGTCGAGGTAGCCCGCCCGCGTGGCCCTGATCCGGTAGAAGTTGGGGTCGAGGGCGGCGACACCGAGCTTGAACTGCGCGACCCCGCTGCCGTTGGTCGTCCGCGTCAGGGTCGGGGTGACACCGTCGCCGTCCACGGCGAAGAGGCCGACCGTCGTGTTGCCCAGGTCGGCCTCGGAGACGGGGTCGTAGACGTAGACGTCGACGATGCGCAGCTTCTGGGAGAGCGCCACGCTCACCTCGGCGAGGTTCCCGTCGGACATCGAGACGTTGTTGGCGTTCGTGTAGTTGGCGGCCGCCTGGTACCACTGCGGGAAGTAGCCCGCCTTCTCCACGAGGACCCGGACCTCCAGGACCGTCTGGCCCAGCGGGATCTCCTGCGCGAGGTGGGCGACACCGTCGTCACCACTGGTGCCTCCCCCGATGACCACCGGGTGCCAGTCGGGGTCGGTGATCGGGTCCGGGTTGACCTGGTTGGCCTGGTAGAGAGTCACGCCGGCGCCGCTCAGGGGCGAGCCGTCCGGGCCCTGGACCGTGACGTCGAGCAGTCCCTCGACCACCGCGTGGGCCGCGGGCACCGGCGTGAGGGTGACGGCCGCGCCCATCGCCACCGTGAGGGTCGCGGCCAGGACCGCTGCCCGTCGTACGCGCGCCAGGTGCAGCATGGAAGACCGCCTCGTCGACGTCGGGCCCTGTCCGTGGCAGCGTAGGGCGGTCGGGGTGGCCGCGCCGGGTGCGCTAGTCCACCGGGTGGTTGAGCATCCAGCGGTGCCCGAACGGGTCACGGAACACCGCGATGCGACCCACGCCGGGGTTGTCGCCGGGCTCGCGGTCGACGTCCGCACCGGCGGCGCGGGCGCGCTCGATGACGGCGTCCACGTCGTCCACCGTGAGGTGGAGGGTGACCGGGCTGCCCGCCCCGGGCGTCGGGGCCGGGCTCCGGATCTCGGGATGCGCGTCCGCCATCATCCAGCGGGCGCCGCCGGCATCGAGCTCCACGTGCCCGACCCGTCCGTCGGGCGTCACGATCGGCTCGTAGGTCACCTCCGCCCCGAGCACCCGTGCGTACCAGTCGATGGCCGCGCGGGCATCGGCGACGGACAGGTAGGGCGTGAGCGCGTCGGCCATGCGACCGACGGTAACCCGGCGGTCAGGCGGCCGCGGCCGCCTCGTCGAACGCCGCGAGGGTGCGCACCGCCTCGGTGACGGCACCGATCAGGGCAGGGTCCAGGGCCGGGTCCTCGCCCTCCGGGCGCACCGAGACCTTGACGTCCTCGAGGACCTGCGCGCCGGCGACGGAGGCGGAGCGTCGCACGTCGTCGTGCGCCCAGACGCCGCCGTAGCGACCGAAGGACGCGCCGGCCACGGCCAGGGGCTTGCCCCGGAGGGCGCCCGCGCCGAAGGGGCGGGAGAGCCAGTCGATGGCGTTGTTCACGACAGCGGGCATGGTGCCGTTGAACTCAGGGGTCACCACGAGCACACGGTCGGCCGCGGCGACCGCCTCGCGCAGGGCCGCGACGGTGGCCGGCGGGGTGTCGGTGTCGAGGTCGGCGTCGTAGAACGGCAGGTCGCCCAGACCATCGGCGATCGTGAGCTGCACGCCCTCCGGCGCGTGGTCGCGGACGTGCTCGACGGCACGGCGGTTCACGGACCCGGCACGCAGGCTACCGAGCAGGACCAGGATGTTCGTCGTCATGGACATCTAAACGGACTGTGGTCCGGTTCCATTCCGGCGGGCACGGGACGCCCGCTGATCCCTAGAGTGAGCGCCGTCATGTCCGAGCCCCGGCTCCTCCCCGTCGTCGACGGTGCACCCCGCGTGCGCCGCGACGCCGTGCGCAACCGCACCGCCCTGCTCGAGGCGTGCGAGCGGCTCGTCGAGCGGTGCGGGCTCGACGGGGTGACGATGGACGCCGTCGCCGCCGAGGCCGGTGTCGGCAAGGGCACGGTCTTCCGCCGGTTCGGCTCGCGCGAGGGCCTGATGGCAGCGATGCTCGACCACACCGAGACCGAGTGGCAGGCCTCGGTGATCTCGGGCCCGCCGCCGCTCGGGCCGGGGGCCCCGCCGTGGGACCGGCTGCTCGCCTTCGGCCACAGCCGCATCGAGATGACCCTGCTGCACGCCGACCTGATCCGCCACGCGGGGCGGGCGGGGATGCGGTCCTACGCGGCGTACTCGTTCGCGGCGATGCACGTGCGCTACCTGCTCACCGAGCTCGGCGTCAGCGGCGACCTCCCGCTGCTCGCCACCGCCCTGATGGCGCCCCTCGAGGCGTCGGTGCTCGACCAGCAGGTGCGGGTCGAGGGCATCGACGTCGAGCGGGTCTACCACGGGTGGGTCGACCTGGCCCGCCGGGTCGTGGCCAACCCGCCGCGGATCGGCGCCTGAGGCTTCCGGACGCCGACCGTCCGGGAACGGTCCTAGGGTCGACGGCATGACCGACGACGACACGACCGAGGAGACCTGGTGGGAGCCGCCGCTGGCCGGCAGCGAGGTCGAGCAGGTGCTGGGCGCGCTCGACCGCCTGCGGGCGACGTTCCGCTGGAAGGCCGGCGGACTCGACGCCGCTGGCCTGCGCGCCCGCACCGCGTCGTCGACGCTGACGCTGGCCGGGCTGCTCAAGCACCTCGCCGCGCAGGAGGACTACGCCACCACCGTGAAGCTGACCGGCGTACCGCTGGGCGAGCCGTGGGCCGGCTGGGGGTGGGACGGCAGCAACGACTGGGAGCTGTCCTCGGCGGTCGAGGACTCCCCCGCCGACCTCTACACGCTGTACGACGACGCGGTCGCGCGGGCGCGGCAGCGCCTGGCGTCGTTCCCCGTCGCAGGAGGGCTCGACCAGCCCGTCCATGCCGCCGACGAGGAGGGCAACCACGCCAGCCTGCGACGACTGCTCCTCGACCTCGTGGAGGAGTACGGCCGGCACACCGGCCACGCCGACCTCCTGCGCGAGGCGGCCGACGGGCTGACCGGGGAGGACCCGCCGCCGGGCTGGCAGCCCTGATCCGGCCGCGCCGGCCGGAGGTGCCCGGCACTGCGCTGGAGCGATAGGTGCACATGCACCTATCGCTCCAGCGCACGCCGAGGGGTGTCAGGACGGCCGGGCCAGCACCTCACCGTGCGGCACCACGAACCACGCGTCCGGGGACGTCGCCCACTCGCGCCACGCCGCGGCCAGCCGAGCGAGGTCGTCGGCGGTCGCCACCCCCTGCTCCACGGCCTGGTCGGCCAGCGCGGAGCCGACCAACCGGTCGGCCCACAGACCGCCCCACCAGGCGGCCTCGTCGGGCGAGGAGTAGCACCAGACTCCCGCGGTCGCCGCGACCACCTCGAGGCCGGCCTCCCGCGCCCACGCCTTGAGCCGGCGTCCGGCATCCGGCTCGGCGCCGTTGCCGCGGGCGACGCGGCGGTAGACGTCGAGCCACTCGTCGAGCCCGGGGGCCTCCGGCCACCAGGTGAACGCCGCGTAGTCGCTGTCGCGCACGGCGACCAGCCCGTCGGGCCGGCACACACGTCCGAGCTCGCGCAGCGCCGCCACCGGGTCGGTCAGGTGCTGCAGCACCTGGTGGGCGTGCACGACGTCGAAGGTGTCGTCGTCGTGGGCCAGCGCGTAGACGTCGCCGGTGGTCACCTCGACGTTCGGCACCCCGCTGCGAGCGACCTCCTCGGCCGCCTGCGCGACCACGTCCGCCGACCGGTCGAGACCCACCACCCGGCCGCGCGGCACCCGGCGGGCGAGGTCGACCGTGATCGTCCCGGGGCCGCAGCCCACGTCGAGCACCAGGGCGTCCTCGCGCAGGTGCGGCAGGAGGTGGCCGGCGGAGTTCTCCGCCGTGCGCCAGCGGTGCGAGCGCAGCACCGGCTCGGCGTGGCCGTGGGTGTAGACGTCGTCGGGGCTCACGGCCGGCTCACGACTGGTGGTGGCGACGCAGGCCGAAGGTCACGGCGTCGACCAGCGCGTCCCACGACGCCTCGATCACGTTGTGGCCCACACCGACCGTGACCCACGACGAGCGCCCGTCGGAGGTCTCGATCAGCACCCGGGTGATCGCGTCGGTGCCGTGGCCCTGGTCGAGGATCCGCACCTTGTAGTCGATCAGCTCGAGCTTGGCCACCTCCGGGTAGGCCTGCCCGATCGCCTCGCGCAGCGCCTGGTCCAGCGCGTTGACCGGGCCGTTGCCCTCCCCCGTGACGACGTACCGCACGCCGTCCGCGCGCAGCTTGACCGTCGCCTCGGAGACCGCCTCGTCACCCGGCCGGGTCTCGGTGATCACCCGCCACGACTCGACGTCGAAGTACGACGGGCGCACGCCGTCGACCTCCTCGACGAGGAGCAGCTCGAACGACGCGTCAGCGGCCTCGAAGGTGTAGCCGCGCGACTCCAGCGCCTTGACCCGCTCGGTGACCCGGGTGACCAGCGCCCTGTCCTCGGCCGAGTCGCCCGAGAGGTCGAAGCCGAGCTCGCGCCCCTTGAGCTCGATCGAGGCGCGACCGGCCATGTCGCTGACCAGCAGCCGCATGTCGTTGCCCACGGCCACCGGGTCGAGGTGCTGGTAGAGCGCCGGGTCGACCTTGATCGCGCTGGCGTGCAGCCCCGCCTTGTGCGTGAACGCCGAGGTGCCGACGTAGGGCTGCCGCGAGGCGGGCGGGAAGTTGGTCACGTCCGCGACGGCGTGCGCGATGCGGGTCGCCTCCGACAGCAGGCCGTCGGGCAGGACCGCGCGGTCGAGCTTGAGCTGGAGGTTGGCCACGACCGAGATCAGGTCCGCGTTTCCGGTGCGCTCGCCGTACCCGTTGATCGTACCCTGCACGTGGCTCGCGCCGGCGTCGACCGCGGCGAGGGTGTTGGCGACCGCACAGCCGGTGTCGTTGTGGCAGTGGATGCCGACCCGGGCGCCGGTGGTCTCGACGACGTCGTGCACGACGTCGGCCACCCACGCCGGCAGCATCCCGCCGTTGGTGTCGCACAGCGCGACGACGTCCGCACCCGCCTCTGCGGCCGTGCGCAGCACCTCGAGGGCGTAGTCGCGGTTGTCGCGGTAGCCGTCGAAGAAGTGCTCGGCGTCGAGGAAGACCTGCTGCCCCTCGGCCCGCAGGTGCGCGACGGTGTCGCGGACCATCGCGAGGTTCTCCTCCAGCGTGGTGCGCAGGGCGAGCTCGACGTGGCGGTCGTGCGACTTGGCGACGAGGGTGACCACCGGGGCGCCGCTGTCGCGCAGCGCGGCCACCAGCGGGTCGTCGGCAGCGCGGACGCCGGCCCGCCTCGTGGCACCGAACGCCGCGAGCCTGGCGTGACGCAGGTCGAGCTCGGCGGCCGCGCGCCGGAAGAACTCGGTGTCCTTGGGGTTCGCCCCCGGCCAGCCGCCCTCGATGTAGCCGACGCCCAGGTCGTCGAGCTGGCGGGCGATGCTCAGCTTGTCGGCCACGGAGAGGTTGAGCCCCTCCTGCTGCGCGCCGTCGCGCAGGGTGGTGTCGTAGACGTGGAAGGCGCCGTGGAGGTCCATGGCCAGCTTCCTCCGCTCTGGGGGTCGGTTCGGGTCGGGCAACAAAAAAACCTCCCGGGTCACGGAAGGTCGGCGCGAGGTCGGCGGGGAGCCGGCGTCGCGCTAGTCAATGATGAGGGTGCGCTGCTGCACCCCACGAGTGTCGCACGACGTCTCGCCCCGTGGTCGCGGGATCTCGCGATCCGGTCGGGGCTGGCAGCCTCGGGGCCATGGCTGACGGGGCGACTGCTGGGGCGACTTCTGGGGCGACTTCTGGGGCGGGCGACGGCGTACGCACGGGCCTGGTCCTCGGCGGTGGCGGCGTCACCGGCATCGCCTGGGAGCTCGGCGTCCTGGCCGCCCTGCGGGCCGAGGGCCTCGACCTCACCGGCGCCGACACCGTGGTCGGCACCTCGGCCGGCTCGGTCGTCGGCGCCCAGGTGACGAGCGCGGTCGACCTCGACCAGTGGTACGAGGAGCAGCTCGCGCCACCCGACCACGAGATCGGCGCGGCGTTCCCGCTGCGCACCGCGCTCAGCCTCGGGGTGCGGATGGTGCTCCCCGGGGACGGCCGCGTCAGGCGCCAGCGGATCGGCCGGGCAGCCCGCCGGGCGCACCCCGGCGACGGCTCGGAGCGGATCGCGGTGATCGAGGCCCGGCTGCGGGGCCCGGACGGTGCTCCCCTGGCCTGGCCCGACCGCGACCTGCGGATCACCGCGGTCGACGCCGACTCCGGCTCGTTCACCGTCTTCGACCGCGACTCCGGGGTCGACCTGCTGCACGCGGTGGCCGCGAGCTGCGCCGTCCCGCTGGTGTGGCCGCCGGTGGCGATCAACGGCCGGTCGTACGTCGACGGCGGGATGCGCTCGGCGGCGAACGCCGACCTCGCCACCGGCTGTGAGGTCGTCGTCGCCGTGGCGCCGCTGCTGCGCTCGGTCAGCCGGCACCACCGGGTGCGGGTCCAGCTCGAGCGCACCGGCGCCCGGCACCGGCTGGTGATCGCCCCCGACCGCCAGGCGCTCGAGGCGATCGGGCGCAACGTGCTCGACCCCACCCGCCGGACCCCGGCGGCCCGGGCCGGCTGGGCGCAGGGACGGCGGCTCGCCCCGCGCGTGGCGGAGCACTGGCCGCACTGAGGTCGCGGTCCCTCAGGGCAGGTGCAGCGACGACAACGGTGCGCCGTCGGCGGGCGTCCAGGTCGGCCCGGACTGCGAGGCGAGGTAGGACAGGAAGCTCCCGACGACGACCAGCACCAGGATCGCGGTGACCCAGGCGCCCGAGTCGGCGGCGAGCGGGTTGACCACCCGGCGCAGGGGCGAGCGCACCCGCGAGCCGCCCGGGCCGAGCCAGAGCGAGGCCGCGAACGCCAGGCCGGTCGCCCACAGCGTGGTGGACGTGCTGGCGGCGGTCGCGTAGCAGAGCAGGGCGGCCGCGAGGGCCAGGCCGAGGCTCCACAGCGCGAGCATGAGGGTGCCGGGGAGGGCGCGGACGACGTGCCACGGGGCGCCGACGAGGTAGATCACCGGGTCGTACCACTTCACGCCCCGCAGCCGCCGACGGTCGCCCGTGGCGGTCGCGGCGAGCGAGGCGGAGCGGAGCAGCCAGCAGAGCAGGAGCAGCACGCCGAGGGCGACCCACGGGAAGGCGGTGACCGCGGCGCCGGCGGCGAACGCCGCGGCGAGGAGCACCGAGAGCCGGCGCGCCCGCTCGGCGGCCGGCACCTTCTGCTCGGGGGGCCAGACCGGGTCGTAGGGCTCCTCCTCCCACGCGTCGGTGATCAGCCGGGTGGCAGGGCGCAGCTCCGAGACCGGCGCGTGCCCCGCCGTCGGCGGCGGGCCGTCACCGAGGGGTGTGGTCGGCTCGTGCGCCGCGGCGGCGAGGGCAAGCGGCAGGGTGAACTCGTCGTGGGACACCGGGGCGGGTGCGACGGGGGCCGGGCCGCGGTCGTCGAGACGGGCCAGCAGCGCGGCCAGGGTGGGCCGGCGCCGTGGGTCGGGGTCGAGGGCGGCCGTGACGAGCTCGTGCAGCCCGGGCGGCAGCCCCTCGACCTGGTGCTCGCCGCGGCGGACCCGGTCCATCACCGCCATCGACGGGCCCCGGCCGAACGGCGGGCCGCCGGTCCCGGCGTAGGCGACCGTGGCGCCCCAGGAGTGGACGTCGGAGGCGGCGGTGGCGTCCTGGCCGTGCAGGATCTCGGGCGCGAGGTAGCCCGGCGTGCCCAGCAGCCAGCCGGTGTGGGTCAGCCGGGGGTCGTCGGCGACCCGCGCCAGCCCGAAGTCGATCAGGATGGGGGTGCGGCCCTCCATCAGGACGTTGGAAGGCTTCACGTCGCGGTGCAGCACCCCGGCGGCGTGCACGCTCGCGACCCCCTCGGCCAGGCAGCGGGCCAGCCACCAGAGGTCCTCGCCGGCGACCGGGCCCTCCTCGGCCACCAGCTCGTGCAGGGAGAGGCCCGGCACGTAGCGGGTGGCGACGTACGGGATCGGCCCCCACGGGTCGGCGTCCACGATCTCGGCGACCCAGCGGCTGCGGATCCGCGACAGCGAGCCGACCTCGCGCTCCAGCCGGCGCCGCGCCTCGTCGTCGCCCACGATGTGCGGGCGGAGCACCTTGAGCGCGACCCGCGGCCCGCCCGGACGACGGGCCAGGTGCACGACGCCCATGCCTCCCTCGCCGAGGCGCGCGAGCAGCTCGTAGCCGCCGACCGTCAGGCCGGGCGGCGGCTGCTGCGGGGCCGCGGACGGAGAAGTCACGAGCCGAGGCTACCTGCGCCGACGGCTCGGGCCCGCCACGACGCGACACGGCTCAGCAGACGTGGTGCATCCAGCCGAAGGTGTCCTCCGCGCGTCCGTACTGCACGTCGACCAGCGCCTGGCGGATCCGCATGGTCAGGTCGGTGGACGCCGGGGCCGGGGTCTCGCCCCCCTCCCACTTCAGCGCACCCACCGGCGTCACCACGGCCGCCGTGCCGCAGGCGAAGACCTCGGTGATCGCCCCGGAGGAGACGCCGTCGCGCCACTCGTCGATCGAGAACTTCCGCTCCTCGACGCTGTGGCCGAGCTTGCCCGCGAGCTCGATGATGCTCGAGCGGGTGATGCCCTCGAGGATCGTGCCGGTCGCGGGCGTGACGATGTGCCCGTCGTCGTAGACGAAGTACATGTTCATGCCGCCGAGCTCCTCGACGTACGTCAGCTCCTGGGCGTCGAGGAAGACGACCTGGTCGCAGCCCTGCGCGGTGGCCTCCTGCTGGGCGACGAGCGAGCTGGCGTAGTTGCCGCCGGTCTTGGCCGCGCCCATGCCGCCGCGGCCGGCGCGGGTGTACTCGGTCGTGAGCCACAGGGTCACCGGCTTCACGCCGCTCCTGAAGTAGGCGCCGGCCGGCGAGCAGATGACCATGAAGGTGACGTGCTGGGACGGGCGGACGCCGAGGAACTTCTCGGTCGCGATCATGAACGGCCGGATGTAGAGGCTCTTCTCGCCCTCGGCGTCGGGCACCCAGCGCTGGTCGACGGTCACCAGGGCGTCGACGGCCTGCACGAAGTCCTCGACCGGGAGCTCCGGGAAGGCCAGCCGGTGGCTGGAGCGCACCATCCGGGCGGCGTTCTCCTCGGGGCGGAAGGTCCACACCGAGCCGTCGTCGCGGCGGTAGGCCTTCATGCCCTCGAAGGTCTCCTGCGCGTAGTGCAGGACCGCGGTCGCCGGGTCGAGCGTGAGGGGGCCGTACGGCGTGATCCGCGCGGCGTGCCAGCCGGCGTCGGGCGTCCACTCGACCGTGAACATGTGGTCGGTGAAGTAGGTGCCGAAGCCGGGGTTGGCCAGGATCTCGGCGAGCCGGGCGTCCTCGACGAGGTCGGTCGAGAGGGTGGTGCGGATGTCCATACGGGAAACCTATCGCGCCGTGACCGGGGTCACGCGAGGGTCGTGGGGTGCGGGGTCGGGGGCTCGCGTCAAGCGAGCCGGGCGGCGATCGCGTCGCCCACCTCGGCGGTGGTGCGCGTCGCGCCGGGCTGCCGGGCGGCGAGGTCGGCGAGCACCGCGGCCTCGATGGCCGCGGCCGCGTCGACGTGGCCGAGGTGGTCGAGCAGGAGCGACGCGGAGAGCACGGCCGCCGTCGGGTCGGCCTTCTGCTGCCCGGCGATGTCGGGCGCGGAACCGTGCACCGGCTCGAACATCGACGGCGCCGTGCGGTCGGGGTTGATGTTGCCCGAGGCCGCGAGCCCGATGCCGCCGGTGATGGCGGCGGCGAGGTCGGTGATGATGTCGCCGAAGAGGTTGTCGGTGACGACCACATCGAACCGGGCCGGGTCGGTGGCCAGGAAGATCGTGGCCGCGTCGACGTGCAGGTAGTCGACGGTGACGTCGGCGAACTCCCGCGACACCTCGTCGACCAGGCGGCTCCACACCTTGCCGGCGTGCACGAGCACGTTGGTCTTGTGGACCAGCGTGAGTCGGCGCCGGGGGCGGCGGTCCGCGCGGGCGAACGCGTCGCGCACGACGCGCTCCACGCCGTACGCCGTGTTGAGGCTGACCTCGGTGGCCACCTCGTGCGGCGTCCCGACGCGTACGGAGCCGCCGTTGCCGGTGTAGGGACCCTCGGTGCCCTCGCGGACGACGACGAAGTCGACGTCGCCCTGCGCGAGCACCGCGTCGCTCAGCGGCGAGGTGACGCCCGGGAAGATCCGCGAGGGCCGCAGGTTCACGTAGTGGTCGAGCTCGAAGCGCAGCCGGAGCAGCAGGCCGCGCTCGAGGATGCCGGGCGGCAGCTTCGGGTCGCCCGGCCGGCCGCCGACCGCGCCGAGCAGGATCGCGTCGTGGTCGCGGATCTCCGCGAGCACCGAGTCGGGCAGCACCTCGCCGGTGGCGAGGTAGCGCTCGGCACCGAGGTCGTAGCGCGTGCCCTCGAACTTCACCCCGGCCGGGGCCGCGGCTTCGAGGACCTTGAGCGCCTCGGCCGTCACCTCGGGCCCGATCCCGTCACCGGGGATCACGGCGAGGCGGACGGTGCCTGCTGCTGCGTCGCTCATGCGGTCGAGGCTAGTTGTCGTCGGGGCGCTCGCCGCCGTTGTCCCGCAGGTCGAGCGCGGCCTGCACGGCCTCGTGGCTGCGGGGGTTCTCGGGCTGGTGCTGGGCGGGGCCCCAATCGGGGTACATGTCGTACATCGGTCTGCTTCTCCTGGAATTCGTGGTGCTGCTGCGGGGATGGTGGTGGTGCCGTGCCCCCGCGGCGGGCGGTGCGCCTGCGCCGGACGGATCGCGTGCGACGGCTCGGGCACCTGGACCAGGAGAGTGCGGGTCGCGCGTGAACCGGCGTACCCGCCGCGGAGGCAGATGTTCGAAGAAGTTCGAGGTGAAGAGCCGCAACGCCGACCACCGCGGCGAGGTGGCTCCTCTAAGAAGCCTCGCCGCGGCGCTCGATGAGTACGAACACGCTCCGCATGATGGCGACCACCGTACGCCGGGTACGGCCGGGTGGCAGCAGATTTCCCGATCCGCCCACGATGCGAGACCGGCGTCCCGGGATGGAAGACTCGACGGCATGTCCGCACCGCCCGACCTGCCCGACGTGGTCGCCCGCGCCTTCGACGTGTCGCGGCGGGCCGGGTACGTCTCGTTCTGCCGCAACGAGACCGGCCGGCTGCTCGCGATGCTCGCGGCGACCCGCACCGGCACGCTCGCGGAGTTCGGCACCGGCACCGGTGTCGGCACAGCCTGGCTGCGCTCGGGCGTGCGCGACGACGTCCGGATCGTCACCGCCGAGCTCGACCCCACGCTGGCCCGCGCGGCCGCCGAGATCTTCGTCGACGACCCGCAGGTCGAGGTGCTGGCCGCCGACTGGGCCACGCTGCTCGACCAGGGACCGTTCTCGCTGCTCTACCTCGACTCCGGCGACCCGTCGGCGGTGCGCGTCGACGCCGTCGCCGACCTCGTCGACCCGGGCGGCATCGTCGTGCTCGACGACTTCACCCCGTGCGAGCAGTGGCCGCCGGTCTTCCACGGCCGCGTCGACACGCTGCGCGAGGAGTGGCTCACCGACGACCGCTTCACCACCGTCGAGGTCATGGTCGCCGCCGACGCCGCCACGCTGATCGCCACCCGCCGCTGACCGCCGAGGTGGGAGAAATGGCGACTCCAGGTGGGAGAAATGGCGCTCCGACGTGGCAGGGTCAGGGGATGAACGCGTAGTCGGTCGCGCCGGTCGTCGGCGTGGCCGCGAGCCCTGCCAGGAGGGTCAGCTCGGAGCCCTCCACGTCGGCGTCCCCGTCGGAGACGAAGTACCAGACCCCGCTGCTGGTCCCGTCGTCGGCGACCAGGATCTTCCTCGCGCCGACCGGGATCGCCGCGCTGGCCGAGCTCAGCTCTGCGCCGACGGCCGACGCCGAGGTCGCCGAGCTCAGGTCGCTGGTGTCGATGAACAGCTCGGCCGACGCGCTCCAGATCCCGGCGGAGACGGTGGAGGTGACGACCGTGTCACCGTTGCCGACGGCCATGGCGGACATGTCGCACGCGACGACGTCTGTGCCGGCGGCGAAGTCGCTCACAGCCTCCTGGTTCGACGCCGTGGTGAAGTCGATGACCACCGAGTCCGCACCGTCTCCGGTCGACAGGGCGTCGAAGCCCAGGCCCCCGGTGAGCACGTCGTCCCCCGGGCCGCCGGTGAGCGTGTCGTTGCCGCTGCGCCCCTGCAGGTCGTCGTTCCCCGGACCGCCGTCGATCGCGTTGGCGAGAGAGTTGCCGAACGCGGTGTCGTTGCCGCCGCCCAACCGGAAGTCCTCGATCTCGCCGGTGATCGTGTCGCCCTCGCCGACCTCGCCGCTCCCCACGGCGCCGAACAGCGTCACGTCGCCGGTGCGGCCGCTGTAGTCCACGAGGTCGACGGCACCGGGGTCGAAGCCGCCGCCGTCGAGGGTGTCGGTGCCATCGGCGGCGGTTCCCTGGTCGAACGCGTCCTGCCCGAGGCCGCCGTTCTCGTGGTCGTCGCCCGCATCCCCCTGCAGCACGTCCGCGCCCCCGAGGGCGTCCAGCACGTCGTTGCCGGCGCCACCACGGAGCACGTCGGCACCCTGCGTGCCGCTGAGGTGGTCGGTGCTGCTGCCACCCGTGACTCGCTCGGTGCTGTACACGACGTCGCCCTCGGCGGTCCCGCCGTCAGGGTCGCTCGCCGCCAGCGTCACGGTCACCGGGGCCGTCCGCGACGCGTAGCTGACGGTGTCGGCGCCGGCGTTCCCCTCGAGGACGTCGGCCCCGTCGGCGCTCGCTCCCTGCAGGAACGTGTCTGCTCCCCCACCTGCCAGGACGTGGTCGTCGCCCGGGCCGTCGGTGATCGTGTCCGCGCCGGCGAGGCCGCAGATGCGGTCGTTCCCGCCCCGGCCGTTGATGGTGTCCTTCTCCCCGGAGCCGACGATGACGTCGTTGCCGGCGGTTCCGTTGATCGCTCCGCTCCCCACGACGGTCGCGGTCCGTCCGTCGCAGGAGGCCGCCGCCAAGGCGGGTGGGGCCGCCAGGACGGGCAGGGCGAGGACGGCCGGCACCGCGAGCACCAGCCCGCGCGACCACCGACGCAGAACAGCACCTGGACCCATGACACACCTCCGGACCACACGGGGGACGCCGACGCCGCCCGGACGGCGTGGCCAGCGTGGCGCAGCGATCACGCCGTGGCAACGCCGAGGTGGGAGAAATGGCGATCGCACCGCCACGGGGATCGCCATCTCTCCCACCTCGCGTCGCCATTTCAGCCACCTCGCGTCGCCATTTCTCCCACCTCGACGGTGAGGTACGGGAGGAGGAGCTGGGTGAGCGGGCCGATGAGGAGGGCGTAGGCGACGGTGCCGAGGCCGGCTACGCCGCCGAGCAGGAGGCCGAGGACGACGACGAGGACCTCGAGGCCGGTGCGGACCAGGCGCAGGGAGAGGCCGGTACGACGGGCCAGGCCGGTCATCAGCCCGTCGCGCGGGCCGCGGCCGAGCTGGGCGCCGATGTAGAGCGCCGAGGCCAGGCCGCACAGGGCCACGCCGAACACCGTGAGCGCGACCCGGGCGGCCAGCGGCTCCGGCCGGTCGAGCAGCGCGAGCGTGAGGTCGGCCGAGAGGCCGACGACGACCGCGTTGGAGACCGTGCCGAGCCCCGGGCTCTCGCGCAGCGGGATCCACAGCAGCATCACCAGGAAGCTGACCCCGATCAGCACCTGACCCAGCGTGAGCGGCAGGTAGCCGGTCAGGCCGGAGTGCAGCACGTCCCACGGCGCGAGGCCGAGGTCGCCGCGGACCATGGCGGCCAGGGACACGCCGTACAGGACGAGCCCGACGTAGAGCTGCGGCAGCCGGCGCCCGAGCCGGCCGGCGCGCAGCTGCGCTACGGGGCCAAGGTCGACGAGGCCCGGGCGGGCGGCACCGCGCGGCGCGGAGGCGACGAGGGTCATGCGGGAGAGCCTGACGCAGATTGGCCTTCCCTGAAATAGCCAATCGTGGAACAGTGGCCTGCATGAGCACCGCGATCAGTGCCTCCCGCACGGCCACTCTGGTGGACGGCTTCGACCGTGACCCGGCATACGTCGGCCTCGCCGACGCCCTGGTGCTGCTGATCGGCGACGGGCGGATCGGCCTCGGCGCCCGCCTCCCGAGCGAGCGCGAGCTGACCGAGGCGCTCGGCGTCTCGCGCACCACCGTGGCGCGTGCCTACGCGCGCCTGCGCGACCTCGGGTACGCCGAGGCCCGGGTCGGGGCCGGCACCTTCACGCGGGTGCCGGGTGGCCGCGCGCGCGCGCACGACCGGGCCCTGCTCCCCCGCCCGGGCGACGGCGCCGCGATCGACCTCAACTGCGCCGCCACGTCGGCGCCGCCCGGCCTCCTCGCGGCCTACGACGACGCGCTGGCCGAGCTGCCCGCGCACCTCGGTGGCCACGGCTACTTCCCGGCCGGGGTGCCCGCCCTGCAGCAGGCGATCGCCGCGTCGTACGACGCCCGCGGGCTGCCGACCGATCCCGACCAGGTGCTGGTGACTCCGGGCGCCCTGAGCGCGGCCTCGATCGTGGCCCAGGCGTTCACCGGCGCGGGCGACCGTGTGGTGGTCGAGTCGCCGACCTACCCCAACGCCACGCTGGCGATCCGGCACGCCGGCGCCCGGCTGGTGGCCTCCCCCGTCGACCCCGACGGGTGGGACCTCGACGCCGCTGACGCCGTGCTGCGCCAGACCTCGCCGCGGCTGGCGTACCTGATCCCCGACTTCCAGAACCCGACCGGCCACGTGATGACCGCGGGGCAGCGCGAGCGCTACGCCGCCGCCCTGCGCCGCACCCGCACCGTGGCGGTGGTGGACGAGGCCCACCAGGCGCTCGCGCTCGACGGGCAGGAGATGCCGCCGCCGTTCGCGTGCTTCGCGCCCGACACGATCACCATCGGCAGCGCCAGCAAGACGTGGTGGGGCGGCCTGCGGCTGGGCTGGATCCGTGCGCCACGGTCCGAGATGGACCGGCTGACCCACGCCCGCGTCGGCCTCGACCTCGGGGCGCCGGTGCTCGAGCAGCTGGTCCTGGCCCGGCTGATGGCCGACCCCGCACCCGTCGTCGAGGCGCACCGGGCCCGGCTGCGCGAGCAGCGCGACGTGCTCGTCGCCGCGGTCACGGAGCAGCTGCCGCAGTGGCGGTTCCGACGGCCCGGCGGCGGACTGGCGCTGTGGTGCGAGCTCCCCGACGCGCTCGCCACGCCGCTGGTCGCCGAGGCCGAGCGGCTCGGCGTGATCCTGGCCGGGGGTCCCGTGTTCGCCGTCGAGGGCGGTCTCGGCCGGTTCGTCCGCCTGCCGTGGACCCGCCCGGTCGAGGAGCTCGAGGAGGCCGTACGCCGCGTCGCCCGCGCCTGGGACGTCGTCCGCGACCGCCGCCCCGGCGGAAGCGACCCGACCACCCGCGTGATGGTCGCCTGACCCTGCGGCGTTCCGCCACGCGCCGAGCCCCTCCGGGGCAAGAATGCGGACTGCCCGGGCACGGCCTCGCGTGCCCCTCGCAGGAGGTGCTCCATGTCCAGCGCCCACCGTCTGGCCGTCATCGCGCTCGTCACCGCCGCCACCGGCGTCGGCGTGGCCGCCGGCTCCCCCGCCTCGGTCGGGGCCCCGCCTGCCCTCGTGCCGTCGAACTGGTGCAGCGACCAGCCCGCGCCCTGCATCGAGTCCGTCACCCACGACGGCACGCCCGTGCCCAAGACCGACCCGACCTTCCAGGTCCAGCTGGCCGACTTCGGGTCCGGCTACGAGTACATGTGGAACCTGATGGAGAGCGGCGACTACGACCTCACCTCCGCCGCCGCGGGCGCGTGGACGGTGGTGCTCGACACCGGGGCCGTCGTCCCGCGCGTGGTCTACGGGATCGGGCAGAACGGCGATGTGAGCCGCATCGACGACGGCGACGGCACCTGGCACGTCAGCACGACCGCCCATCCGACCCTGGTCGCCCAGGGCTGCGACAACTCCTCAGTGCCGTGGACCTGCCCGACGAACGCCGTGGCCGACAAGACCTTCCTCGCGGCCGAGGTCACCGCGTGGGACAACTGGACGGACGTGACGCAGCGCAAGGCGTTCTTCGGCGTCGACTTCTGGACCAACATCGAGGTGAACAGCTTCCCGCCCAACGTTTTCGCGGACGAGGCCACGAACTCCGCACGGATGGTGCTCGACGTCGCGGCGCCCCACTTCCTCAGCGACGGGACGACCGAGTACCACGGCCACTTCGAGATGGTGCTCCCCAACGACTTCCTGCACGAGAACTTCTTCATCCCGAGCCCGACCACGATGACTCCCGCCTCCCTCGCCGTCGGCGGGGGCGGGCCCGTGTCGACCACGACGGTCACCAAGGCCTCGCCGAGCGACCCGGTGGTGATCAGGATCAGCGACATCACCTTCAGCAAGCGCCGGCTCGAGGTGAGCACCGGGACGATCGTGCCGACGCGACCCGGCAACCTCGTCGCGCGTCGTACGACGACCCACGCGGGCCGGCTGTCCTACGACCTCGCGAAGGCGCGGGGCGCGCGGGTGACCGGCTACCAGGCCCGCTGCGTGCCGGCGCACGGCGACAGCGTGACGGGCTCGGTGAAGGGCAACGCCAGCCCGCTCAAGGTCACCGGACTACGCTCCGGCACGGCGTACTCCTGCAGGGTGCGGGCGACCTCGAAGGCCGGGCACGGCCCGTGGTCGGCGAAGAGCACCCTGCGGGCACGCCCCTGACCCCACAATCACGCTGACCCGCCGTTGACCAACGGCGGGTCAGCGCGGGGGTGTCAGGCGACGTCGACCGAGCGGGCCGAGATGGCGTCGATGGCCTCGGCGATCTCCTGCAGCGCCTCGGCCGGGATGGCGGAGTCGACGGAGAGGGCGACGAGCGCCGAGCCGCCCTTGCTGTCGCGGGAGACCTGCATGCCGGCGATGTTCACGCGCGAGTCGCCCAGGATCCGGCCGACGGTGCCGACCATGCCCGGGCGGTCCATGTAGTTGAAGAACGCGAGGTGGTCGGTGGGCTCGATGTCGATGACGAAGCCGTTGACCTCGACGATCCGCTCGCGCTGGGCGATGCCGACCAGGGTGCCGCTCACCGACACCTGGTCGCCCGAGGCCAGCGTGCCGCGGATCGTGATCAGGTTGCGGTGGTCGGGGCTCTCCGGGTCGGTGACGAGGCGGACGGCGGTGCCGCGCTCGGCGGCGAGCAGCGGAGCGTTGACGTAGGAGACCTGGTCCTCGACGAAGTCGTTGAAGACACCCTTGAGGGCGGCGAGCTCGAGCACCTTGACGTCGTAGTCGGTGATCTCGCCGCGCACCTCGACGTCGATCTGCTGGGCGATCTCGCCGGCGAGGCCGGTGAAGATCCGGCCGAGCTTCTCGGTCAGCGGGATGCCGGGGCGCACCTCCTCGGCGATCACGCCGCCCTGCACGTTCACCGCGTCGGGCACCAGCTCGCCCGAGAGCGCGAGGCGCACCGACTTCGCGACCGCGATGCCTGCCTTCTCCTGCGCCTCGTCGGTGGAGGCGCCGAGGTGGGGCGTGGCCACGACGTTCTCGAGCTCGAAGAGCGGGCTGTCGGTGCAGGGCTCGGAGGCGAACACGTCGAGACCCGCGCCCGCGATCCGCCCGGTCTTGAGGGCGTCGTAGAGCGCGGCCTCGTCCACGATCCCGCCGCGGGCGGCGTTCACCAGCACCAGGCTCGGCTTGGCCGCGGCGAGCTGGTCGGCGCCGATCAGGCCGAGGGTCTCCGGGGTCTTCGGCAGGTGCACGCTCATGAAGTCGGACTCGGCGAGCAGCGTGTCGAGGTCGACCAGACGCACGCCCATCTGCGCGGCGCGGCCGGCCTGGACGTAGGGGTCGTAGGCGATGACCTTCATGCCGAACGCCGTCAGCCGCTGCGCCACGAGGACGCCGATCCGGCCGAGCCCGACGATGCCGACGGTCTTCTCGTAGAGCTCGATGCCGGTGTACTTCGACCGCTTCCACTCGCCGTTCTTCAGCGCCGCGTGGGCGGGCGAGACGTGGCGGGCGGCGGCGAGCATCAGCGCCACGGCCAGCTCGGCGGCCGAGACGATGTTGGAGGTCGGGGCGTTGACGACCATGACGCCGGACTGGGTGGCGGCCTTGACGTCGACGTTGTCGAGGCCGACACCGGCCCGGGCGATCACCTTGAGCCGCTGCGCGGCGGCCAGTGCCTCGGCGTCCACCTTGGTGGCGGAGCGGACCAGGATGGCGTCGACGTCGACGATCGACGCGAGCAGGTCGGCGCGGTCGGCGCCGTGACAGCTGCGGATCTCGAAGTCGGGGCCGAGTGCCTCGACGGTGGCCGGGCTGAGCTCCTCGGCAATGAGTACGACGGGCTTGCTCACAGCGATGTCCCTCGATCTGTGGGTGTGCGACGGATGGGTGCACGACGCTGTGCGAGCCGTGCCAGCCTACCCGACCCGTCCGGGCCGCACGGACGGTGTCCGAACTCCCCACGGGCTCGGCCGGGACGCTCGCCGGCCGGTCCGGGGGGCGCCGGGCACCGACCGAAAAGTGCGTGCACGGGCGCGTCCTCCGTGGCTAGCATCGTGCTCGTGGATCTCTCCTGACGCCGTCCCCGCCCGCTCGCCGGGCCCGTCCCGACCCGTCCCCGGAGCCACTGTGTCCACCACCCGGTCCACCACCCTGACCCTCGCCGGCCTCGCCTGCGGCGCGGGGCCGCGCACGCTGTTCACCGGCCTCGACCTCGTCGTCGCCGACGGCGACGTGACGGCGGTCGTCGGCGCCAACGGCTCGGGCAAGTCGACCTTGCTGCGCACGATCGTGGGCGAGCTCGTGCCCGAGGACGGCAGCATCCGGCTCTCCCCCGCGGACGCGACCGTGGGCTGGATGCCGCAGGTCCCGCCCGACGTCGGCGAGTCGCTGCTCGGCTACGCGCGGCGTCGCACCGGCGTCGCGGACGCCGAGGCCGCCCTGCACGACGCGAGCGAGGCACTCGCCGCAGGCGACCCCGGCGCCGACCACGCCTACGCCGAGGCCCTCGAGCGGTGGCTCGCCCTCGGCTCTGCCGACCTCGAGGACCGCCTGCCCGAAGTCGCGGCGAGGGTCGGGCTCGACGTCGATCCGGCACGTCCCCTCGGCACCCTCTCCGGCGGCCAGGCCGCCCGCGCCACGCTGGTCGCCGTCCTGCTCAGCCGCTACGACGTCCTCCTGCTCGACGAGCCCACCAACGACCTCGACGCCCGCGGTCAGGACCTGGTGGCGTCGTTCGTGGCCGAGCACGACGGGCCGGTGCTGGTGGCCAGCCACGACCGCGCGTTCCTCGACCGGGTCGCCACCGCGGTCGTCGAGCTCGACCTCGCCCAGGGCCGGGTCGCGCACTACAGCGGCGGCTGGTCGGACCACACCGCCGCCCGCGCGCTGGCCCGCCGGCAGGCGCAGGAGGCGTTCGAGGCGTACGCCGACCAGCGCGCACAGCTCGTCGCGCAGTCCCGCCAGCGCGCCGACTGGGCCGAGAAGGGCCGACGGCAGGTGGCCCGCGGCGACGAGCCGGACAAGCACCAGCGCGAGAAGTTCCGGGCCCGGGCCGACCGGCAGGGCGCGAAGTCGGCCCGGCTGGCCCGGGCGGCCGACCGGCTCGACGCGGTGGAGCAGCCGCGCAAGGAGTGGCAGCTGCGCTACTCGATCAGGGCCGGGTCGCCGTCGTCCGACGTCGTCGCGACCCTCGACGGGGCCGTCGTGGAACGGCACGGCTTCCGGCTCGGGCCGGTGGACCTGACCCTCGCCCGCGGCGACCGGGTGGCGCTCGGCGGCGACAACGGTGGCGGCAAGAGCACGCTTCTCGGCGCCCTGCTCGGCCGGCTCCCGCTCACCGCAGGTCGGGCGTCACTCGGGGCCCGGGTGCGGGTGGGGCTGATCGACCAGCAACGCGAGCTGCTGGAGACGGACGCGACGGTGGCCGACGTGGTGGCTGCCGAGCTCGGCACCAGCGACCGGGCGGCGGTGCGCACGCTGCTCGCGAAGTACGGTCTCGGCGCCGAGCACGTCGACCGCGAGGCCCGCAGCCTCTCGTACGGCGAGCGCACCCGGGCGCTGATGGCGACCTTCGCGGCGCGGCAGGTGAACCTGCTCGTGCTCGACGAGCCGACCAACCACCTCGACGTCACGGCGGTCGAGCAGCTCGAAGCGGCGCTGGCCGGCTACGACGGCACCCTGGTCGTCGTGAGCCACGACCAGGCCTTTCTCGACGCCGTCGGCGTCACCCGTGCCCTCGTCGTGGACGACGGGATGGTGGCCGAGGAGCGTTGAGCACGCTCCCCGGCCACCAGGCGGCCGCGAGGCCGGCTCGGGGGTCCCGGCGGTCAGTGGCTGCGCTGGTAGCGACCGGCCCAGGCGAGCCCGACCAGCGTGGCGCCGAGCACCGCGGTCAGCAGGCCGAGGAGGCCGACGGTCGCGTTGCCACCCGGGACGCGCTCGGCACCGTTGCCGCCGGCGCCCGCATCGACCGCGCTGGGCACGGTGCCCTGCGAGCCCGACACGGTGACGTCGGACGGGTAGGTGCCGCCGGTGTCGTCGTTGTCGCCGGTGTCGTCGTTGTCGCCGGTGTCGCTGGTCGCCTCACTGGGCACGACGGTCACGTCGGTCGTGGTCTCGGTGTCGGTGGTGTCCGTCGTGTCGGTGGTGTCCGTCGTGTCCGTGTCGGTCGACTCGGTGTCCGTGGACCCGGTGTCCGTGGACCCGGTGTCGGTCGACTCGGTGTCCGTGGACTCGGTGTCCGTGGACCCGGTGTCCGTGGACCCGGTGTCCGTGGACCCGGTGTCCGTGGACCCGGTGTCCGTGGACTCCGTGTCCGTGGACCCGGTGTCCGTCGACTCGGTGCCCGTCGACCCGGTGTCCGTCGACCCGGTGTCCGTCGACCCGGTGTCCGTCGACCCGGTGTCCGTCGACCCGGTGTCCGTCGACCCGGTGTCCGTCGACCCGGTGTCCGTCGACCCGGTGTCGGTCGACCCGGTGTCGGTCGACCCGGTGTCGGTCGACCCGGTGTCGGTCGACCCGGTGTCGGTCGACCCGGTGTCGGTCGACCCGGTGTCGGTCGACCCGGTGTCGGTCGACCCGGTGTCCGTGGACCCGGTGTCCGTGGACCCGGTGTCCGTCGACTCGGTGTCCGTGGTGTCCGTGGTCGAGGTGGACGTGGTGTCGGGCACCAGCGAGTACGAGTAGTGGCTGATCGCCTTGCCGCTGGAGTGGGTGATCGTCACCGTCTCCTGCGGCGGGTCGACCGTCACGTACTCAGGGCCGTCGCCGCGGTTGGCCGAGCCGGCCTTCACGCAGTAGCCGTCGATCAGGTAGCCGTCGGGCGCGGTGATCGTCACGGAGTCCTGCTCGCCCGTGACGTCGATCTTGCCGGAGTCGAGGCCGGCACAGACCTGCCCGCCACTCGCCGTCGCGAAGCTGGGTGCGCCGGCCGACACCAGCAGGGCGCCGCCGAACAGGGTCGCGGTGATCGCGGTGGCCGCTGCGAGCAGTCGGCGCGTCTTCGTGGGAGAGGTCACGAGGGGCCGTTTCCCGGTTCCGCCACCCCCACACCCCCCTTGACAGAACGCTGACAGAAGGAAGCCCTACGGTTGAGGAGGCTGGTCCTTGGTCCGGTGGAGGAGCCAGTCGGACCCCGTGTCGATCAGCGCGTAACGCACCGCCCCCGCGCGCCCGTGCAGCACGAACACGAAGCGGCGCTCGTCGCGGTCCTCGAGCTGCCACCAGCCGTCGTCCGCGATCCGCTTGGTCGCGTCCTCGTACGTCGCGTGCTCGAGGTCGTGGTCGGCGACCGCCACCGCGAGCCGGTCGTGGCGCGGATCGTCCGGCAGACCCTTCGGGACCGCCCACGACCGGAGCACGCCCTCCTCCTCGAGCCGGAGGTCGTGGTGGGGCCGCGGCTCGTCGTGCTGGTGCAGCACGAAGACCGGCCGGCGGCTCATGCGCGCTCGCAGGACACCGGGACGTCAGGGGCGTGAGCGACGTGGTGGGTCTGCACCCGTGCAGCGTGCCCCATCACCGCCGACCCATGTCGACCACGCGCAGGACTCAGCGGCTCAGCGACGGCGGTGGCGGCCCGCCCAGACCGTGCCCGCCAGGGCCGCGGCGAGCCCCGTGGTCAGCAGTCCCACGGGGACGGCGGTGCCCGACCCGGTGACCGGACCGTCCCCGCCGCCCGGCTCCTCGGCACCGGGGACGCTGCCCCGGGTGCCGGACACCGTGACGTCGGTCGGGGCCGGGGCGACGCTCCCGGTGCTGCCGGTCGCGACGGTGACGTCCGGGCCCAGGGCCCTGCCGACGGCGCTGCTCACCGTGCTGACGAGGGCGGTCGGGAGCGTGGTGGTGCCGACGGTGGTCGCCGCCCGGTCGGTGGTCGCCGCCCGGTCGGTGGTCGTCGTCGGGTCGGAGGTCCGGGTCGTCCAGCTGGTGGTGGTCAGGGTGGTGGTCGAGGTGACGGTGGTGCCGGTCGCCTCCGAGGTGGTCGGCTCGGTCGTCGTGGGGTCGGAGGTGGTCGTGCTCGAGGTCGTGGTCGTCGGCTCCCCGCTGGTCTCCGTGCTGGTCTCCGTGGCGGTCGTCGTGGGCTCGGACGTCGCGGTGCTGGTGTCCGTCGGCGAGGTCGGGGTCGGCGCCGTCGACGTGGTCGGCGCGGCCGCTGCCGCGGAGGTTCCCGGCGCGGCGAAGCCCGGCTCCCCGCCAGCGAGCAGCAGGGCGCCGGCGGAGCCGGTGGCGGCGACGGCCACGACCGTCGCGATCGTGCGGGCGGATCGCGAGGTGCGCACGGTGCCGTCCTCTCCCGGTGGCGCCGTCGCAGCGACCCCCCGGGCTGCGACGGCGACGCGTGGTGAGCGTGGCGAGGTGGTCGTCCTCCGTCGTCCCGTGCCCCGCTGAGGGCCACCGATGCCCGAGTTGCCGGAGAATTGACCCCAGGATGACGACCCGGACGGCGGTCCGGACGGCGGTCCGGCTCAGCTCGAGGCCGGGACCTCGCACCCGTCCGGCCCGCACACCTCGGCGGTGTCGCCGACCACCTGGATCGTCGGCGTCCGGTCGGCCCAGGCGCGCGCGAGCACCTGCTCGAAGACCTCGGTCGGCTGGGCACCCGAGACGCCGTAGCGCTCGTCGACGACGAAGAAGGGCACGCCGGTCGCGCCGTACGCCCGCGCCTGCGCGACGTCGGCGGCGACCGCGTCGCCGTACTCGTCGCCGGCCAGCACCTCGTCCACGCGGCCCGCGTCGAGGCCCACGGAGAGCGCGGCCGACCTCAGCACCTCGTGGTCGCCGACGTCCTCGGCCCGCAGGAAGTACGCCGCGAGCAGCGCCTCCTTGAGCTCGCGCTGCTGCGCGGGGCCGCCCTCGGCCAGGGCGAGGTGGAGCAGCCGGTGGGCGTCCACGGTGTTGGTGTGGACGTTCTCGAGGAGCCGCATCGCGAGGCCCTCGCCGGCGCCGAGGTCGATCAGCTGCTGCTGGGACTCGCGCATCTCGGCCTCGGTGCGGCCGTAGCGACGCGCGATCACGCCGGTGGCGAGCTCGTGGCCGTGGCGCGGCGCGGACGGGTCGAGCTCGAAGGAGCGGTAGACGACCTCCACCTCGTCGGCGTGCTCGAAGCCGTCGAGCGCCCGCTCGAGGCGGCGCTTGCCGACGTAGCACCACGGGCAGACGACGTCGGACCAGATCTCGATGCGCATGACTGGTGCAACCTTCAACGACCCCGGCGGTGTTCCGGCTCCCGACGTGATCCGGCGAACAGCGCCTGACCGCCGGTCGCTGCCCTGCCATGATCAGGCCCGTGGGAGTCCACGACGACGCGGAGCGGATCGAGCCGGCCACGGTCGAGGAGTGGTCGGCCTGGCTGGCCGAGCACCACGGCGACCGGCCGGGCGTGTGGCTCGTCGCCGCGCGCCGCGAGGCCGATCGTGCGGTGACCTACGAGGAGCAGGTGGTCGAGGCGTTGCGGTGGGGCTGGGTGGACTCGACCGTGCGGCCGCTCGACGAGCAGAGGGCGATGATGTGGTTCTCCCCGCGCCGCCGGGGCAGCGTGTGGACCCGCAACAACAAGCAGCGGGTGGCCCGGCTCGAGGCCGAGGGCCGGATGGAGGCCTCGGGCATCGCGGCCGTCGAGGCCGCGCGGGCGAGTGGGATGTGGACGCTGATGGACCCCGTGGAGGACCTCGTCGTCCCCGACGACCTCGCCGCGGCGCTGGCCGCGCACCCGGGAGCGCGCGAGCACTGGGACGCCGCCCGCCCGTCAGCACGCAAGCAGGCCCTGGCCTGGATCGTGCTGGCGAAGAAGCCGGAGACGCGGGCAGCCCGGGTCGCCGCGACCGCGGCGCGTGCCGCGGACGGCGACCCGGTGCAGCCCTGAACGCTCCCCCGGCTCCGGCAGCTCAGCGTGCCGAGGTGCCCTCGGTGTAGTCGCTGTCGTGCGACTTCACCCACGACATCAGCTTGCGCAGCTCGCGGCCGGTCTCCTCGATCGGGTGCTTCTCCTCGGCGGCGCGGAACGCCTTGAACTCCGGGGCGCCGGCGTCCTGGTCGTCGATGAAGCGCTGCGCGAACGAGCCGTTCTTGATGTCCTCGAGGACGGCCTTCATGTTCTCCTTCACCTCGGGCGTGATCACCCGCTGGCCGGAGACGTAGTCGCCGTACTCGGCCGTGTCGGAGACCGACCAGCGCTGCTTGGCGATGCCGCCCTCGTACATGAGGTCGACGATCAGCTTCAGCTCGTGGAGGCACTCGAAGTAGGCGACCTCGGGCTGGTAGCCGGCCTCGGTCAGCACCTCGAAGCCGTACTGCACGAGCTTGGAGGCGCCGCCGCAGAGCACGGCCTGCTCGCCGAAGAGGTCGGTCTCGGTCTCCTCGGTGAACGTCGTGCGGATGCCGCCGGCGCGCAGGCCGCCGATCGCCTTGGCGTAGGAGAGCGCGAGGTCCCAGGCCTTGCCCGACTCGTCCTTCTCCACCGCGACGAGCACCGGGACGCCGCGGCCGTCGACGTACTCGCGGCGCACCAGGTGGCCGGGACCCTTGGGGGCGACCATGAACACGTCCACGCCGTCCGGCGGCGTGATGTACCCGAACCGGATGTTGAACCCGTGGCCGAAGACCAGGGTGTCGCCGGGGGTGATGTTGGGCTCGACCGCCTCGGCGTACAGCGTCCGCTGCACGTGGTCGGGGGCGAGGATCACGATCACGTCGGCCTCCTCCACCGCCTCGGCGGGGGTGAGCACGCGCAGGCCCTCGGCCTCGGCCTTGGCCCGGCTCTTCGAGCCCTCGGGCAGCCCGACGCGGACGTCGACCCCCGAGTCGCGCAGCGACAGCGAGTGCGCGTGGCCCTGGCTGCCGTAGCCGAGCACCGCGACGTTCTTGCCCTGGATCAGGGCGAGGTCGGCGTCGTCGTCGTAGAACATCTCAGCCACGTCGGGCTTCTCCTTCGTCTCTTCTTCTCGGGAAACTGCGGTGTCGCCGGTCAGCCGGCGGCGGGTGGCGCGGGGATCGGGACCGGCCGCAGCGAGCGCTCGCTGATCGAGCGGTTGCCGCGACCGATGGCGACCATGCCGGACTGCACGAGCTCGCGGATGCCGAAGGGCTCCACGACCTTGAGGAATCCGGCGAGCTTGTCGGCGTTGCCGGTGACCTCGACGGTCACGGCGTCGGGCGCCACGTCGACGACCCGGGCCTTGAACAGCTGGACGGCGTCGAGCACCTGACCGCGGGTGTCGACGTCGGCCTTGACCTTGACCAGCAGCAGCTCGCGGTTGACCGACGCGCTGCCGTCGAGCTCGACGATCTTGATCACCTCGATCAGCTTGTTCAGCTGCTTGGTCACCTGCTCGAGCGGCGAGTCCTCGACGTTGACCACGATCGTCATCCGCGAGACCTCGGGGTGCTCGGTCGGGCCCACGGCCAGGGAGTCGATGTTGAAGCCGCGACGGCTGAACAGGCCCGCGATCCGGGCCAGGACGCCGGGCTTGTTCTCCACCAGCACCGACAACGTGTGCTTGCTCATCGCGAGGACACCTCCCAGTCGTCCTCGACCCGGTCGAAGTCGGGGGCGAGGTCGCGGGCGTACTTGATGTCGTCGTTGCTCGTGCCGGCTGCGACCATCGGCCAGACCATGGCGTCGCGGTGCACGCGGAAGTCCACGACGACGGGCACGTCGTCGATCTCCATCGCCTTGGCGATCGTGGCGTCGACGTCGCCCGGGCTGTCGCACGAGAGGCCGACGCAGCCGTAGGCCTCGGCCAGCTTCACGAAGTCGGGGATCCGCTTGCTGTGCAGGTCGGTGTGGGAGTAGCGCTCGTTGTAGAACAGCGTCTGCCACTGGCGGACCATGCCCAGCGACTCGTTGTTGATCACCGCCACCTTGATCGGGATGTCGTTGATCGCGCAGGTGGCGAGCTCCTGGTTGGTCATCTGGAAGCAGCCGTCGCCGTCGATCGCCCAGACCGGGGTGTCGGGGCAGCCGACCTTGGCGCCCATCGCCGCCGGGACGGCGAAGCCCATCGTGCCGAGGCCGCCCGAGTTGATCCATGTGCGCGGCCGCTCGTAGCCGACGAAGTGCGCGGCCCACATCTGGTGCTGGCCCACGCCGGCGCAGTAGATCGCGTCGTCGCCGGCCAGCGCGCCGAGGCGCTCCATCACCAGCTGCGGGGCGAGCGTGCCGTCGTCGGGGGCGTCGTAGCCGAGGGGGTACTTCTTCTTCACCCCGGCGAGGAAGTCCACCCAGGCCTCGTAGTCGCCGGTGTGACCGGCGTCGGCCTCGGCCTGCAGCGCCACGACGAGGTCGCTGATCACCTCGCGGCAGTCCCCGACGATCGGGACGTCGGCGACGCGGTTCTTGCCGATCTCGGCGGGGTCGATGTCGGCGTGGATCACCTGGGCGCCGGGGGCGAAGGAGTCGAGGTTGCCGGTGACCCGGTCGTCGAAGCGGGCGCCGAGGCTGATGATCAGGTCGCTGCGCTGCAGCGCGGCCACCGCCGCGACGGTGCCGTGCATGCCGGGCATGCCGAGGTGCTGCGGGTGGGAGTCGGGAAAGGCGCCGCGTGCCATCAGGGTGGTCACGACCGGGATGCCCGTGAACTCCGCGAGCACCTTGAGCTCCTGCCAGGCGCGGGCCCGGATCGTGCCCCCGCCGACGTAGAGCACGGGGCGCCGCGACTCGAGGACCAGCCGGGTCGCCTCGCGGATCTGCTTGGAGTGCGGGCGGGTCACCGGCCGGTAGCCGGGCAGGTTGAGCTCGGTCGGCCAGGCGTAGGTGGTCATCGCCTGCAGCGCCGACTTGGCGATGTCGACGAGCACGGGACCCGGCCGGCCGGTGGAGGCGAGGTAGAAGGCCTCGGCCACGGTGCGCGGGATCTCGGCAGGGTCGGTGACCAGGAAGTTGTGCTTGGTGATCGGCATCGTGATGCCGCGGATGTCGGCCTCCTGGAAGGCGTCGGTGCCGATCGACTTGGCGCCGACCTGACCGGTGACCGCCACCAGCGGCACGGAGTCCATGTGCGCGTCGGCGATCGGGGTGACCAGGTTGGTGGCCCCCGGGCCCGAGGTCGCCATGCACACGCCCACCCGTCCGGTCGCCGCGGCGTACCCCTGGGCGGCGTGCCCGGCGCCCTGCTCGTGGCGCACCAGGATGTGCCGGATCGAGCTGTCCATCAGCGGGTCGTACGCCGGGAGGATCGCGCCGCCCGGGATGCCGAAGATGTGCTCGGTCCCCGCCGCCTCGAGCGCGCGGATCAGGCTCTGCGCGCCGGTCATCGGGGTGCCCGCCGCGGGGCCCTGCCCCTGGCTGTCGGTCATCGTCGCCTTCCTCGTCTCCACCGTCTGGACCAACCCAACAAAAAACCCCCCGGCCGGGACGGCGACGAGGGGATGACGCGGGAGCGTGCGGGCCCGGGGGCCTCAGCTCACGCGTCGGGTGCGTACGAGAAGGTCTGTGCGCATGCGCCTACGGTCTCCGTGACGCTCGTCCGACGTCAAGTCAGTCTGCCACGCGTCCCGCCATCTGGACAGCGAGTCCGGATGCTGGAGCCAGCCGGGGCCCGCTGCCTAGGCGTCCTCGTCCGGTTCGCGCCCGTCGGCGGTGCAGATGCAGACCTTGTTGCCGTGCCGGTCCGCGAGCACCCAGAACGCCGGGGCGTGCCCGTCGGTGACCAGGGTGCCGCCGGCGGCGAGCGCCTCCTGCAGCCGCTCCTCGGCCACCTCGCGGGGCACCACGATGTCGAGGTGGAACCGCTGCTGGACCTCGCCGGTCGCCCCCGGCGAGGTCTGGAACCACAGCGTGTTGTTGCGCCCGCCCGGGTCGAAGACCTCGGGCCACCGCGCGCGGACGTCGTAGCCGAGCACCGCGGCCCAGAACGGCGCCACCTCGTCGGCGGCGGGCACGTCGAGCCCCAGCTCGAGGGTGGACACCTCGCGCGGGACGGCCTCGACGCCGAGCTCGGCGGCGACGGCCGAGATCTGCCGGGCCAGGTCGATGTCACGGCTGGTGACACCGCCGACGTCGTGGCTGGACAGGTCGACGTCCACGTGCGGGTAGGTCAGCACCACGTCGGGATGGTGGTTGGCCGCCTCGGCGGCGTCCGTGATCCGGGTGACGAGCTCGAGCCCCTTGACGAAGCTGCCCGTCGCGAACCTCGCGTGCAGCTTCATCAGGAAGAAGCGCCAGTCGTCGAGCCCCTCCTCCTGGACGGCCCGGTAGCCGAGCAGCTGCCTGGGGTCGCTCACGGCAGCACCGCCTGTCCGAGGGGGCCGGGGTTCCACGCGACCTCCCAGCGGTAGCCGTCGGGGTCGCCGAAGTAGCCGGTGAACCCGCCCCACTCGCGCTCCACCGGGTCGCTCACCGGGTCGGCGCCGGCGCTGCGTGCGGTGTCGAGCACGGCGACGACCTCGTCGCGGGTGGGCACGTTGTGGGCGATCGTGAACGGCGCGACCCCCTCACCGCGCGCGATCGGGCCGACCTCGGCCTCGAAGGCCCGCTCGTCCCAGAGCGACAGGACGACGTGGGCGCCGACCTTGATCATCAGCACGTCACCGGGGACGTGGAGGTCGGGGGTCCAGCCGAGACCGTCGACGTAGAAGGCCCGTGCGGCCCCGAGGTCGCGGACCGCGAGCGTGACGAAGCTGATGCGCTGGTCCATGTGGTCACCTTGCCACCGCGGGCAGCAGCGAGGCGAGCGACGACCGCTGGCGGCCGGCGTCCAAGTTGTCGGGGGCGAGCCAGCGCTCGTGGGCGGCCCGGATGCCCGGCCACTCCTCGGCCGTGATCGAGAACCAGTCGGTGTCGCGGTTGCGGCCGCGGTAGACCATCGCGTTGCGGAACCGGCCCTCGTAGGTGAACCCGAGCCGGGCCGCCGCGCGTCGTGACGGCTCGTTGCACGAGTCGCACTTCCACTCGAACCGCCGGTAGCCGAGGTCGTCGAGGACGTGACGGGCCAGCAGGTGGGTGGCCTCGGTGGTGACCGGGGTCCGCTGCAGCCGTCGGGCGTAGATGATCGAGCCGACCTCGACCGACCCGTGGGCGGGGTCGACCCGCATCAGGGTGGTCATGCCGGCCGGCCGCTCCTCCCCCACCGGTACGACGGCGAACGTGCGGGCGTCCTCGGCCGCGGCCCAGGCCGCCACCTCGCGCTCCATCGCGGCGAGGTCGGCCGGCGGGCCGCTCAGCCGGTAGGTCCACAGCGGGGCGTCGGCGGGACCGCAGAGCTCCTCGTAGAGCGGCGCCGCGTGCTCCGGGGCCAGGGGCTCGAGACGGACGTGGCGGCCGGTCAGCGTCACCAGCGCGGGGAAGAGCCGCGGCTCCCAGCCCGGAACCGGGCGGCCGACCGGCTGCCCGTGCTCGTTGGTCGAGGTCACCGCAGTACCACCAGGACCTCGCGCGTCGCCTCGAGCCCCCGCCGTACCTCGGTGAACGACGTCGACAGCGGCGACAGGCCGACCCGCAGGCCCCCCGGGTCGCGGTAGTCCGGGATCACGTCGCGCTGCCAGAGCGCGGCGGTGACCTCACGCATCCGCGGGTGCAGCAGCGTGACGTGCCCGCCGAGGCGGTCGGGGTCGCGCGGCGAGCCGTTGACCACGCCGAGGGGCTCGAGCAGCTCCGCGGCGACCTCGGCGGCGTACGCCGTCAGTCGCTGCGACTTCGCGCGCACGGCCTCGATGCCGACCTCCTCGACCAGGTCGAGCATGAGGGTCAGCGGCAGCATCCCGACGACCGGCGGGGTGCCGCTGAGGATCCGGCGCACCCCCGGCGCGGGCGTCCAGTCGGGACCCATGAGGAACGGGTCGGCGTGGCCCATCCAGCCCTGGATCGGCTGGGCGACGGTGTCGAGGTGCCGCTCGGCGACGTAGGCGAACGCCGGCGCGCCCGGGCCACCGTTGAGGTACTTGTAGGTGCAGCCGACCGCGAGGTCGGCGCCCCAGTCGTCGAGGCGGACCGGCACCGAGCCGGCGGAGTGGCTGAGGTCCCAGACCACCAGGGCGCCGGCGTCGTGCGCGATCGCGGTGATCGCGGCGGCGTCGGCGATCCACGCCGAGCGGTAGGCGACGTGGCTGAGCACCACGGCCGCGGTCTGCTCCCCCACGGCCCCGCGCACCTGCCCGGCCGTGACCCCGGCCGCGGTGTCGACCTCGATCCAGCGGACGTCGAGGCCGCACTCGGCGGCGACGCCCTGCACGACGTAGCGGTCGGTCGGGAAGCTGTCGCGGTCGATCACGATCTCGCGGCGCCCGGGGCGCGCGGCCACCGCGGCCCGCACGAGCTTGTAGAGCAGCACGGTGGTCGAGTCGCCCACGGCGACCTGGCCGGCCCCGGCACCGAGCACGACCCGGCCGATGCGGTCACCGAGCGTGAGCGGCAGGTCGAACCAGCCCTCGTCCCAGCCGCGGATCAGCCGACCGCCCCAGTGCTCCTCGACGAACGCGGCCAGCGCCGGTCCGGTGCGGCGCAGCGGGCGCCCCAACGAGTTGCCGTCGAAGTAGACGAGCGGGGTCTCGGCACCGACGAACAGGTCGCGGTGGCGGGCGAGCGGGTCGTCGGCGTCGAGGAGGGTCGGGTCGGTCACCCGGCCATTCCTACCCCACGGGGTCCGCCGCGGCGGATCAGCCCAGCGCCGCCTCGTCGTTGCGGGCGGCGGGCCGGCGCATCACCAGGCCGCCCTGGTCGACGCCGACCTCGGTGAAGCCGAGGTGGCGGTAGACCTCGGCTGCGGGGTTCCCGAACGACACGTGCAGCAGCATCGGTACGCCGCGCCGGTCCGCGAGCGCCGCCCAGTGCGCGACCGCGTGCGAGGCGACGCCGCGACCGCGGGCCGCGGCGCGCACGCCGAGGTCGACGACGAGCAGGTCGCGGTCGCGCTCGAGCACGAGGATGCGCCCGGCGGGCTGCCCGTCGAGCTCCACGACCTGGTCGACGGCGCCGGGGTAGGCGGCGGCGTAGTGCCGCGCCCGCGCGTCGTACTGCAGGGCGACGAGGGTGTCGAGGGCCTCGCCGCCGGCGGCGTCGGCGAGCTCCTCGGCCTTGGCCTCGAAGAACAGCGAACGCAGGAAGTCCTCGTCGCCCGGCCCGGTCGGCCGGAGCGTCAGGCTCGGCCCTGTCTGCCTGGAAGCGTGCATGGGTGCCCCTCGGGGAAGGCCGCCCGGCGGGCGGATGGCCCCTCTAGCCTGCCACCGGGGACGGTCCCGTGCCCGGCATTCGGACCAGTGCGGTCCAGACCGCGCCGCTGTCCGGCTACCCGCAGACGGCCCCGTGGGCGGCGCTCTGCACGACCTTGGCGTACTTCCCGAGCACCCCGCGGGTGTACTTCGGCGGGTTCGGCTCCCAGCCGTCGCGGCGGGCCGCGAGCTCCGTGTCGTGGAGGGCGACGTCGAGCAGGCCGTGGCGGACGTCGAGGGTGATCCGGTCGCCGTCACGCAGGAACGCGATCGGTCCGGCGTCCACCGCCTCGGGGGCGATGTGGCCGACGCAGAGCCCGGTGGTGCCCCCGCTGAAGCGGCCGTCGGTGATCAGCAGGACGTCCTTGCCGAGCCCGGCGCCCTTGATGGCACCGGTGATCGCGAGCATCTCGCGCATGCCGGGGCCACCCTTGGGGCCCTCGTAGCGGATCACCACCACGTCGCCGTGCTGGATCTGCCCGGCCTCGAGGGCGTCCATGGCCGCGCGCTCCCCGTCGAAGACGCGGGCCGGGCCCTCGAACACCTCGTCGTCGAAGCCCGCCGACTTCACGACCGCGCCCTCCGGGGCGAGCGAGCCCTTGAGGATGGTGATCCCGCCGGTGCGGTGGATCGGCCGGCTCAGGTCGCGGATCACGTCGTCGTCCGCACGGGGCGGGTCGAGGTCGGCGAGGTTCTCCGCCATCGTCTTCCCCGTCACGGTGAGGCAGTCGCCGTGCAGCAGGCCGGCGTCGAGCAGGAGCTTCATCACGACCGGGATGCCGCCGATCTTGTCGACGTCGTTCATCACGTAGCGGCCGAACGGCTTGAGGTCACCGAGGTGCGGCACCCGCTCGCCGATCCGGGTGAAGTCGTCGAGCGACAGGTCGACCTCGGCCTCGCGGGCCATCGCGAGCAGGTGCAGCACGGCGTTCGTCGAGCCACCCAGCGCCATCACCACGGTGATCGCGTTCTCGAAGGCCTCGCGGGTCATCACCTGGCGGGCGGTGATGCCGTGGCGGAGCAGGTTGACGACCGCCTCACCGGAGCGGTGGGCGAATCCGTCGCGCCGCCGGTCGACGGCGGGCGGAGCGGCGCTCCCGGGCAGCGACATCCCGATCGCCTCGGCGACCGAGGCCATCGTGTTCGCGGTGTACATGCCGCCGCAGGCACCCTCGCCGGGGCAGATCGCGCGCTCGATCCGGTCGACCTCCTCGCGGCTGATCTTGCCGGCCAGGCACGCGCCGACGGCCTCGAAGGCGTCGATGATCGTGACGTCCTTGCCGTCGACCTGCCCGGGCATGATCGAGCCGGCGTAGAGGAACACCGACGCGAGGTCGAGGCGGGCCGCCGCCATCATCATCCCGGGCAGCGACTTGTCGCAGCCGGCGAGCAGCACCGAGCCGTCGAGGCGCTCGGCCATCATCACGGTCTCGACGGAGTCGGCGATCACCTCGCGCGAGACCAGCGAGAAGTGCATGCCCTCGTGGCCCATCGAGATGCCGTCGGACACCGAGATGGTGCCGAACTCCAGCGGGTAGCCGCCGGCGGCGTGCACGCCGTTCTTGGCCGCCTTGGCCAGCCGGTCGAGCGAGAGGTTGCACGGCGTGATCTCGTTCCAGCTGCTGGCGACGCCGATCTGGGGCTTGGCGAAGTCCTCGTCCTGCATGCCGACGGCGCGCAGCATGCCGCGGGCCGCTGCGCGCTCGAGACCGTCGGTGACGTCGCGCGACCGGGGCTTGATGTCGGGCTGCTCGCTCATGCGCCGAGCGTATTCCTCCTACGCTGGGCGGGTGCTGGGGTCCCACGCCGCCGAGACGGCGGCCCGCTTCGGGCTCGGCGAGGTCACCTCCTTCGCCGGCCCGGTGGCGCGCGGGCGGGTCGGCGAGATCTGGCGCCTCGACACCGGGCGCGGCAGCTACGCCGTGAAGACCTGGCGCGAGCGGCCCGACGTCGCCGAGGTGGACGCCGACACGGCGCTGCAGGAGCACTTCCTCGGGGCCGGCGTGCCGATGCCTGCGCCGGTGCGCACGACCGACGGCGCCGTGCTCGCCGAGGTCGGCGGCGTGCCGCTGCGGGTGCACACCTGGGTCGACGTGCTTCCCGAGGACCGCGGTCTCGACCCGGCGGCCGTGGGCGGGCTGCTCGCCCTGCTGCACCGGTCGGCCCCGCCGGCGTCGGGCCCCGTGGACCCGTGGTTCACCGAGCCCGTCGGCGCCGCCGGGTGGTCGGAGCTCGTCGCCGCGCTCGGGTCCGCGGGCGCTCCGTTCGCGGCCCGCCTCGGGGCCCTGGTGCCGTCGCTGCTCGACGCCGAGGCACTCATGGACGACCGCCCGCGCGAGCTGGTCGCCTGCCACCGCGACCTGTGGGCCGACAACCTGCGCGCCACCCCCGCCGGCGGGCTGATGGCCCTGGACTGGGAGAACGCCGGCGCGGCCGAGCCCGCGCAGGAGCTCGCCCAGCTGGTGCTCGAGTTCGGTCGCGGCGACCCCGCGCGGTGGCGGGCGTTGCACGCGGTGTACGTCGGGGCAGGCGGGCCGGCCCGCCTGCGTGAGCCGCGCGACTTCACGCTGCTGCTCGCCGTGCAGGGCCAGATCGTGCGGGTCGGCTGCCGGCGCTGGCTGGCGGCCACCACCGACGACGACCGCGCCGACAACGAGGCCTGGGTCGCGGAGTTCCTCGACGAGCCCTTCACCCGCGACACCGTGACGGCCGTGCTCGACGCCGTCGACGGCTGAGTCAGCGGAAGGCGGGCGCGAGCACGAGCGGGTGCTCGCCCCACCGTGCGGCGAGCTCGTCGCGCAGCGCCGCGGCCCAGGAGGTCAGCGCGGCCGGGCCGGGCAGCCGCGCCGCCAGGTCGAGCCGCGACAGCACCAGCGTCCACCGGCCCGGGCGACGCTCGGTGTCGCTGTTGACAGAGGTGGGGTCGAGCGCCCCGGCCAGGAACCACGACACGCTCAGCAGGCACCACAGCAGCGTGGCCCGGTCGACGTCGTCGGCCGACGCCTCGAACGGCGCAGCCGCGGTGAGCGCCACCTCGTCGGGGATCGCCCAGGCGCACCAGCAGGTGGGCCACGGCACGCGGAGGTAGGCCGCCTCCCAGGCGCGGTGGCGCACCTCGGCGAACTCGAGGTCGATCAGGTGCAGCCCGGCGGGGGTCCGCACGTTGTTGTCAGGACAGGTGTCGCCGGGACTGAACCGCTGGGCGGCCGGGTCGTCGAGCGGGGCGGCGTGCTCGCCCAGCGCCGCGGTGACGCGGTCGGACCACGGCAGGGCGTGTCGCGCTGCCGTCTCCTCCAGGGTCGCGGGGAGCGCGTCGATCTCGGCCATCGTGCTGTGCGCGGCGAGGTCGCCGAGGGCCGCGGCGAAGTCGCCGACCCGTCCGACGGTCTCCTCCTGCACGAGCGCCACCGCCTCCGCCCAGTCGCGGACGCCGTCCGCCGCGGCCCGCGGGTCGGTGCCGAGCAGCAGGTCGGCCAGGTTGGGCCCGTCACCGAGGTCGCTCATCACCACCACGGCCGGGTCGTCGACCACGGCGAGCAGGCGTGGCGTGCGGGTGCCGGCGGCGGCGGCGAGGCCGGCCGACTCGCGCACCCAGGTCCGTCGTTCGGGCTGCAGGTGGTGCTTGACGATCGCCGTGCCCCGGGGGAGGTCGGGTGCGGACACCCGCCAGACCTCGCTGCGGGCGCTCCCGCCGAGGGTGTCCACCACCGACAGCGACGGCACCCCGAGCGCTGCCGCGGCGGCCTCGAGCGCCGTCACGCGCCGGACTCGGCGACGGCCTTGAGCCGCGCGAGTCCCTTCTCCAGGTCCTTGCCGACCAGCTTGTCCATGCTGACCACCTTGCCGAAGAGCGCCGCGGCGCCCTTCTGCTCGCCGGTCATCCGCCAGGTGACGTCGGTGCCCGCCGCCGTCGGCAGGAGCTCGAAGGTGACCGTGCTCGTGGAGCGGAACGGCTTGACGAACGCCAGCGCCAGCTCGACCTCCTCGACCGTGGAGGCGGTGATCTCCATGCTGCCCTCGCCGGCCTTGCGGTTGCCCTTCCAGGCGTAGCGCGCGCCCACGCCGGCCTCGGCGCCGGTGTAGCTGCGGGTCAGGTCGGGATCGAGGTCTTCCCACGGCGACCACGCGGGCCACCGCCGGAGGTCGTCGATCAGGCCGTGGACGGTGGCCGGATCGGCATCGACGGTCGTCATCCGGACGACCTCGTAGCTGCTCACGTCGGGTGCCTCCGGCTCAGTCCGCGATCGTGGCCGCGCGCACCACCATCACGTCGGGCAGGTCGGCGGCCAGGCAGCGCCACGTGTCGCCGGCGTCGGCCGAGCCCCACACGCTGCCGTTGCGCGCACCGAAGTAGACCCCGGCCGGGTCGTGGCCGTCGGTGCTCATCGCGTCGCGCATCACCGCGACGTAGAAGTGGTCGGGCAGCCCGTCGCCGAGCTCCTCCCACGACTCGCCCGCGTCGCGCGAGCGCCACACCCGCGCCCGGGCCTCCGGCGGGTAGCGGCGGTCGCCGCCGTTGATCGGGAAGACGTAGACGGTGTCGGGCTCGTGGGGGTGGGACACGATCGAGAAGCCGAACTCGGCGGGCAGCCCGTCGGCGATCGACTGCCACGTCGCGCCGTGGTCGTCGGAGCGGTAGACGCCGCCGTGGTTCTGGAGGAAGAGCCTCTCGGGGCGGCTGGGGTGGCGGGTCACCTTGTGCACGCACTGGCCGAACTCGGGGTACTGCTGACCCTCGGGCAGGAACTCCGCGCGGATCCCCTGGTTGCGCGGCTCCCAGGAGGCGCCCCCGTCGCTGGTCTGGTAGACGCCGCCCGTGGAGAGGGCGGCGGTGACCGAGTCGGGGTCGTCAGGGTGCGGGAGCACGGTGTGGAAGGCCTGCCCGCCGAAGCCGGCGTTCCACTGCGGGCGGTGGGGGTGGTCCCACAGCGCCCGCTCGAGCTCGAAGGTCTCGCCGTTGTCGGTCGACCGGAAGACCGCCCCCGGCTCGGTGCCGGCCCACACGACGCCCGGCTCGGCGCCCGCGACCAGCTGCCAGACGCGCTCGACCTTGGCGTCGGTGCCCTCGGGGAACCGCACCGCCCCGCCCGGGGTCTCCTGCCAGCTCGCGCCGAGGTCGTCGCTGCGCCAGACCTGAGGGCCCAGCCAGGACGACGACGCGCCGGCGAAGAGCCGCACCCGCTGGCCCCGGGTGTCGACGAGGCAGGAGTACACCTCCTCCATGTCGAAGTGCGGCCCGGTGAAGTGCCAGTCCTCCCGGGCGGCGTCGGAGGAGCCGATCCACAGCCCCTTGCGGGTCCCGACCATCAGCAGCGTGGATGTCATGCTCCGGGACCCTAGACGGGCTCGCCGACAGGGGCCACCGCGTTCCCGTCCCGGTCGGTCGATGAGGATGGTCCCCGTGCGGACACGGGCGATCTGGCTGGTGCTGGGCGGCATCGCGTCCGTCCAGCTGGGCGCCGGGCTCGCCAAGGACCTCTTCGACGAGGTCTCGCCGACCGGGCTGGTGTGGCTGCGGCTGCTCACCAGCGCGGTGGTGCTCGGCCTCGTCGCCCGGCCGGCGCTGCGCGGCCGCACCCGCCAGGAGTGGACCGTCGTGGCCGGGTTCGGCGCGAGCCTCGGGCTGATGAACTGGGCGATCTACCAGTCCTTCGCCCGGATCCCGCTGGGCATCGCGGTGACCATCGAGTTCGTCGGCCCCCTCACCCTCGCCGTCCTGGGCTCCCGGCGACCGCGCGACCTGGTCTGGGTCGGTCTGGCCGCCGTGGGCGTCGGACTGCTGGGGTTCGAGCCGGCCGACCTCGACCTGCTCGGCGTCCTCCTCGCGCTGCTCGCCGGCGCCGCGTGGGCGGCGTACATCCTGCTCAGCGCGCGCACCGGCTCCCTGTGGCCCGGCCTCGACGGGCTCGCCGTCGCCAGCGTCGTGGCGACGCTGCTGCTCACGCCGTTCGCGATCCCGTCGGGCGGCGACGACCTCCTCGACCCGCACGTGCTGCTGCTCGGCGCGGCCGTGGGCCTGCTCAGCTCGGTGATCCCCTACAGCTTCGAGATCACCGCGCTGCGCACGCTGAGCCCCGCGGTGTTCAGCATCCTGATGAGCCTCGAGCCCGCCGCTGCCGCGCTCGCGGGGTTCCTCGTGCTCGGCGAGGTGCTCGAGCCGAGCCAGTGGCTGGCCATGGCGTGCGTGGTCGCCGCCAGCATCGGGGCGACGCGCACAGCACCCCCGGCCCCGGCCGCAGAGCCTGCGCCGAACTGACGACGCGGGAGTTCACGCAGACGTCACACGGGCGTGACCGCCCCGACCCGCACCGCCCCTAGGTTCGTGGCGTACGCCGAGGAGGGAGACGTCGATGCCACGACCGGACACCGGGCTGGGTTCCGTGCTGGGGTCGTGGCTCGAGCGCTGGGCCGTGGGGTCCCAGCAGGTCTCCCGCCGCAACGCCATGATCGCCCTGACAGCGCTCACGCAGCGACGGGCAGAGCTGATCGAGGTCGAGGAGTACCTCGCCGCCCTCCGGGAGCCCTCGCTCCCGGGGAGCACCGCCAGCGTCGCCGGGGCAGGCGGCTAGGGCAGTGCCCTGGGGGGCGATCGGGCCCGCCGTCACCTCCCTCCCGACGGCGGGGCCGGTCGCCTCCCCGGGACGACGTCCGGCGCTCCGGCAGACTGGAGCCCATGGCTCCCTCCACCCCCTCCAGCCCCTCCTGGGCCGCGACGGCGGACCGGGCGCCCGGGCTGCTGCTGGCGCTCCTGGACCGGGTGGCCTGAGCCGTGCGCCGCTCCGCCTTCGCCGCCGTCGGCACCGCCGGGTGCCTGGGCCTCGCGCTGCTCGCCGGCTGCAGCGACGACGACGGCGGGGCGGGCCCGCCGACGGTCACCGCCAGTCCGGGCACGTCGTCGGCGGCGCTCCCGACCGGCGGGGCACCGGGTGGCGAGCAGGGCGGGCGCGACCCGGTCCCCGAGGTCGTCGGGGTGGTCGCCGACCACCTGGCCGTCCCGTGGGGCGTGGCCTTCCTGCCCGACGGCACCGCGCTGGTCACCGAGCGCGACACCCGCCGGGTGCTCGCGATCGCGCCGTCCGGCCGCGTGCGCGAGGTGGGCCTGGTCGAGGAGGCGGCGCCGCAGGGCGAGGCCGGCCTCCTCGGCATCGCCGTCCCGCCCGACTGGTCGCGCGGCGACGACGTCTTCCTCTACGTCACCACCACGTCCGACAACCGCATCCTGCGCGCGCCGTACGACGGGCGCCGGCTCGGGCCGACCTCGGTCGTGCTCGACGGCATCCCGGCCGGCTTCATCCACGACGGCGGGCGGCTGGCCTTCGGCCCCGACGGCTACCTCTACGCCTCCACCGGGGAGACCGGCGATTCCGCGCTCGCCCAGGACCGCGGCACGCTGGCCGGCAAGATCCTGCGGATCACCACCGACGGCGAGCCCGCGCCCGGCAACCCCGACCCCGGCTCGCCGGTGTGGACGTGGGGCCACCGCAACGTGCAGGGCCTCGCCTTCGACGACGAGAGGCGGCTGTGGGCCTCGGAGTTCGGCGACCAGACCTTCGACGAGCTCAACCTGATCGAGAAGGGCGACAACTACGGCTGGCCCGAGGTCGAGGGCCGGGGGGACGACCCGGCGTACACGAACCCGCAGGTCGTCTGGGAGACCGCCCAGGCCTCCCCCAGCGGCCTGGCCTGGCTCGAGGACCACCTCTGGCTGGCGGCGCTGCGCGGTGAGCGGCTGTGGCGGATCACGGTCACCGACGGCGGCAGGGCGACCGACCCGACCGACTTCTTCGTCGGGGAGTACGGCCGGCTGCGCACCGTCGTGCCCGCCCCCGACGGCTCGCTCTGGGTCACCACCAGCAACCGCGACGGTCGCGGCACGCCGGCTGCCGCCGACGACCGCATCCTCCGGGTGGAGCTCCGCTGACTGTGCGCCAGAAATTGGCCGGAACGCTCTTGTATTGAAACCGCCGCCGTTCTACCGTGGAGCCCACGGCAACCACGGGAGGGCCGAGCGATGACGAGGGCCGACGGACCGGCGGACACGCGGATGATGGGGATCGTGCACGGGGCGCTGCGACGCGACCTGCTGCGGGCCCGCGAGGCGGTGGCCGACCCGCCGTACCCGCGCGGACGCCAGCGGCGGGCCCTCGGCGAGCACGTCGTGTGGTTGATGGACTTCCTCCACGGCCACCACACCGGCGAGGACGAGGGGCTGTGGCCGGCGGTGCGCGAGCGCGACCCGTCGGCGGGCGCCCTCCTCGACTCGCTCGAGCAGGACCACCGGCACATCGAACCCGCGGCCACCGCGCTGCGGGCCGCGGCGGAGCGGTACGCCGCGACCACGGACGACGACGCCCGCACGGCCCTGGTCACGGCGCTCGACGACCTCGGCGAGGTGCTCTTCCCCCACCTCGACCGCGAGGTCGAGGAGGCGATGCCGGTGGTGTCGCGCGCCCTCACCCGCGCGGAGTGGGACGCCATCGAGCAGGAGCACCACGTCCGGCCGAAGTCGGTCCGCGAGCTCGGCTTCGAGGGGCACTGGCTGCTCGACGACCTCGACCCCGAGGGCCGCGACGTGGTGGTCCACACGGTGCCGGCGCCGGTCCGGGTGGTGCTGCTGCACGGGTTCCGGCGCCGCTACCGGCGGCACTGCGCGGCCGTGTGGCAGCCCGACCCCGCCGAGCGCACGGCGCCCGTGGCGTGAGCACCGACCAGGCGCCCACGCGGCGTCCCTACCGCTCCCCGCGGCGACAGCAGCAGGCGGCCGAGACCCGCGCCGCCGTGGTGGAGGCCGCGACCCGGCTCTTCGGTGAGCGCGGGTGGGCGGCGACCGGCATGCGCGACGTCGCCCGCGAGGCGGGGGTCTCGGTGGAGACCGTCTACGCGGGCTTCCGCACCAAGGCCGACCTGCTCATGGCGGCCCTCGACGTGGCGGTGGTGGGGGACGCCGCGCCGGTCCCGCTCGAGGAGCGCCCGCAGTTCGCCGGGCTCGCGCAGGGCACCCGGACGGACCGGGCACGGGCCGCGGCGGTCCTCGCCGCCGACATCCACCTCCGCACCCTCGGCGTGAACCTCGCGCTGCGCGAGGCCGCGGCCTCCGACCCCACGCTCGACGGGCTGATGCGCCAGCGCGAGGAAGGCCGCCGCCACAACGTGGCGACGGCCGCGGCGCTCGTCGCCGGCCGCGAGGTCTCCCCCGAGGTCGTCGACGGGCTCTGGGTCGTCGTCGACGTCGGCCCCTACCGCCTGCTGACCGACCTGCGCGGGTGGAGCCACGAGCAGTACGTCGCGTGGCTGGCCGACAGCATCCTGCGACTCCTCGCCGACCCGGAGGAGGCATGAGCGCGGGCGCGCGGCGCGATGTGCCGTGGACGTGCCGGGTCGAGGCGGAGGTCGCCGCCCCGGTGGAGGCGGTGTGGGCCGTCGTCGCCGACCCGACGCGCACCGGCGAGTGGAGCCACGAGTGCCACGAGGTCGGCTGGCTCGACGGCGCCGTCGGGGCACGACCCGGCGCGCGGTTCCGCGGCGCCAACAAGGCAGCCGTCTGGCGCTGGCACCGCACCTGCGAGGTGCTCGCCGTCGAGGACGGGCGGTCGCTCACGTGGCGGACCGTCCCGACCTGGCGCTACGTCGACAGCACCGTGTGGCGGATCACGCTCGAGCCGGTCGGGGCCGGCACGCGGATCGTGCAGACCTACGAGGTGGTCCGGTGCCCGGCGTGGTGGGCGTGGCTGGTCGCCCGGGTGGTGCCGCCGCACCTCGACCGCTCGGCCGGGTTGCGCGCCGACCTCGAGCGGATCGGCGAGGTCGCTGCTGCCGATGCGGGCGCCTGAGAGTCAGGGGGTCGTCACCAGCGCCCGCCGCGAGGCCCGGCGCAGGGTGGTGAGGATCGCCGGGCCGAGGAGGGTGATCGCGACGGCGGTGGTGATCGCGCGGCCGGTGTCGAAGGAGCCGGTCGAGGTCAGCAGCGTGTAGACGAGGAACCGGTGGAGGTTCTCGGCGAGCGGGGCGCCGGCGACGTACGCGAGCGAACCCTGCTCGCCGGAGACCTGGATGCCGAGGGCGAAGGGCCACGACGACAGGTTCATCAGCAGGCCGTAGGCGTAGGACGCCACGACGCCGTACGCCGCGAGCAGCGCGATCTCGGCGCGACCGGTGAAGCGGCGCGGCAGCAGGCCCGCGCCCATCCCGACCCACGCTGACACCAGCATCTGGAAGGGCAGCCACGGCCCGACCCCGGCGGTCATCAGGGCCGACGCGAACAGCGAGGTGCAGCCGAGCGCGAAGCCGAAGCCCGGCCCGAACACCCGCCCGGCGAGGATCAGCAGGAAGAAGACGAGCTCGACTCCCCCAGTGCCGGCGGAGAGTCCGCGCAGCAGGGCGTTGGCCGCCGACAGCACGCCGAGGATGGCCAGCACCCGCGGGTCGAGCCCGCCCTCGCTGACCTCGGCGAGCACCACGGCGACCACGACCGGCAGCAGGGCCAGGAAGACGAACGGCGGGTCCACACGCGTCGTGTCGCCCACCCGCAGCAGCAGGGGCCAGCCGAGCATCATCAGCCCGGCCAGCGACGCCGTGCCGAGCACGGCCGCGGAGCGGGGGGTCAGCCGGACGGCGGCGGTCGGGGTGCTCACGAGGCCGCACCGCCGGGCGCGGTCGCGGCGAGCAGCGGCGCGACCTGGTCGACACGCAGCCAGGGCGGTCCGAGCACCTTGGTCACCTGGGGTGCGAAGGCCGGCGACTCGGCCACCACCCGCAGCACCGGTCCGGAGGAGACGACCTCGCCCTCGGCCAGCACGACCACGTCGTCGGCCACCTGCGCCACGAACTCGACGTCGTGGGTGGCGACCAGCACCGCGTGCCCGGTGGCCGCGAGCTCGCGCAGCATCGCCGCGAGCGCCGCCTTGCCCGGATAGTCGAGGCCGCGGGTCGGCTCGTCGAGCAGCACCACCCGGGGCGCGGCCGACAGCACCAGCGCCACCGCGAGCGCCAGCCGCTGGCCCTCGGAGAGGTCGCGCGGGTGCCGGTCGCCGGGGATGCCGGGGGCCAGGCGGTCGAGCGCCTCGCGCGCGGCACCCGAGCCGCCGTCCGCGGCCCGGCACTCGTCGTCGACGGTCTCGAGGTAGAGCAGGTCGGCGGCCGTCTGCGGCACCAGCCCGACCAGGCAGCGGCGCTGGGCCGGCTCGAGCGAGGCGGGGTCCTGGCCGTCGACGGCGACCGTGCCACCGCGCCGCCGCGTCGTGCCCTGGAGGGTCCACAGCAGCGTCGACTTCCCCGACCCGTTGCGCCCCATCAGCGCGGTGACGGCGCCGGGCCGCAGGTCGACGCCCACCTCGCGCAGCGCCACCGTCCGCCCGTGGGTCACGGTCAGGCCCCGGGCGCTGAGCACCGGGCCTGCCGACGGCGGGCCCTCGACGCGCGCCGGCTGCTGCGGGAGCCGCTCCGCCAGGCCGCGGGCCAGGCGGCGGGCGGCCCGCACCGTCAGCGGCAGGGGGTCCCAGCCGGCCGCGCGGCCGAGCTCGACGATCGGGGGTACGACGGGTGAGGTGGCGAGCACCGCGGCGGGCTCGCCGACCACGACCGACCCGTCGCCGCGCAGCAGGGCGATGCGGTCCGCGAACGGCACCACCCGCTCGAGCCGGTGCTCGGCCATGAGCACCGAGATGCCGAGGTCGTGCACGAGCCGCGCGAGGGTGGCCATCACCTCCTCGGCCGCCGTCGGGTCGAGCGCCGAGGTGGGCTCGTCGAGCACCAGCACCCGCGGGTGCATGGTCAGCACCGAGCCGATCGCCACCCGCTGCTGCTCGCCGCCCGACAGCGTGGTCAGGTCGCGGTCGCGCAGCGCGGCGATGCCGAGCAGGTCGAGAGTCTCCTCGACGCGGCGGCGCATCGTGGCGGCCGGCAGGCCGAGCTGCTCCATGCCGTAGGCGAGCTCCTCCTCGACCGTGTCGGTGACGAAACCCGCGGCGGGGTCCTGACCGACGTACCCGACGACGTGCGCGCGCTCGCGCGGCGGCCGGCGCACGATGCTCTCGCCGTCGAGCCGGACGTCGCCGTGCAGCGCCCCGCCGGAGAACCGCGGCACCAGACCGGTCACCACCCCGAGCAGCGTCGACTTGCCGACGCCGGTCGGGCCGGAGACCACGACCAGCTCGCCCTCCTCCAGCGTCAGGTGGACGTCCTCGAGCACCCGCTCCTCGTCGTAGGCGAAGCCGATGTCGCGCAGCTCGATCACGCCGCCACCGCCTCGGGGACGTCGGTCGGCAGCTCGCGCAGCGTCCGCGGGACCGCGGGCGGTGGGGCGCACAGCCCGCCGCCGAGCGCGACCAGCAGCCCGGCGAGGGCGACGCCGCTGACCTGCGGCCAGGCGTCGAGGGCCGGGTAGGCCAGCGCGACCTGGTGCGTCGAGACCCACCAGCCGGTGGCGCCGGCGACGACGCCGGAGGCCATCACGACCAGCTCCGGCCAGCGCCACGGGTCGGGGCGGTAGCGGGTGCGCTCGACCCGCTGCCCGGCGCTGGCCAGGCCCGCCACCGCGACCGCGACGCCGAGCCCGAGCATGGGCAGGGCCAGCAGCCGCGGCGCGGTGCGGTCGAGCAGGGCGTAGGTGCCCACGCAGATGCCGAGGAGCCCGCCGAGCATGAGGGCGCCGGTACGACGCCGGTCGGCCGGGCTGAGCCCGGCGGCGCGGCCGTAGCCGCGGGCGTCCATGCCGGCGGCGAGGGCGAGCGAGCGCTCGAGGGCGTCCTCGAGCACCGGCACCAGCAGCCGGCGCAGCCCGCGCACCCGGCCGGACTCGCCCCCGCGCAGCGCCTGGGCGGCCCGCACGCGGCGCAGGCTGTCGGCGAACTGGGGCAGCACGGTGACCGCCACCACCAGGGCGGTGCCGACCTCGTAGAGCGCCGGCGGCACCGAGCGCAGCAGTCGCTTGGGGTTGGCCAGGGCGTTCGCGGCGCCGACGCAGATCACGATCGCGGCCAGCCGCAGCCCGTCGTACAGCCCGGCGAGGAGCGACTCGAGGGTCACCGGCCCGAGCAGCGTGAAGCCCTCGACCCAGTCGGGCAGCGGCACCGTGGGCAGGGGCAGCAGCACGATCTCGCCACCACCGCCGAAGAGGATCCGGAAGGCCACCCGGATCACCACGATCACCACGCCCATCCAGCAGTAGAGCCGGAACGAGCGCGCCCAGGGCTGCTCCGAGCGCCGCGCCGACACGACGAGCGCCGCGACCGCGACCACCGTCAGCAGCACCAGCGGGTTGGTGGTCAGCGACGCCGCCGCGGCAAGCCCCAGTGCCCACACCCACCAGGCGACGGGGTGCAGGTCACGGGGCAGCCGCGCAGCGGACATCAGCCGGCATGCCTCCGACGGGCGAGGGCCACGGCGCCGGCAGCGACGAACAGCCCGCCCGCCAGGCTCGGCGGCAACCAGACCGGCAGGCCCTGCTCGGCGCCGGTCGCCGGCGGGTCGGCCGTGGTGGCGTCGTCGGTGGCCCCGTCGGTCGCGGCGTCGGTCGGTCCGGACGTCGGGTCGCTCGGCCCGTCGTCCTGGCCGACCCGATCGCGGTCGGCGCGACGCTCGTCGCGCTGCCGGCCCTGCTCGTCGCGTGCTCCATCAGCGTCGGAACCCGTGCGCTGCCGGTCGCGACCGCCGGTGGCGGCGCCACTGGTCGTCCCGCCCGTCGTGGAGGAGCCGCCCGTGGTGCCGGAGCCGCCCGAGCCGCCCGACCCGGAGCCGCCGGACCCTGGGCCCCCGGACCCGGAGCCGCCGGACCCGGTCGTGCTCGTGGTCGGGGCGGGCTCGGAGCCCGGCGCGTCCACGGCCGGGTAGTCCTGGTCGCCGCCGTCCTGCCAGACGAAGGCGACCCCGCCGCCGTCGGGCACGTCGAGGGAGTCCACGCCCTCGCTGGAGTAGGTCCACGACCCGGAGCCGTCGGACCAGAACAGCCCCCAGTAGGCGTTGGCCGGCGGCATCCGCGTGCAGTTCGCGTCCTCGGGAAGGCCGTCGACCTTGCAGACCGCGCCCGGGAAGTTCTGCACCCGGGTGAGCGTGTGCGAGACCGCGAACAGGTCGGCGGCGGTGTCACCTCCCCCGTCGCTCACGCACGAGGTCCGCACCCCGCCCTGCTCTCCCGACCCGTCGACGACCACGCTCACCCCGGTGTCACCGGAGCACGTCGCCGCGGTCGCGGGCGCAGCCGGCAGCAGCAGCCCCGCCGCCGCGGCCAGCGCGGCCGCGGCGAGGGGCGTGAGGAGCTGTCGGGAACGCACCGGCCTCAGGCCTGGCACGAGACGAGGTCGTACTGCAGCGCCGGCGCCGCCTGCGCGCTCGCGCGACGCCACTGGTCGCGCGCCTCGACCGTGATGCCGGTGCCGACGGCGGAGTCGAAGGCCGCCCGGTCGTAGGCGATCGCGCCGGGGTCGTCCACCAGCGGACCGGCCTGATCGGCCGGAACCTGCAGCTTCGACACCCACGCAGCGGCCTTGTCGGCGGCCCGGCAGGCGCCCGCCTCACCCAGCGCCCAGCCCGCGAGGCCGGTGCTGTTGGCGTTGCTCGCCTCGGTCGAGGTCCCGCCACCGAAGCTGCCGTTGTCCTTCTGCCGGCGCTTCAGCCAGGTCAGGGCGTCCGTGATCGCGGCACGCACCTTCGTCGTGGTGGCACCGGCCGGGAGCGCCTGCAGCGAGAGCACCGCCAGGGCGGTCGCGTCGGTGTCGGGCGCGCTGATCCCGGTGCGGCTGCCGGCGTCGCACGACTGGTCCTGCTTGGCCTTGCCCGGGAGGTTGAGCCGGAAGTAGCCGGCGCTGCACTGCTGCTTCAGCAGGTAGCCGCGCACCTGGGCGGCCCGGTCCGAGCCCGCGACGCCCAGCGCCTGCGTGGCGAAGGCCTGACCGACCACGTTCACGTAGTCGTCCGGGGCCTTGTCCTCGACCCGTCCGACGATCGGCTTGTCGCTGCTGACCCGGGCCTCGAGCCGGCTGACCAGGTCCACGCCGCCGTACGACGTCGGGTCGTAGCCGTTCTCCTGGGCGACGACGACGGCCTTGGCGACCGAGCCCGCGAACACCTGACGCTTGTAGGTCGTCCAGTCGTCGACGTGGCCGGCCAGCGCGTCGGCCATCGGCGCGGCGTACGACGCGAGGCCGAGGCCGTCGAGGCCGAGCACGATGTCCGCGGTGAGGCCGTAGTCGTCGAAGTCGAACTGGTCGTTGTGGACGAGGTGCTCGGCGTTGGTCTGGGCGACCAGCCAGTCGGCGGCGGACTCGGCGGAGCCCGGCGCGGGTCCGGCCTGGGCCGGGGTGGCGGCACCGACGGCACCGAGGGCGAGGGCTCCGGCCGCGACCACGGCGGCGGCACGGGAGACGGGGGACGGGTGGCGCATGAGTTCCTTCCCGCTGCGACAGCGGGCGGTGCGCCCGAGGGGACCCCCGGGTGTCCACCCGCTGCTTTCCACGACAGCGTGTGTTCAGGACGCGTCGCTGCGGGTGCTCCGGCTCGCTGCCACCGTCGGGGACGGTGGCGGCCTACGGTTGCGGGTCAGCGCCGGACTTGGACCGGCTTCCCCCACGGCGGGCGTGTGACGGGTTGTGTGCTCGCGCAGACTACTCCACCCGGGACGCCGTGGCGCCGGGCGGCCGGGGGTGCGGGATCAGGACAGGCGCTCGAGGATCAGCTCGCGCACGCGGCCGGCGTCGGCCTGGCCCTTCATCTCCTTCATCACCGCGCCGATCAGCGCGCCGGCGGCGGCCACCTTGCCGTCGCGGATCTTGTCGGCGACCTCGGGGTGGGCGGCGATCGCGGCGTCGACCGCCGCGCCGAGGGCCCCGTCGTCGGAGACGATCGCGAGGTTGCGCGCGGCCACGATCTCCTCGGGTGAGCCCTCGCCGGCGAGCAGCCCGTCGAGGACCTGGCGGGCCAGCTTGTCGTTGATCGTGCCGGCGTCGACCAGCGCCTGCACGCCGGCCACGTCGCCCGGGGTCACGGAAAGGTCCTCGAGCTCGACGCCGTCCTCACGGGCCCGGCGGGCCAGCTCGCCCAGCCACCACTTGCGCGCCGCCTGCGGGGTCGCGCCGGCCACGATGGTGCGCTCGACCAGCCCGAGCGCGCCGGCGCCGACGGTGTCGCGCATCTCGAGGTCGGAGAAGCCCCACTCGGCCTGCAGCCGCGCCCGCCGCTCGTGCGGCGGCTCGGGCAGCTGGGCGCGCAGGGCCTCGACCCACTCACGGCTCGGGGCGACCGGCACCAGGTCGGGCTCGGGGAAGTAGCGGTAGTCCTCGGCGTCGGACTTCTCCCGGCCGCTCGTGGTGACGCCGGTGTCCTCGTGCCAGTGGCGGGTCTCCTGGAGGATCGACTCCCCCCGCGAGAGCACGGCGGCGTGGCGCTGCACCTCGTAGCGCACCGCCCGCTCGACCGAGCGCAGGGAGTTGACGTTCTTGGTCTCGGTGCGGGTGCCGAGCACGTCGGACCCGGCCGGCGCCAGCGAGAGGTTGACGTCGCAGCGCAGCGACCCCTGCTCCATCCGGACGTCGGAGACGCCGAGGCCGAGCAGCAGGTCGCGCAGCTGCGCGACGTACGCCCGGGCGACGGGCGGCGCCTGCTCGCGCGTGCCGGTGATCGGCTTGGTGACGATCTCGATGAGCGGGATGCCGGCCCGGTTGTAGTCGACCAGCGAGTAGTCGGCGCCGTGGATGCGGCCCGAGGTGCCGACGTGCAGCGACTTGCCGGTGTCCTCCTCCATGTGGGCGCGCTCGATGCCGATCCGGTAGGTCTCGCCGTCGACGTCGACCTCGGTCCAGCCGTCGAAGGCGATCGGCTCGTCGTACTGCGAGGTCTGGAAGTTCTTCGGCATGTCCGGGTAGAAGTAGTTCTTCCGCGCGAAGCGGCACCACTCGGCGATCTGGCAGTTCAACGCCAGACCGATCCGGATCGCGGACTCGACCGCGATGGCGTTGACCACCGGCATCGCGCCGGGCAGGCCGAGGCAGGTCGGGCAGACCTGGGTGTTGGGCTCGGCACCGAAGGCGGTCGGGCAGCCGCAGAACATCTTCGAGGCGGTGTTGAGCTCGACGTGCACCTCGAGGCCGAGGGCCGGGTCGAACTTCGCCAGCGCCTCCTCGAAGGAGAGGAGCTCGGCGGGGGTGGAGGTGGAGGTCATCAGCGGGCTCCGCTCGTGGCCAGGTCGGGAGCACGGTCGAGCAGGGGTCCGCCCCACACGTCGCGCAGCAGGGTCTCGACGGCGGCGCCCACGCGGTAGACGCGCTCGTCGGCGGTGGCCGGCGCGAGCACCTGCAGCCCCGTCGGGAGGCCGTCCTCGTCGGCCAGCCCGCTGGGCACCGAGATGCCCGGGACGCCGGCCAGGTTCGCCGGGATCGTGGCCAGGTCGTTGAGGTACATCGCCAACGGGTCGTCGAGCTTCTCGCCCAGCCGGAAGGCCGTGGTGGGAGCCGTCGGCGAGACGAGCACGTCGGCCCGCTCGAACGCCGCCTCGAAGTCGCGGGCGATCAGCGTGCGCACCTTCTGCGCCTGTCCGTAGTAGGCGTCGTAGTAGCCGCTGGACAGCGCGTACGTGCCGAGGATGATGCGGCGCTTGACCTCGTCGCCGAAGCCGGCGTCGCGGGTGGCGCGCATGACGTCCTCGGCGCTGGGGTTCTCGATGTCCTCGGGCACGACCCGCAGGCCGTAGCGCATCGCGTCGAACTTGGCGAGGTTGCTGGACGCCTCGGCCGGGAGGATCAGGTAGTAGGTCGCGAGCGCGTGCACGAAGTGCGGGCAGGACACCTCGACGACCTCGGCGCCAGCACCGACCATCAGGTCCACCGACTCGCGGAAGCGGTCGAGGACGCCGGCCTGGTAGCCCTTCCCGCCGAGCTCCTCGACGACGCCGATCCGGACGCCGGAGAGGTCGCCGGTCGCCCCCTGCCGGGCCGCGGCGACCAGGTCGGGCAGGGGCTGGTCGATGCTCGTGGAGTCGCGGGGGTCGTGGCCGCCGATCACCTCGTGCAGCAGCGCCGCGTCGAGGACCGTGCGGGTGACGGGTCCGGCCTGGTCGAGCGAGTTGGCCAGGGCCACCAGGCCGTAGCGCGAGACGCCGCCGTAGGTGGGCTTCACGCCGACGGTGCCGGTGACCGCGCCGGGCTGGCGGATCGAGCCGCCGGTGTCGGTGCCGATCGCGAGGGGTGCCTCGAAGGCCGCGACCGCCGCGGCCGAGCCGCCGCCCGAGCCGCCGGGGATCCGGTCGAGGTCCCACGGGTTGTGCGTCGGGCCGTAGGCGGAGTGCTCGGTGGAGGAGCCCATCGCGAACTCGTCCATGTTGGTCTTGCCGAGGATCGGCAGCCCGGCCGCGCGCAGGCGCGCGACCACGGTGGCGTCGTACGGCGGGACCCAGCCCTCGAGGATCTTCGAGCCGCACGTCGTGGGCAGCCCGGCCGTGGTCATCACGTCCTTGACCGCGATCGGGACGCCGTCGAGCGGGGAGGCGGCCTTGCCCGCCGCGCGCCGCCGGTCGGCCGCGGCGGCCTGCGCGAGGGCGCCCTCGGCGTCGACGTGGAGGAAGGCGTGCACCGCGCCGTCGACCTCGCCGATGCGGTCGAGGTGGGCGCGGGTGACCTCCTGCGAGGAGGTCTCCCCCGCCGCCAGCGCGTCGGCGAGCTCGGCGGCGGTGCGGCGGGTCAGGTCGCTGTGCTCCGAGGTGGTCACTGCTCGTCCCCCAGGATCCGCGGGACGCTGAACCGCTGCTGCTCCTGCTCCGGGGCACCCGACAGCGCCTGCTCCGCGGTGAGGCCGGGGGTGACCACGTCGTCGCGGAAGACGTTGGTCAGCGGCAGCGGGTGCGAGGTCGGCGGGACGTCGTCACCGGCCACACCGGTGATCGAGGCGACGGACTCGAGGATCACGCTCAGCTGGGGTGCCAGCTGGTCGAGCTCCGCGTCGGACAGGTCGATCCGGGCGAGCGTCGCCAGGTGGGCGACCTCGTCACGGGTGATCTCAGGCATGCGCAGGCTTCCTGCCGGGGGTCGGGATGACGCCCATCCTAGGAAAGCCGGCTGAGCCCTCGGGCTCAGGGCTTCCCGGGTGGTCCGTGCCCCTGCCCGGGGTGGTCGTGGTCGTGGCCGTTGGCCTGCCCCGGCGGGGAGGTCGGCGCCGGGGCGGGGTCCGCGGTCGTCGGGTCGCCGGTGGGCTCGCCGGTCGGCGCGCTCGTCGTCGGATCACTGGTCGCGGCGTCCTGCTCCGTCGTGCCGGGAGCGTCCCTCGAGACGCGGGCCGCGCCGCCCGACGGCGTCGGGTCTGACGGGCTCACGGACCCGGTGCTCAGCGTCTGCGGGGGTACGACGGCGACGTCGTCGTCGCCCCGGTCGTGCGTCTGCCCGCCGATCGGGCCGTGCACGTCGGCCGGCGAGGTGGACGGCAGCAGCACGAGCACGGCGGCCAGCGCCACCCACGTGCCGAACCCCGCGAGCAGGGTCAGCAGCGGGGCGGGGCGTCGAGGACGCCACGCCACCCGCTTGACGTGCTTGCCGGACATCCGGACCAGACTAGACCGGTCCGCACCACACGCAACTCGGCGGCCACCCAACCCCACGCCCCCTGGCGGCCATCTCTGCAGGTACACCCATCTCGAGGAGGACCGATGACCCGATCCCCGACCGACGACGAGTTCGCCGAGCTCGTCGCGGCCACCTGGGGCTCGCTGTACCGCACGGCGTACCTGATCCTGGGCGACCACGGGCTGGCCGAGGACCTGGTGCAGACGGCGCTCGCCCGCACCTACGCCTCCTGGCGCCGGGTCCGCGACGTCGGGGCCGCGCCGGCGTACGCGCGCACCACACTGGTCAACACCGCCGCCGAGTGGATCCGCAAGCGGTCGTGGCGGCGCGAGCTGCCGACCGAGACCCTCACGGAGCCGCAGGTGGAGGGGGCCGACCCCAGCCTGCGCCCCACCGTGGTGGCCGCGCTCGACCTGCTGGCCCCGCGCCAGCGGGCCGTCGTGGTGCTGCGCTACTACGAGGACCTCTCGGTCGCGGAGGCCGCGCGGGTCCTCGGCTGCTCCGAGGGGACCGTCAAGTCGCAGACGCACGACGCGCTGAAGGTCCTCCGGTCACACCTGGGCGACTCCGTCGTCCCCCTCAGCTCCGGGAGCACGTCATGACCGCACGACTCAGCCAGCTGCTGCACGACGAGGCGACGCACCTCGTGCCGCCCGTCCCCGACACCGCCGCCGTCCTCGCCGAGGGGCACCGGCTGCGCCGCCGCCAGCGGGTCACCGCCGGCCTCGCCGCGGCCGGCGTTGCCGCCCTCGTCGCCGCCACCGTCGGCGTCGTGGTCGTCGCCGGCGACGGCGGGTCGCGCGCGGTCGACCCCGCGACCACGGACGACCACGCAGCCTGGGCCGTGGGCTCCGACGTCCACGTCGACGGCCACACGGCGCAGGTGCCCGACACGGTCCACTCGCTGCACTACACCGCGGCCGGCGTGCTGGTCCGCAGCAACCCCCACGACGGCGCGTCCGACGGCTCGGGCCCCGAGTCGCTGACGCTCGTGCGCTGGGACGGCTCCACGGTCGACCTCGGCACCGTGCCGGAGGGCGTCGGGCCGGCCACCGACCCCGACGAGGACGTCTACGCGCTCGCCGAGCCCGCAGGCGACGGCTTCGTCGCCGTCGTGCGCGACGTGGAGACGGGGGACGTGGCACGGAAGGTGCCGCTGCCCGACCTCCCGCCGAGCTACTGGGAGGTCCCGCCGCTCGGGCTCGACGGCGACACCCTGTACGTCGGCTACCGCAACCAGACCGTGGCCCTCGACATCGCGACCGGCGAGGGTGGCCCGGTCGACGGGCTGGGCGGCGGCATGCCCGCCGTCGCCGGAGGGCACACCGTCGCCCGGCAGGGCGGTGAGGACGCCGTGCTCGACGTGGTGAGCGGGAAGACGCTCCTCACCCTCGCGGGCGGCGCCTGGCCCGTCCTCTCGCCCGACGGCAGCCTCCTGCTCCTCGGCGACCAGGTGCTCGACGTGTCCACCGGCGCGACGACGACGCTGCCGAGCACCGGGTCCGACTGGGGCTGGACCAGCGGCGGCGACCTGTTCGCCGTGGCCGGCGACCGCGTCACGACCTGTGACGCGACGACCGCGGAGTGCACGGACGACGCACTGACGCCGCCCCTGCCACGGGACGCCTTCCCCCGCCTCGGCGGTCGCACCTACGAGAGCTAGGTGCATGCCGGGGTCCGTCTCTAGTGCGGGCTGTGGGTGTGCGTGTGCCCCGGCGGGGTGGACGGCGGTCCGTGCGACGTCGACCCCGTCGGGGTGGTCGTCGTGGTCGTCGGGTCGCTGGAGGTGGGGTCGCTCGTGCTGGTCGGGGCGGTCGTCGGGTCGCTGGTCGGCGGACCGGTCGTCGGGCCGGTCGTCGGGCCGGTCGTCGGCGTGCCCGGGTCGCCGCCGTTCCCACCGGTGGTGGCGCTCGTCCCGCCGGCGCCTCCGCCGTCGCCCACCGGGCCGGCCGCCGGGTCGCCGCCCCCGGCCGGCGACCCGGTGGCGGGGTCGCCGGCCGAGGCGGCGGCAGTCGCGGCGATGGCGACGCGGACGATCGCCCGGCTCGCTCCGGCACGACGGTCGGACGGGGTGGCGTCCACGGCCGCGGTGGGCGCAAGACGCAGGGTCCGGGGCGGCACGGCGGCGGGCGGCACGGCGTCGCGGACGACGGTGCCGGCCAGCGAGCCGTGCGCATCCGGGGTCGTGCCGGCCGGCGTGAGCAGCAGGGCGAGGGAGACGGCGGCCCAGGCGACGAGCGCCACGGCGACCGCCAGCACCGGCGCGAGCCGCTGGGGGCGCCACGCCGCACGCTGGCTGTGCCGACCGGACACCCGGCCAGACTAGGCGTCCGCGGGCGTGCGGGACTCCCGGTCCAGACCTCGCCTCACCCAGATGAGGGACGGCACGCCCCGGCTCAGGCCCCGGTCCCGACGCCGCCCTCGGGCCCGGAGTCGAGCAGCCGCTTGAAGCCGTCCTCGTCGAGCACCGGCACACCGAGCTGCTCGGCCTTGTCGGCCTTGGAGCCGGCGTTCTCCCCGACGACGACGTAGTCGGTCTTCTTCGACACCGAGCCCGCGGCCTTGCCGCCGCGCGCCAGGATCGCCTCCTTCGCCGAGTCGCGGCTGAAGTCGACCAGCGACCCTGTGACCACGACCGTGAGGCCCTCGAGGGTGCGGGCGACGGATTCGTCGCGGGCGTCCTCCATCGCGACCCCGGCCGCCTCCCACTTGTCGACGATCGCGCGGTGCCAGTCGACCTCGAACCACGCGATCACCGCCTCGGCGATGGTCGGGCCCACGCCCTCGGCCGCCGCGAGCTGCTCCTCGGTCGCGGCGCGGATCGCCGCCATCGAGCCGAACTCCTGGGCCAGCGCCCGGGCCGCGGTCGGCCCGACGTGGCGGATCGACAGCGCGACCAGCACCCGCCACAGCGGCACCTGCTTGCGTTCGGCGAGGTGGGCGAGCAGCCCCTCACCGTTCGCGCTGAGCTGCGGGCCCTCCTCCCCCTTCTTCGGCGCGCGGGTGAAGAGGTCGGTGCGCAGCAGCTTGTCGCGGTCGAGGTCGAAGACGTCGCCCTCGTCGGAGATGACGCCGGCAGAGAGCAGCGCGTGCGCCGCCTCCGAGCCGAGGCCTTCGATGTCGAACGCGCCGCGGCTGGCCACGTGGTAGACCCGTTCGAGCAGCTGGGCCGGGCAGGCCCGGGTGTTGGGGCAGCGGAGGTCCTTGTCGCCCTCCTTCTGCTGCGCCAGCGGGGTGCCGCACGAGGGGCACTCGGTCGGCATCACCCACTCCGCGAGGCCCTCCGGACGCAGCGGCAGCACCGGCCCCACGATCTCGGGGATCACGTCGCCCGCCTTGCGCAGGATCACCGTGTCGCCCGGGCGGACGTCCTTGCGCCTGACCTCGTGCGCGTTGTGCAGCGTGGCCCGCTCCACCGTGGAGCCGGCCACGCGGACCGGCTCCATGACCCCGAACGGCGTGACCCGGCCGGTGCGCCCAGTGTTCACCTCGATCGCGAGCAACCGGGCGTTGACCTCCTCGGGCGGGTACTTGAAAGCGATCGCCCACCGCGGGGCACGGCTGGTCGAGCCGAGCCGCCGCTGCAGGGCGACGTCGTCGACCTTCACGACCACGCCGTCGATCTCGTAGGGCACGATCGAGTGCCGGTGGTCACCGGCGTGCTGGATGTAGTCCTCGACCTCGGCCAGGGTCGGCAGCACCCGCACCTGCTCCGACACGGGCAGTCCCCACGCCGCCAGCGCCGCGTAGGCGTGGGACTGCGCGACGGGCTCGAAGCCGCGGCGCGCCCCGATGCCGTGGCAGACCATCCCGAGAGCGCGGGTGGCGGTGACCCGCGGGTCCTTCTGGCGCAGCGACCCGGCGGCCGCGTTGCGCGGGTTGGCGAAGACCGGCCGGCCCGCCTCGGTCATCGACTCGTTGAGCCGCTCGAAGGCCTCGACGGGCAGGAAGACCTCACCGCGCACCTCGATCAGCTCGGGCACCGGGAACTCCTCGGTGCCGCGCAGCCGGTGGGGTACGGCGTCGATGGTGCGAACGTTGGGCGTGACGTCCTCACCGGTGCGACCGTCGCCGCGGGTCAGCGCCCGCACCAGGCGGCCGCCCTCGTAGAGCAGGTTGATCGCGAGGCCGTCGACCTTGAGCTCGCAGAGCAGGGCCGGGTCGGTCACGCCGTCGCGGGCCAGCCGCGCGTGCCACGCGGCGAGCTCGTCGTGGCTGAAGGCGTTGTCGAGGCTCTCCATGCGCTCGAGGTGGTCGACGGCCGTGAACTCGGTGGAGACCGCGCCGCCCACCTTCTGCGTCGGCGAGTCGGGGGTGCGCAGCTCGGGAAACTCCACCTCGAGCTCCTCGAGCCGACGCATGCGCCGGTCGAAGTCGGCGTCGGAGAGCGTCGGGCTGTCGAGCACGTAGTAGCGCCAGCGCGCGTCCTCGACCTGCTCGGCCAGCTCCTGGTGCTCCTCACGGGCCTCGGCGGGCGCCGGCTGTGGGGTGCTCATGGGGGACATCTTGCCGGGTCGCGCCGACAGGTCGGGGCCCACCGATCCGTCACACTGGCGGCTCCGAACCAGATCCGTGGAGACCGCCCTGCCCGTGCAGTCCGAGGACCGGCACCAGCCCGCACTGACCCGTCTCGACCCTGCGGGGACCGCCCGCGCGGTCGTGCTGATGCTGCACGGCGGCAAGGAGCGATCGCGCCAGGCCGTCGACGGCCGCAGCGCGTCGTGGCGACGCAGTGCGGCGATGCAGCGGGCGATCGCACCGGGGGCGCACGAGGCGGGCGTGGCCACCTGCCTGCTCCGCTACCGCCGGCGCGGCTGGAACGGCGGCCCCTCCCCCGTCGCCGACGCGCGGTGGGCCCTCGGGGAGGTGCGCGAGGTGTACGGCGACGTGCCGGTCGTGCTGCTGGGCCACTCGATGGGCGCCCGCACCTCGGTGCACGTGGCCGACGAGCCCGGCGTGGTCGGGGTGGTCGCGCTGGCGCCGTGGCTCCCGCCGGGCGAGGAGGTGGCCGCCCTGGCGGGACGCCACCTGGTCGCGGCGCACGGGTCGCGCGACCGGATCACCTCGGCGCGCGCCACCGCGACGTACGTCGAGCGGGCGCGCCGGGTGGCGGCGTCGGCGGACCTGGTCGACATGGGCCGGCTCGGCCACTACATGCTCCGCGGCGCCGCCGACTGGAACGAGGTCGCCCTCACCCGCAGCCTCGACCTGCTGGACCGCTGGACGGACCGACCCGGACCACCAGCCGCCACTGGTCCAGACCGTCCGGAGTAAATCGATTTCGCGGGAATCGTCGGGCCGCCTAGCCTGTTCGGGATGAAACGAAACAGTTTCGTTTCATCCGAGTAACAGGAAACGGAGACCCTCACCGCCATGACTCCCATCGAGGCCTCGACCCGTCCCCGGGTCGCGGGTGACCGCGAGCAGGAGATCCTCGAGGCCGCCCTCGAGGTGCTCGCCGACGTCGGCTACGACCGCCTCACCATGGACGCCGTGGCGACCCGGGCGAAGGCCTCCAAGGCCACGCTCTACCGCCGGTGGAACAGCAAGGTCGCGCTCGTGATCGACGCCCTGCTGTCGCAGAAGGAGGCGCCGCCCGTCCCCGACACCGGCAGCCTCCGCGGCGACCTGCTCGAGGCCTTCTGCGGCCTCGGCGGCCTCGTGGAGCACAAGACCGTCGCGACGCTCTCGAGCGTGCTCACCGCGATCGACCGGGACCCGGAGTTCGCCGCGGAGTTCCGCACCCGCGTGGTGGGACCCAAGATCGCGACGTCGCTGGCCATCTACGAGCGAGCGCTGGCCCGCGGCGAGGTGCGTGCCGACCTCGACCCGTCCCTGTTCGGCCCGGCTCTCGCCGGGATCCTCCTCCACCGCAGCTTCATGCTCGGGGAGCCACCGACCCGCGAGCTGATCGCCCGCGTCATCGACCAGATCATCCTGCCTGCCGCCAGGCCCTGAGAAGAAGGAACGCCATGACCGAACAGATCGCGCCGACCGAGGAGAAGACCTCCGGCTCCCACGCCCACCTGGGCTGGGCGCTCGTCCTCATCTCGGTGGCCCAGCTGATGGTGGTGCTCGACGCGACCATCGCCAACATCGCCCTGCCCTACATCGGGGCGGACCTCGACATCGACCAGGCCAACCTGTCCTGGATCGTCACCGGCTACGCCCTCGCCTTCGGCGGCCTGCTGCTGCTCGGCGGGCGCCTCGGCGACCTCTACGGCCGCCGCAAGATCTTCATGCTCGGCCTGACGATCTTCGCGACCGCCTCGCTGCTGGGCGGTCTGGCGACGACCGAGCCGCTGCTGCTCGCCGCCCGGGGCCTGCAGGGCTTCGGCGCCGCGCTGGCCTCCCCCGCCGCCCTGGCACTGATCACCACGACGTTCCCGGCCGGGCCGCAGCGCAACCGCGCGTTCGCGGTGTACGCCGCGATGTCGGGCGCCGGTGCCGCCGTCGGCCTGATCCTCGGCGGCTGGCTGACCGGCCTGACCAGCGTGTTCGGCTACGACGTGGACGGGTGGCGCCTCACCTTCCTGATCAACGTGCCGATCGGCCTGGCCGCCGCGCTGCTCGCGCCGCGCCTGCTGGCGGAGTCCGACCGCCACCGCGGCAAGCTCGACGTGCCCGGTGCCGTGACCGGCACCCTGGGCCTGCTCGGCATCGTCTACGGCCTGACCCGCGCCGGCCAGCCCGACACCGGCTGGGGCGACCCCTGGACCATCGCCTCGCTCGTCGCCGGCGTGGCCCTGGTCGTGCTGTTCCTGTTCATCGAGTCCCGCGAGGAGGACCCGCTGCTGCCGCCGCGGATCTTCCGCAACCGCACCCGTGCCGTCAGCTTCGTGGTGATGATGCTGGTGCCCGCGGCGATGTTCGCGATGTTCTTCTTCCTGAGCCTGTTCATCCAGCAGGTGATGGGCTACAGCCCGCTGCACGCCGGCTTCGCGTTCCTGCCGTTCTCGGTGGGCATCGTGCTCGGCGCGACGGTCTCGTCGAAGCTCGTCGCCACGATCGACCCGCGCTTCATCGCCGGCGTCGGCACGCTGATGGCCACCGGGGCCCTGTTCGGGTTCTCGCGGCTGAGCATCGACGACTCCCCGGTGTCCGTGCTCGGCGCGCTGGCCGCCGGTGACCCCGCCGGGCAGGACGTCAGCTACTGGGCCTCGATCCTGCCGTTCATCCTGCTGATGTCCATCGGCATGGGCCTGACCTTCGTGCCGCTGACGCTGACCGCCGTGCACCACGTGCGCGCGGAGGACTCCGGCATCGGCTCGGGCGTGCTGAACACCATGCAGCAGGTCGGCGGTGCGCTCGGCCTGGCCACGCTCGCCACGGTCTCGGCGCACTTCGCCAACCAGCGGGCGGCCGACGTCGGACCCCTGCTGGCCAAGTCGATCGAGATGTCGGGCGGGGACCCGAACCAGGTGGTCGACCCGCAGACGGGCATCACGCTGCTCGAGGCGGCGACCTTCCAGGCGTCGTTCACCGACGGCGCGACGGCGGCGTTCCTCACCGGCGCGGTGATGATCTCGCTGGCCTCGCTGCTGATCTGGACGCTGCTCAACGTCAAGCACGAGGAGCTGGCCACCGACGGCCCGGAGGTCGCGGTCCACGTCGGCTGATCCGACACACGGGCACGGGCCCGGTCGCCACGGGGCGACCGGGCCCGTGTGCGTTCCGTCGTCAGCCGAGGCGGGCGGCGGCGTCGCGGGCCAGGGCGAGTGCCGGCCGGACCCACCGGGGGCTCGACCCGGCCAGCCCGCAGGTCGGGGTGACGACCAGCCGCCCCGCGACCTCGCCGGGGTCGAGCCCCAGCATGTCGAGCCAGCGCAGGACCCCCTCGACGACGTCCTTGTCGGACGGCGTCGCCGCCGGCTCGGTGGAGGGCACGACGCCCAGCGCCACCGTCTCCCCCGCCTCGACCGCCTCGGCGAGGACGTCGTGCCCCGCGGCGGTGGTGAGCGCGAGGTCGACGGAGAGGCCGCGCGCCCCGGCGCCGCGCAGCAGGTCGAGCGGCGCCCCGGCGGCGCAGCAGTGCACCCACGGCTCGGCGTCCGCGGCCGTGACCGCGTCGAGCACCCAGGCGAGGGTGTCGGAGGCCTCCGGCCGGTCGACGCTGCGGTGCCGGTGGAAGCCGGACGCCGTGGGCACGCTGCCCGACAGCACGGCCGGCAGCGCCGGCTCGTCGACCTGCACCACGATGCGATCGACCCCCGAGAGCCGGCGCCGGACGTCACGCACGTGCTGGCCGACCCCTTCGGCCAGCGCCTGGGCGAGGTCGCGGCGGGCCCCCCGGTCGGAGAGCACCTTGTCGCCGCGCGGCTTCTCGACCGTGGCCGCGAGGGTCCACGGGCCGGCCACCTGGAGCTTGAACGCGCCCGTGCGGTCCTGTGCCTGCTCCTCCACCTGGTCGAGGTCCTGTGCCAGCAGGCTCCGTGCGCGCCGGTGGTCGACCCCCGGGCTGTCGGTCAGCCGCCAGCCGGCCGGCTGCAGGTCCGCGCCGAGGCCGTCGACGACCGCCAGCGCCCGGCCGGTCATGCCGGCGGGGGCACCCCGGCCTGGCAGCTCCGGGACGTGGGGCAGGTCGGGGAGCTCGCCCAGCACCACCCGCACCGCCTCGGCGTACGCCGCGTGGTCCTCACCGGGCATCGAGCCCACACCCGTCGCCCACGCCATGCCCCGACCCTAGGGCAGGTCAGGGAGCGGCCTACCCGATGCTGACGCTGAGCTGCCAGATCTTCCCGAAGAGCTGGTCCGCAGCTCCGCCGGTGGAGGACCGGTTGCCCGCGGTCGCGTGGCCGGTCGGGGTGACGTTCCCGAGTGCGAACACCTTCGAGGTCGTCACGCCGTCGACCGTCACGCCGACGGTGCCGCCGGTGCGCCAGCACGCGAAGGTGTGCTGCCGGCCACCGTCGTTGAGCGACGGTGTGGCCGACGTCAGCTTGATCCGGCCGCCGGTGCCGTGGAGCACGCACGTCGGTACGCCGGTCTGGCTCAGCTGCAGCTTGATCTGGGGGCCGTTGTAGAGGCCGAGCTGGAAGACGTTCGGGGTGGACCTCGACCGCAACCGGTCCATCGACATCACCGCTTGGTAGGTGAAGTCCGCCGTGCCCGGCGCGTAGAAGCCCGTGCCCGTAGACGTCGCCAGCGACGGAGCGGTGGTGAACTGGATGGCCGCCGTGCCATCGGGGGCGTACCACGTCGCACCGCCCTGGATCGAGAACGGCAGGGTGCCGTTGCCCCCGACCAGCTGGTGCGTGGCGGGCTGGTAGGCCCACGTGTCGATCGGGGCAGCGGCCGCCGGCGGGGCCGTCGCGTACAGCACGAGCAGCACCGAGACCACAGCCAGCAGTCGGCGCACGTTCGACCCCTCTTCGACCCGGCCGGCACGTGGTGGTGACACCTGCCAGATCACCGTAGACCTCGACGGTGTCACCCGCCAGCCCCACGCCGGGGCCTTTCCCGCTCAGCGGTCCGAGGCCACGAGGTCCGGCGACGGTGTCTCCGCCGGCTCACGGTAGGCGTTGTCCGGCAGGAACGAGAGCCAGCGCGGCAGCCACCACGTGCGGTCGCCCAGGGAGCAGAGGACCGCGGGCAGCAGCACGGCCCGGACCACCGTGGCGTCGAGGAGGATCGCGACCGCGAGCCCGACGCCGAGCTGCTTGAAAGTGGTCATCGACAGGGTGGCGAAGACCGCGAAGACCGCCACCATGATCGCCGCCGCGCTGGTCACCACGCCGGCGGACGTCGCGACGCCGTGCGCGACCGCCTCGCGGGTCGGGAGGCCGCGGTCGTGCGCCTCGCGGATCCGCGAGACGACGAAGACGTGGTAGTCCATCGAGAGCCCGAAGAGGATCACGAACGAGAACAGCGGGACCCACGACTCGATCGCACCGACGCCGCGGCCGCCGACGAGCCCGGCGCCCCAGCCGTGCTGGAAGACCGCCACCATCACGCCGAAGGCGGCGGCCATCGACATCACGTTCAGCACCACCGACACCAGGGCGATGGTCACCGACCGGAAGGCGACGAGCATCAACAGGAAGGCCAGCACCAGCACGAACGCCACGACGGGGGCCATCGAGTGCTCGAGCTGGGCGTTGAAGTCCTCGGAGAAGGCCAGGTTGCCGCCGACGTACGCCCGTGCGCCGGGGACCTGGCCGAGCGTCTCGGGGACGACCTCGGAGCGGAGCGTCTCGATCGCCCGGACCGACGTGGCGTCGGCGCCGCTGCCGGCCAGCGGGGCGGAGATCTCCACGACGCCCGCGGCGGCGTGCGGCGTCACCAGCACGGGGTGCTGGAGGGCGCCCACCTCCACGGCGCGGCTGCGGAAGTCGTCGATCGCGGCGGTCAGCTCGCTGCCCTGCACGTCCGGGGCGGTGACCACGATCCGGGCGGGGCTGGGACCGCCCGGGAACGCCTCGGTGATCCGACCGTAGCTCTGCATGATGCTGGCGTCCGCGGGCAGCAGCTGGTCGAGGCTCAGCTTCTCCGTGTGCAGCCCGGCGGCCGGCACCGCGAGCAGGGCGAGGAAGCCCGCCGCCGCGACCACGGAGACCCAGGGGCGGTGGAGCACCCGCGCGAGCACGGCCTTCCAGAAGCGGTTCTCCGCGCCCGGGCGGCGCATCCGGCCCAGGCCGGGGACGCGGCCCGCGTCGACCCGGTCACCGAGCAGCGACAGCACCGCGGGGAGCACGGTGACCGACCCGACGACGGCGATCAGGACGACGAGGATCGTGGCGGCCGCGAAGCCCTCGAAGAGGAGCATGCCGGACAGGAACATGCCCGACATGGCCGCCACCACGGTCAGCCCGGAGACCAGCACCGAGCGTCCGGACGTCGCTGCCGCGATCCGCAGCGCGGTGGCCGGGTCGCGGCCGCGCACCCGCTCCTCGCGCTCGCGGCGCAGGTAGAACAGGGAGTAGTCGACGCCGACGGCGAGGCCGACCAGCAGCATCACCGAGCTGGTGGAGCTGTCGAGGTGCAGGCGGTGGCTCACGACGGCCAGCAGGCCGTTGGCGGCGAGGAACGACGTGAGCGCCAGCCCGACCGGCAGCACCGCGGCGAGCAGGGCACCGAACGCCACGACCAGGATCCCGATGGCCAACGGCACGGCGGTCCACTCCGCCCGCTGGAAGTCCTTGCCGATGGTCTCGTCGAACCAGTGGTTGGCCGACGCGTCGCCGAACTCGTCGATGCGGGCGTCGGGGTGGGCGGCGGCCGTCTCGGCAGCGACGTCGAGCAGCGGCTGCGCCCGGTCACCAGCGGTCATCGGGTCGCCGGACAGCGTCACCCGCACCAGCACCGCCCGGCCGTTGGCGGAGACCAGCCGGTTCGCGTAGGGGTCGAGGACGTCCTCCACGCCGGACGCCGAGCGCAGGCGGTCGACGAGGTCGGTCACCACGGCGCGCGCCTGCGGGGTGGTGACCGGCTGGTCGGTGGTCACCAGGAACAGCTCGCTCGCCGGGGTCCGCAGCCCGTGCTCGTCGAGCACCCGCTCGAACTGTGCCGACTCCCCGGCGGTGTACTGGTCCTCGGTCATCTGGACCTGGCCGGCGTAGCCGCCGAGCACCATCGAGACGGCGACGAAGGCGATCCAGCCGACGACGGCCGCGACACGGTGACGCACGCTCCAGCCGCAGATCGTGGCGGCGAGGTTCTGCCTGTCGTCCATGCGACCTCCCCGGGGTCCCATCCACCGAGTCTTCGGCGGAGGGGGTGGGGGCGGCAGAGGCGAACGTCCCGAGGAGGTCACCCGTCCCCGGGACCGCGGCTACCCGAGGTCGACGCCGACCTGCCAGAGGGCGCCGAACAGCTGGTCGGAGGCGCCGCCGCCGACCGTGTCGCCCGCCGTCGAGCCGCGGCGCCAGCAGGACAGGGTGTGCTGGCGCCCGCCGCGCGTCCGCCTGAGAGCGCGCTCAGCTGCCGGTGCGCACCCGCGCGGTCGCGGTGATCGTGGCGGAGCCGACGACGCGGGACCCGTCGTACACGACCGCGGCCTGGCCGGGGGCGATGCCCTGGGCGGGGTCGAGCAGGTCGATCTCGACCCGCTCCCCGCCCGGCCCGCCGTCGGCCCCGAGCACGCGCACGGTGGCCCGGTGCTCCGCTCCGTGGGCGCGCAGCTGCACCGTGCCCTCGAGGTGGCTCGGCACGGTGCCGCACCAGCGGGGGCGGTCGGCGGTCAGCCGGTCGACCGTGAGGCCCTCACGCGGTCCCACCCGCACCGTGCCGGAGACGGGCTCGATGTCGAGCACGAACCGCGGCCGGCCGTCGGGCGCGGGCCGGCCGAGCCGCAGGCCGCGGCGCTGGCCGATCGTGAAGGCGTAGGTGCCCTCGTGGGTGCCGAGCACCTCGCCGGTCGCGTCGTCGACCACGTCACCGCCGTGGTTGGGTGCCCGGTCGCCGAGCTTCTCCCGCAGCCACCCCGCGTTGTCGCCGTCGGCGACGAAGCAGATGTCGTGGCTGTCCGGCTTGTCCGCGACCCGCAGCCCGCGCGCCTCGGCCTCGCGCCGTACCTCCGGCTTGGGTGTGCCCCCGAGGGGGAAGAGCGAGTGCCGCAGCTGCTGCTGGGTGAGGACGCCGAGCACGTAGGACTGGTCCTTGGCGTGGTCCGCGGCGCGGTGCAGCTCGACGAGGCCGTCGGCGCCGGTCTCGAGGCGCGCGTAGTGGCCGGTGGCGACGGCGTCGAAGCCCAGGCCCAGCGCCCGGTCGAGCACCGCGGCGAATTTGATCTTCTCGTTGCACCGCAGGCAGGGGTTCGGGGTCCGCCCGGCGGCGTACTCGTCCATGAAGTCCTCGACCACGTCGGCGTGGAAGCGGTCGGACAGGTCCCAGACGTAGAAGGGGATCCCGACCACGTCGGCGGCCCGGCGGGCGTCGTTGCTGTCCTCGATCGTGCAGCACCCGCGCGCGCCCGAGCGGTACGACGCGGGGTTGCGCGAGAGCGCGAGGTGGATGCCGGTGACGTCGTGGCCCGCCTCGACCGCGCGGGCGGCCGCGACGGCGGAGTCGACGCCACCCGACATCGCGGCGAGCACCTTCACTGCGCCGACCCCGTCACCGGCGCGAGGCCCGCGCCCGCTCGACGACCGGGCCGATCGCCTCGACCAGGGCGTCGACGTCGGCAGGCGTGCTGGTGTGGCCCAGCGAGAAGCGCAGCGAGTGTCGCGCGGCCTCCACGGTGCAGCCCATCGCGAGCAGCACGTGCGAGGGCTGCGGCACCCCGGCCGAGCAGGCCGAGCCGGTCGAGCACTCGATGCCGCGCGCGTCGAGCAGCATCAATAGCGAGTCGCCCTCGCAGTCGGGGAACCCGAGGTGGGCGTTGCCGGGCAGCCGGTGCACGCCGAGCGGGTCGAGCTCGGCGCCGTGGAGGTGCGCGTCGGGGACGGCCTCCAGCACCCGGGCCACCAGGTCGTCACGCAGCGCACCGACCCGGGCCGCGTGCTCGGACTGCTGCTTGACCGAGAGCTCCACGGCGGCCGCGAAGCCGGCGATCGCCGGGGCGTCGATGGTGCCGCTGCGGATGTCGCGCTCCTGGCCGCCTCCGTGCACGAGCGCGGTCACGTCGACCTCGCGTCGTACGACGAGCGCGCCGACGCCGTAGGGGCCCCCGACCTTGTGCCCGGTCAGGGTGAGCGCGTCGACGCCGCACGCGGCGAAGTCGACCGGCACCGCCCCGACCGCCTGCACGGCGTCGGTGTGCACCGGGATGCCGTGCTCGGCCGCGAGCGCCACGACCTCGTCGAGCGGCTGCAGCGTGCCGACCTCGTTGTTGCCCCACATCACGGAGATCAGCGCGACCGAGCCGGGGTCGCGCTCGACGCTGGCGCGCAGCGCGTCGACGTCGAGCCGGGCGCGCGCGTCGACCGGAAGCAGCTCCACCTCGGCGCCCTCGGCGGCGGCCAGCCAGTGCAGCGGGTCGAGCACGGCGTGGTGCTCGACCGCGGTCGAGAGCACCCGCCGGCGGTCGGGGTCACCGGCGTGGCGCGCCCAGTAGATCCCCTTGAGCGCGAGGTTGTCGGACTCGGTGCCGCCGGAGGTGAACACGACCTCGCCGGGGCGGCAGTTGAGTGCCTGCGCGATGGTCTCGCGCGACTCCTCGACGACCCGCCGGGCCTGCCGGCCGCTGGCGTGCAGCGAGGAGGGGTTGCCGACCGCCGCGAGCTGCCGCGTCATCGCCTCGACCGCCGCCGGCAGCATCGGCGTCGTGGCGGCGTGGTCGAGGTAGACAGTCGGGTCGGGCATGGCGGGGTCCAGCGTACGGCGCGGGGGCGCGCGTCCGGAATCCGCTCAGCCCGGGGACCCCTCCCCGACCAGACCGAGCCAGGGGTGCCCGGGGTAGAGGCGGGCGATGCTGTCGCGCAGCCAGGCCCGCGCCGGGGCGTCGAGCCGCGGCCACACGACGGCGAGGTCGGCGTCGTCCTTGGGCCGGTGCAGCACGGCCTTGTACAGGATCGCGATCTCGGGCCGCAGGTAGCGGATGCCGTCGCCCGCGACCCACGTCGCCTCCTCGAGCGGCACGACGTGGTCGGGGTCGCGCTTGCTGGTCCACAGGCCGTCGCGGTCGGGCGTGATCGGCAGGTCGACCTCCCACGGGTCGTGCGCGCTGCGCCGCAGCCAGATCTGGCTCTGCACGTCGAGGACCTCGGGGAACCGCTCGCTCAGGGGGCGCAGCGTCCCTCCGTGGTTGCTCCAGGGGGTCCACGCGTCACCCAGGTGCTCGCGGAAGGCCGGGATGTCGCACGCCAGGATCGAGAGGTCGACGTCCTCGTGCTCGCGCGGCACGCCGGTGAACGCCTCGACCGACCAGCCGCCGACGATCCACCACGGCCGCTCGAACCCGGCCATGACCGCCGCCAGGCCGGGCGGGTCGAGCGGCGCCCACGCGCCGTACCAGCGGAAGAACTCCTCGTCGTCCATCTCGGCCATCAGCGCGCCACCTCCACCCGACCGGTCACCGGGCCATCACAGCACGACGAGGTCGTCGCGGTGCACGACCTCGCGCTCGTACGCCGCGCCCAGCTCGCGCTTGAGCTCGTGCGAGGAGCGACCCAGCAGCGCGGGGATCTCCTCGGCGTCGAAGTTGACCAGCCCGCGGGCGACCGGCCTGCCGTCGGGGTCGACGAGGTCGACCGGGTCGCCGGCCACGAACGAGCCGTGCACGCCGACCACGCCCGCGGCGAGCAGCGAGGCCCGGCGCTCGGTGACCGCGCGCACCGCGCCGGCGTCGAGCACGACCTGGCCCCGGGGCTCGGTCGCGTGCGCCAGCCACAGCAGCCGGGTCGGGCGGCGCTTGCCGGTCGCGTGGAACCGCGTCCCGACCCGCGCGCCGGTGAGCGCCTCGGCGACGAGGTCCGCGGCGGTGAGCAGCACCGGGATGCCGGCGCCGGTGGCGATCCGGGCCGCCTCCAGCTTGGTCTGCATCCCGCCGGTGCCGACCCCCGCCGTGCCGGCCTTGCCGATCCGCACGTGGGCGAGGTCGTCGCCGGCCGCGACCTCCGGGATCAGCGACGAGCCGGGGTCGGCGGGGTCGCCGTCGTAGAGCCCGTCGACGTCGGAGAGCAGCACGAGCAGGTCGGCGTGCACCAGGTGCGCCACCAGCGCGGCCAGGCGGTCGTTGTCGCCGAACCGGATCTCGGTGGTCGCCACGGTGTCGTTCTCGTTGACGATCGGCAGCACGCCGAGCTCGAGCAGCTTGGCAAACGTCTGGTAGGCGTTGCGGTAGTGCGAGCGCCGGGTCACGTCGTCCACCGTCAGCAGCACCTGGCCGGTCACCAGCCCGTGCCGCGCCAGCTCCTCGGTGTAGCGGTGCACCAGCAGCCCCTGCCCCACCGACGCGGCCGCCTGCTGGGCGGACAGCGCCCGCGGGCGGCGCTTGAGCCCCAACGGGGCCAGGCCCGCGGCGATCGCACCCGACGACACCAGCACCACCTCGTGGCCGGCGGAGCGGGCCCCCGCGAGGGCGTCGGTCAGGCGCGCGACGCGAACCGGGTCGATCCCGCCAGCGGCGGTGGTCAGCGACGACGAGCCGACCTTGACCACGATCCTCACGTGCGGCTCCTCACGCGTCCGGGTCGTCGTCGCTGCCGATCTCGTACGACATCGGGCCGAAGCCCGTGGAGCGGTCGTGGCGCCGCGCGACGTCGGCCCGGGTCTCGCCCTCGGCGCGCTCGTCCATCGCGGCCTCGATCTCGCGCCGGCGCCGGGCCGCCGGGCGGCTCTCCTCGAAGCGCTGGTCCTCGCCACGGCGGCTCAGCACCTCCGCGCCGGCGTCGATGCCGGGCTTGAAGTCGAAGACGACCGCGTCGTCGGGGTCGCCGATCAGCACCGTGTCGCCCTCGACCGCACCCAGCTCGAGCAGCCGGGTCTCGACGCCGAGCCGGTTGAGCCGGTCAGCCAGGAAGCCCACGGCCTCGTCGTTGCTGAAGTCGGTCTGCCGCACCCAGCGCTCCGGCTTGGTGCCGACCACGCGCCAGCCCTCGGGCGAGGAGGTGACCGAGAAGTCGCCGCCGCCGTCGGCCGAGGGGGGCCGGATCACGATCCGGGTCGCCTCCACGAGCGGCCGGGCAGCGCGCGCGGCGTCGACCACTGCCGCCATCGCGAAGGTCAGCTCACGCAGGCCCTCGCCCGACGCGGCCGACACCGGGATCACGGTCAGCCCGCGCTCGCGCAGCTCCTCGACCACCATCTCGGCGATCTCGCGGCCGTCGGGCACGTCGACCTTGTTGAGCGCCACCAGCCGGGGCCGGTCCTCGAGCCCGCCGTACCGGCTGAGCTCGTGCTCGATGATGTCGAGGTCCTCGACCGGGTTGCGGCCCGGCTCCATGGTGGCGGTGTCGACGACGTGCACCAGCGCCGCGCAGCGCTCGATGTGGCGCAGGAAGTCGTGGCCGAGGCCGCGGCCCTCGCTGGCGCCCTCGATCAGACCGGGCACGTCGGCGACCGTGAACGTCGTGTCGCCGGCGGTGACCACCCCGAGGTTGGGCACCAGGGTGGTGAACGGGTAGTCGGCGATCTTGGGCCGCGCCCGCGAGACGGCCGCGATCAGGCTGGACTTTCCGGCGCTCGGGAAGCCGACGAGCCCGATGTCGGCGACGACCTTGAGCTCGAGCACGATGTCGAGCTCGTCGCCGGGCTCGCCGAGCAGCGCGAAACCGGGAGCCTTGCGCTTGCTCGAGGCAAGCGCGGCGTTGCCGAGGCCGCCGCGGCCGCCCTGGGCGACGATCATCTCGGTGCCGGGGCCGACGAGGTCGGCGAGCACCTCGCCGTGGACGGTGGAGACCACCGTGCCGTCGGGCACGGGCAGCACGAGGTCGCTGCCGTGGCCGCCGTTGCGGTGCCCGCCGGCGCCGTGCCCGCCGTGCTCGGCGCGGCGCTGCGGGCTGTGGTGGTAGTTCACGAGCGTGGTGACGTCGGGGTCGACCCGCAGGATCACCGAGCCCCCCGGCCCGCCGTTGCCGCCGTCGGGACCGCCGAGCGGCTTGAACTTCTCGCGGTGCACCGACGCGACGCCGTTGCCGCCGCGGCCGGCGGCGACGTGGAGCGTCACCCGGTCCACGAACGTCGGGACGGCCATCGGGGGTCCTCTCGGGTTGGGCCTGACAACGACGAAGGGCGTCCCCTCGGGGACGCCCTTCGCCTCAGCTGCTGGTGGTGGTGCGGAGCGTCGTCACTCGCCCGCCGGGACGACGTTCACGACGCGGCGCCCGCGGCGGGTGCCGAACTCGACGGCACCGCCCACGAGGGCGAACAGGGTGTCGTCGCCACCGCGACCGACGCCCGCGCCCGGGTGGAAGTGGGTGCCACGCTGGCGGACGATGATCTCGCCGGCGTTGACGACCTGGCCGCCGTACCGCTTGACGCCGAGCCGCTGGGAGTTGGAGTCCCGACCGTTCTTGGTCGAGGCCGCGCCCTTCTTGTGTGCCATGACGGTTCCTCTTTCGAGATCCTGGGAGTGCTGGGTGCCTCGAGCGCGGTGCTCAGAGGGAGATGTCGGTGACCTTGACCTGGGTGTACTTCTGGCGGTGGCCCTGGCGCTTCTTGTAGCCGGTCTTGTTCTTGTACTTCTGGATCACGATCTTGGGACCCTTGGTGGCACCGAGGACCTCGGCGGTCACGGCGGCCTTGTCGAGCCCGGTGGCGGTGACCGTCTCGCCGTCGACGACCATGACCACGGGCAGCGTCACGGACTCGCCGACCGCCGTCGCGATCTTGTCGATCTCGATGACGTCGCCGACGGCCACCTTCTGCTGCTTGGCGCCTGCGCGCACGATCGCGTACACCGCGGTCTCCTTCGTCTGTTCGCTGCCTGGTTGTCGCTGCGGGTCTGCGGCACGCCGGACGCCAGTGACGAGCGGGGGTGCCGGGCAGAGAGGCGCGCCTGAGCGCACCGAGGGTCAATAGTACGGATCCGACGGGTACGCCGCAAAACGGTGCACCCCGCGGGTCACGCGGGCGTCACCGCTTGCGCGAGCCCTTCTTCTTCACCGGCACGTGCTCCACCGCCACGGCGGTGCCCGGCTCGACCGCGCCGGACTCGACCGGCGCGCCGATCTGGCCCGACGTGACGGGCTCCGAGGCGGGGGTGTCGGCGCCCGCGGGCGGACCGGCCGGACGGCTGGCCGACCGGCGGCGGGTGCGGGTGACCACGGTCGGCTTGCTCGGGGGGGCCGGGGGCTCCGGCGAGGCGAGCTCCTCGACGGCGGGCTCCTCGACAGGCTCCGCAGCGGGCTCCTGCTCCACGGCGGGAGCCGGCTCGGCCGGGGTCTCCTCCGCGGGAGCCTCGGGTGCGGCCGTGTCCGTGCCCGTCGCCTCCGTGCCGGCCGTCTCGTCGGCGGGCGTCTCGTCGGCGGCCGTCTCGTCGGCGGCCGTCTCGTCGGCGGGCGTCTCGTCGGCGGGCGTCCCGGACGTCTCGGCAGCGTGCTCGCGGGCCATCGCGGCCACGTCGGCCGGCGACGGCGCCTTGGCCTCCTGCTTGTCGCCCGGCCGGCCCGCCCCGTTGTCGTCGTTCTCGCCGCGTCCGCGGCCGCCACGACGGCGGCTGCTGCTGCGGCGCGGCTCGTCGTCGCCCTTGCGCGGCTCGACGGGCGTCTCGCGCACCAGCACGCCGCGGCCCTGGCAGTGGTCGCAGGTCTCGCTGAACGCCTCGAGCAGGCCGGTGCCGATCCGCTTGCGGGTCATCTGCACCAGGCCCAGCGAGGTGACCTCGGCGACCTGGTGGCGGGTCCGGTCGCGGCCGAGGCACTCGACCAGCCGGCGCAGCACCAGGTCGCGGTTGGACTCGAGCACCATGTCGATGAAGTCGACCACGATGATGCCGCCGATGTCGCGCAGCCGGAGCTGGCGCACGATCTCCTCGGCCGCCTCGAGGTTGTTCTTGGTGACGGTCTCCTCGAGGTTGCCGCCGGAGCCGGTGAATTTGCCGGTGTTGACGTCGACGACTGTCATCGCCTCGGTGCGGTCGATGACCAGCGACCCGCCCGAGGGCAGCCACACCTTGCGGTCGAGGCCCTTGGCGATCTGCTCGTCGATGCGGTAGGTCGCGAACGCGTCGCGGCCGTTGTCGGGCGAGAACCGCTCGAGCCGCTCCTCGAGGTCGGGGGCGACGTGCTGGACGTAGCTCTGCACGGTCTCCCACGCCTCGTCGCCCTCGATGACGAGCTTGCTGAAGTCCTCGGTGAAGAGGTCGCGGACCACCTTGAGGGTGAGGTCCGGCTCGCCGTAGAGCAGCTGCGGGGCGCTGCCCTTGGCCTTCTTCTCGATGTCCTCCCAGCGCGCCTTGAGCCGCTCGACGTCACGGGTGAGCTCGTCCTCCGCCGCGCCCTCGGCCGCGGTGCGCACGATCACGCCGGCGGTGTCGGGGACGATGTCCTTGAGCAGCGCCTTGAGGCGGTTGCGCTCGGTGTCGGGCAGCTTGCGCGAGATCCCGCTGGTGGTGCCGTCGGGCACGTAGACGAGGAACCGGCCGGCCAGGCTGATCTGGCTGGTGAGCCGTGCGCCCTTGTGGCCGACGGGGTCCTTGGTGACCTGCACCAGGACCGACTGGCCCGAGGACAGCACCGACTCGATCTTGCGCGGCTGCCCGTCGCGGTGGCCGAGCGCCTGCCAGTTGACCTCACCGGCGTACAGGACGGCGTTGCGGCCCTTGCCGATGTCGACGAACGCCGCCTCCATCGAGGGCAGCACGTTCTGCACGCGGCCGAGGTAGACGTTGCCGATCAGCGAGGTCTGCGACTCGCGGGCGACGTAGTGCTCGACGAGCACCTTGTCCTCGAGCACGGCGATCTGGGTGAGCTCGTCGCGCTGGCGGATCACCATCACGCGGTCGACGGCCTCGCGGCGGGCGAGGAACTCCGCCTCGCTCACGATCGGGGCGCGGCGCCGGCCGGCCTCGCGGCCCTCGCGACGGCGCTGCTTCTTGGCCTCGAGCCGGGTCGAGCCCGAGACGGCGGTGATCTGGTCCTCGGCCGCCCGGCGCTGCCGGACCCGGGTGACGGTGTTCGCGGGGTCGTCCCCGCCGGAGCCGTCGCCGTCGTCGCCGGAGCGGCGTCGGCGGCGTCGGCGGCGCGAGGACGACGAGCCGCCGCCCTCCTCGTCCTTCGCCTCGCCGTCACCGGAGTCGGTGGCGGCGTCGCGGGCGGCCGCGGCCGCGTCGGACTCGTCGGCGCCCTCGGCGCCCTCGGCGGACTCGCCGCCCTCGCCGCCCTCGCCGCCCTCGCCGGGCTTGCGCCGGCGACGACCACCGCGGCGACGGCGCCGGCGGCTGCTCGAGGAGCCCCCACCCTCACCCTCGCCGGTCTCGCCGGCGGACTCGTCGGTCTCGGCGGCGTCGGTCGGCTCCTCGGCGGTGTGCTCCTCGGCGGTCGGCTCCTCGGCGGTCGGCTCCTCGGCGGCGGGCGTCTGCTCACCCGCCTCCCCGGGCGCGGCCGACTTCTTCGCCTTGCCGGACTTCGCCCGAGACGCGGACTTCCTGGCCGGCGCGGTCGCCTCGGGCGCCTGGAACAGCAGTGCGGTGGCAGCGGTCTCCGCTGCGGCCGCGGCCTCGGCCTCGGTCGCGGAGGCGCCCTCGGCGGCAGTGGGCTCGGCCGGCGCCGCCTTCTTCGACGTCGACTTCTTCGCCGCGGACTTGCGGGTGGTCGACTTCTTCGCGGTCGCCTTCGCGGCGGTCTTCTTCGCCGGTTGGTCTCCGGCGGCGGCCTCGGCCCCGGCCGGGACCTCGGGGAGCGGCTCGTCGGCGGCAGCGGCCTTCGTGGTCGACTTCTTCGCCGTCTTCTTCGCGGCGGTCTTGCCGGCCGTCTTCTTGGCCGGGGCCTTCTTCGCCGTCTTCTTCGCGGCGGTCTTGCGGGCCGGAGCGCCGGTGGCCGGCTCCTCGGTCACCGGATCCGCGGTGACCGCTCCATCGCCGGCGGGGGTGGTGGATTCGGGGGTGTCCTGGGACATCCTGCTCTCCTCGGCCCGCCGGGCACCGGGGTGCGGGGCGGGCTGGTCGTTTCCGCCGGTCACGCGCCCCGGGGGGCGCACGGCGGGAAGCCTGCGGGTGGCGGCGACCTCCTCCGCGTGCGCGTCGGCCGGCCCGATCCCTCACCTGCCGCGGTCGCCGGGCTTCCGCGGAGCCGCTGTCACCGGCTCCACCGGGCCGCGTCGCGGTCTGGCGATCGATCGCGCCCTCCGTGCCGGTGCCACAGGGGCCTCGGCGAGAACGTCGTCGTGTCGACCAGCCCGGGCGGACCCGGACGTCGTCGACCGTGGCGAGTATCGCACACACCCCGCCCCTTCCCGGCCACGACGACGCGGCGCGGGCTGCACGGCGCCGGCGTCCGGCCGCCCGGGGGCGTGCCTCAGGACGCGGCGAGCGGGTCGCCGACCTCGCCGGTCGCGGCGTCGAGCGGGCCCTGGGCGAGGCGGGTGAGCAGCGGGGCCTCGCCGGGGTCGAGGTCGGCCACGCGGCGCAGGGCGGACAGGACGTCGTCGGGTCGCACGGCCGGGACCGTGTGCCGCAGCACCAGGTCGAGTGCTGCTCCGCCGCCCGGCGTGTCGTCCACGGCGAGCGCCACCACCGCCGCCCGGGCGTCGAAGGAGCGCAGGCCCTTCTTGGTCATCCGCTCCACGAGCACCTCGTCGGTGGCCAGGAAGCGCGCGACCGCGGCCGCCGCGTCGTCGGGGGTGCAGGCGAGGTCGAGGCGCCAGTGGCTGGCCTCGAGCCGGTCGGACAGCGAGCCCGGCGCGGTCGCGGCCACGTCGACGACGGCGAGCACGTCGAGGCCGTCGGGCAGCGCCTCGGCGAGCGAGGCGGCGATGTCGGCGGGGTCGACCACCTCGGCCAGGGCGATCTCGAGGAACTCCGCCTCGCTGGCCGACCCGGTCGGCGCGGCGCCGGCGTAGGAGATGCGGGGGTGCGGGTTGAAGCCCGAGGAGTACGCCATCGGGACCCGGGCGCGGAAGACCGCGCGCTCGAACGCCCGGCTGAAGTCGCGGTGGCTGGTGAAGCGCAGCCGCCCCCGCTTGGCGTAGCGGATCCGGAGACGCTGCACCGGCGGGGCCTGCTGCTCGGGCTGGTCACGCACCGCCCCAGTCTCCCCCAGCGGGCTCAGCCCTTCATGGCGGGGCTGGGGTAGACCGTGCTCACCCGCACCCCGTCGAGCCAGGTGGTCAGCCGCGCCGCCTCGGCGTCGAGGGCGGCGCGCCCGGCGGGCGGGACGTCCTCGAGCAGCCGGACCTCGACGGTGGCGGCGTCGTCCTGCACCCAGCAGCCCACGACGCGACCGTCCCACCAGGCGGTGGTGCCGGCGTTGCCGTTGCGGTCGAAGAGGGCCGCGGCGTGCGGACCGAGGAAGAAGTCGCGCTGCTTCCAGCCCATCACGGACGGGTCGAGCACCGGGAGCAGCGCCGCCCAGGGCTCGACCTCGGGCTCCGCGTCGAGGTCGTCGGGCAGCACCCAGCCGGTCTCGCCCCCGTCGAGCGCGACCTCCACCGCGCCGACGTCGGCCAGCGCCCGGGTCGCCGCACCGACGGTGGAGCCGAGCCACCACTGCAGGTCGGCGCGGGTGCCGGGGCCGAAAGCGCGCAGCCAGGCCGCCACGAGCGCGGCGTACCCCTCGCGCTCGGGCAACGGCGTGGGCTCCTCGCCCAGCCAGTGCGACATCAGCGTCCACTGCGGCCGCGAGACCCGCCAGTGGCCGCCGTTGCGACCGCGGACCAGGGCGTGCTCGACCGCGAGCTGGGTGAGCACCCGCGGGGCGATCGAGACGTTCGCGCCGTACGACTTGCCGACCGCCAGGTCGATCCGGCCGGTCAGCTCGGGCAGTGCCTCCCGGATCGCCTGGGCGGAGGCCTCGCGCCCGTCGGCGAGGTGGGCCAGCACCGCCGCGCACGCCGCGTCGAGCCAGGCCGCACCGTCGTCGGCCAGGCCGCCGGCCTCGACCTCCCTGGCCAGCCGGGGTCGCAGCTGCGCCGCGACGCGGGCGCTGGCGCTGCCCCAGGCCGCCGGCAGCAGCTCGCGCGGGAAGCAGAACAGCGTGCGGCGCATCGCCAGCTGCTTGACCACCGTGCGCTCGTCGTAGAGGACCCGGTCGACGTCCGCCACCGTCAGGCCGTCGACCCGGGCCTGCAGGGACAGGTGGACGGTGGCCGGCTCGGTCGCGTGCAGCACGGTCATCGCCCGGGTGGCGGCGAGCGGGTCCGGCGCCCGGTGCGCGGGCGACACCGCGTGGCGGCGGGCCAGGCGGGTGCGGCGCTCGACGTCGTGCAGGTGGCGCATGGCCCGATCCTGCCGGACCCTGCCGACATCGCGGTCACGACTATCCTTCCCGGGCGATGTCCCTGCCCTCCCCTTCCCGGTGGTCACGCCCGGGCGCCCGGCTGCTGCTGCTCGCCGGCCTGCTGTTGCTGGCGGTGAACCTGCGACCCGCCGCGGTCAGCGTGGGGCCGGTCCTCGCCGAGGTGCGGTCCGGGCTGTCGCTCTCGGCGAGCGAGGCGGGGCTGCTGACCTCGCTGCCGGTGCTCGCGTTCGCGGCCTTCGGCGCCGCCGCGCCGGCCGTGGCACGGCGGGTGGGCGTGCACCGGACGACGATGATGGCGCTGCTGGCGCTCGTGACGGGGCTCGCCGGACGGGCGTTCGCCCCCGGCGAGGCGACGTTCCTGGTCCTCTCGATGCTCGCGCTGTCGGGGATGGCGATGGCCAACGTGCTGCTGCCCTCGCTGGTCAAGCTGCACTTCCCCGACCGGATCGGCCGCGTCACCGCGCTCTACACCGGGGCACTCTCGGTCGGCCTGACCGCGGCGCTGATGCTCACCGTGCCGTTGGCCCGTGGCGGCGAGGAGTGGCGCTGGGGCCTCGGCGCGTGGGCGGTGCCGGCGCTGCTGGCCGCCGTGCCGTGGCTGTGGCTCGTCGCCCACGACCGCCGGCCCGACCAGCCGGTGCACGACGTCACCCTCGGTCAGGTCGCCCGCACCCGGCTGGGGTGGGCGATGGCGCTCTTCTTCGGGCTGCAGTCGATGCAGGCCTATGCGATCTTCGGCTGGTTCGCCCAGCTGTGGCGCGACGCCGGCTACTCCCCCACCGCCGCCGGGGTGCTGGTCGGCATCGTCGCCGCGACGAGCATCCCGCTCTCGCTGTGGCTGCCCCGCGTCGTCGCCCGGCAGGAGCACCCGCGCGGCGTGCTGCTCGCCGTGATCGCCTGCTACCCCCTCGCCTACGTCGCGCTGATCCTGGCGCCGCACGACCTCGCGCTCCCTGCAGCGGTCGTGGTCGGGGTCGGCACCTGCACCTTCCCGCTGATCCTGACGCTGATCGGCCTCCGGGCCCGCACGCCCGGGGGCACCGCCGCGCTGTCGGGCTTCACCCAGTCGGCGGGCTACCTGCTCGCCGCACTCGGCCCGTTCTCGGTCGGCGTGCTGCACGACGCGACCGACGGGTGGACCGTGCCCCTGCTCTTCCTCATCGCCCTGACCGTCCCGCAGCTGCTCCTCGGCTCCTACGTGTCGCGCCCCGCGGCCGTCGAGGACCAGCTGCACCGAGCTTCTCGGGAGCCCGTGTGACCCAGCCGCCGCCACCACCGACGCCGTACGGCCCCGACGGGCCGAACCCCTCCGACCCACCACCGACCGCGCCGTACGCGTCGTCCGGCCAGGGCTCCTCCGGTCAGAGCCCCTACGGCCAGGGTGCGTACCCCCCGGCGGCGTACGGCCAGGCCCCCTACGGCCGGGTCCCCTCCGGTCCGCCGCAGTCCAGGGCGCTCGGCGGCTGGGCGCTCGGCTTGGCGATCGCGTTCTGCCTCCCGTTCGCGACGCTGGTGTCGGTCGTCCTCGCCATCGTCACCCTCGTGCAGTCGCGCGACGGCCGCGACCGCGGCCGGGGCATGGCGATCGCGGCGCTCGTCATCGACGGCGTCGTGCTCGTGGCCATCGTCGCCGTGCTGGTCGTGATCGGCGTGGCCTCGATCCCGACCTCGCCCGAGCGCGACTCGCAGGGAAGGGTCACCGAGCGGCACGAGATCAGCACCTTCGACATCCGCGAGGGCGACTGCGTCGACGACCCGGCCCTGATGGCCGCCGGTGGCGACCAGATCGAGGTGGCGCAGGCCCAGGCCGTGCCGTGCGGGCAGGCCCACGACCTCGAGGCCTACCGGGTCTTCGACCTCCAGGGCGACGCCTACCCCGGCCGCCGGGCCGTCGTCCGGCGGGCGACGCTGGGCTGCCTGCAGGGCTTCGCGGACTTCGTCGGCCGCAGCTACCGCTCGTCCGAGGCCGAGTTCTGGACCTACTACCCGCAGGAGCGCAGCTGGGACCTCCTCGACGACCGGGCCGTGGTCTGCCTGGTCGGCATCCCGGACGAGAAGACCACCGGCACCCTCGAGGACAGCCGTCGGTAGCCCGTCTGTGCCACGTCGGCCGGGGCCACACCGACCGGTCTTCACGTTCGGTCGACACGTTCGGTCGACCTGGCGCCTCGCGTCACTGGAAGCGGAGCTCGATCCGCTGGATCGGACCGCCGGTCTCCACTCCGTTGAGCACGAGGAACTCCGCCCGGCCGTCCCCGTTGCCGTCGAGCGTCGCGACCGCGTCGCCGATGCCGCCGGCCGCGGGTACCTGCGTAGCCGCGAATTGCAGGCCGGTGTTGCGAAGGACGACGTCCCGCGGGTTGGTGTGCGCGGTCAGGTTCGACACCAGCACGTAGATGTCGAGGTCGCCGTCACCGTCGGCGTCTCCGGCTGCCACGGCTCGTGCGGCCCCGCCGGACGGCACGGTCCAGGCCAGGACCGGCGCCAGGAACCGGCTGCCGGTGTTGAGCCGGTACTCCACCCGCCGACCCAGGCCGGTCACCAGATCGGGATCGCCGTCCCCGTCCAGGTCGGCGAAGACCGCGTCACTGGGGTTGCCGGTGATCCCGTTGGCCACTGCCACATCGGTGTAGCCGGTCTCCGCGTTGTGCCGGTAGAGGACGGGCCCACCGCTGTAGTTGACGAGGAGGTCGTCCCAGCCGTCCCCGTTGACATCGGCGACCTCCGCGAACCGGGCACCGCCGTACCCACCGACGCCCCAGTCGGTCACCTGCTGGAAGCCGGCCCCGGACTGGTTGAGGTAGAGCTTCATCTCCTCGCTGGGCAACCCGTTGGCGGGGTCGTCGCACGGATCCCCGGTGACGTCGCGTGGTGGGGCGTTGCCCACGAACAGGTCGGGATAGGCATCGTGGTTGGCGTCGACGAAGGCCACGTAGTGGCTGCGGCCGCACACGTCGCCGATGCCCCACCGCGTGCCGACGTCCGTGAACTGCCCGGGAGACGTCTGCAGCCACATCTCGTTGTCCCGGCCCGTCTTCACCACGTTGGCACCACTCCGGCCGGCCGCGCAGTACGCGTCGGGCAGGCCGTTGCGGTCGACGTCCGCCCAGGCGCAGTCGTGGCGGTCCGGCACCTTGCCCTCGCTGTTGCGGCGCGGCCAGGTGTAGGCCAGCGTGTAGCTGCCACTGCCGTCGTTGCGCCAGAGCTTGCCGCCCTGGTCGTGGTAGCCGATCCAGACGTCCTCGTCGCCGTCGCGGTCGTAGTCGACCGGCGAGGCCTCCCAGGTCTCGACCGTGGCGCCCAGGCCGGAGCCCGGGACCGTGTCGAGGGCGGTCCAGGTCGCGGTCGGGTCGACGGACGGGGCGCCGACCACGAGTCCGGCGCCGAGGGCCAGTGAGGCGATGCCTGCTGCAGTCGTGGCGAGGGTGAGCACGGTAGGACTTCCTTCCTGCCGGTCCTCCCGAGAACTCCCCTCCACCGTGCGCCGGCCGGCGGCTCCCTGTCATCCCACCTGCGGGGTGATCGTGCCGTCGCGAGGTGCCTGGCCGGTGGGTGCGGGACGCACGAGGAGCGAGGGGGCGGGGGTGAAGCCGGCGCGGGCGTAGAGCGGCACCGAGCGCTCAGTGGGGCTGAGCACGACCCGCACCATGCCCGCGGCGTCGCACCAGTCGGTGCAGGCCGCGAGGAGCCGGGTGCCCACGCCCGCGCCGCGCTGGTCAGGCCGCACCCAGAAGTTGGCGAGGTAGGCCCAGCGGCTCGGCCGATCCTGCCCCGGCCGTGGCATCCGGGTGAAGACCAGCACGTTGAGCATGCCCACCGCTTCGCGCCCGACCTCGGCCAGCCAGGTCACCCGCTGGTCCTGCTCCCGCTCGAGCCAGGCGTCGAAGCGGTCCTGGAAGTCCTCGTCGGGCAAGGCCTTCCCGGCGTTCTCCTCGGTCCAGGCGCGACGCATCGCGGCGACCACCTCGCGGTCGGCCCACGTCGCCTCGCGGATCAGGGGGTCCACACGCCCAGCCACTGCTCGGCGCCGAACTCCTCGAACCTCGCCACCTCGGTGAACCCGAGCTTCCCCGCGACCCTGACCGACGCGGTGTTGGCGGTCTGGGTGCAGAGCAGCACGGGCTCGCCGGGCAGCTCGCCGGCGACCCAGGCGAGCGCGGCTGCGCAGGCCTCGGTGGCGTACCCGTGCCCCCACGCCCCGGGCAGGAAGAGGTAGCCCAGCTCGACCTCGCCGGCCTCGGGGCGCACGTGCCCCGGCCGCTCCGCGTCACGCCGCACCAGGTGGACCGTGCCGACGAGGGACCCGTCGAGCTCGACGGCGAAGATGCCGGGGCGCCGGCCGGGGACCGTCGGCACCTGCCGCTCGAGCTCCTCGCGCGGCTGCGGGCCGCCGAGGTGGGCCCGGACCTCGGGGGAGGCGTTCAGCTCGATGACGCCGGGCCGGTCGCGCGCCTCGGCCTCGCGCAGGACCAGACGCTCGGTCCGCAGTGGCGCCGGGGGCCAGGCGACAGTTCCGAGATCGGCCATGGCGGGAACCTAGCGCAGCACCCCGCAGCGAGAGCTCAGACGACGGTCAGCGGCAGGAGCTTCTGGCCGGTGGGGCCGATCTGGATGTCGAGGCCCAGCTCGGGGCAGACGCCGCAGTCGTAGCAGGGAGTCCAGCGGCAGTCCTCGACCTCGACCTCGGAACCGTCGGCGGCCGCAAGGGCGTCCTCCCAGTCGGCCCACAGCCAGTCCTTGTCGAGGCCGGAGTCGAGGTGGTCCCAGGGCAGGACCTCGTCGTACTCGCGCTCGCGGGTAGTGTACCAGGCGAGGTCGACGCCGGTGCCCGCCAGCGCCGCGTCGGCCGCGGCCACCCAGCGGTCGTAGGAGAAGTGCTCGCTCCAGCCGTCGAAGCGCCCGCCGTCGCGCCAGACCGCCTCGATCACCCGGCTCACCCGGCGGTCGCCGCGCGAGAGGAGTCCCTCGATCGCGCCGGGCTTGCCGTCGTGGTAGCGGAAGCCGATCGCGCGACCGTAGCGCTTGTCGTCGCGGACGGTCTCGCGCAGCTTGCGCAGCCGCTCGTCGGTCGTCTCCGGGTCGAGCTGGGCTGCCCACTGGAACGGCGTGTGCGGCTTGGGGACGAAGCCGCCGATGGAGACGGTGCAGCGGATGTCGTTGCGCCCCGAGACCTCGCGGCCCTTGGCGATCACCTGCTTGGCGAGGTCGGCGATCGCGAGCACGTCGTCGTCGGTCTCGGTGGGGAGGCCGCACATGAAGTAGAGCTTCACCTGTCGCCAGCCGTGCGAGTACGCCGTGGCGACGGTGCGGATCAGGTCCTCCTCGGTGACCATCTTGTTGATCACCCGGCGCATCCGCTCGGACCCGCCCTCGGGGGCGAAGGTCAGGCCGGAGCGCCGGCCGTTGCGCGAGAACTCGTTGGCCAGCGTGATGTTGAAGGCGTCGACACGGGTCGAGGGCAGGGACAGCGAGACGTTGGAGCCCTCGTAGCGGTCGGCCAGCCCGGTCGCGATGTCGCCGATCTCGGTGTGGTCGGCGCTCGACAGCGAGAGGAGGCCGACCTCCTCGAAGCCGGACTTGCGGATGCCGTTCTCGACCATGTCGCCGATCGTGCCGATGCTGCGCTCCCGCACGGGGCGCGTGATCATGCCGGCCTGGCAGAACCGGCAGCCGCGCGTGCAGCCACGGAAGATCTCGACCGAGAAGCGCTCGTGCACCGTCTCGGCGAGCGGCACCAGCGGCTTGGCCGGGTAGGGCCACGCGTCGAGGTCCATCAGCGTGTGCTTGCGGACCCGGAACGGGATGCCGGGGCGGTTGGGGAGGACGGTCTCGATCTGCCCGTCCTCCGCGTAGGTCACGTCGTAGAAGCGCGGCACGTAGACGCCGCCGCTCACCGCGAGCCGCCGCAGGAGCTCCTCGCGTCCGCCCGGACGGCCCTCGGTCTTCCACTCGCGCACGACCTCGGAGATCGCGAGCACGACCTCCTCGCCGTCACCGAGCACCGCCGCGTCGAGGAACTCCGCCACGGGCTCCGGGTTGAACGCCGCGTGGCCGCCCGCGATCACGACCGGGTGGTCCTCGCCGCGGTCGGTCGCGCGCAGCGGGATGCCCGCGAGGTCGAGCGCGGTCAGCAGGTTGGTGTAGCCGAGCTCGGTGGAGAAGCTGATGCCGAACAGGTCGAACGCGCCGACCGGCCGGTGGCCGTCGACGGTGAACTGCGGGATCGGCCCCTCGGCGTCGCCCGCCCGCATCACGGCCTCGAGGTCGGGCCACACCGAGTAGGTGCGCTCGGCCAGGATCCAGTCGCGCTCGTTGAGCACCTCGTAGAGGATCTGCACGCCCTGGTTGGGCAGCCCGACCTCGTAGGCGTCGGGGTACATCAGCGCCCAGCGCACGGTCGGCCCGTCGGTCGCGCAGCTCCAGTCCTTGACGGTCGAGTTCAGCTCGCCGCCGACGTACTGGATCGGCTTGGAGACGGACGGCAGCTTGGTCTCCAGCCGGGGGAAGACGGACTCGGGTGCTGGGTCGTGCACGGGACCGGCGGCGGTCACCACTCACCTCGCGGGCTCGGGAACGGGACGGGAGCGAAGGGCCCAGCGTACGCGCGGCGGGGCGGGCCTGCCGATTCCGCGAGCAGCCGCCGGGGCTGGCGGATCAGGTCCCCGGGCGAGCACGCTGGGGGCGTGCACGCCTGGCGAGCCGCCCACGCCTTCGACGGGGAGCGCTTCCTCGAGGGCGGGGTGACCGTGCTCGTCGACGGCGCACGGATCGCCGGCGTCGAGGCCGGCGACCACGTCCTCCCCCACGACTGCCCGGTCACCTCGTGGGACGGCACCCTGCTGCCGGGGCTCGTCGACGCCCACGTGCACCTCGTCGGTGACGGCACGCCGGGCGGGCTCGAGCGCGCCGGGCAGGACGACGACGCCACGCTCGACCGCACCATCCGCGCGTCCCTGGCCCGGCACGCGGCCGCCGGGGTGACGACGGTCCGTGACCTGGGGGACGCCCACTACCGCACGCTCGCACACCGCGACCGGCACGGGCCCGGGGAGCCGCGGATCGTGGCCGCCGGCCCCCCGGTGACGGTCCCCGGCGGCCACTGCCACTTCCTCGGTGGCGCCGCGTCGGGCGTGGCCGGCGTGCGGGCCGCGGTGTCGGCCCACACCGAACGCGGCGTCGACGTCATCAAGGTGATGGCGTCCGGGGGCATGGTGACGACCGGCACCGACGTGCTCGGCGCGCAGTTCTCGCCCGAGGAGCTGCACGCCCTGGTCGAGGAGTGCCACGGCGCCGGGCTCGCCGTGCTGGCACACGCCCACTCGCTGGCGGGGGTGCGCCACGCCGTGGCCGCGGGCGTGGACGGGCTCGAGCACGGCACCTGCCTCACCGCCACCGGCATCGCCGTCCCGGACGACGAGCTGCTCGACGCGCTCGTGGCCGGGGGCGTCACGGTCGACCCCACGTTGTCGGTCGACCCCGCCCACGTGCTGCCCCTCGACGAGCTTCCTCCCAACATGCGGGCGGTGGTGGAGCGGCTGGGGATCGAGCCCGGCCGGCTCTCGCACGCCCGCGCCCCGCAGCTGCGGGCGATGCACCGGCGGGGAGTCCGGCTCGTCACCGGCACCGACGCGGGCGCCGCTCCCCCGAAGCGGCACGGCGGGGCCTGGCGCGCCGTCGTCGACCTGCTGCTGGCCGACCTCCCCGTCGCCGAGGCGCTCGCCACCGCGACGTCGTACGCCGCCGACGCGTGCGGGCTCCGGGACGAGACCGGTCGGCTGCGCGCGGGCCTGGCCGCCGACCTCCTCGTCGTCGACGGCGACCTCGTCGCCGAGCCGGAGGCGCTCGGTCGTCCGGTCGCGGTGCTCGTGAGGGGCGAGCCACCCGTGGTCCCCTAGGACGTGTCTCCCAAGCTCCGGCTTGGGAGACACGTTCTAGGGTCACCGCATGAGCCAGCGCTGGACCGTCGTCCTCCCGCCGGTGGCCCTGCTCGTGCTGCTGCTGTCGTGGGGTCGCCACCCCGGCGGCGTGGCCGAGGCCCTCCTGGTCACGGTGGTCGCCGTGGCGCTCGTCGGCGCCGTGCTGACCGCCGTCCACCACGCCGAGGTCGTCGCGCACCGGGTCGGGGAGCCGTTCGGCTCGCTGGTGCTGGCGGTCGCGGTCACCGTGATCGAGGTGGCGCTGATCGTCACCCTCATGGTCTCCGGCAAGGGCGACACCTCCACGCTGGCCCGCGACACGGTGTTCGCCGCGGTCATGATCAGCGTCAACGGCATCGTCGGGCTGTCGCTGCTGGTGGGGGCGCTCAAGCGCAACCTCGCCGTCTTCAACCCCGAGGGCACCGGAGCCGCCCTGGCGACCGTGATCGCCCTGGCCGGCCTGTGCCTGGTGCTGCCGCGCTTCACGACCTCCGAGCCCGGGCCGGTCTTCTCCCCCGGCCAGCTCGCCTTCGCCGCGATCGCGTCCCTGACGCTCTACGGCCTCTTCGTCTTCACCCAGACGGTGCGCCACCGCGACTTCTTCCTGCCCGTGGAGGCCGGCGCCGACGCCGACCACGGGCCGGTCGACGAGGACGACGACGGGCACGCCGACCCGCCGACCGACCGGGCCGCGCTGATCAGCCTGGGCCTGCTGCTGGTCGCCCTCGTCGCCGTCGTCGGCCTGGCCAAGGTCGAGTCCCCCGCGATCGAGGACGGCGTCGACGCGCTCGGCTTCCCGCAGTCGTTCGTCGGCGTGGTGATCGCGCTGCTGGTGCTGCTGCCGGAGTCGATCGCGGCGGTGCGGGCCGCCTCCCGGGCCCGGGTGCAGACGAGCCTCAACCTGGCCCTGGGCTCGGCCATGGCCTCGATCGGCCTGACCATCCCGACCCTCGCGCTCGCCTCGATCTGGCTCGACGGGCCGCTGGCGCTCGGGCTGGGCACCGTGCAGATGGTGCTGCTGCTGCTGACGGTGCTCGTCGCCGTCCTCACCGTCGTCCCCGGCCGCGCCAAGCCGCTGCAGGGCGGCGTCCACCTGGTGCTGCTGTCGGCGTTCGTCTTCCTGTCGATCAGCCCGTAGTCCACCCCGGGTCGCGGCCGAACCCGCCGAGCAGCCGCGCCTGGGGCCCGTCCGCGACCTCGACGCGCGCGCCGATCGCCCCGGCCTGCCGGTAGAGCTGCTCGCGCTCCTCGAACCAGGTCGCGACCTCGTCCACCAGCGCCGGGTCGAGCCGGGGGTCGCCACCGGTCGCCACGGCGAGGTCCCAGCCGTGGACCAGGTGGTCGGCGGCGAGCTGGCAGACGTACTCGGCCAGCCGCTCCTCGCCGTAGGACAGGTGCACGGTGCCGCCGGCCGGGAGCGCCTCGGCCACGATCGCGGTGGCCGCGCGCGCCGCCTCGAGGGCGGCCCGGACGGGGTCGTCGCCCAGCAGGTCCCCGTCGAGGGAGTCACCGACCTCCTCGATCGTGCGGCCCTGCACGAGGGGGACGGTCCAGAGGTCCTCGCCGACGACGTGGTTCACCAGCACGCGCACCGACCAGTCGGCGCACGGGGTCGGTCCCTCCCACTGGCCCGGGCCCACCGCGGCGACGCGGGTGGCCCAGCTCTCGACACAGCGGCGGTACAGGGTGTCCAGGTCCATGGCGGCCTCCGCGACCACGGTGGCACCGGGGAAACCGCGCGGGGAACGCCGGTCTGGTCCGCGCGCTCAGCGGCCGGCGAGCACCCGCGACGGCGCCAGGAAGCGGGTCGGGATCGCCGAGGTCGAGCGCAGGTGGATGTTCTGGAGCAGGCCCACCGCGAGCATGGCCGCGAACATCGAGCTGCCGCCGTAGGACACGAACGGCAGGGGGACGCCGGTGACCGGCATGATGCCCAGGCACATCCCGACGTTCTGGAAGGTCTGGAAGGCGAACCAGCAGGCGATGCCGGCCGCCGCCACCCGGCCGAAGGTGTCGTCGGTGCGCGACGCGATCGCCAGCGCCCGCCAGATCACGACCGCCAGCAGCGCGATGAGGACGCCGGCGCCGACCAGGCCGAGCTCCTCGCCGGCGACGGTGAAGATGAAGTCGGTGTGCTGCTCGGGGACGAAGCCCGAGCGGGTCTGCGAGCCGTGGAAGAGCCCCTGGCCGAAGAGCCCGCCGTTGCCGACCGCGATCCGGGCCTGCTCGGTGTTGTAGCCGGCGCCGCGCGGGTCGAGGTCGGGGTTGGTGAAGGCCATGAAGCGGTCGACCTGGTACTGCTCGAGCAACCCGGCCGAGACCGCCGCCACCGCCGCGGTGACCGCGCCGCCCAGCAGCAGCACCAGCCAGCGTCGGGGTGCCCCCGACGCGGCGATGACGCCGAAGACGGTCGCGGAGAGCACGAGCATGGTGCCGAGGTCGGGCTGGAGGAGGATCAGCAGGGCGGGCAGTCCGGCGATCAGCAGCATCCCGGTGACGTCGACCCAGCTGACCTGGCGGGTGCTGCGGCTCTCGGTGCGCTCGGCGACGAGCAGGGCCATCCCGATCACGACCGCCAGCTTGGCCAGCTCGGCCGGCTGCACCGACATGCCGCCCAGCTGGATCCACGAGCGCGAGCCGTTGATGGTGGCGCCGTCGACCAGCACCAGCACCAGCCCGCCGATCGAGCAGAGGTAGGCCAGCGGGGCCAGGATCCGGACCCAGCGGTGGTCGGTGGCCATCACCATCACCATCAGCACCAGGCCGATGGCGACGTTCACCAGCTGCTTGCGCAGGTAGGTCGTGGGATCACCGCCGGTCAGCGCGTCGCGCGCCGACGTGGCCGACCAGACGAGCAGGGTCCCGAGCACCAGCAGCGCGAGCACCGCGGCCATCAGCACCCAGTCGAGGCCCGGGGCCCGCAGGCCGCGGCCGGGGCGGGCCACGACCGTCCGGCCGCTCACCGCTCGGCCTTCCGGACCGCGGGCGGGAGGATCGAGCCGTCCTTGAGGAAGATCGGCAGCGACGCCGGGGCGACCGTGCTGGGGATCGCGGCGCGGCGCGGGTCGACGTCCTCGCCCTTGATGCCGTAGAGGGCCTCCCAGATCTTGCGGACCGCCGGGCCCGACGTGCCCGACCCGGTGCCACCCTGGGAGACCATCATCACCACGACGTAGTCCTTGGTGTACGACGCGACCCACGAGGTCGACTGCTTGCCGTAGACCTCCGCCGAGCCGGTCTTGGAGCGCACCGTCACGTCGTCGAGCGGGAAGCCGCCCATCCGCCAGGCCATGGTGCCCTCGCGGGTGACGCCCTGGAGCGCACGGTCGATGTAGGCGAGCGTCTTGTGGGGCACGTGGACCTCGCCGACCTTGTGCGGCGGGATCCGCTCGAGCACCGTGCCGTGCGGGTCGACGACCGCCTTGCCCACGCGCGGGGCGTAGAGGGTGCCGCCGTTGGACAGCGCGGCGTAGGCCCGGGCCAGCTGGAGCGGCGTGACGATGGTGTCGCCCTGCCCGATCGCGAAGTTCACGGCGTCACCGGCGCGGTAGGCGTAGCCCTCGGCGCAGAACTCGCCGGCGTAGGTGTAGACGAAGTCGCTGGTCTTCGCGTCCTGCGGCTTCTTCGCGATGCCGCAGTAGTAGTCCTTCATCGAGTGCCAGTAGGCGAGCTTCCAGCGCCGGTCGGCGATCCGGCCGGGCGCCTCGCCCGGCAGGTCGATGCCGGTGCGGCTGCCGAAACCGAAGGTCTTGGCCTCCTTGACCAGCGGGTCGCGGGCGTGGACGTCGCTCTCGTCGGAGCCGTAGCGGCGCCAGAAGTCGTAGCCGACGCGGTAGAAGAAGGTGTTGCAGGAGACCTCGAGCGCGCGGTCGAAGCCGATCATCCCGTAGGCGTCGGACTCGTAGTTCTTGAACACCCGGTTGCCGACCGTGAAGCCCGAGGAGCAGTCGAGCCGGGTGTCCTGCGAGTAGCCGTGGGTCAGGGCACCCGCGGTCATGAACGGCTTCCAGGTCGAGCCGGGCGCGAACTGGCCCTGGGTGGCCCGGCTCAGCAGCGGGGTGCCGGCCCTGGCGGAGTAGAGGTGGCGCAGCTGCGCCTCGCTGATGCCGCCCACCCACACCCCGGGGTCGTAGGTCGGCTGGCTGGCCATCGCGACCACCCGGCCGGTGCGCGCCTCGAGCACCACGGCGGCACCCGAGTCGGCGACGTAGTTGCGGCCGGTCACCGGGTCGCGGGTGGCCCGCGCGGTCCTGATCGTCTGCGCGAGCTGGCGCTCGACCACGCCCTGCACCCGGGCGTCGATCGAGGTGACGAGCGTGTCACCGGGGCTGCCGGCCACCTCGCCGTCGTCACCGATCACCCGGCCCATCGAGTCGACGGCGACCCGCTCGTAGCCGGGCATCCCGCGCAGCCACGCGTCGTACTCCTTCTCGACGCCGGCGCGGCCGACGTAGGAGGCGCCGTTGACCGAGTGGTCGCCGTCCTCCTTGGCCGTGTCGTACTCGTCCTCGGTGATCGGGCTCAGGTAGCCGAGCACGTGGGCGAGGTTGACGCCGAAGGGCTCGGGGTAGGCGCGCACGCTCTGCTGGTCGGCCACCACCGCCGGGTAGTCCTCGGGCTGCTCGAGGATCCGGAGCGCGACCTGCTGCCGCACGTCGTGCGCGACCGGCACGGGCTGGTAGGGGGAGCCGTTCCAGCACACGCCCGGCGCACTGCCGGCGTCGCCGCAGGTGACCAGCCGCTTCTCGATCGCTGCGCGGGACAGGTCGACCGCGCCCGCGAGGCGGTCGAGCAGCACGTCGCGCTGGTGGTCGGTGAGCTTGTCGAGCAGCGTGCGGTCGACCGAGACCACCCACGACGGGCGGTTGGTGACCAGCGGGCGGCCCTGGGCGTCGACGATCAGCCCCCGCTGGGGCTGCACGACGACCTCGCGGACCGACTGCGACGCGGCCTGGGCGTGGTAGCTGTCGCCGCTGACCACCTGCAGGTAGTAGAGGCGCACGAAGAGCGTGGCGAACAGCGAGAAGACGAGCGCCTGGATCACGACGAGCCGGAGCCGGCCCCGGCGCTCGCCGCTGGGGCCGCGGGCGGGTCGGCTCACGAGAGGGCCACCCGGTCGGGCTCGAGGCGGCGGAACATGCCCATCACCAGCGGCAGCACCAGCGGGGTGAGCAGCACGTCCCAGACCACGGAGATCGCGATCACCTGCAGCAGGTCGCCCACGCCGACCGCGGGGTCCTGCAGCATCAGGCCGGTCAGGGCGTAGACCGAGGTGCCGACGAACGACGACGCCGCGACCGTGGCCACGACGGTGGTGGCGCTCGGGCGCTGGCCGTGCTCGGGCCGCACCCGGCCGGCGACGTACCCCACCACGACGAGGGCGAGCGCCCAGCGGCCGGCCGCGTGGTCGGCCGGAGGGGCGAGGTCGAGCACCACGCCGGCGGCGAAGCCGAGCACGGCGGCGAACTGGGGGCCGCGCGTGAGCGCGGCCCCCACCACGACCAGCAGGCAGAGGTTGGGCACCACGCCCTGCCAGGCGAGGTGGGGGAAGAGCGTGACCTGGAGGACCAGGGCGAGCGCGACCGCCGCGACGGCGGCGGGGACCCGGAGGGAGGTCATCTCAGGCTCCCGTCGGCCTCGATGACCCCGCGGTCGCTGCGGGTGCCCGAGGGCACCACGACGCCGACGAGGTCGAGGCTGCCGAAGTCGACGAACGGCTCGATGACCGCACGCTGGGTGGACTCGCGGACGCTGCTGTAGACGGAGGTGACCTTGCCGACCGGGACGCCGGAGACGTACGGCGCGCCGCCGTCGCTCCCCCACGTCACCACGGTGTCGTTGCGGGCGGGCACCACGGACTCGTCGAGCAGCTCGAGGTCGAGGCGACCGTCGTCGCCGAGCGTGCCGCGCCCGTGCAGGAAGCCGAGCTGCATGCTGCTGCCGAGCCGGCCACCCACCGTGGAGTCGGCGTCGATGATCAGCAGCACGGTGGCGGTCGACGAGGTCACCCGCACCACCCGCCCGACGAGGCCGTCGTTGTCCAGCACCGTCATGTCGGGCTGCACGCCGGCCGAGGAGCCGGCGTCGATGGTCACGGTCTGCGAGAACGACTGCGCGGGGCCGACCCCGACCACCCGGGCCGGGACCAGCGCGTAGCCGAGGTCGCCGGCGGCCGTGGTCAGTCCCTCGTAGGCCGCGAGCCGGTTGCGGTCGTAGTCGGTGGTGGCCTCGCGGGCCCGCAGGCGGGCGTTCTCGGCCTCGAGCTCGTCGACCTGCTGCTCGAGGTCGTCGTGGGTCTGGAACCAGTCGGGCACCGCCAGGAACGGACGCAGCGCCGCGGTCGTCCCGGTCTCCACCGGCCCGAACACCTCGCCGACGGCGCGGCGGGCCGGCTCGAGCGGCGAGGCGTCGTCGCCCTGGCGGTCGATGACCATGAGGCACAGCGACGCGAGCACGAGCGCCACCAGCAGGCCGCGCCCACCGGGCTGGCCCCCGTCGGCGCCGCCCCAGCGGCGCTCGCGACGACCGGAGCGGCCGAGCCCGGCCAGGCCGCCCAGCGGCCCGCGGGAGGGGTCGAGGCGCGGCACCTAGAACCTCCTCGGCTCGCTCACGAGCACCTGCTGCAGCGCCTCGAACTCCTCCACGCAGCGCCCGGCGCCGAGCGCGACGCTCGTGAGGGGGTCCTCGGCGACGTGGACCGGCATGCCGGTCTCGTGGCGCAGCCGCTCGTCGAGCCCGCGCAGCAGGGCACCGCCGCCGGTGAGCACGATGCCGCGGTCCATGATGTCGCCGGCCAGCTCGGGCGGGGTCTGGTCGAGCGTGGCACGCACCGCGTCCACGATCGCGTGCAGCGGCTCCTCGAGGGCCTGCCGGACCTCGGCGCTGGAGATCACGACCGTGCGGGGCAGGCCGGTGACCATGTCGCGGCCGCGGATCTCCGCCTCCGGCTCGTCGGGCAGCGGGAACGCCGACCCGAGGGTCATCTTGACCTCCTCGGCGGTGCGCTCGCCGAGCATGAGGGAGTACTCCTTCTTCATCCAGGCCACGATCGCCTGGTCGAGGTCGTCGCCCGCGGTGCGGATGGAGAGGCTGGTGACGATGCCGCCCAGCGAGATCACGGCCACCTCGGTCGTGCCGCCCCCGACGTCGACCACCATGTTGCCGGTGGCCTGGTGCACGGGGAGGCCGGCGCCGATCGCGGCGGCCATCGGCTCCTCGACGATGTAGACCCGGCGCGCACCGGCCTGGTAGCCGGCCTCCTTGACCGCCCGCTGCTCGACCGCGGTGATCCCGCTCGGCACGCAGATGACCATCCGGGGCTTGGCGAAGTAGCGGCGCCGGTGCACCTGCTGGATGAAGTAGCGCAGCATCTGCTCGGTCGCCTCGAAGTCGGCGATGACGCCGTCCTTGAGCGGGCGGATCGCGGTGATGTTGTCGGGCGTGCGCCCGATCATCCGCTTGGCCTCGTGCCCGACGGCGAGGATCTCGCCGGTGCCCTCGTTGAGCGCCACCACGCTCGGCTCGTCGAGCACGACGCCCCGGCGGCGCACGTAGACGAGGGTGTTGGCGGTGCCGAGGTCCACGGCCATGTCACGGCCGATGAAGCTGTTCGCCATACCCGGTGCCTCGCAGGGGTCTCGCGTCGTGTGGGGAAGGTGGGACGCGTGTGACGTCCTGTGACGAGGGTAGGAGGGGCTCGGCCCCGAGCCCGGGAGGACACGCAGGGGCTCAGCGGACCGTCGCCCACCCCTCGGGGAACGACGAGGTGCAGCATCAGTGAGTCCTCGGTGCGGTGGGCCGGCGGTCGGCCTCGGGGTCCTGCGGCCCGGCGTACCAGGGGTCGTGCACCGGCTCGGCGAGCAGCACGCGGTCGGGGTGGTCGGTGACGATCTGGGCGAGGTTCCACAGCGACTCGGTGTCGTGGTCGAAGTACTTGCCGTGGTCGGCGAGGGCGTCGAGCCCGTCGGCATCGTCGGCCCGGGTGGTCGACTCGGCGCGGAACCGCTGGGCGCCGAAGTCGTCCTCCGCGGGATCGTCGCCCAGGCCGAGCCCTCCGACCAGCTCGAGGTGGACCGCACCGTGGTTGGCGAGGTCGGCGACCGGGTCGCGGCTGTTGGCACCGGCCCACACGTGCTGCGGGTCGACCCCGGTGTCGCCGACGTCGTCGGTGTCGCCGCCGACGCCGGGGCTGCCGACGAAGACCAGGTCGTCGACGGGGACCCCCTCGTCGTGGGCGGCGTGGCCCAGGGTCGTCGACCCGTAGCTGTGACCGATCGCGGTCAGGTGGGCCGGGTGGCCCTCCCGGGCGGCCCGCAGCCCGTCGAGGGTGTCGGCGAGCCGCTCGCCGCCCCGGGTGGCCAGGCCCTCGTCGAGCACCCCGCTCGCGTCGCCGTCGGCCTGCCAGGGCAGGTTGTCGGGCGCGTCGTAGCCGAGCCAGGCCAGCGTGGCGTTGCTCCGTGACCCGTCGACGAAGCGGGCCGCCTCGTAGAGGGTGCTCGCCCGGGCACCGAGGTAGGGGGCGCTGCCGGCGTCGGTGCCCAGGCCCGGGACGGTGACCGTCACGTCGTCCGCGGTGTCGAGGTCCCCGACCGCCACCGCCACCAGGCCGTCTCCGCCGAACGCGGTCGGGTCGTAGGCGTAGAGCTGGGCGCCGGCGGGCTCCCCCGTGACCGGGTCGACGGTCGCCGCGGCCGCCGCGAGCGCGTCGCGGGCGGCCCGGGCGTTCTCGAGCCGGGCGCGCTGCTCGGTCGTGGCGCCGCCCAGCTCGACCAGCAGCTCCCCGTCGGCGAGGTCGCGCTCGAGGGCCAGCCGATTGGCCCGGTCGCGGACGCCGGCGGGCAGGCCGTCGCGCGACCCGACCAGGTCGGGCGCCGCCGCGACGACTGCCGCGCGGGCGGCACGGCCGAGACCGGCCCACCAGGCCGACACGGCCGCGGGTGGGGCGTCGGCACCCGGCATCGTGGCCAGGGCGGCGTCCGCAGGGTCGGGCACACCGCCCCACCGCCGCTCCACCTGGCCCAGCGACAGGACCCCTGAGAGCGCCCGACGCACGGCCTCCTCCTCGGCCTCCAGCGCCCGGGCGAACGACACCACGTCGGCGGCGAGGACCTCCACCTCGCGGGCGCACGCGTCGGCCTCGGCCTGCCACGCCGCCGCGAGGCCGGCGTCGACGGCACCGGCCCGCCCACGCAGCGCGTCGATGGTGCCGAGGAGGTGGCGGCGCCGGTCGGTGAGGTCCGCGTGCCCGGTGAGCAGCCGCTCCACCGCGTCGGCGTGGGCCTCGACCCGCCGGGCCACGTCACGCAGCGCCAGCGAGGCGGCGTCCGCCCGCCGCCCGACCGGGTCGAGCGCCGCCCGGTAGGAGTCGGCCGCCGCGCCCCGCCAGTCCGCCAGCCGGGCGGTACCGGCGGCGAGGCCTGCCAGGTCGTCGACCTGCACCGACGCCGCGAGCAGGTGGCCGGCATACGCCCGGATGCCGTCCGGGTCGGCGCGCAGGGCGGGGACCGGCGGCGGGGCCGCCGGCAGCGTCAAGGGCTCCACGGCGCCACCTGCCCGGACCGCCGGGGCCGCCCGGGCAGCCCGGGCAGCCCGCGCAACCCGGCGGCCTGCGCCGCGTCGGTGTCGAGCTGGTCGTCCAGCACCCGCCGCAGCCGGTCGGCGCGCTCACCGGCAGCCTCCGCCAGGCCGGCCGCGTGCCGCTGCCAGGCGCCGGCGAACCGGGCGGCCGTGCCCGCCACCGCGGGCGTGAAGCCGGCGACCGGAGCGCCGGCCAGCTGGCGGGCGGCGGCGAGGAGGTCGTGCCGCTCGGCGTCCCACGTCCCCGCGACGCGGGTCAGGCGGGCCGGGTCGACCTCGATCACGACCGACCCCCGCCCCCGGCCAGGGCCGCCGCCCGCTCGCGCCCGACCGCGAGCGGCGCCGAGGCCACCTCGACGAGGAAGGCACCCGAGGCCGCGGCGTAGGACGCGCGGATGCGCAGGCCGTCGCTCCCGGCGGCGATCCGGGCGACTTCCCCCTCGGCCCGCCGAGGGTGCCAGCCCCTCTGCTCGAGCTGCTCGCGCAGCCGGGCGAGCAGCCCGGGGTCGGCGACGTGCCGGGCCGAGGCGCGGACCCGCACCACCACCGTGCCCTCGACCGTTCCGAAGGCCACGACTGCCCGCGGCGGCGCGCCGGCGACCAGCGGCAGCCGGAGCGTCCGGGCGGCCTCCTCGACCGCCGCGCGGGCGGTGGCGACGAGGGCGGCGGCCTCGTCGTCCCCCCGCGGGTCGGTGGGGGGACCGGCCGGGGGTGGCTCCGGCGGGAGCAGGACGAGGTCGACGTCGGGGTGCCGGCGGCGGACCGACGCCCAGAACGGGTCGGCGGCGAGGTGCGGGTCCATGGCGCGAGCCTGCCCCGCGCCGCCCCCGGGAAGCGCGGCCGCGCAGCGTCCCTGTGCACGCCCCGGTCACGGGGCGTGCCTGTGGACGCCCCGCGGGTCGGGTCAGGCCGGGATCAGTCCCGGATCACGACCCGGCCCACCCCCGGACGACCGCTCAGAGGTCGGGGAACCAGATCCCGATCTCGCGGGCCGCGGACTCGGGCGAGTCCGAGCCGTGCACGAGGTTCTCGCGGTTCGACAGCGACAGGTCGCCGCGGATCGTGCCGGGCGCGGCCACCCGACCGTCCGTCGCACCGTTGATCGCGCGCACGACCTCGACCGCCTCGTCCCCCTCGAGCACCACCGCGACGAGCGGGCCGCTGGTGACGAACTCGCGCAGCGGCGGGTAGAAGGCCTTCTCGAGGTGCTCGGCGTAGTGGCGGTCCGCGACGTCGGTGCCGATGGTGCGCTGCTCCAGCGCGACGAAGGTCAGGCCCTTGGCCTCGTAACGGGCGAGGATCTCCCCCACGAGCCCGCGACGCACCGCGTCGGGCTTGAGCAGGACGAGCGTGCGCTGGGTCATGGCGCGCAGCCTAGAGGAGCGCTCAGGCGCCGTCGTACCCGCCGTCCCAGCCGAGGTCGCGGGCCCGCTGCAGCACGTGCTCCGGCACCTCGCCCGGGGTCGCGGGGTCGGACACCGGGGCGTCGGCCACGCGGCGCAGGGGCACGTGCCCGCCCCAGGTGCCGGCCTCGACGTCCTCGGGCTCGTCGTCGGGACCGCCCTCGCTGACCTTGAGCGACGCCTCGCGCAGCGGCACCGCGAGCACCGCGGTCGCCGCGAGCTCCTTGCGGGTCGGGCGGCGCAGTGCCGCGGCGCGACCGGGGACGACGTGGTCGACGATCAGGTCGAGGGCGTGGTCGCGCTCGTCGACGTCGTCGACGAGGCGGACGGTGCCGATCACCACCGCCGAGCGGTAGTTCATCGAGCTGTTGAAGCCCGACCGTGCGAGCACGAGGCCGTCGAGCTCGGTGACCGTCACGCAGACGGTCGCGTCGACCGAGCGGCGCAGCCAGTCGGCGGCGACCGACCCGTGCACGTAGAGCGTGCCGTGGTCGTCGGGACCGTCGAGGTCGACCGCGTAGGCGACCGGCAGCACCACCGGGTGGTCGTCCTTGACCACGCCGAGGTGCGCGACCAGTCCCTCGCGCAGCAGCGCGTGCAGGGCTGCGCGGTCGGTGACGGCGTGGTCTTGCTCCCGCTTGACCGTCGTGCGGTCGGTGGGCGAGAGGGGCTCGAGCGGCCCGGTCACGACTGCGCCTCGTGGGCCGCCCACGCCTCGGCGCGCTCGCGCTCGATCTTGCGCCCCAGGAAGTACGCCGTGCCCCACAGCAGCGCGAAGATCCCGCCGAGGAGGAACATCAGCGGCACCACGAGGCCCAGGGCCACCGCGAAGAGCTGCAGCACGCTGGCGGCGCCGTAGGCCCACTCGGAGCGCAGCATCCCGGCCAGCACCAGCGCGGCCGCCGCCAGGCCGAGCCCGATCGCCAGGGCCACGCCGGTGTCGACCCCCGAGATCTGCACCATCACCGGAGTGGTCAGCCCGAGCACGATCGCCTCCAGCGACAGCACCGCGGCACACATGCCCCGGCGCGGCGACCGGGTCGCAGCCTCGCTCACGACCGCCCCCCCAGCATCGTGCGGGCCTCGCCCACGGTGACCACCGACCCGGTGACCAGCACCGCGCCCGACCCGAGGCCGCCGCCGAGCGCCTCGCCGGCCTCCGCGAGCGCGGCGGCCTGGTCGATCGCATCGGCCAGCCGGGGCGCCACGGTCACGCGGTCGGGGCCGTAGATCTCGACCGCCTGGGCGGCCAGCTGCTCGGCCGGGAGCGCCCGGTCGGTCGAGGACGCCTGCGTGCAGACGAGGTGGGCCAAGTGCGGCTCGAAGGCGGCGAGCACGCCCTCGTGGTCCTTGTCGGCCATCACTCCGATCACGCCGATCAGCGGCGAGAAGGTGAAGGAGTCCTCGAGCGCCGCGGCCGTGGCCTCGGCGCCGTGCGGGTTGTGGGCGGCGTCGAGCACGATCGTCGGGCTGCGCCGCACCACCTCGAGCCGTCCGGGCGAGGTCGCGGCCGCGAACGCCGCGCGGACCACCTCGTCGCCCAGCGGCTCCTCCCCCACGAAGGCCTCGACCGCTGCCAGCGCGAGCGCGGCGTTCTGAGCCTGGTGGGCGCCGTACAGCGGGAGGAAGACGTCGTCGTAGCGGGCGCGCAGCCCCTGCAGCGAGACCAGCTGGCCGCCCACGGCCGGCACCCGGGTGACGACACCGAAGTCCAGCCCCTCGCGGGCCACCGTCGCGCCCACCTCGGTCGCCCGGGCGAGCAGCACCGCGGCGACATCGGGCTCCTGGTCGGCGACGACCACGGTGGCACCCGGCTTGATGATCCCCGCCTTCTCCTCGGCGATCACGACCGGCGTGTCCCCGAGGTACTTGGCGTGGTCGACCGCGATCGGCAGCACCACGGCCACGACACCATCGGCGACGTTGGTCGCGTCCCAGGTGCCCCCCATGCCGACCTCGACCACCGCGACGTCCACGGGCGCGTCGGCGAACGCGGCGTACGCCATCCCCACGACGGTCTCGAAGAACGACAGCGGGTGGGCCTCGCTGGCGTCGACGAGGTGGGTGTACGGCGCGACGTCGTTGAAGGCGCGCACGAACTCCTCGTCGGACAGCGGCTCCCCGTCGACGCAGATCCGCTCGTTCATCCGCTCGACGTGCGGCGAGGTGAACCGGCCGGTGCGCAGCTCCAGCGTCCGCAGCAGCCCGTCGACCATCCGCGAGGTCGACGTCTTGCCGTTGGTGCCCGTGAGGTGGATGACGGCGTAGGTGCGCTGGGGGTCGCCGAGCAGCTCGGTGAACGCGCGGATCCGGTCGAGCGACGGCTCCAGCCGGGTCTCGGGCCAGCGCGAGAGCAGGGCGTCCTCGACCTCGGCGAAGGTCTCGGCGAGGCGCGGGGCGGCGGGGGTCTCACTCATCGGGGCCGAGTCTATTGATCAGGCGTCCACGGGCACGATCTCGAGGTTGGCCTGGTCCACCACGGCGGTGTACCCGAGCCGCTCGTAGACGCGGTTCGAGACCGGGTTCGCCTGGTCGGTGTAGAGCACCGGGCGGTCCCCGGCCGCCAGCACCCGGCGCGAGACCTCGGCGACCGCCGCGCCGGCCCAGCCGCGCCCGCGCTCGGCAGCGGGGGTGTAGACCGGGCCGATCCGGGTCACGCCGTACGCCGGGAGGTTCGCGGCGACCAGGTGCACCCGGCGTCCCTCGTCGTCCTCCCAGAGCCACACGCGGCCGGCGGCCACCCGGCGCTCCATCGCGGGGCGGTCGTGGCGCAGCGGGTCGGGCACCGGCTCGCGACCCGCCTGGCGGTCGGCGTCGACGGCGAAGGCGTCGAACCAGGCGACCGCGAGGTCCACGTCGTCCGCCGTCGCGGTGACGAGGCGCCCCGGCACCGGCCGCGGCTCGCGGAGCTCGCGCAGCTCGAAGAGCCGGGTGTGCTCGGCCACGACGACCCGGCCGCCCGTCGCCCGCGCGACCTCCTCGGCACACGTCCGCGCCGCGGGCAGCGCGCCGTTGACGCTGGTGAGCAGGGCGCCGCGCGCGAGCAGCGCGCGACCCAGGGCGGCGGCGGCGTCCTCGGGCATCGAGGAGACGAAGACGGGGAACGGCGGGGCCGGTGCGGTGCGCATGGCCGTGCCGACGACGCGCCCCGCGTCGTCGCGCGCGACCGCCCACCAGCGGTCCAGCCCGAGGGGCAGCGACACCCCGGCGGCGTCCTCCTCGACCGCCCGTGCGGTCACCGTCGCGACCACCGTGCTCTGCACCGGATCGGCCGCGAGGTGCTCCCCCGCTGCGTCGAGGAAGTCCCGAGGATCGTCGAGGAAGTCCAGCGTCGGCATCCGCGCAGGTTAGAGCCGTCGTCGCCGTCCGCCGAACTGGTTTCCGGCCCGGGAGCACCCACCCCTAGGATTTCCACATGACCGAGACCCAGCAGCACCACGACTTGCCGCCGACGACGCCGCCCGCCAGCGACGTCGTCGTACCGGACAAGCCGGCCCTGGAGGGTCTCGAGGACCGGTGGGGCGCCCGCTGGGACCAGGACCAGACCTACGCGTTCGACCGCACCCGGCCGCGCGAGGACGTGTACGCGATCGACACGCCGCCGCCGACCGTGAGCGGCAGCCTGCACGTCGGGCACGTCTTCTCCTACACCCACACCGACCTCATCGCCCGCTACCAGCGGATGCGCGGCAAGTCCGTGTTCTACCCCATGGGCTGGGACGACAACGGCCTGCCCACCGAGCGCCGGGTGCAGAACTACTACGGCGTGCGCTGCGACCCGTCGCTGCCCTACGACCCCGACTTCACCCCGCCGGAGAATCCGGACCCCAAGCGGCAGCTCCCGATCAGCCGGCCCAACTTCGTCGAGCTGTGCGAGCAGCTCGTCGTCGAGGACGAGCAGGTCTTCGAGACACTCTGGCGCCACCTCGGCCTCTCGGTCGACTGGACGCAGACCTACACCACCGCCGGCAGCCGAGCCCGCGAGATCAGCCAGCGCATGTTCCTGCGCAACTTCGCCCGCGGCGAGGCCTACCTCCACGACGCCCCGACCGTCTGGGACGTCACCGACCGGACCGCGGTGGCGCAGGCCGAGATCGAGGCGCGCGAGTACCCCGGTCACTACCACCGGGTCGCCTACCACCGCCCCGACGGCACCCGGGTCCACGTCGAGACCACCCGGCCCGAGCTGATCGCCAGCGCCGTGGCCCTGATCGCGCACCCGGAGGACGAGCGCTACCAGCCGCTGTTCGGGACGACGGTCACCTCGCCGGTCTTCGGGGTCGAGATCCCGGTGCTCGCCCACCCGGCGGCGGAGATGGACAAGGGCGCCGGCATCGCGATGTGCTGCACGTTCGGCGACCTGACCGACGTGCAGTGGTGGCGCGACCTGGCGCTGCCCGTACGCACGGTCGTCGGCCGCGACGGGCGGCTGGCCCGGGAGACGCCCGAATGGCTCGCCGGCGCGGACGAGGCCTACCAGCGCCTGGCCGGCAAGACCGTGCACTCCTCGCGCGAGGAGATGGTCGCGATGCTGCGGGAGTCCGGCGACCTCGAGGGCGAGCCGACGCCGACCACGCGGATGGCGAACTTCTACGAGCGCGGCGACAAGCCGCTCGAGATCGTCTCCACCCGGCAGTGGTACATCCGCAACGGCGGCCGCGACGCCGGGCTGCGCGAGGAGATGCTCGAGCACGGCCGCGAGATCACCTGGCTGCCCGAGCACATGCACCACCGCTACGACAACTGGGTCGGTGGGCTGACCGGCGACTGGCTGATCTCGCGCCAGCGCTTCTTCGGCATCCCGTTCCCCGTCTGGTACCCCCTCGACGACGAGGGCGAGCCCGACTACGACCACCCGCTCCTGCCCAGCGAGGCGGAGCTGCCGGTCGACCCCTCGACCGACACCCCGCGCGGGCACACCGAGGACCAGCGGGGCAGGCCCGGCGGGTTCATCGGCGACCCCGACGTGATGGACACCTGGGCGACGTCCTCGCTGACCCCCCAGATCGCGGGCGGCTGGAGCACCGACGACGACCTGTTCACGCGCGTGTTCCCGATGGACCTGTGCACCCAGGCCCACGAGATCATCCGCACCTGGCTGTTCTCGCGCGTGGTCCGGGCCCACTACGAGCACGGCGTCACGCCGTGGAGCCACGCGATGCTGTCGGGCTGGATCCTCGACCCCGACCGCAAGAAGATGTCGAAGTCCAAGGGCAACGTGGTCGTGCCGACCGAGATCCTCGACAAGTACGGCGCCGACGCCGTCCGCTGGCGGGCCGCCTGCGTGCGCCCCGGCATGGACTCGCCGTTCGACGAGTCGCAGATGAAGGTCGGGCGCCGGCTGGCGATGAAGGTGCTCAACGCCTCGAAGTTCGTCCTCGGCAGCATCGGCGCTTCGTCGCTCGACAGGTTCGCGGTCAGCGAACCGGTCGACTGCGCCCTGCTGGCGCGGCTCGAGGTGGTCGTCGGCCGGGCCACCGACGCGTTCGACGCCTACGACTACACCACCGCGCTCGAGGTCACCGAGAAGTTCTTCTGGGAGTTCTGCGACGACTACCTCGAGCTGGTCAAGGAGCGCGCCTACGACGAGGACGGCGGCGACCCGACCCACTCGGCGCGCGCCACCCTGGCCATCGCGCTGCACGTCCAGCTCCGGCTGCTCGCGCCCTTCCTGCCCTACGTGACCGAGGAGGTCTGGTCGTGGTGGCAGGAGGGGTCGATCCACCGCGCGTCGTGGCCGGTCTCGGCCGACCTCGGCTCGGCCGCTGCGGCCGACCCGGCCACCATCGACGCCGTCGCCGCGGCGCTGGTGGGCATCCGCGGCGCCAAGTCGCAGGCCAAGGTCTCGATGCGCGCCGAGCTCTCCCGGGTGGAGATCACCGGGCCGTCGGCGCTGCTGGCCATGGTCCGCACCGCCACCCACGACCTGCGCAAGGCCGGCAAGATCACCGGCGAGCTGCTGCTGACCGAGCGTGAGGACGCCACCGAGATCTCGGTGGACGCCGAGCTGGCCCCGGTCGAGCCCGCCCCGACCGGGCACGAGCCCGTCTAGGGAAGACCGGTCGGGTCAGCCCCGGACCGGCGCGAGCGGCCCGCGGGCCGCGGGCGTCGCCACCGGCGCGCCGGGCTTGCCCTTGCCCTGACCGGGGTTGTCCTGGCCCTTGCCCTCGCCCTGACCGGGGTTGTCCTGGGACTGGCCCGGGTTGTCCTGGCCCTTGCCCTTGCCGGGGTTGTCCTTGCCCGGCGCAGGGTCGGGCTTGCCGCCCTGGTCGCTCTTGCCCGGGGGCTGCGGCTGGTCGGGCTTGGGGCCCTGGCCGGGGTTGCCGTCCTTGCCCGGCGCCGGGTCGGGCTTGCCGCCCTGGTCGCTCTTCGGCGGCGGGGGGTTCTTGTCGGGCTGCCCGCCCTGGCCGTTGCCGGGGCCACCGGCTCCGTCGCCCTTGTCGGGTGCCGGGCCGGGGTCGGCCTGGCCGCCCTGGTCGGCCTTGCCGCCGTTGCCGTTGTCGACGCCCGGGTCCGAGACGCCGTTGCCGTGGCCGTTCCCGTTGCCGGGGGTCGGGGGGTCGACCGTGGTGTCGCCGCCCTGCGGGCCACCGGAGCCGTGCTGGCCGGAGCCCTGGTGGCCGGGCGTGCTCACGTCCTCGCCGGCGGTGCCCGAGCCGCCCTGCGCGCCCTCCCCGCCGGACTGCCCGGTCGACGGGGACGACGGCGCGGGTACGACGGGGGCCGGCGAGCTCGGCGGGACGACCGGCGTCACCTGCGGCGAGACCGGCGGAGCCGCCTCGGCCGGCGCCTCGCTGGGCTCGGGGCCGAAGGCCGGCCACGAGACGGGATCCTCCCAGACGCCCACGGCAGTGGCGGCGATGTTGCCCGCGAGGTTCGGCACGGTCTGGCGGCTCGCGGTGGCGAACACCAGGGCGCAGAGCACGCCGACGAGCACGAACGCGACGAGTGGTCGCTTGTGCTCGGCTCTCACGGCTCCGGCCTTCCGTCGAGGGACACGTCCATCCTGCCTGCCTGACGGTCCGTTGACGAACGGTTGACGAAATATAGTCCGAATTGACTACCCCGGATAGCCCGACGAACCACGGGTCACCCCGGGGTGGCGGGCCCGGACGGGCCGCCCGCAGCCCCGGAGGGCGCGGAGGGAGGCCTCAGGCGGACTTCTTCTTCTTGGCCTCGGCCTCGCGCGGGATCAGCGTCGGCGCCACCTCGTCGGTGACCACCTCGGAGGTCACCACGACCTTGGCGACGTCGCCGCGGGAGGGCACGTCGTACATCACGTGGAGGAGCACCTCCTCGATGATCGCGCGCAGCCCACGGGCACCGGTGCCGCGCTCGAGCGCCCGGTCCGCGATCGCCTGGATCGCCTCGGGGGTGAACTCGAGCTCGACGCCGTCGAGCTCGAAGAGCTTCTGGTACTGCTTGACGAGCGCGTTGCGCGGCTCGGTGAGGATCTGCACGAGCGCCTCCTGGTCGAGCTTGGAGACGCTGGCGATGAGCGGGAGCCGGCCGATGAACTCGGGGATCAGGCCGAACTTGGTGAGGTCCTCCGGGCGCACCTGCAGGAGGAGGTCCTCGGACTCACGCTCGGCCTGGCCGCGCACCTCCGCGGTGAAGCCGAGCGTCTTCTTGCCGACGCGCTGCTCGATGATGTGCTCGAGCCCGGCGAAGGCGCCGCCCACGACGAACAGGATGTTCGTGGTGTCGATCTGGATGAACTCCTGGTGGGGGTGCTTGCGGCCGCCCTGCGGCGGGACCGAGGCGGTGGTGCCCTCGATGATCTTCAGCAGCGCCTGCTGCACGCCCTCGCCGGAGACGTCGCGCGTGATCGAGGGGTTCTCCGCCTTGCGGGCGACCTTGTCGATCTCGTCGATGTAGATGATGCCGGTCTCGGCCTTCTTGACGTCGTAGTCGGCCGCCTGGATCAGCTTGAGCAGGATGTTCTCGACGTCCTCGCCGACGTAGCCGGCCTCGGTCAGCGCGGTGGCGTCCGCGATCGCGAACGGCACGTTGAGCATCCGGGCCAGGGTCTGGGCGAGGTAGGTCTTGCCGCAGCCGGTCGGGCCGATGACGAGGATGTTGGACTTCGCGACCTCGACGATCTCGTCCTTGCTGTGCTTCCCGCCGATCGTCTGCAGCCCGGCCTGGACCCGCTTGTAGTGGTTGTAGACCGCCACGGCGAGCGACTTCTTGGCGTGCTCCTGGCCGATCACGTAGGAGTTGAGGAACTCGAAGATCTCGCGCGGCTTGGGCAGCTCGTCGAGGGTGACCTCGGCCCCCTCGTTGAGCTCCTCCTCGATGATCTCGTTGCAGAGGTCGATGCACTCGTCGCAGATGTAGACCCCGGGACCCGCGATCAGCTTCTTGACCTGCTTCTGGCTCTTCCCGCAGAAGGAGCACTTCAGCAGGTCGCCACCGTCACCGATGCGTGCCACGGGCGATCATCCTCCGGTTCGAGTCCAACAGGCGGTGCTGGGAAGCTCCCTGACGGTACCTCGCCCGGGCCCCGCTTGGCGCGGGACACGAGCAAAGTCCGTCAGGGGCTCGATCAGGTCAGGGCGGGGGTGCCCTTGAGCGACTCGAGGACCGAGTCGATCAGGCCGTACTCGACCGCCCCCTGGGCGGTCAGGATCTTGTCGCGCTCGATGTCGCGGCTGACCTCCTCGACCGGCCGGCCGGAGTGCTCGCTGATCATCTGCTCGAGCAGCTCGCGCATGCGGAGGATCTCGTTGGCCTGGATCTCGATGTCGGAGGTCTGGCCGAACGTGCCCTCGGTGTAGGGTTGGTGGATGAGGATCCGGCTGTTGGGCAGCGCCATCCGCTTGCCGGCCGTGCCGGCCGCGAGCAGGATCGCGGCCGCCGACGCCGCCTGGCCGATGCACACGGTCTGCACGTCGGGACGGATGAACCGCATCGTGTCGTAGATCGCCGTGAGGGCGGTGAACGAGCCGCCGGGCGAGTTGATGTAGATGCTGATGTCCTGGTCGGGGTTCATCGACTGCAGGCACAGCAGCTGGGCGATGACCGCGTTCGCGACGTCGTCGGAGATCGGGGTGCCGAGGTAGATGATGCGGTCCTCGAACAGCTTGGCGTAGGGATCGATGCGGCGGAAGCCGTAGGACGTCCGCTCCTCCCACTGGGGGATGTAGTAGTTCATGTCCTCAGTCCTTCTGCCGCGCCGGGCGGCCGTCGTCGGCCGCTTCGCGGGCGCTGGTGATGACCTGGTCGACGAGCCCGTACTCGCGCGCCTGGTCGGCGGTGAACCACCGGTCGCGGTCGGCGTCGGTGGTGATCTGCTCGACGGTCTGGCCGGTGTGCTCGGCGATCAGCTCGAGGAGCACCTGCTTGATGTGCAGCGACTGCTGCGCCTGGATCTTGATGTCGGAAGCGGAGCCACCCATGCCGGAGGACGGCTGGTGCATCATGATCCGCGCGTGCGGCAGGGCGTAGCGCTTGCCCTTGGTGCCGGCACAGAGCAGGAACTGGCCCATCGACGCGGCCAGGCCCATGCCGACCGTGGCGACGTCGTTGGGGATGTAGTTCATCGTGTCGTAGATCGCCATGCCGGCGTCGACGGAGCCACCCGGGCTGTTGATGTGGAGGAAGATGTCGGCCTCGGGGTCCTCGGCCGACAGCAGCAGCAGCTGCGCGCAGATCGCGTTGGCGTTCTGGTCGCGGACCTCCGAGCCGAGGAAGACGATCCGCTCGCGCAGCAGGCGCTGGTAGATGTGGTCGTCGAGGCCGTACATCGACCCGGCCCCGTTCATCTGGGGCCCGTTCATCTGGGGGCTGTCGGTGTGGTTCACGTCTGCGACCCTAGCCGCAAGCGCGGCGACTTCCACGACATATCCCCCGCTGTTCGCCCACAGCAGACGAGGCCGTGGACAGGGGTGCGGGCGAGGCCGCCGACGGGCCGCGCCCGATCCGGGTTCAGGCCGGGGTGGCGGCCCCGGCCTCGACGACCTCGCGGATCCGCTCCAGCGTGGTCCACAGGCCCTCGGCCAGCTCGCGGTCGTGGCCCGCGGCACCGCCGATGAGCGGGCCGAGCAGGGTCGTGCCGAGGGTGAACGCCGGCAGCTCGCGCCGGGCCGCCAGCCGCGTCCCGGCCGGCGTCGGCTCCAGCTCGTAGCTCCAGGTCGCGCCCGACTCGCGGGTCTTCCACGCCACTGCGCGCCCGGGCACCCAGCGCACGACCCGGGAGGTGGTGGGCCACACGGCGAGGCCGCGACGGTTCACGCCGAGCAGCGTCGCACCCTGCAGGCTCGCGCCGGGGCCGCGCCGGCGGCCGACCACCCACAGCCGGCGCAGCTCCGGGCTGAAGTCGGGCATCCGGGTCACGTCGGCGACGACGTCCCACACACTGTCGGGCGGCGCGGCGATCTCGACGGTGCCGGCGAGAGGGCTGGGGTCGGCCACGGGGCTCCTCGGTGTCGCGGAACTGCTGGGGGGATTCAGCCGAGCCAGTCTCGCAGAGCGACATGGACGTCTCGGTGGTTGAGCAGGCCGAGGTGACCGGTGCCACCGACGTGGAGCACGTGGGCCCCGGGGAACAGCTCGCGCCCGTGGCGGTCGCGGCCCACCGCCGAGGCGGGACGCACGAGCAGGTCACCGAGCAGGTGGCCCACGGGGTGCCGGGCCGAGCGGCTCAGCGTCGCGACCACGAGGCGGTAGCGGGCGTGCGGCAGCGGGGGCACGTCCTCGGCCAGCCCGGCGACGAGGTCGTGCACGCCGCGGGAGCGCCGGTCGAGGATCCGGCCGAACGCCGCCGTCTCCGGGAGCCGTCCGAGACCGCGGCTGCCGTGACCGACCCCGGTGGCGAGCGGGGCGCCGAGGTGCGGGGTGCCCAGGGTGACGACGTCGCTCACGAGCGAGGTCCAGGGCTCGGTGGCGGCGTGGGCCACCGCGCCCGCGGCTCGCAGCACCAGCCCGCCCAGCGAGTGGCCCACGAGCGCGACCCGGGTCACGGGCACCGGCCACGCGCCGACCAGCCGCTGGAGCAGCGAGGAGAGCGCCGCCCCGTTCTCCCGGAGCCCGAGGCCGGTGTTGGCGCGCAGGAAGACCGGGGTCCAGCCGAGCCCGGCGACCATCTCGCCGTACGTCGTGCCGAGCCGCTCGCGCCCGCGGCCCCAGTACTCCTCGTCCTCGCACAGGCCGTGCAGGAAGACGACGAGACGCCCGCGGGCGTCCGGGAAGGAGGCGGCGAGCGCGGCGGGCTCGACGTCGACGTCGCAGCCACCGTGGCGCACGGCCATCGGGACCGCCAGCCGCGGACGCTCCTGCGCGAGGTGGTCCCCGATCAGGCCGTTGACGGCCGCGACCGCGAAGCGGCCCTCGCGGCGCGCCTCGAGGCGGGGGCCGGTGCCGGCCACGGCGGCGAGCCCGCGCGAGGCGGCGCGCAGCCCGAGGCCGAGGCCGCCGTACACGGCGCCGGCGACGCCCCGGTGGAGCGCTCCGCCCCCGGCGCGGTCGAGCCAGGCGACGTGGGTGTCGCGGACGGTGCCGACCACCAGGTCGTCGGCGACCTCCGACAGCAGGGACAGTGCGTCCCAGACGTCGGGCGCCCCGGGCGGCGGCGAGGTGACCTGCACCACATCACCGTACCCGGTGAGTGAACGCCTGTTCACTCACCGGTACGGCGCGGCGCGGGTCAGTCCTGCCGCTCCTCGGCGGCCGTGTCGGCCTCGCCCGCGGCAGCGGTCTCGGCGTCGGCCGACGCCTCGGGCTCCGGCTCGCCGATGGTGCCGTCGGGGCGGAGGTTCTCCAGCTCGACGTGGTTGCCGGAGGCGTCGGTGACGACGGCCGACTCGACGACCGCGGCCAGCGCCTTGCCGCGCAGGATCTCCTGCACGAGCTCGGGCACGTGGTTGTGCTCGAACATGTGGTTGGCGAACTCCTGCGGGTCCTGGCCGGACTGCTGGGCCCGGCGGACCAGGTGCGCGGAGAGCTCGCTCTGGTCGACGCCGTACTCCTGGCGCTTGGCGATCTCGTCGAGCACGAACTGCGCGGCCACGGCGTCGCGGACCCGGCGCTCGAGGTCGGCCTCGAACTCCTCCTGGGTCTGGCCCTCGTCCTCGAGGTACTTCTCCATGGTGATGCCGGCGAAGGCGAGCTGCTGCTCCATGTTCTGGCGGCGGGCGTTGAGCTCGTCGGTGACCAGGCTCTCGGGCAGCGGCACCTCGACCTTCTCCAGCAGCGCCTCGAGGACGGCGTCGCGGGCGGCGGCGGCCTGCTCGAGGCGCTTGCCGCGGCCGAGGCGTTCGCGCACGTCGGCGGTGAGCTCCTCGACGGTGTCGAACTCCGAGGCCATCTGCGCGAACTCGTCGTCGAGCTCGGGCAGCTCCTGCTCCTGCACCTGCGTGACGGTGACCCTGACCTCGACCGCCTGGCCGACCAGGTCGCCGCCGACGAGCTCGGAGGTGAAGGTCTTGTCCTCGCCGGCGGCCATGCCGACCAGCGCCTCGTCGAGACCGTCGAGCATGCCGCCCCGGCCGACCTGGTAGGACATGCCGCTGACCTCGGCGCCCTCGACGGCCTCGCCGTCCTGGGTGGCGACGAGGTCGAGCACCACGAAGTCGCCGTCGGCAGCCGCGCGCTCGACGTCGGTCAGCGAGCCGAAGCGCTCGCGGAGGTTCTGCAGCTGCTCCTCGACGTCCGCGTCGGTGATCTCCACGTCGTCGACCTGCGCCTCGATGCCCGTGAAGTCGGGCACCTCGATCTCGGGCTTGACGTCGACCTCGGCGGTGAACTCCAGCGCCTCGTTGTCCTCGAAGCGGGTCACCTCGATCTCCGGCTGGGCCAGCGGCTCGAGTGAGTTGGACTGCAGCGCCTCGACGTACTTCTTGGGCAGGACGTCGTTGATGGCCTGGTCGAGCACCGCGCCGCGGCCGACCTGGCGGTCGATGACCATCGGCGGCACCTTGCCGCGCCGGAAGCCGGGCACGTTGATCTGCTGGGCAATCTGCTGGTACGCCGCGTCGAGGCTCGGCTTGAGCTCCTCGAAGGGCACCTCGACGGTCAGCTTGGCCCGGGTCGGGCTCAAGGTCTCGACGGCGCTCTTCACCAGTTGTCTCCTGTCAGTCCTTGCATCAGGTCGTGCTTCGGTTGGTGCCTCTGGTCGTGCTCAGGTCGTGCTCGGGTCGTACGTCGGGGCGACAGGACTCGAACCTGCGATCTCCTGCTCCCAAAGCAGGCGCGCTAGCCACTACGCCACGCCCCGCCAGAAGGCCGGTCGGCCGCCCGGGCGGACGCCCTGCCGGGCCCCTGGAGCGGATGACGGGAATCGAACCCGCGTAGCCAGTTTGGAAGACTGGGGCTCTACCATTGAGCTACATCCGCGCGCCGGTCCCCCCGGCCCGCGCACGCGCGCCGGCAGGCGGAAATCCGCGTGGGCCATCGTGCCACAGGGCGGGTCGCAGGCCCCAACCGAGGGGCCCGCCCGGCCCCGCGCTGGTCACTGCGTGGTCACGGCCGGGTCACCGGCGGTGCACGAGCAGCAGGGCGCGGTCGTCGTCGCGGGCGCCGACCTGCTCGACCAGCCGGGCAGCCCCGCCGGTCACGTCGCCGCGCAGCAGGTCCTCGGCGCGCCCGAGGAGCTGGTCGATGCCGAGGCCGATGTCGCGACGCCTCCGCTCGACCATGCCGTCGGTGTAGAGCAGCATCGCGTCACCCGACCGCAGGCGCCCGGTCGCCCCGGGGAAGACCGGGTCGTCGAAGAGGCCAAGCGCCGGACCGGGGTCGTCGAAGGCGACCCAGCGCCCGCTGCCGGCGATGCGCTGGACGGCCGGCGGGTGGCCGGCGCTGCGCACCTCGAACTCGCCCGTCCCGAGGTCGAGGGAGAGGTGGATCGCGGTCGCGAACCCCTCCTCCCAGCCCTGGCGCACGAGGTAGTCGTTCGCGGCGGGGAGGAAGTCGGCCGGCGGCAGCGCCCCGAGCAGGCCGCCCAGGGCACCGGAGAGCAGGAGGGCGCGCGTGCCGGCCGCCTCACCCTTGCCCGACACGTCGACCACGGCCACCTCGAACCGGCCGCTGCGCCGCGGGAGCGCGGTCACCACGAAGTCACCGGCGAACGGGGAGCCGCCGGCCGACCGCAGCGCCGTCTCGGCGTACCAGGCCTCGGGCAGCTCGGGGATCCGCCCCTGGCCCAGGATCCGGTCGCGCAGGTCGACCAGCATCGACTCCCCCAGCGCGCCACCGACGCCGAGCCGGGCGCGGCGCCGGGAGAGCCACAGCACGATCCCGGCCACGAGCACGACGACGAGGGCGCGGGCGTTGGCCAGTGTGTCGCGCTCGTCGATGTCGTCGGTGGTCAGGCGCAGCGCGAGCACCGCGACCAGGACCAGCACGAAGACCACGAACCAGGGCAGCCGGCGCGGGCTGAGCAGGAACCCCGCCAGCAGCAGGGGCACCACGAGCGACCCCAGCGGCACCGCGTCGGGGAACCGCCACACGCAGGCGGCCAGCGCCACGGTCAGCACGACCAGCAGCCGCAGCTCGCGGGCATCGGTCTGCGCCTCGCGCCCGACCAGCCAGTCGGGCGCCCGGTCGAGCGGTCGCCGGTGGGGCGCGCGTGCGGAGTCCCGCAGCTGCGTCATCAGCGAACCTCCCGGTCGGTCACCCGGACGGCAACTGTAGGGCCAGCGGGCGCCCCCGGTCACGAGGTACGCCGGGCCGGGTCAGCGGCGGTGGACGAGCAGGAGCGCGCGGTCGTCGTTCGGGGAGCCGACGGTGTCGACGAGCCGGCGCGCGACGGCCTCCACGTCGTCGCGGAGCAGGTGCTCGGCCTCACCCAGCAGCTGGTCGATGCCCAGCGCGATGTCGCGGCCGCGGGACTCCACCAGCCCGTCGGTGTAGAGGACCATCGCGTCGCCGTGGTGGAGCCGGCCGGCGACGCGCTCGAACGCGACGTGCGGGAGCAGCCCCAGGGCGGGGCCGTCGGGGGCGTGGACGAGCCAGCGGCCGGATCCCGCGGCGCGCTGCGCCGCCGGCGGGTGCCCGGCGCTGCGCAGCTCGAAGTCGCCGGTGGCGAGGTCGAGGGAGAGGTGGATCGCGGTCGCGAAGCCCTCCTCCCAGTTCTGCCGGAGCAGGAAGTCGTTGGCGGCAGGCAGGAACTGCTCGGGGGGCAGGGCCCCCAGCAGGCCGCCGAGCGCGCCCGACATGAGCAGGGCCCGGGTGCCGGCGCCCTCCCCCTTGCCCGACACGTCGACGACGGCGATCTCGAGCCGGTCGCCCCCCAGGGGGCGGGCGGTGACGATGAAGTCGCCGGCGAACGGCGTGCCGCCCGCCGAGCGCAGGGCGGACTCGGCGTACCAGCCCGCGGGGAGCTCGGGGATCCGGCCCTGGCCGAGGATCCGGTCGCGCAGGTCGACCAGCATCGACTCGCCCTGGTTGCCGGCGACGCCGAGGCGGCTGCGCCGGAAGGAGGTGAGCAGGATGATGAAGCCGGCGACGAAGAGCACCAGCACCGCGCCGCCCACGCGGGCGGTGATCTCCGCCTGTTGGGTCAGGGCGAGCACGACCAGCACGAGGTTGAACACGATGAACCACGGGAGGTGCCGGGGGCTGAGGATCAGGCTTCCGACCAGCATCGGCAGCACCAGCGCGGTCAGCGGGACGTTGTCGGGCCAGGCGTAGACGCACACCGCCAGGACCAGCGCCCCCACGACGAGCAGCCGTAGCTGGACGACGTCGTGCGGGGTGTGCCGTCGGGCCGGCCGGCGCTCGGGTCGGGGCCGCGGCGGGGCGCCGCGCGTCGGCGCGTTGCCTACGGTCATGCGGGTGTCCTCACTGGGCCTCTCACGGGACCCTGCTCCGAGGGACCGGTGTGATCACTGTACGGCGCGCGAGCGGAAGGGCGGCTGACACCGCGCGCACCAGAAGAGGTTGCGTCCGAGCAGCTCCTCGGTGCGCACGAGCGACCCGCAGACCAGGCACGGCTGCCCGTCGCGCCGGTAGACGTAGACCTCCCCGCCGTGGTCGTCGACCCGCGGGGGGCGCCCCATCGCCTCGGGCGTGTGCTCGGGCCGGACGGTGTCGATGCGTCCCGTGCGGACCCCCTCGGCCATCAGCGCGACCAGGTCGTCCCACAACGCGCGGAACTGGCCGGACCGCAGGGTGCGGCCCGGGCGCAGCGGGTGCATCCGGTGCCGGAAGAGCACCTCCGCGCGGTAGACGTTGCCGACGCCCGCCAGGACCTCCTGCTGCATCAGCAGGCCGCCGATCGGTGCCCGGCTGCGGCGCACCCGCTCCCACGCGCGCGCCGGGTCGGCGTCGGCACGCAGCGGGTCGGGACCGGTGCGGGCGACGACGGCGTCGCGCTGGGCGGTGGTGACCAGCGCACAGGTGGTGGCCCCGCGGAGGTCGGCCCAGGCCGGGCCGCGGTCGCCGTCCGCCACCAGGCGCAGCCGGACCTCGCCGACGGGCAGCGGCACCTCGCGGGCGGGCCCGGCGGGGTGGACGTCGCAGCGGCCGTAGAGCCCGAGGTGGACGTGGACGTGGCGCTCCCCCGGGAAGGCGGCGAACAGGTGCTTGCCCCACGCCTCGGCGCCGAGCAGCACCTCGCCGTCCAGCTCGGCCGCCTCGGTCGCGAACCGTCCCTGCGGGCTGCTCACGGCGACGCGGCGGCCTCCGAACGTGGTGGTGAGCTCACCGGCGAGCCGGTGCAGCGTGTGCCCCTCGGGCATCGGGCGCGGTCAGGCCTCGTCGCTGTGGCCGAGGGCGGAGTCCGGCAGCGGCGGCAGGTCACCGGTGGACTCGTAGTCGGCGAGCATGCCGATCCGGCGCACGTGCCGCTCGTCGCCGCTGAACGGCGTGGCGAGGAAGACCTCGACGAGCCGGGTGAGCTCGTCGACCGGGTGCAGCCGGCCGCCCACGGCGATGACGGTCGCGTCGTTGTGCTCGCGCGCGAGCACCGCCGTCTCCTCGGACCAGACCAGGGCGGCGCGGACGCCGGCCACCTTGTTGGCGGCCATCTGCTCGCCGTTGCCCGACCCCCCGATCACGATGCCGAGGCTGTCGCTGCCCGCGGCCCGCTCGGCGGCCACGGCCTCGGCCGCCCGCAGGCAGAAGACGGGGTAGTCGTCGAGGGCGTTGTACTCCCAGGGGCCGTGGTCGACGGGCTCGTAGCCGTGCTCGCCCAGCCAGGCGACGAGGTGGTCCTTGAGGTCGAGGCCGGCGTGGTCGCAGCCGAGGTGCACGCGCATGCGGCGGATTGTGTCAGCCGGCGTGCCGGCGGAGGAACGCGGCCACCTGCTCCATGAGCGGCTCCGCGGCCGGGAAGGCGGAGGGGTGGCGCCAGAAGCCGTGCAGCTGACCGAGGTAGCGGGTGGCGACCACCTCACCGCCCGCCGCGGCGATGCGCCGGGCCAGGAGCTCGCCCTCGTCGCGGAGCGGGTCGTGCTCGGCGGTGGTCACCAGGGTGGGCGGCAGGGTGCCGAGCCGGTCGGACCGGAGCGGCGCGAGGTCGGGGTGCGTGCGGTCGCCGCCCGGCCCGGCGTACCGCTCCCAGTACCAGCGCCCCTCGTCGGTGCCGAACCCCTGGGTCTCGGTGCGCCACGACTCCGAGGCCATCTCCGGGTCGAGGAAGGGGTAGACCAGCGCCGCCGCGGCGAACCGGCCCGGGTGGCGCAGCGCGGCGACCAGGGCGAGGTTGCCGCCGGCCGAGTCGCCGTGGGCGAGGAGCGGGCCGGCGAGGCCCTCCCCCGCTCCCTCGCGGGCCAGCCAGGCGAGGACGGCGTCGGAGTCGTCCACCGCTGCCGGGAACGGGTGCTCCGGAGGACGGCGGTAGCCGACCGAGAGCACCGCCAGCCCCGAGCGGTTGGCCAGGCGCCGTGCCGACGCGTCGTGCACGTCGATGTCGTTGTAGACGAACCCGCCGCCGTGCCAGTGCACGACGGTGCCGTGCCGGTGACCTGCCGGCCGGTGGAGCCGGCAGCGGACGCCGTCGGCGTCGACGTCGCGGACCTCCGCGACGTCCTCGCGCGGCTCTGCGGCGGCCTGGGCGCGGCGCTGCTCCTGCACCGCCGCCACCTCCGCATCGGGGACCGCGACCGGAGGGGCACCGGCGACCGCCTCGAGGGCACGCACCGACTCGGGGAAGAGGACCATCAGGCGCCGACCTCCGTCGGGGTCGAGGTGAGGGCGCGCTCGACGGCGCGCAGGAGCAGGTCGAGGTCGGCCTCGCGCTGGGCCGGGGGGTCGTGCGCCAGGGGGCCGTCGAGGTGGAGCTCGGCGAAGCCGTGCACCGCCGACCAGCAGGCGGTCTCGGCACCGGGCCGGTTCTCCTCCGGCATCGCGCCGGTCGCCACCAGGTCGTCGAGCGCGCCGCCCAGGAGGCTGTAGGGATCGGTGCCCGGCGGCACGTCGCCGGTGTCCATCGGCTCCTTGTGCGCGGTGCTGGAGAAGCCGATCCGGAACAGCCCGGGCTCGCGCAGCGCGAAGTGGACGTAGGCGGCGCCCAGCAGGCGCAGCCTGCTCCGCGCCTGCTCCTCCGGCTCACCGTCGGGCAGGTCGGCCAGGGCCTCGGTCATCGCCCGGCCGAGCTCGCCGAGCGCGGCGAGGGCGACCGCAGCCTCGAGCTGGGCGCGGTCGGCGAAGTGGCGGTAGGCGGCGTTGTGGGAGACACCCGTACGGCGCGCCACCTCGCGCAGGACCAGCCCGTCCGCGCCCTCGGTGCGGGCCAGCTCGACCCCGCTGGCGACGAGGGCAGCGCGGAGGTTGCCGTGGTGGTAGGCGCTCACGGGGGCCATGCTAGCCAGCCAGTGTTGACAGTGTCCACATTGGGTGCTTCACTCGTCGCACCGCGATGTTGACGGTGTCCACATTGTCTCCGGTCGCGCCCCACCCGCATCGCCATCCCTCCGGAGGTCCCTCCATGTCCCGCAAGGCCGGCATCCTCGCCACGACCTACGTGGCCGCGCTCGTGCTCAACCTCGACGTGACGATCGTGAACGTCGCGCTCCCCTCGATCGCCCGCGAGCTCGACGCGGGCACCCGCGGCCTGCAGTGGGTCGTGGACGGCTACAGCCTCGCCTTCGCCGCGCTGGTGCTCGCGGCCGGCAGCCTCTCCGACCGCTTCGGCAGGCGCCCGGCGCTGGTGCTCGGCCTGCTCGGCTTCGCCGCGACGAGCGTGGTCGGTGGGCTGGTCGACTCGACGGGCGCGCTGGTCGCGGCCCGGATCGGCATGGGCGTCTTCGCGGCGGTGGTGTTCCCGACGACGCTGTCGATCATCACCAACGCCTTCCCCGACCGCCGCCAGCGCGCAGCCGCGCTGGGCGGGTGGGGCGCCGTGGTCGGCGCCGGCGTCGCCCTCGGCCCGGTCGTGGGCGGCGTCCTGCTCGAGAACCACGCCTGGAACAGCGTCTTCCTGGCGCTGGCGCCCGTGGCCCTCCTCGCCGCCGTCATGGCGTTCGCACTGGTCCCCGAGTCGCGCGACCCCGCCGCCCCGCCGGTCGACCGGCCCGGCCTCGCGGTGTCCACCGCCATGCTCACGCTGCTGACCCTGACGGTGATCGAGGCTCCGGAGCGCGGGTGGACCTCGCCCTGGACCGTGATCGGCTTCGGGGTGACGGCGCTGCTGGTGGCGCTCTTCGTCACGGTCGAGCGCCGGGCGGCGCACCCGATGATCGACGTCAGCCTCTTCGCCGACCGCCGGTTCAGCGCGGCGAGCGGCTCGGTGACGGTCACGTTCTTCGCGCTGGCGGGCTTCGTCTTCCTGATCACCCAGTACTTCCAGCTGGTGCGCGGCCTCGGCCCGCTCGACACCGGGGTGCGCATCCTGCCGGTCGCGGCGAGCATCGCGGTCGCCTCGGTGCTCGGCGGCCTCCTGGCCCCGCGCCTCGGGACCCGCGCCATGGTCACCTCGGGGCTCGTGCTCTTCGGCGTGGCCATGCTCTGGGTCTCCACGGCCGAGGTCGACACGTCGTACGCGACCTCGATCGTGCCGCAGATGGTGCTGATGGGGCTGGGCATCGGATTCGTCTCGACGCCTGCCACGGAGTCGATCATGCTCGTGCTCCCGCCGGCCCGGGCGGGCGTCGGCTCGGCGGTGAACGACGCGACGCGCGAGCTCGGGGGCACCCTCGGCGTCGCCGTCGTCGGCTCCCTGTTCTCCTCGGTGTACGCCGCGCAGCTCGCCGACGGCGCCTTCGGCTCGGCGCCCTCCGGGGTGCTCGACAGTGCCCAGGACTCGGTGGCCGCCGCCGTCGCGGCCTCCGGCGGCGACCCGGCACTGCTGGCGGCCGCCCAGGACGCCTTCCTGTCGGGGCTGGCGGCCGGCTGCCTGCTGGTCGGGGCGCTGTGCCTCGCCGCCGCGGCCGTCGCCGTGGCCACGCTGCCCGGACGTCGCTTCGTCGCGCCGTCGCCGACCGAGGACGTCGCGCGGGATGATGTCGTCGTGATGGCATCGTGATCGCGTGGACCGTGCTGGCCCTGGTCTTCCTCGACGAGGTGCTCGCCGCCGTAGCCGCCGGCGTGTGGGGGTGGCACGCCGGCGGGTGGGTGCTCGCCGCCGGCGCCCCGCTGGCCGTGGTCGCCGTGTGGTGGACCTTCGCCTCGCCGAGGGCCCCGTACGGCGGGCCGGTGGTGCGGCCGCTGGTGAAGGTGCTGGTCTTCGGGCTGGCCTCGCTCGGCCTGGTCGCCGCCGGCCACACCGGCTGGGGCGTGGGACTGCTGGTGTTCTCGGTCGTCGTCAACGGCGCCGCCCAGCTGCCGTCGGTGCGTGCGGTCCTCGACGAGGGCGGTCAGCCCGCGCGCCCGTAGCGCGCGAGCAGGTGCCAGACCCGCTTGACGGTCTGCGGGTCGTGCTCACCGGAGCGGGCCGCCGCAGTCACGACGGGCGGCGTCAGCACCGGGCCCAGGGCGCGGGCCAGCGCGAGCGGCTCCGGCCCGCGGTAGGCCTCGGGCAGCCCGGCGGTCCCCACCCGGAAGCCCGGGTGCCACTCGACCGGGCACCCGAGGCGCGCGGCGGCCTCCTCCACCGGGCCGCCGCGGTGCGACGGGTCGAGGACCAGCGCCTCCACGTCCTCGTCGAGCCGCACTCCCCCGTGCACGTGCGCCTCGACGTAGTGGTCGAGCGGGTCGGCTGCCGGGGAGCCGGCGCACAGGGCGGCCAGCTCGGCCGCCCGGTCCGGCCCGCCGACCTCGGTCGGCTCGAAGACCGAGTCGGGCCAGCAGAAGGTCGACCGTGCGGTGACCTCGGGGCGCAGCCGCAGGTGGGCGGAGCCGAACCGCACCGACGCGCCGTACGGGTCGGGCGGGTCGCCGAGGAGCAGCGCGCCGTACACCGGCCGGTCGGCGGGCTCGGCGTCGTCGTAGCGACCGCCGAAGATCCGGCTCTCCCAGCGCCAGCGGTCGCCGCCCTCGTACGCCGTCAGCCCACCGTTGGACGTGCCGGTCACGAACTGCGAGACGTAGCGGCCGTCGCCGGCGAGCGCCTCCACCACCAGCCGGCCGCGGAACGGCCAGTCGGGGTGGAAGTGCAGCGCGACGCGGTGCTCAGGCACCCGCCGGTCCGCCGGCGAAGCGCGCGAGCTCCTCGTCGACGACGGATGCGTCGAGCTTGGTGAAGATCGGCACGGGCTTCGCGACCGGGGCGCCCACGTCGACCGGACGGGACGCCCATGCGGGCGTCCCGGCGTAGTCGCCGGTGATCACGGGGTAGAACGGCGCCCCGGCCCCCTGGTCGGGGTCGAGCTCCTCGACCTGCTCGATGCGCGGCATCGGCATCCACTCGCCCTTGCCGCCGAACGTCGTCCACACCTTGTTCGCGGAGTGGGGCAGGAAGGGCGAGAGCAGGGTGTTGCAGTCGAGCACGCACTGGACGGCGACGTGGAGCACGGTGCCGAGCCGCTCGCGCTGCGACTCGTCCTTCATCTTGTAGGGCTCGGTGACGGTCAGGTACTTGTTCACCTCCCCGACCACGCGCATCGCCTCGGCGATCGCGGCCCTGAGCCGGTGCCGGCCGATGAGGTCGCCCACCGTGCCGAAGCCAGCGCGGACCGCAGCCAGGACGGCCTCGTCGACCGGCTCGAGCGGGCCGGCGGCCGGGACCTCGCCGAAGCTCTTCGCGACCATCGTGGCGGTGCGGTTGACGAGGTTGCCCCAGCCGGCGACCAGCTCGGAGTTGTTGCGGGTCACGAAGTCGGCCCACGTGAACGCCGCGTCGGAGGTCTCGGGGCCGGCCGCGCAGATGTAGTAGCGCAGGGCGTCCGGGCCGTAGCGGGCCAGGAAGTCGCCGACGTAGATGACGTGCCCCCGGCTGGAGGAGAACTGCTGGTCGCCCATGGTGAGGAACTCCGAGGAGACGACCTCGGTCGGCAGGTTGAGCTCGCCGTAGACGCCGGGCTCGCCGCCTCGCGCGCCGCGACCGTCGTACGCCAGCAGCTCCGCGGGCCAGATCTGGCTGTGGAAGACGATGTTGTCCTTGCCCATGAAGTAGTAGGACACGGCCTCCGGGTCGTTCCACCAGTCGCGCCAGCGCTCGGGCTCGCCGAGGCGCCGCGCCCACTCGATCGATGCGGAGAGGTAGCCGATGACGGCGTCGAACCACACGTAGAGGCGCTTGGTCGGCTGGTCCTCCCAGCCGGGCACGGGGATGCCCCAGTCGATGTCGCGCGTCATCGCCCGGGGGCGGATCTCCTCGAGGATGTTCTGGGAGAACTTGATGACGTTGGGCCGCCAGGTGCCGGAGGCCTCACGCCCGTCGAGCCACTCGCCGAGGGCGTCGGCCAGCGCGGGGAGGTCGAGGAACCAGTGCTGGGTCTCGATGAAGTCCGGGGTCTCGCCGTTGATCTTCGACCGCGGGTCGATGAGGTCGGTGGCGTCGAGCTGGTTGCCGCAGTTGTCGCACTGGTCGCCGCGCGCCTCGCCGTACCCGCAGATCGGGCAGGTCCCCTCGATGTAGCGGTCCGGCAGGGTGCGGCCGGTCGAGGGGCTGATCGCGCCCTGGGTCGTCTGCTCGACCATGTAGCCGTTGCGCCGCACGGTGCGGAACATCTCCTGCACCACCTGGTAGTGGTTGCCCGTCGTGGTGCGGGTGAAGAGGTCGTAGGACAGGCCGAGGTCGACGAGGTCCTGGACGATGACCGCGTTGTTCTTGTCCGCCAGCTCGCGGGCGGTGACGCCCTCCTTGTCCGCGGCGACGAGGATCGGGGTGCCGTGCTCGTCAGTGCCCGAGACCATCAGGACGTCGTGGCCGGCCATCCGCATGTACCTGCTGAAGACGTCGGAGGGCACGCCGAAACCGGCCACGTGGCCGATGTGGCGCGGGCCGTTGGCGTACGGCCAGGCGACGGCGGACAGGACATGACTCATGGGAGGGATCCTAGGGAGGGTCCGTCCGCGGCCGCGACGCAGTTCCCCCTCTCGCCCCTCAGCCGAAGTCGAGCTCGGCGGTGCGGCTGCGCTTCAGCTCGAAGAAGTGGGGGAACGACGCGAGGGCGAGCGCACCGTCCCAGACGCGGCCGGCGTCCTCACCGCGCGGGATCGAGGTGAGCACCGGCCCGAAGAATGCCGTCCCCTCGAAGCTGATCGTCGGCGTGCCCACGTCGTCACCGACGAGGTCGACCGCACCCTGGTGGGACTTGCGGACGTCCTCGTCGTAGTCCGTCGAGCCCTTCGCGTCGGCCAGCGAGGTCGGCAGCCCGGCCTCGGCCAGGGCCTCCTCGACGAGCGTGCGGTCGAGGTCGCGCTGCTCGCGGTGGATCCGGTTGCCGAGCGCGGTGTAGAGCGGGAGCAGCGCCTCGTTGCCGTGCTGCTGCTCCGTGGCGACCAGCACGCGCACCGGGCCCCACGCGTCGGCGAGCCGCCGTCGGTAGTCGTCGGGGATGTCGCGGTCCTCGTTCAGCACGGCGAGCGACATGACGTGCCAGGTGGTGCGCACGTCACGGATCCGCTCCACCTCGAGCATCCAGCGCGAGGTGATCCAGGCGAAGGGGCACGTGGGGTCGAACCAGAAGTCCGCGGTGGTGGCTGCCATGCAGGTCCTCTACCCGGGGGGCCCCGGGCCGAACGGGGTCCCCTCCACACCACGGGGCGAGAAAGGTCACACGGGAGCGAGCACCGTCAGGGCGAGCCCCAGCAGCGCGGACAGCCCGAGGGTGCGCAGGACCGACCAGCCGCGCCCCAGCAGCAGGACCGCGGCCACCACCGCGATGAGCCACGCCTGCCAGACGTACGACGACCACACCGGGAGGTCGACGTGCAACGGCCCGAGGCTGCGGGTCGCGGTCGAGGAGAACAGCGTGTGGATCGCGAAGTAGAGCGCGAGGTTGGCGATCACCCCGACCACGGCCGCCGTCACGCCGGAGAGCGCGGACGCGATCGTGGCGCTGCCGCGCAGCCGCTCGACGTACGGCGCCCCCAGGAAGATGAAGAGGAAGCACGGCACGAAGGTGACCCAGACCGTCAGCAGCGAGGCCAGCACGGCCGCCACCCACGGGTCGAGGCCGCCGGGGTCGCGGTAGGCGCCGAGGAACGCCACGAACTGCACGACCATGATCAGCGGGCCGGGCGTGGTCTCGGCGAGGCCGAGCCCCTTGACCATCTCGCTGGCGGTCACCCAGCCGTAGGTCTGCACCGCCGCCTGCGCCACGTAGGTCAGCACGGCGTAGGCGCCGCCGAAGGTCACCAGCGCCATGCCGCCGAAGAAGAGCCCCTGGTCGACGAGCACGGTGCGCTGCCCGCCGGCCAGCACCCACGCCAGCACGACGGGCGCCGTCCACAGCACCAGCCCGACACCGAGGACGAGCGTGTTGCGGCGCCACGACGGCGTGGCGTGGTGCAGGGCGTCGTCCGGTACGACGGGCGATGGCCCGCCGTCGTCGACGGGCGGGGGGGCGGCGGTCGTCGCGGGCCAGCGCCGGCCGAGCACCCAGCCCGCGATCCCGGCGGCGACCACGACGAGAGGGAACGGCACGTGCAGCAGCGCCAGCGCCACGAACGCCGCCGCGGCGAGCCCGACCATCGCCGCGTGCCCGAGGGCGCGGCGGCCCACCCGCACCACCGCCTGCACGACGATCGCCACCACGGCCGGCGACAGCCCGAGGAACAACCCGGTGACGAGCGTGGTGTCGCCGTGCGCGACGTACAGCCACGACAGCGCGAGCATCGCGAGGAGCCCGGGCAGCACGAACAGCACACCCGCGACCACCCCGCCGATCCCGCCGTTGAGCAGCCAGCCGGTGTACACGGCCAGCTGCTGGGCCTCCGGACCGGGCAGCAGCATGCAGTAGCTCAACGCGTGGAGGAACCGTCGCTCGCCGATCCAGCGGCGCTCGTCGACGAGCGTTCGCTGCATGACCGCGATCTGGCCGGCGGGCCCGCCGAAGGTCTGCAGGGAGATCAGGAACCACGCCTTCGTCGCCTCCCGCAGGGGGACGAGATGGCGGAGCTCCTCACCTTCCGGGGCGTCGGGCACGGTCACCAGTATGTCCATCGGCTCGGTCGACACAGCGGCCCGGGGGCGCGTTGCGCGGCAAGGTCTCGATCCGGTGACGGGGGCCATTCCCGATTGCGGCGGGCACCCGGCCTGGTGCGAGGATGCCTGCCATGCCCGGGAAGAACCTCACGAGGGACGAGGCTGCCGCGCGTGCCGCCCTCCTCGACGTCCACTCGTACACCATCGAGCTGGACCTCACGACCGGACCCACCACCTTCGGGTCGACGACCACGCTGCGCTTCAGCTGCGCCGAGCCGGGAGCCCAGAGCTGGGCCGACCTGGTCGACGCGACTGTGCACGAGATCACGCTGAACGGACGCCCCCTCGACCCCGCCACGTCGTACGCCGACTCGCGGATCGCGCTGCCCGACCTCGCGGCCGAGAACGAGCTCGTCGTCCGCGCCGACTGCACCTACTCCCGCACCGGCGAGGGCCTGCACCGCTTCGTCGACCCCGCCGACGACCGCGTCTACCTCTACTCGCAGTTCGAGGTGCCCGACGCCCGCCGGATGTACACGACCTTCGAGCAGCCCGACCTCAAGGCGCCGTTCACCTTCGTGGTCACCGCGCCCGCGACCTGGAAGGTCGTCTCCAACGCCCCCACGCCGCAGCCCGAGCCGCTCGGCGACGAGGGGGTGGCGGTCTGGCGCTTCCCTGCCACCAAGCCGATGTCGACCTACATCACCGCACTGGTCGCCGGTGAGTACCACGAGGTCCTCGACACCTACGAGGGCAAGCACGGCACCATCCCGCTGGGCCACTACTGCCGCCAGTCGCTGGTGGAGCACCTCGACGTCGAGCAGCTGGTCACGATCACCCGCCAGGGCTTCGAGTTCTTCGAGGACGCCTTCGACTACCCCTACCCGTTCGGCAAGTACGACCAGCTCTACGTGCCGGAGTACAACATGGGCGCGATGGAGAACGCCGGGTGCGTGACCTTCCGCGACGAGTACCTCCCCCGCAGCCGCCAGGACCGCTCGTTCTACGAGTTCCGCGCCGAGGTGATCCTCCACGAGATGGCGCACATGTGGTTCGGCGACCTCGTGACCATGAGGTGGTGGGACGACCTCTGGCTCAATGAGTCCTTCGCCGAGTGGGCCTGCTACCACGCGGCCGTCGAGGCGACCGAGTTCGACGAGTCGTGGACCGGCTTCACCAACGCCCGCAAGAACTGGGCGCTGCGCCAGGACCAGCTGCCGAGCACCCACCCGATCGCGGCCGACAACGTCGACCTGCGCGCGGTCGAGGTGAACTTCGACGGCATCACCTATGCCAAGGGCGCCTCGGTGCTCAAGCAGCTCGTCGCGTGGGTCGGCCTCGACAACTTCCTCGCCGGCCTGCGGCAGTACTTCCGCGACTTCGAGTACGCCAACTCCGAGTTCGCCGACCTGCTCGCCGCGCTCGAGCGCTCCTCGGGGCGTGAGCTCGAGAGCTGGGCGGCCGAGTGGCTGCAGACCTCCGGGGTGAACACCCTGTCCCCGGAGTTCGAGCTCGCCGAGGACGGCACCTACGCATCGTTCAGCGTCCGGCAGTCCGCGGCCGAGGACTACCCGACGCTGCGCCGGCACCGCATCGGCGTCGGCCTGTACGACGCCGTCCCCAACGCCGACGGCGACGTGCGGCTGGTCCGCCGGTCGTCGGTCGAGACCGACGTGGCCGGCGAGCTCACCGACGTCCCCGCCCTCGTGGGCGAGAAGCAGCCCGACCTGCTGCTGCTCAACGACGGCGACCTGACCTACGCCAAGATCCGCCTCGACGAGCGGTCGCTGGCCACCGTCGTCAACGGGCTCTCGCGGCTCGAGGACTCCCTCGCCCGCGCGCTGTGCTGGGGCGCCGCGTGGGACATGACCCGCGACGCCGAGATGAGCGCGACCGACTTCGCGACGCTGGTGCTCGGCAACATCGGCACCGAGACCGACGCCTTCGGCGTGAGCCGGGTCCCGGCGTACGGCGCGCAGGCGGTCAACACGTTCTCCGCCCCGGGCAACCGGGCCTCGCTGCGGACGACCTGGGAGCAGGGCCTGCGCAAGCTGCTGGCCGACGCCGAGCCCGGCAGCGACCACCAGCTCACCTTCGCCCGTGCGTACGCCGCGGCGGCGCACAGCGACGACGCGCTCGGCGAGCTCGACGCGCTGCTCGAGGGCACGCTGTCGTTCGAGGGCCTCGCGGTCGACACCGACCTGCGCTGGGCGCTGCTGACGTCGCTGGCCCGCGCGGGCCGCGCCGACGACGCGCGGATCGACGCCGAGCTCGACCGCGACAACACCATCTCGGGCCAGGAGCACGCCGCGGCCGCCCGGGCCTCGCGCCCGACCGCCGAGGCCAAGGCCGACGCGTGGGAGATCGCCATGGTGCGCGACGACGTGCCCAACGAGACACAGCGCTCCGTCGTGCTCGCCTTCCAGTGCCACGGCCAGGAGGAGGTGCTCGCGCCGTACGTCGAGAAGTACCTCGCCGCGGCCGACACCATGTGGGAGGAGAAGGGCACCCAGCGCGCCTCGACCGCGCTGGAGTACATCTTCCCCCGCCCGCTGGCCTCGCAGGAGCTGCTCGACCGCGTGGACGTGTGGCTCGAGTCGAGCTCGGCGAACCCGGCCGCCAAGCGCTACGTGCGCGAGGGCCGCGCCGACGTGGCACGCGCGCTGGCGGCGCAGGCGCGCGACGCCCGCTAGACCCGCGAGATCACGCTGACCCGCCGTTTGGTCAACGGCGGGTCAGCGTGATCTCGGGCTCGTCACTCGGCGTGGAGGGTCTGGGGCGCGCGGGCGTGCTCGGCGAGGTAGGTGATGGCGCGCTTGAGGCCACCGACGAGGTCGCCCCCGGCGAAGTCGGAGCGCATGTTCAGCACGCCGTGCTCGACCTCGACGTCGCTCAGGTGGCGGCGCACCTCGGCGCCGGTGACCACCTCGATCGCGCGGGCGCCCGGGTCGACGAGCACCAGGACGCTGCGCGCGGGCGCGACCAGGCTGGCGTGCAGCCGCGTCGCGTAGCCGTGGGGGTCGCCCTCGGCGTGACCGACGAAGACCGAGAACTCGAAGCGGCAGGACTGCTCGGCGGCGCGGATCGTGCGGTCGATCTCGTAGCGCTCGGCGGCGCTGAACTCACCAGCGGGCACTGGCCCCGCCTGTTCCCTCGGGCGCTGCGCCGGACTCGAGCTCGTGGTCGCTGCGCGGGCCGCCGAACCACTCGCTGTCGGCCTGCGGGTTGGGGTTGATGCGCTCGCCGCGCACCACGGCCGGCACGTAGACGGCCGCCGCGATCAGCACGAAGAGCAGCACCGGGATCCCGATGAAGATCAGGATCGCCTCCAGGTCGTCGATCGGCGGCAGCGGGTCGCCCCACCCCTCCGGGACCGCTGCCGAGGCCGGACCGGCGGCGAGCACCGGGACGAGCAGGGCGCCGGTCAGCACGGCGGCCGGACGGGCCAGCCGCGCACGACGACCGGACGGGGACGGCGTGGGGTGCGGGGTCACGGGAGGAGGATATCGGTGCGCGAGGGTCGGGTCACACCCGGCGGGGTCGGCTGGACGGTCGACTGGAAAGGGCCCCCGGTGGCCTGTACATACTGGGGCCCATGTGGTTCCCCCCGATCACGTCCCTGCTCTCCGCCGCCGCCCTGGTGCCCAGCGCCGACGAGCCCTGCGCCGACCAGGGGTGGGTGTGCGACCAGACCTACGCCTGGTGGGGCAACCAGACGGTCTCGGAGTTCACCGACCACGTCGTCGGCGGCGGCACGGCGATCCTCATCGTCCTCGTCGTCGGCTTCGTGCTGCGCCTGGTGCTGCACCGCATGATCGACCGGCTGGTCAGCAAGGCCGAGAAGGGCGTCCTGCCCGACCGGGTCGGCCGGGTGTCCCTGGGTCACAGCAGGTCCTCGGACACTGCGCCGCCGCGCGACCTGGCCACCGCCACCCGCCGCGTGCAGCGCGCCCAGGCGATGGGCAGCCTGCTCAAGAGCATCGTGACCGGCGTCGTGCTCGCGATCGTGATCACGATGGTGCTGGCCACGGTCGGCATCGACGTCGGCCCCATCATCGCCAGCGCCGGCATCATCGGCATCGCGCTCGGCTTCGGCGCGCAGAGCCTGGTGGGCGACTTCCTCTCCGGCACGTTCATGATCTTCGAGGACCAGTACGGCGTCGGCGACGTGGTCGACCTCGGTGAGGCCAGCGGCACCGTGGAAGCGGTCAGCCTGCGCGTGACGCGGCTGCGCGACGTCAACGGCACCGTCTGGTACGTCCGCAACGGCGAGATCGTGCGCGTGGGCAACATGAGCCAGAACTGGGCGCGCACCGTGCTCGACGTGGTCGTCGCCTACGACGAGGACCTCGTCAAGGTCCGCGGGGTGCTGCAGGACGTCGCGCACGACCTGTGGGAGGACGACGACTTCAAGGGCCTGATCATCGAGGAGCCCGAGGTCTGGGGCGTGGAGAGCCTGACCCCCGACGGGATCACGGTGCGCGTGACGCTGAAGACCGCGCCGATGGAGCAGTGGGCCGTGGCCCGGGAGATGCGGGTGCGGATCAAGGCGCGCTTCGACTACGAGGGCATCCACGTGCCCGCTCCGGCCAAGGTCATGGTCTCCCCGCAGGTGGCCGCCGCCGCGAAGACGGCGACCACCAGCTGAGCGACGCCCGGCTCAGCCGAGCGACGCGGTCAGCGAGATCGGGACGGCGCTGAGGGCCTGGCTGACCGGGCAGCCGGCCTTGGCGCCCTCCGCGGCCTCGACGAACTGCTCCTCGGTCAGGCCGTCGACCACGCCGACGACGCTGAGCCGGATCGCGGTGATGCCGGTGCCCGGGGTGAAGTCGACCTCGGCCCGGGTGTCGAGCGAGGTGGGCGCGTTGCCGGCGCCGGCCAGCGCGTGCGAGAGGGCCATCGAGAAGCACGCCGAGTGCGCGGCCGCGATCAGCTCCTCGGGGCTGGTCTTCCCGTTCGGCTCCTCGGCACGGGCCGGCCACGACACGTCGTACGTCCCGATGCCGGAGGAGTCCAAGGTGACCTGGCCCGCCCCGTCCATGAGGCTGCCCTCCCAGCGGGTCTTCGCGTGGCGCGTGGTGCTCATGCAATCTCTCCTTCGTCGACGGCAGGTGACGCCCGCGAGTCTTGCACGCACGCGCGCGCCCACCGGTGGGGCGCCGCCCGGCGGTCATCGGGCGGTCGGCAGAATGGCCGGGTGAGCACGTTCTACGAGGAGGTCGGCGGCCTCGAGACCTTCCGCACGATCGTGGGCAGGTTCTACGAGGGGGTCGCGACCGACGAGGTGCTGCGGCCGCTCTACCCCGAGGAGGACCTCGGCCCGGCCGAGGAGCGGTTCCTGCTCTTCCTCGTGCAGTACTGGGGCGGTCCGACGACCTACTCCGACACCCGCGGCCACCCGCGGCTGCGCATGCGGCACGCGCCGTTCGCGGTGACCCCCGAGGCCAAGGAGCACTGGCTCACCCACTTCCGCGCCGGGCTCGACGCGGCCGACCTGACGCCCGAGCAGGACGCGCAGTTCTGGGACTACGTGACCCACGCGGCGCAGTTCATGGTCAACTCCTTCGACGAGCCACCTGCCGCGGGCTGAGCGAACTGCGGGACAGCGCGGGTAAAACCGCGCACCATCGAGACATGCGCCTCCCCCGCTGGACCCCCGTCGCCGTCGCCGCCGCCCTCGCCCTGACCGCCGGCGGCGTCGCCGCTGCCGCGGCCGGGCACGACCGACCCGAGGCCGGCCACGGGACTGCGGGCTCGACCGTGGTCAACGTCAACGGGCACCCGGTCGACGAGCACGCCGCCTTCGGGCAGTCCACCGCGGCGCAGGCGCGCGCCCAGGGCGAGGACGCGGACACGGACGACGATGCGGACGTGGACACGGACGCGGACGAGAGCGACCGCGAGGACGGCAAGGCCGGTCAGGAGCACGGCAAGGCCGGTCAGGAGCACGGCAAGGCCGGTCAGGAGCACGGCCACGGCTGGGCCTTCGGTCACCTCTCCCCCGAGTCGCGGCACCAGGCGATCGCCGACATGCAGGCGGCCCACCACGACGCGCGGCCCGAGCACGGCCAGCAGCAGGGTCGGGACGACCGCTAACGGGAGGTGCCGAGCGCCTCGAGCAGGGGGCGCCGGTACTCCTCGGGCGGCTCGACCGCCCGCTGGGTCTCCTGGTCGAAGAAGACCATCGCCACGCGAGCGCGCGACAGGACGGTCTCGCCGTCGCAGATCTCCGACTCGACGACCATCGACCGCCGGCCGACGTGCGAGAGCCAAGTCCACCCGTCGTACGGCTCGGGGCGGAAGAGGATCGGGATCTTGTAGTCGACGTCGGTCTGGGCGACCACCGTGGCGATCCGCTCGCGCGGGGCATCGCGCCACAGTCGCGCGGTGTAGAGGATCCGCGCCTCCTGGAAGAACTCGAAGTACTTCACGTTGTTGACGTGACCGTAGACGTCGACGTCGGAGAAGCGGACGTGCACCGGGTAGTGCCCGACCTCGTCGTGACGGGGCGTCGTCCACGGCGTGCGCGGCGTGCGCTCGGCGGGCTCGAGGTAGGTCTCGAGGACGGCCCGCTCCTCGTCACGGATGCGGCGGGGACGCTCGGTCGAGAAGACGTACGGCGTGAGCACGGTCGAGGCGCGCAGGTAGACGCGACGCTCGCCGTCGACGTCCTGGACGACCTCGTAGGCGATCGTGAACGACGCGGCGCGGATCTCGGTGACCCAGCACTCGATGGTCACCGGGCGGAAGCGGAAGGGCAGCGGCGCCTCGTAGTGGACCGCGTGCCGCACCACGACCGTGCCCTCGGCCAGCTCGCCCGACGGCATCGTCGGGCCGTGGCCGCGCAGCATGTCGACGCGCGCCTCCTGGAGGTAGTCGACGTACACCACGTTGTTGACGTGGCCGAGCAGGTCCAGGTCGGCCCAGCGCATGGGGCACTCGTAGACGTGGCGCACGCGCCGACTCTGCCAGACGCGGCGCCACCCCCGTCAGGGGCCGCGGTCGGGTTGCCGGGGAGGTTGCCGGGAGGTGCTCAGTGGCCGTGGGCCATCCGGCCGTAGTACGCGGGGATCGACTCCTGGCGGGCCACGCGCAGGCGGCGGTTGCTCACGAGGGCCGCGGTCGCCAGGCCGGTCAGGATCGCGGCGCCGAGCAGGGCGACCGCGAAGAAGACGACGACGAACGGCATGAAGGGGGGCATCAGCTCGAAGGTCATGGGGGGCTCCTTGTTTCTACGTCTGTAGAACAGACACTACATCTGTAGAAGGTCGCAGACAAGTCGTGGGACAGTGGTGGCAGTCACCGCCCCGACCGACACGCACCGACGGAGACCGCCGTGGACCTCGCCTCGCTCAGCCCGCGTCGTCGCGAGCTGCTCGACGCCGCCGTCGCCGTGACGGCCGAGTCCGGGCTGCGCGGCCTCACCCACCGGGCCGTCGACCGCCGCGCCGGGCTCCCCGAGGGCAGCACGTCGGCCTACCTGCGCACCCGGGCGGCCCTGCTGGGCGAGCTCACGTCGTACGTCGCGGCCCGGGCGACCGCCGACGTCGAGGGGCTCGCCGTGGAGCTGGGCACCTGCGACGGCGACGGCGGCGACGAAGCCGTCCGGCTCACCTCGCAGATGTTCCTGCGCTGGCTCGACCAGCCCGACCTGCTGCTGGCCCGGCTCGAGGTCACGCTGCTGGCCGCGCGCGACCCGCAGATCAGGACGTCGCTGGCCGCCAGCCGGGCCCAGCTGAACGGCGCCGTGGCCACGGTGCTGGCCGACCGGCACGGTGGCACCGCCCGGGACCAGGCCCCGGACGCCGAGATGCTGGTGGCCGCACTCGACGGCGTGCTGCTCGCCGCCCTGCTCAAGCCCCGCCCCGAGCGGCGGGACTTCGTCACGACGTCGCTGGCCCTCCTGATGCCCGGTCGCGCTGAGCCTCCTCGGCCCGCTGCACCAGCCGGGCCCGGACCTCGTCCGGGGTCAGCTCTGCGCGCCGGCGCTGGTCGCGGGCGATGACGGCGCCGGTCGCGGCGACGCCGGCCAGCCCGGCGAGGCCGAGCACCTTCCACAGCTTCACGAGGTGAGAATCCCTTCCGTGGACGATTCCGTGCTGACCCTCGACCAGGCCGTCGACCTGACCCGGACCGGCGACCTCTGGCTCTTCCGGGGTCGCTCCGCCGCCGACCACGCTATCCGCACGGTGACCAACAGCCCGGTCAACCACGTCGGCATGGCGGTCGTGCTCGACGAGCTGCCACCGCTGATGTGGCACGCCGAGCTCGGGCAGGGCCTCGTGGACGTGTGGACCGGCAGCCACCACCGCGGCGTCCAGCTGCACGACCTCCGCGCCGCCGTCGAGCAGTGGGGCCACCGCTACGGGCAGCAGGCGTGGCTGCGCCAGCTCTCCGCCGAGGTGACCCGCGAGATGGAGGACGCCGTGATGACGACGATCGCGCGGCTGGACGGCACGCCCTTCCCCGCCACCGCCGCGCTGGCCGGCCGCTGGGCCCGCGGCCGTCTCCGTCGCCCGGCGCCGGTCGAGGAGACGTACTGCGCCGAGGTCGTGGCCGCCACCTACCAGGCGATGGGCCTGCTCGACGGCGAGCGCCCCACGAACTGGTACGACCCCGGCAGCTTCTGGTCCGGCGACGAGCTCGAGCTCCTGCGCGGCGCGCACCTCGGCGACGAGATCCGGGTCGACCTCGGCTGACGCGCCTGCCGGGATCGCGGGGTCCCCCGACCTACGCTCGGCAGGTGAGTCGACGATGAGCAAGATGGACAACCTGCGCGCCATGCGCGAGGCACGCTACGAGCGGGCGACCGCTGCCGCCGGCAAGAAAGCTGCCGTCGCCCCCAGGCCGGCCGCCCGGCCGGCTCCGAGCGCTCCCGAGGTGCCGGAACCCGCCGCCGGGCCCGCGGCCACCGAGGGGCCTGCGGCCGCCGAGGGGCCCGCGGCCACCGCCGGGCCCGCGGCCACCGAGGGGCTCTGCGGCCACCGGGCCATCAGCGGCAAGACCTGCACGCGCGAGCAGGGCCACGCCGAGAAGAGCCACCGCTACTCCTGAGGCGGGGAAACGCGTTCGGTCGCTCCGCCGAACCGCCCTACGGTGCACCCATGCCTCCCACACCGCCACCGGCGAGCGTCGTGCGCGCCTTCGGCGCGGTGGACCCGCCCCGGGCGCTGGTCGGTGGCCAGGGCACCTCGTGGATCTCCGGCGACTTGGTCCTCAAGCCGACGGGCGGTCCGGTGCACGACTGGCTCGCCGAGGCGCTCGAGGACGTCACGCCTGACGGCTTCCGCCTGGCGGCTCCGGTGCGCTCGCGCCTCGGCACCTGGTCGTGGGCCGGGTGGTCTGCGACCCGGTGGGTCGAGGGCAGCGAGCCCGCGTTCACCATGTTGCCGGCCTGGTTGCGGATCATCGAGGCCGGGCGCGCCTTCCACCGGGCGGTCGCGCACCTGGGCCGACCGGACTGCCTCGACCGACGCGACGACCGGTGGGCGGTCGCGGACCGGATGGCCTGGGGAGAACGAGACCTGGCGATCCACCCCGAGCTCGCGGACGTGGGTCGGCGGCTGCAGGGCGCCGTCGAGCCGCTCGGCGCCGCGCAGGTCGTGCACGGCGACCTGACCGGCAACGTCCTGCTGAGTCCGACGCTGCCTCCGGCAGTGATCGACATCGCGCCCTACTGGCGTCCGCCCGCGTACGCCGAGGGCGTGGTCGTGGCCGACGCGCTCTGCCGCCCCGACACCCCGCCGTCCCTGGTGGACCGCGCCGACGTCCCGCTGGCCGCGACCGCCCGGGCACTGCTCTTCCGCATGGCGACGACCAGCCTGGCGGGCTCCAACCACGGCGCCCGCGTCGACGTCGCGGACGCGGCGCGCCGCTATGACGCTGCGGCGCGGGCGATCGGCGTCTGAGCCGACGTCGGATCGCGTTGCCTTCGAACACGCGTTCGAGTAAGATCGCGTCATGTCCATCACCGCGCTCCATCCCCGGCCCTCGCCGGGACGGTGGCGGGCGCGCAGGACCTCGTGCGCGAGGCCTCGGCCGTGCCGGCCGCGACGGTGGCGACCGACGAGCTCGGGGAGGCGATCACCGCCCTGGCAGCGCTCGAGTCGCAGGTGGTGGCGCTGCGGATGTCGCTGTCGGCGGAGGCCGACGCGCGCCGGGTGGCCGACGAGACGGCCCACACCGGCACCGACGCCTGGCTGGCGCAGCTGACCGGCGACACGCGGCAGGCACTGGCCGGCGGGCTGCGGATCGCACGCCTGCTCCAGGAGAAGTACGACGCGACGCGCGAGGCCTTCGCGGCCGGCCGACTACGACTCCCCCAGGTGCGGGTGATCGTCGACGCCGCCGAGCAGGCGCCGCCCGAGGCGACGCCCGAGCAGGTGCGGGCGGCCGAGGAACAGCTCGTCGCGCGGGCCACCGGCGACGCCACCCGGTCGGGGCGGCCCGTGGACGCCCGGCGGCTGCGGCAGGTGGCCCGTCGCATGTTCGACCCGGTCGACCGCGAGCTCGCCGACCGGCACGAAGCGATCCTCCTGGGCCGGGAGACGCGCTCGGCCGAGGCCGAGACCTTCTTCGCCCTCCACGACAACGGCAACGGGACCTTCAGCGGCAGGTTCCTGATCCCGGAGCTGCACGGCCAGCTGCTGCGCCACGCGCTCGACCGGCTGACCAGCCCGCGCCGGCTCTCGCGTGACCGGGCAGGCACCCTGGTCACCGACCCGACCGCCCTCGGCACCGACACCGGGGCCAACATCTACGAGGTGCGAGGTGCCGCGTTCCTCGAGCTCGTCGAGCACCTCCCGACGACGGGGCACGGCCCCAACAGCACCGAGCTGCTGGTGACCGTCGGGCTCGACGCCCTCATGTCCGGCCTGGGTACGGCGGGACTCGACACCGGTGTCCGGATCACCGCCGGCGACGCGCGCCGCCTTGCCTGCGAGGCAGGGCTGGTGCCCGCGGTGCTCGGCGGCCCGTCCGTCCCGCTCGACCTCGGGCGCCGCCGGCGACTCCACGACGGCAACCAGCGGCGAGCCCTCTCGCTCGTCCACGACACCTGCGCGATCGCCGGTTGCGACCGACCGGTTGCCTGGTGCGAGATCCACCACCTCCGCCCCTGGTCGCGCGGCGGGCGCACCGACCTCGCCAGCGCCATCCCCGCCTGCGGTCACCACCACCGGCGGGCCCACGATGCACGCTGGGACCTGCGACGACGCAGCGACGGTGAGTGGGCGTTCCACCGACGCAGATAGGCCGGTGGTGAGGAGCCGGTGGTGAGGAGCCGGTGGTGAGGAGCCGGTGGTGAGGAGCCGGTGGTGAGGAGCCGGTGGTGAGGGGCCGGCGCGGCCAGACCCGGCGTGACGAAGGCCTCGCCCACGGGTGTGCGAGGGGCAACTAGGGTGACGAGAGCGCCGGTGCGCACCTCCCCGTCCCCGCCAGATCGGAGTTCCTCCATGCCCGAGGCCGTCATCGTCTCTGCCGCCCGCACGCCGATCGGTCGCGCGAACAAGGGATCGCTGAAGGACTGCCGACCCGACGACCTCGCGGCGTTCATCATCAAGACCGCCCTCGACAAGGTCGGCGGGCTCGACCCCAACACCGTCGACGACGTCTACCTCGGCTGCGGCCTGCCCGGCGGCGAGGCCGGCAACAACATGGCGCGCGTCGTCAACGTGCTCAACGGCATGGACGACGTGCCGGGCGCGACGCTGACCCGCTACTGCGCCTCCTCGGTGCAGACCACGCGCATGGCCTTCCACGCCATCAAGGCCGGTGAGGGCGACGTGTTCGTCTCCGCGGGCGTGGAGACGGTGTCGCGCTACGCCAAGGGCACCTCCGACCACTGGCCCGACACCCAGAACCCGATCTACGACGAGGCCAAGGCTCGCACGGCGAAGACCGCCGAGGGCGGCGTCGGCTGGCACGACCCGCGCGAGGACGGCCAGATCCCCGACGTCTACATCGCGATGGGCCAGACGGCCGAGAACGTCGCGAGGCTGCGCGGGCTCTCGCGCCAGGAGCTCGACGAGTTCGGCGTGCGCTCGCAGAACCTCGCCGAGAAGGCGATCGCCGACGGCTTCTGGGCCCGTGAGATCACCCCGGTCACCACGCCCGACGGCACCGTGGTCAGCGCGGACGACGGCCCCCGGGCCGGAGTGACGCTCGAGGGCATCGCCGGGCTGCAGCCGGTCTTCCGCCCCGACGGCGTGGTCACGGCCGGCAACTGCTGCCCCCTCAACGACGGCGCCGCGGCCGTCGTGGTCATGTCCGACACCAAGGCGGGCGAGCTCGGCCTCACCCCGCTGGCGCGGATCGTGGCGACCGGCGTCAGCGGCCTGTCGCCGGAGATCATGGGCCTCGGCCCGGTCGAGGCGACCAAGCGCGCGCTCGCCCACGCCGGCATGAGCATCGGCGACATCGACCTCGTCGAGATCAACGAGGCGTTCGCGGCTCAGGTCGTGCCGTCCTACCAGGACCTCGGCATCGACCTCGACCGCCTCAACGTCAACGGCGGCGCGATCGCGGTCGGTCACCCGTTCGGCATGACCGGCGCCCGGCTGCAGAACACGATGCTCAACTCCCTCGACTTCCACGACAAGAGCACCGGCCTGATCACCATGTGCGTCGGCGGCGGCCAGGGCATGGCGCTCATCCTCGAGCGGATGCGCTGACCCGGGCCGGTCCGCACAGACGTCTGACCCGCGACGGCGGGAACTGGTCCGTACGGGTCATTTCCCCCTGTCGGCATATCCGCGAGGCTGCGCGCGGGGATCAGCCTGCCGAGGAGTGCCATGCGCCGCAGCCTTCCCGTCACCCTCGTGACGGCTCTCGCCACGACCGTGCCGCTCGCACTCGTCGGCCTGCCTGCGCAGGCCGCCGACGGCTTCGCTCCGCAACCCCACGTCCTGCTCGACGCGAACCCGGGCGACACGGCTTCCGACCCGGACCACTTCACCCGGGTCGGCGACCAGCTGTTCTTCATCGCCTCGGACCCCGACCACGGCAACGAGCCCTGGGTGTCCGACGGCACGGCCGCCGGGACCCACCTGGTCGCCGACCTCGCGCCCGGGACCGACTCGTCGTACATCGACCAGCTGACGGCATTCCGGGGCAAGCTCTACTTCGTCTACGGGACAGTGGAGAGCCAGCTGTGGGTCTCCGACGGCACCGAGGCCGGGACGCGCGTGCTGCTCGACACCTACCCGGACGGGAGCGACCGGGTGGGCTTCCTCGCTCGCGCGGGCGGCGCCCTGTGGTTCTCGGCCGTCACCGACCCCGGGAGCGGCGCCACCGGCGACGAGCCGTGGACCTCCGACGGCACCGCCGCAGGCACGCACCAGGTGGCCGACATCGCCCTCGGCGCTGAGTCCTCCGGCCCCCGCTACTTCAGCGCCGTCGGCGACGTGGTCGTCTTCGCCGCCGCCGACGCGGACGGTCAGGAGCTGTGGCGGACCAACGGCACGGCCGCCGGCACCCAGCAGGTCCTCGACATCGAGCAACCCGGCACGTCGAGCCCGAGCCCGCTCACCGGGACCACGGCGTTCTTCCCGACCGGCGACGGATCGGTGTACTTCTCGGCGTTCTCGTCCGGCGCCGGGACGGAGCTCTGGCGCACGGACGGCACCACGGCGGGGACCGCGCTCGTCCACGACGTTCCCGACGCCAGCGGTACTCCCGGGTGGCCGGCGAGGCTGGGCAGGCTCACCTACTTCGCCGCCACCGACGCGGCGGGCAAGGAGCTGTGGCGCACCGACGGCACGGACGCCGGCACCGTGCAGGTCGCCGACGTCAACCCCGACTTCAGCGGCAACGTCGAGGGGCTGACGGTCCTCGACGGCTTCGTCTACTTCCGGGCCACTGGTCCGTCGGCCACCTTCCAGCTGTGGCGATCCGACGGCACCGAGGCGGGCACGACGCTCGTCGACGAGATCAAGCCGGGAGGAGACGTCTCGATGTCGCTCCCGGTCACGGTGGGTGACCGGCTGTGGTTCGAGGCCGACGACGGCGTCGTCGGCAGCGAGCTGTGGAGCAGCGACGGCACCGAGGCGGGCACCGACGTCGCCGCGGACATCTGGTCCGGACCTGTCGGCGGGTGCTGCGGCACCCCGCCCACCGCCGTCGGCAACACGGTGGCGTTCGCCGCCGAGACCGAATCACTCGGCGCGGAACCGTGGCTGCTGAGCGCGATCGCCTCCCGGACGTCGGCCACGCCGGCCGACTCGTACTCCGCGAAGCAGGCGCGGAAGCGGGCGATCCGGGTCCCCGTCAGGGTCACCGGCGCACAAGACCTGACGGGCACGGTGCGCCTGTTGAAGGGCGGCACGGTCGTCGGGAAGGCCTCGCTGACCGGCGGGAAGGCGAGCGTGCGGATCGCGAAGCGCCTGCCGGTCGGGGAGACCCGCCTGAAGGCGGCGTACTCCGGATCCTTCGACGCCGCGCGCTCGACGTCGAAAGCCTTCGTCGTCCGCGTCCGCGGCTAGAGCCCGACATAGACTCCCGCCCGTGGCGACTCCCCCGGTTCCGTGGCTCGACGACGAGCAGCAGCGCTCCTGGCGCGGGCTGATCATGGGGATGACGCTGCTGCAGGACCGGCTCGACGACGACCTGCGCCAGAAGTTCGGCATCTCGATGACGGAGTACGAGATCCTGGTGCGGCTCTCGGAGACTCCCGACCACCAGCTGCGGATGGCGCAACTGGCCGAGTCGCTCGCGCACAGCAGGAGCCGGGTGACCCACACGGTGAAGCGGCTCGAGGAGGCCGGCCTGGTGCTGCGCGCCGCCTCCCCCGAGGACGGCCGCGGCATCGTGTGCCACCTCACCGAGAAGGGCTACGACCTGCTCGTCGAGATGGCGCCGACCCACGTGCGCGGCGTGCGCGCCCACCTGGTCGACCTCGCGGACCCCGACGACTTCGCAGCGCTCGGCCGGGTCATGAACGCCGTCGCCGACCACCTGGTCTCCGCCCACCCGGCGCGGGAGATCGGCGGCCGTCACTAGCCGACCGGGAAGGCGGTCAGGCGCCGACCGGCACCGCGCCCTCGCCGACCGCCATCGCTTCCGCGACCTTGTCGCGCGGGCCGGCCACGAACACGAACTCCTGGTTGCGCAGGTGGGAGACCCGACCGACCTTCTCCCCTGCCGGGTTGAAGATGCCGATCTGCGCACCGACGTAGCGCTTGCGGTCGAAGGCGAGCACGCCGACCTCCTCGTGGCCCGCGTCGCGCAGCCAGCCGGTCATCTCCTCCACGCCGACCCACGACTCGTCGTTGTAGGAGACCACGACCACCTCGGCGCGGACGTCGCGGATCACGCCCGCGAGGGCGGTCGGCATCTCGCGCTTGCGGTTGAAGGCGCTCATCGTCGCCGGGTCGCGGGCGTCGACGCGCTTGCAGGCGATGCCGTAGGCCTCGGGGGCGTCCCACCGGACGAGCGTCTCCCAGACGTGGTAGTTGGTGAAGTAGCGGTGCTGGTTGTACGGCGGGTCGAGGTAGGCGAGGTCGACCGGCGGCAGCGTCCGCGTGGACTCCACCGCGTCACCGCGCAGCGCCAGACCCAGCCCCGGCAGCAGCTCCGGCACGCGCAGGGTGAGGCGGCCGCTCGCCCGCGGCGCCCACTGCTTGAGGTAGGCCATCTGCAGACCCGTCGTCGAGTCGACCCGGTCGGCCGCGAGCAGCAGGCTGGTCAGCAGCACCGGGTAGAGCGGCGTGCCGGCGTGGGACTCATCCAGCGCGTCGCGGATGGCGTCGATCCGCTCGCCGTTGTGCGGCTGGAAGTAGCGGCTGCGCTCGCAGAAGGTCTCGGTGACGTACCCCCGCCGTCCGGGCAGCGCGTCGAGGCGGGCGAGGTGCTCGGCCAGCTCGGCGTGGTCGACGTCCGCGGCATCGGTCGCGACGTAGCACTGCGCGAGCACCTCGCTGTACGTCGCGAGGTCGTGCGCGGTGACGTGCAGCCCGCGCCGCTTCAGCTCCTGGGCGACCCGGGTGGTGCCGGTGAACAGGTCGAGCGCGGTCGTCGCCCCCACCCGCGTGGCGATCTCGCCGAGCACCGGGACCAGGGTGCGCTTGGAGCCCAGGTACTTGAGCACGGTCGCAGCCTAGGGCTGCGACCGTGCTCGGGGTGGGACCTCAGTCGCGGGTGAGGCGGCGGTGCGTGACCCGGTGCGGGCGCGCTGCCTCGAAGCCGAGGCGCTCGACCTTGTTCTCCTCGTAGGAGGCGAAGTTGCCCTCGAACCAGAACCACTTCGCGTCGTCCTCGTCGTCGCCCTCCCAGGCGAGGATGTGGGTGGCGACGCGGTCGAGGAACCACCGGTCGTGGGAGGTGACCACGGCACAGCCCGGGAAGTCGAGCAGCGCGTCCTCGAGCGAGGAGAGGGTCTCGACGTCGAGGTCGTTGGTGGGCTCGTCGAGCAGCAGCAGGTTGCCACCCATCTTCAGCGTCAGCGCGAGGTTGAGGCGGTTGCGCTCGCCGCCGGACAGCACGCCCGCCTTCTTCTGCTGGTCAGGACCCTTGAAGCCGAACGACGCGACGTAGGCGCGCGAGTTCATCTCGAAGTTGGCGACCTTGATGAAGTCGAGCCCGTCGGAGACGACCTCCCAGACGTTCTTGTTCGGCTCGATGCCGCCGCGGCTCTGGTCGACGTAGGAGATCTTCACGGTCTGGCCCACGACCAGCTCGCCCTCGTCGGGCTTCTCCTGGCCCGTGATCATCCGGAACAGCGTCGTCTTGCCGACGCCGTTGGGGCCGATCACGCCGACGATGCCGGCCCGCGGCAGCGAGAACGACAGGTCGTGCATGAGCAGGCGGTCCTCGAAGCCCTTGCCGAGGCCCTTCGCCTCGAGCACCACGTCGCCGAGGCGCGGACCGGCCGGGATGTTGATCTCGGAGGTGTCGATCTTGCGCATCCGGTCGGCCTCGGCCGCCATCTCCTCGTACCGCGCGAGACGCGAGCGGCTCTTGGTCTGGCGGGCCTTGGCGTTGGACCGGACCCACTCGAGCTCGCGCTCGAGCATCTTGGCCCGCTTGGCGTCCTTCTGCCCCTCGATCTTGAGGCGGTCCTTCTTGGTCTCCAGGTAGGTGGAGTAGTTGCCCTCGTAGGGGTGGGTCTTGCCACGGTCGAGCTCGAGGATCCACTGCGCGACGTTGTCGAGGAAGTACCGGTCGTGGGTCACGGCCAGGACGGCGCCCGGGTAGCTCGCCAGGTGGTTCTCGAGCCACTGCACCGACTCGGCGTCGAGGTGGTTGGTGGGCTCGTCGAGCAGCAGCAGGTCCGGCTGCTGGAGGAGCAGCTTGCACAGGGCCACGCGGCGGCGCTCGCCTCCGGAGAGGTGGTCGACGACCACGTCGCCCGGCGGGCAGCGCAGCGCGTCCATCGCCTGGTCGAGCCGGCTGTCGAGGTCCCACACGTTCGCGGCGTCGAGCTCGGTCTGGAGGTCGCCCGCCTCGGCCGCGACCTTGTCCTGGTCGGCGTCGGGGTCGCCCATCATCATGTAGAGCTCGTCGAGGCGGGCCATCTTGGCCTTGGTCTCGTGCACGGCCTCCTCGACGTTCTCCAGCACGGTCTTGCCCTCGCTCAGCGGGGGCTCCTGCTGGAGCATGCCGACGGTCGCGTCGGGGTCGAGGATGGCGTCACCGTTGTTCGCGTGCTCGAGCCCGGCCATGATCTTGAGCAGCGTCGACTTGCCGGTGCCGTTGGGCCCGACCACGCCGATCTTGGCTCCGTGCAGGAACGAGAGGGTGACGTTGTCGAGGACGACCTTGTCGCCATGGGCCTTGCGCACGTTGCGCAGGGTGAACACGTAATCCGCCATGCCCGCGAGCCTACGGGCTGGGCGGCCACCTCAGGCCGCGGCCCCCGCCTCGGCCGTCCCGCTCGCGGCCGCCACCTCCTCTCCCCCGTCGGGCTCGCGCGCCGGGCGCGTGAACACGCTGGTGCCCTTGGTCAGGTCGTGCCCCACGAACACGGCGTCGATCTCGAACGTGGTGACCTCGACCCCGGCCTTGTTGACCCACGTCTGGGCGTTGAGCCGGCCGTGGACCACGACGGCGTCGCCGCGGCGCAGCGAGCGGTCGCAGTTCTCCGCGAGGCCGCGCCAGGCCAAACCGGTGAACCACTGGGTGTCGGCGTCGACCCAGCTGTCGGTCTTGCGCTGGTAGCGCCGGGGCGTGCACGCGAGCCGGAAGCTCGCGACCTCGGCGTCGCCGGCACGGCGCAGCGACACGTCGCCGCCGACCCGGCCCTGCAGGGTGATCAGGGACTCGTTCACAGGCTTCATCTCCTCGCGTGGTGGGTGGACCGCCACCACTGTGCGCCGCGTCGCCGACGGCCGGAGGGGCCGACGGAGCAACCTGTGGACGAGCGTGTCGCGGGGCGCCGCTGTGCACGTCTCGCGGGCTGTTCGCGCTGACCCGCCGTCAACCAACGGCGGGTCAGCGTGGGGGCTCAGCGCAGGGCGGCCTGGAGGCCGTCGCGCGCCGCGGCGTACGCCGCCAGCTCGGTGCGCACGGGCTCGACCACGACCTCCTCGGTCACCCCGGCGATGCCCGCGCGCAGGCGCCGGTCGGCCGTGCGTGCCCGGCTGCGGGCGGTCAGCCCCACGAGCAGCCGGCACACCAGGGCGAGCAGCACGCCGGCGAGCACGCCCCCCACGAAGAGCACGGTCGGGAGCGGGAAGCCCCCGACCTGCGGCGGGTCGGCGTCGGGCAGCTGGAGGTAGGAGAGGAAGAAGAGCAGGGCCAACCAGGCGGCGCCGGCGAGCGCGGCGCCGATCAGCAGCCACTGCAGGACGCGCACCACGCCGGCCCAGACGGGGATCCGACTGGCGCCGAGGTCGGCGTCGGCGAGCGCGCCGTCGAGACGGTCGCCGAGGTCGGACAGGTGGCGCACCGAGGCGGCGCGCACCGCGTGCGCCCAGGGCGCGGGCAGCGTGGTGGCGACGTCGTCGGCCAGCGCGCGGACCTCGGTGTCGACGCGCGCCCGCTGGACCTGGGTCGGCGGCGGCACGGAGGTGCGGGCCCGGCCGGTCAGCTCGCGGCCGGAGCTGCCGAGGTCGAGGTGCAGCCGCTTGAGCGGGTCGGGCCGCAGCCGGGAGAACCACGCGGTCACCGGCCAGCCCGTGGCGCGCTGTGCGCGCATCCGGGTCGACTCCTCGACCGCGTCCACGACGGTCGGCACACCGGCCGCATCGGCGAAGGCGTCCTCGAGCGCCTCGACCCGCTCCTCCGACAGCCGCGGCGGCCGGGCGTCGCCGGTGACCGCGTGCAGCCGCTCGGCGGCGGCCCTCACGTCGGCCTCGAGGCGGGTGCGGGTGGCCTTCTTGCCGGCCACCCGCTCGACGACGAGGCGCCTGAGGTCCTCGACCCCGTCGCCGTCGCGGGCGCTGGTGGCCAGCACCGGCACCCCGGTCAGTCCGTCGGCGTCGAGGAGGCGCCGGACGTCGGCCAGCATCTGGTCGCGCTGCCCGGCCGGGACCGTGTCGACGTGGTTGAGCACCACCACCATCACGTCCTGGTGCGAGGCGAGGGGCGCGAGGTAGCGGTCGTGGACGGCGGCGTCGGCGTACTTCTGCGGGTCGAGCACCCAGACCAGCAGGTCGGCGAGCTTCACCAGCCGGTCGACCTCGAGGTGGTGCGAGACCTCGGTCGAGTCGTGGTCGGGCAGGTCGAGCAGGACGACGCCGTCGAGCGAGGTGTCGGCCGGCCCGGAGTCGAGCATCGAGTCGCGCATCACCTGGTGGCGCGCGGGGATGCCGAGCCACTCGAGCAGCTCGGTGGCGCCCTCCTGCCCCCAGACGCACGCGGTCGCCCACGAGGTGGTCGGGCGGCGGACGCCGACGGCCGAGAGGTCGAGCCCGGTGAGCGCGTTGAACGTCGAGGACTTGCCCGACCCGGTGGCACCCGCCAGCGCGACGACGGTGTGCTCGGCAGAGAGCCGCAGCCGGCTGGCGGCGCGCTCGGCGACCTCCTGGGCGGGGTCGACGACCGCGTCGTCGAGCCGCCCGCGGGAGGCCTGCACGGCCGTGGCCAGACCGTCGAGGCGGTCGGCCAGGTCGGAACCCCGGCCGACCATTCGCTTGGCCGTCTCGAGCACGGACGTCATGTTCTCCCTCGGGTGGCGGCACCTCGACGCTTCATCAAGTGCGCCTCAAGCCTAGGCGGACGGGGACGGGCTCTCGGTACCCGGTACGTCGTCGCGCGTCGCCGCGGCGAACCGGAGGTCGTCGACACGGCGCGAGGCGGCGCGCAGGCGGTCGGGCAGGTCGGAGGTGAGGCCGAGGCTGTCGAGCAGGTCGGTGTAGCGACGCCGCTCGGTCTCGAGCAGCTCCGCGACCCGGGCCTGCAGGTCGCGGCTGGCCCGGTCGGCGAGGCTGCGGACGGCCTGGTCGCCGAAGACCGCCTCGAGCAGCTTCTGCGCCACGATCGCGGAGCCGCCGGCGATGCCGGCCTCGGCCCCGACCAGCATCCCGCCCGTGTGGGCGAAGACCACGATCATCAGCGTGACGCCGAGCCCGTTGACGCCGTAGGCCAGGAACCGGGCGGTGCCGCGCTTGTCGGCACCCTCGGTGCGCACCATGTCGAGCACGTCCTGCTGCCAGTCGCGCACCGCGCGCTCGGCACGGCGCCGGAAGTCGCGCGACGCGCGGCCGAGGTCCTCCCCCGCGTCGGCGAGCAGGGCCTGGCCCGAGGCCAGGGAACGCCACGAGGCCTCGGCCCGCTCGGCCGCGGCCTCCGCGTGCTCGAGGATCAGCGTCTCGAGGCCCGACTCGACGGCGACCGTCACCCGCTCGGCGGTCTGCGGCTTGCCCTTGACCGCGTTGACGATGCGGTCGCGCATCCGTCCGACCTTGTGCTCGAGGCTCTTGATCAGCTCGCCGGTACCGACGAACTCCTGCCAGCGCGCCAGCACCTCGCCCCGCAGCAGCGTGCCGTCGGCGCAGGCGGTCGCCACGGACGCGACCGCGTCGTCGTAGGCCCGCTCGGCGTCGCCGCGCAGCCGGACCTCGGTCTCGACCTGCTCGGTGGCGGCGTCCGCCACCGCGTGCGTACGACGGGTCAGCGTGCGGATCGCACCCTCGAGCGTCTGCTGCACGACGCGGTCGCGGGCGTCGGCGTCCTTCGCCAGGGCCTCGAGCCAGCCGCGCACCTCCGCGACGGCGTAGGCCGGGAGCAGGCCGTCGTCGGAGACGGGCCCCTCGTGCACGATGAACAGCGGCGAGTCCTTGAGCCCGCGGCTGGCCAGCATCCGGGCCAGGTGGGTCGAGACCGTCTCGACGGCCTCGGCGGGCGTGCGGTCGAGGACGATCGCGACCGCGGCGCTGCGCTCGGCGGCCTCGCGCAGGAAGTCCCACGGCACCTGGTCGGCGTAGCGCGCCGCCGAGGTGACGAAGAGCCAGAGGTCGGCGGCGGCGAGCAGCTGCGCCGCGAGCGTGCGGTTCTGCTCCTCGATGGAGTCGACGTCGGGCGCGTCGAGGATCGCGATGCCGGGGCCGACGCTGTCGGCCGCGACGAGCTGCAGCGCGGCGGGGTCGTCGGTGGCGCGGTCGAGGCGGACCAGGTCGGGCAGCAGCCGGTCCTGGCCGAACCACGTCAGGTCGTCCGGGTGGTGCACCAGCACCGGCGACCGGGTGGTCGGACGCAGCACGCCGGGCGCGGTCACGCGGCGACCGACCAGGGAGTTGACCAGCGTCGACTTGCCGGCACCGGTCGAGCCGCCGACGACCGCGAGCAGCGGGGCCTCCAGCGTCATCACCCGCGGGATCACGTAGTCCTCGAGCTGGTCGACCATGGCGCGCAGGGAGGAGCGCTGCTCCTCGACCCCGGCGGTCTCCAGGGGCAGGCGCGCCTCCTGCAGCGCGGAGCGCAGCTGCACGAGCGCGGTGATCATCCGCGCGCCCTGGGTCTCGGTCGTGGTCATCGGGCGGGTACCACCTGTCCGGGGAAGGAGACGTAGGGACGGGCCGCGTTGATCCGGGCCACGTAGTCGTGGCCGCGGGCGGCGAAGTCGGGGGGCGGGGTGCCACGCAGGTAGCGGTAGTGCAGGAAGCCGAGCTCGATCGCGGCCTGCTGGTAGTCACGCATCGCACGCTCGGAGGACGGGCCGCCGATCCGCCGCGCCCACGTGCGCGCCGTACGACGGGCCCGGAGGTCGACCAGCCAGCCGATGTCGGTCTGGGGCACCAGCCCGCGCCGGGAGGCGTCGAGCAGCGCAGTGGTGAGCATGCGCTGCTCGTAGCGGCGCGACCAGAGGGCGAGCCCGGAGACGGCGAGGAAGGCGGGGACCATCAGCACGACGTACGCGCCGACGAACCCTTCGAAGCCGTAGAGCGTCGAGACGTTCCAGAGGGCGTGCGTGACCACGGCACAGGTGTACCCCGCCAGAGGGGCGACCACCCGGGTGACCCGGCTCCGACTCGTGACGGCGATGCCGACGCCGATGCCGGTGAAGGTGGTGAAGAGCGGGTGCGCGAACGGGCTCACCAGGCAGCGCACCAGGAAGGTGCCGGTCACCGCGGTGGCGCCGCCCGGCCCCATGCCGTCGGTGCCGTTGTAGGCGGCGGCGAGGTAGAGGATGTTCTCCACGAAGGCGAAGCCGATGCCGATCATCCCGGCGTAGACGATGCCGTCGAGCACGCCGTCGAGCTCGGCCCGCCGCCACCACAGCAGGAGGAAGAGGAACAGCCCCTTGCTGGCCTCCTCGGTGATCGGCGCGACCACCGCGAGGCTGGTGTCGTCGGTGAAGCCGACGACGAGCCCGCCGATGCCCTGCAGCAGCAGGGCGGCGGCGGTGGCCACGAACCCGCCCCACAGCAGGCCCAGGGCGAGCAGGGTCCGCGGCTCGGGCTCGTAGCGGTCGAGCCACAGGTAGCAGGCGACCAGCGGCACCACCGGCAGGGCGGCCAGGCCGGTCGCGAGGACCATCACGCGAGGGGCTCCGGAGAGCGCGATCACGAGCACCATCAGGAGCGCGCCGAGGGCCACCGCCACCGTCACGACGACGGTGAAGGCGACGCTGTCGCGGCGGGCTCCGGGCATGCCGCGAGCCTATCGGCCGGGGTTCCCCCGGGCGCCGCGCGTCGTAGAGTGGCCGGGTGAGCAAGCAGACGACGCCCGAGGCGACCGGGCCGAAGACCCACCCGACGAACGGGCCGAAGACGGAGTCCCACGACCCCAAGGTCCCCGAGGCGTGGAGCAGCTTCATGCGCCAGGGCTGGGGCGACCGCGAGCTCGACCTGCCGCCCAGCTCCATCACCCCGTGGGCCGCCGCCCGCCGGGCGCGGCTGGCCGAGGTGTTCCCCGGCGAGCGGCTGGTGCTGCCGGCCGGGTCGTTCAAGGTCCGCTCGAACGACACCGACTACCGCTTCCGCTCCGACACCGCGCACACCTACTTCAGCGGCAACCAGACCAGCGACGCGGTGCTCGTGGTCGAGGACGGCGAGGCCGTGCTCTACGCGCGCCCGCGCTCCTCGCGCGAGACCGACGAGTTCTTCCGCGACCGCCAGTACGGCGAGCTGTGGGCCGGCCGGCGCCCCTCGGTCGGCGAGATGGAGGCCTCGCTCGGCGTGACCGTGCGCCACGTCGACGACCTGCCGGCGGCCCTGGAGGGCGGCGGCAAGACGCGCGTGCACCGCGGGGTCTCGTCGTACGTCGACGGGCTGGTCGCCGGCGACGACTCGCGCGACGAGGAGCTCGCGCGCGTGGTCTCCGAGATGCGGCTGATCAAGGACGAGTGGGAGGTGGAGCAGCTCCAGGAGGCCTGCGACATCACCACCCTCGGCTTCGAGGACTGCGTGCGCGAGTGGGACGACTGCGTCCGCCACGGCGAGCGCTGGCTCGAGGGCACGTTCTTCCGCCGTGCCCGGGCGATGGGCAACGACATCGGCTACGACTCGATCGTGGCCGGCGGCCACCACGCGACCACGCTGCACTGGATCGACAACTCCGGCCCGATCACCCCGGGCGAGCTGGTCCTGCTCGACATGGGCGTCGAGGGCCACCACCTCTACACCGCCGACGTCACCCGCACGCTGCCGGTCGACGGCCGGTTCACCGACCTCCAGCGCGAGCTGTACGACCTCGTGCTCGCCTCGCAGGAGGCCGCGCTCGCGGTGGTGCGACCGGGCGTGAAGTTCCGCGACCCGCACGACGCCGCGATGGTGGTGCTCGCGCAGGGTCTCGACCGGATGGGCCTGCTGCCGGTCTCGGTCGACGAGGCGCTCTCCCCCGACAGCAAGGTCTACTCGCGCTGGACCCTCCACGGCGTCAGCCACATGCTCGGGATGGACGTGCACGACTGCGGGCGAGCCTCCGACGAGGCCTACACCCAGGGCACCCTCGCCGAGGGCATGTGCCTGACCGTCGAGCCGGGGCTCTACTTCCAGCAGGACGACCTGCTGGTGCCCGAGGAGCTGCGCGGCATCGGCATCCGGATCGAGGACGACGTGCTGGTCACCGCCGACGGCCACCGCAACCTCTCGGCCTCGCTCCCGCGCACCGCCGCGGACCTCGAGGACTGGATGGCGCGCACCCGCCGCTGAGCCGCACTGGGCACCGCACTGGGCACCGCACTGGGCACCGCACTGGGCCACCTGCCCGGGGGTGGTCAGGACCTGAGTCCCAATTTTCAAGATTTCCTCAAGAATCGGTCGCCCTCTCGGTCACCCTGAGGGCGAGACCGACAGTGAGGGACCCCTGCGATGACCGGAAGCCGCACGCCACGCCCGTCGGCGCTGCTGACCACCCTGCTCACCCTGGCCCTCGCGGCCGTGCTGCCGGCGGTGGCCGGCAGCCCCGCGGAGGCGGCCCGGCCGGACGGCCACCCCGGCCACCAGGGGGGGTGCGTCAAGCCCGTCTTCGACGAGCCCGTGGTCGCCGGCATCGCCCGGACCACCATGCCGAAGCGCTTCCGCACGGCCATGGAGAGCAACGGCAGCCGTGGCGCGGTGCTCGCGGCTGCCGCCCGCAGTGACCGCACCCTGTGGCTCGACACCTGCGGCAAGGCGTTCTACGTCGACCCGGCGGCCAGCCGCGCCGAGAAGCAGGCCGCGACCGCGACCGTCTCGGGGCCGCAGGCGACCGCCGCCGCGACCGCGCTGGTGCCGCTGACCGACACCTTCACGCTGCAGTCGCGTCCCGGCGCCAACCGGACCATCTGGCTCGACTTCAAGGGCGGCACCTTCACCGGCACGGCCTGGAACGGCTCCTACGGCAGCACCATCACCGCCGAGCCCTACTCGAGCAGCGACCCGGTCGACACCAGCTTCAGCGACGCCGAGCTGCTCGAGATCCAGAAGGCCTGGCAGGTCGTGGCGGAGGACTACGCGCCCTTCGACGTGAACGTCGTGCTCGCCGACCCGGGCACCGCCGCGCTCGACCGCACCTCGTCGTCGGACCTGCAGTACGGCGCGCGGGCCGTGATCACGAACGGCGGTCCGATCTACACCAGCTGCGGCTGCGGCGGCATCGCCTACGTCAACGTCTTCAACCACTCCGGCTCGAGCCACCTCTACTACCAGCCGGCCTGGGTGTTCTCGGCCGGCACCGGCAAGACCGGCAAGAACATGGGCGAGGCCGCCTCGCACGAGATCGGGCACAACTTCGGCCTGTCGCACGACGCGACCGCGACCACCAGCTACTACGCCGGCGCCTCGCCCTGGGCCCCGATCATGGGCGTCGCCTACTCCCAGCCGGTCTCGCAGTTCTCGGCGGGCGAGTACTCCGGGGCCAGCACCACCCAGGACGACCTCGCGATCATCGCGACCGGCGCGCCGCTGCGTGCCGATGACCACGGCGACACCACGGGTGCGGCAACCCTGATGACCGGGGCCAGCCCGACGGTCGACGGCGTGATCACGACGCGTGCCGACGTCGACGCCTTCCGGTTCACCGGCGCGGGCGCGACCTCGGTGACGGTCAACCCGGCGGCGGGGCTGCCCGACCTCGACGTGCAGCTGACGGTGCTCGACGCGACGGGCGCCACGGTCGCCGTGGTGGACCCCGCGTCGGCCCGCGTCACGTCCTCCCAGGCCTCCGGTCTCGGCGCGAGCTGGAGCGGCACGCTGCCCGCGGGCGGCGCGACGTACACCGTGCTCGTCGACGGTGTCGGGACCGGAGACCCCCTCGTGGCCGGCAAGTACTCCGACTACGGCTCGCTCGGCAACTACCAGGTCCAGGTCGCCACGGGCACCGTCACGGCCACCGACCCGCTCGCGGCGACCGGGTCCGACCCGGCGCACGCCGTCGTCGGCACCGCGTGGTCGGCCACGCCCGTGAGCGCCACGGGCGGCGTCGCGCCGTACACCTGGAGCGCGAGCGGCCTGCCCGGCGGCCTCGGGGTCGACCCCGGCACCGGCACCCTCAGCGGGACGCCGACCACCGCGGGCACCAGCAACGTCACGGTCACCGTCACCGACGCCGCCGGCGCCACTGCGCAGGTGACCGTGGCGGTCGTGGTCGACCCGGCTCCCGTCGCCCCGGTCGACGTGCCCGACCAGGTCGTCAGCGACGCCCAGGTCGCCAACACCCTCAGCCGTCAGCTCACCGCGCTCGGCGGCGACGGCACCTACGCGTGGTCGGTGACCTCCGGCAGCCTGCCGGGCGGCCTGACCCTGTCCTCCGCGGGCGTGCTCTCCGGCACGCCGACCAACCCCGGCAGCTACGCGTTCGGGGTGGCCGTGGACAGCGCCGGCATGCAGGACACCGCGGTCGTCAGCGTGGACGTCGCGCCGGCTCCCCTGGTGTTCGCCACCTCGAGCACGCTGCCCAACGCCAGCACGCGCAAGTCCTACTCCACGACGGTCTCGGTGACCGGGGGCCAGGCCGCCTTCCTGTGGTCGCTGACGTCGGGCACGCTCCCGCCGGGCCTCAACCTGGGCTCGGTGGCCGGGCGCTCCGCGACCATCTCGGGGCAGCCGACCAAGAGGGGCACGTGGTCGTTCACCCTGAAGGTCGTCGACGGGAACGGGACGACGGTGTCGCGGACCTTCAAGATCGCGGTGAAGTAGACCGACGGGTGAGGGTCGTGTGCCCGTGACCACCCTGGAGGGTGGTCCCGGGCACACGACCCGGTGCTCAGCCGACCATGGCGGCGGCAGGCGTGACCCGCGTCCCGGCCGTGCCGGCGACGATCGCCTCGATGTCCTCGAGCGAGCCGATCACCGCCTGGTGGCCGGTGCGCTCGACGAACCCGCAGGCGGCCTCCACCTTGGGCCCCATCGAGCCCGAGGCGAAGTCGTGGCGGGCCAGCTCGGCCGGCGAGACCGTGCCGAGGCGGCGCGCCTGGGGGGTGCCGTGGTCGAGGTAGACGCCGTCGACGTCGGTGGCGATCACCAGCAGGTCGGCGCCGAGCTCCTCGGCCAGCAGTGCCGAGGCGAGGTCCTTGTCGATCACGGCCTCGACGCCGTGCAGGATGCCTTCCTCGTCGAGCACCGTCGGGATGCCGCCCCCGCCCGCGCAGACCACGATCACGCCCTGCTCGAGCAGCCACCGGATCGGCTCGATCTCGAAGATCCGCCGGGGCCGGGGGGAGGCGACCACGCGCCGCCACGCACCGCCGTCCGGCTTCACCGTCCAGCCCAGCTCCGCGGCGAGACGCTCCGCCTCCTCACGGAGGTAGACCGGTCCGATGAACTTGGTCGGGTCGTCGAACGCCGGGTCGTGCGGGTCGACCTCGATCATCGTCAGCAGGGTGGCGAGGCGCTGGTCCTTGGGCAGCAGGTTGCCGAGCTCCTGCTCGATGACGTAGCCGATCATCGCCTCGGTCTGCGCGCCGAGCACGTCGAGCGGGTAGGGGCGCACCGCCTGGTAGGCCTGGGCCTGGAGGGCGAGCAGCCCCACCTGGGGCCCGTTGCCGTGGGCGACGACGACCTCGTTCCCCGGCACCACCGTGGAGATTGAGCGGGCGGCCGTGCGGACGTTCGAACGCTGGTTCTCCGCGGTCAGCGGCTCTCCCCGGCGCAGGAGGGCGTTGCCCCCGAGCGCGATCACGATGCGCATCTCACTCCTCCCGTCACGCCAGGGCGGCGACCAGCGCCGCCTTGATCGTGTGCATGCGGTTCTCGGCCTGGTCGAACGCGAGGTTCGCCGAGGACTCGAAGACCTCCTCGGTCACCTCGATGCCACCCGCGAGGTGCGGGAAGCGCGCGGCCACCTTGGTGCCCAGCGCGGTCTCGGTGTTGTGCAGCGACGGCAGGCAGTGCAGGAAGCGCACGCCCGGGTTGCCCGTGGCCCGCAGCAGCTCGGCGTTCACCTGGTAGGGCAGGCACTTCTCGACCCGCTGGTCCCAGCTCTCGACCGGCTCGCCCATCGAGACCCAGACGTCGGTGTGCACGTAGTCGACACCGACCACGGCGGCCTGCGGGTCGTCGGTGACGGTCACCCGCGCACCGGACTCGGCGGCGAACTCCTCGCACCGCTTGACCAGGGCGTCGTCGGGCCACAGGTCGCGGGGCGCGCCGATGCGGACGTCCATGCCGAGCTTGGCGCCCACCATGAGCAGCGAGTTGGCCACGTTGTTGCGGCCGTCGCCGACGTAGGCGAACGCGATCTCGTGCCACGGCTTGGTGGTGTGCTCGGTCATGGTGAGCACGTCGGCCAGCATCTGCGTGGGGTGGTAGTCGTCGGTCAGCCCGTTGAGGACGGGCACGCCGGCGTACGCCGCGAGCGTCTCGACGAGCTCCTGGGAGGAGCCGCGGTACTCGATCGCGTCGTACATCCTGCCGAGGACCCGGGCGGTGTCCTTGATCGACTCCTTGTGCCCGATCTGGGACGACGAGGGGTCGAGGAAGGTCACGTGGGCGCCCTGGTCGTAGGCCGCGACCTCGAACGCGCAGCGGGTGCGGGTCGAGGTCTTCTCGAAGATCAGCGCGATGTTGCGCCCGCGCAGCAGCTGCTGCTCGGTGCCGGCGTACTTGGCGCGCTTGAGGTCGCGCGAGAGGTCCACGAGGTAGCGGATCTCCTCGGGGGTGTGGTGGGCGAGGCTCAGCAGGTGCCGGCCACGGAGCGGGGTGCGCATGGTGTCTCTCTTTCCGGACTCAGTCGACGGGGTCGCGCAGGATCGGGCAGCTCATGCAGCGGCCACCACCGCGGCCGCGGCCGAGCTCGCTCGCGTCGATGGTGATGACCTCGACGCCGGCCTTGCGCAGCAGCGTGTTGGTGTTGGTGTTGCGGTCGTAGCCGACGACGACGCCGGGCTCGAGGGCCAGGACGTTGTTGCCGTCGTCCCACTGCTCGCGGCTGGCCCCCCAGCGGTCACCGCCGGTCGGCACCACCCGCAGCTCGATGCCCAGTGCCTCACCGAGGACGTCCGTGAACGCGCGGTCGTCCCGGCGGACGGCCATGCCCTGCGGGGCCGAGTCGTCGCGGTGGAGCACCAGGGTGGTGATCCGGTCGACCACGGGCGCGAACGACGTCACCAGGTCGCGGTCGCAGAAGGTGAACACCGTGTCGAGGTGCATCGCGGCCCGCGAGCGCGGCATGCACGCCAGGACCACCCGCTCGGCGGCGTCGGCCTTGAACAGCGACCGGGCCAGCTGGGTGGCAGCCTGCTGCGAGCTGCGCTCGCCGAGGCCGACCACCACGGTGCCGTGACCGACCGGCATCACGTCGCCACCCTCGAGCGTGGCGGCCCCGTAGTCGATCGGGTGCTGCTCGAGATCCCCGAACCAGACCGGGAAGTCCTCGCCCGCGATCGCCGGGTGGAACCGGTAGATCGCCGCGGTGAGCAGCGTCTCCTGCCGCCGCGCCGGCCAGAACATCGGGTTCAGGGTCACACCCTGGAACACCCACGCGCTGATGTCGCGCGTGAACTGGGTGTTCGGCAGGGGCTGCAGCAGGAACGGGTACTCCTCCTGGCGCCCGAGTGCCGCGAGGAACGGCCCGCCGGCGTCGTCGGGGACCTCGTCGAACGTGAGTCCCCCGATCAGGTGCTCGGCCAGCGTCTCCGCCGGCATCTCGTCGAGCCAGGCCCGGATCGGCTCGACCAGGCCGGCTCCGACCTGGGCCTCGGTGATCCGGCGGTCGAGGATCCAGGCGCGCCCCTGCGGCATGCGGACGACGTCGGTCAGCAGGTCGAGCATCTCGAGCACCTCGACCCCGCGATCACGCATCTTCGTGGAGAAGTCGAAGTGGTCGCGCTTGGCCTGGCTGACCCACATCACGTCGTCGTAGAGCAGGTCGTCGCAGTTGTCCGGGGTGAGGCGCAGGTGCGCGAGCCCCGGGGAGCAGACCATCACCCGTCGGAGTCGGCCGGCTTCCGACCAGACTCCGACGCGTGAGGTGGGGGTCACCCCGGTCATACCGAGACCCAGCCCTGGGCCAGACCGATCACCGCGGCCACCGCGCCGGCGGTGACGACTGCGACGAGGACCTTCTCCACGTTGGTGAACAGCTGCTTCTTGTCAGTCGTCCGGGCCCAGACGAAGAGCGCCGTGCCGATCAGGTAGAACAGCGCGGCGACGAGCACGTACTCCCAGCCGCCGGCGTAGACCAGCCACACGGAGTACCCGAGGGCGATCGCGCCCACGACCAGGTCGCGCCAGCGGCCGTGGCCGTCGGCGTACGCCTCACCGGTCAGGCCGAGCTTGACCTGGTAGGCCGCCGACCAGAGGTACGGCAGCAGGATCAGCGAGGTCGCGAGGTAGATCAGGTCCAGGTAGGTGCTCGAGTCCTTGAGGGTCCAGAGCAGCAGGGCCTGGGTGACCAGGTTGGTCATCCACAGCGCGTTGGCGGGAGCGCCGTGCGCGTTGTCCTTGCCGAGGCCCTGGGGCAGGACGCCCTCCATCGCGGGCAGGCGCAGGATCTCGACGGCGAGCAGCACCCAGGCGATGAGTGCGCCGAGCAGGGAGATCACCAGTCCGGCGGAGATGAAGCCCGCGCCCCAGCTGCCGACCTCGTGCTCAAGCACACCGGCCAGCGACGGGTCGGCGAGCCCGGCGATCTTCGCCTGCGCCATCAGTCCGTAGGACAGCAGGTTGACCGCGAGCAGCAGCGCGAGCACGACCACGAAGCCCAACACGGTCGCGCGGCCGACGTCCTTGCGCTGGGCAGCGCGCTTGGAGTAGACGCTCGCGCCCTCGACGCCGATGAACACCCAGACGGTCACCAGCATCATGTTCTTGACCTGGTCCATCGTCGTGCCGAGGCCGGCGCTGTCGCCCCAGAAGTCCTGGGTGAAGAGGCCGGAGCTGAAGCCGACCGCCGCGATGGCGATGAAGGTGACGATCGGGACGACCTTGGCGATCGTGACGACGACGTTGGCGAACGCGGCGTTCTTGACGCCGCTGATGGTCAGGAAGTGCACCAGCCAGAGCAGGACCGAGGCTCCGACGATGGCCATCGTGGTCGTGCCGTCGGTGAAGGTGCCCTCGAACCAGTAGTTGAGCGTGGCGAACAGCAGGACGAGGTAGGCGACGTTGCCGACCGCGGCGCTGATCCAGTACCCCCAGGCCGAGGTGAAGCCGATGTAGTCACCGAACCCGGCACGGGCGTAGCCGTACACACCGCCGTCCACGTCGGGCTTGCGCTGGGCGAGCCCCTGGAAGACGAACGCCAGCATCAGCATGCCGACGCCGGTGATCAGCCAGCCGATGAGGAGCGGTCCCGGGGCCGCGCTCCCTGCCATCTGGGAGGGGAGGGCGAAGATGCCGCTCCCGATCATGGAGCCCACCACCAGGGCGGTGAGGGCGGGTAGTGCGAGCCCGGCCGCAGTCCGGTGGGTCTTCACCGGTGGGGTGGCGCGGGGAGTGGGTGCGGGCGCATGGGTCGTCATGTGCCTGACCTCCTTCGTCGTTCCGACGGCAGGAGAGGTCCTGCTGTGGTCCCGACGGTTCTCCTCGGCGATCCGTCTGGACAGGGTCGAAGGTCGCCCGGCCGGGAGGACCTTCGACGGTGGTCCGGACCGGTGGGGTCACGGGAGCGTGGGACCGTGCCCGAGAAACCCGCCTTGCGCGCCTCGCGCGAGTGGGAGCAGTGGACCCTGCCCGGCGCGGACAACCCGCCCCGGTGGTACGCGCGCACCTTCTCGGCCCTCTTCGTCCACCGGTTGACCTCGCACGCGATTGGGATGGTCCTCCTCCTCGTTGCGATCTGGTGGCTGGGCACCTTTCGGCCCGCACTTCCCGGGTGGAGGGCCTGACCGCGAGCAGAGGCCGGTGACGCCGGCGGAGGTGCTCGCCTTCGAGCACGGCTGCTGGACGGGCGAGGCCCCGCCCGGCGCACTTCCGCAGCACGCCGTGGTCACGCTGCCCGGGCGCGCCCCGTCGTACGTCTCGGCGGAGATCGGCTTCGCCATCTGGCTCGGCCCCGACGGCGTGCCCGGCACGGGCGACGAGCGGGAGGGCATGCTGACGGCGTTCTGCCCCTAGCGCGTGCGGGGCCGCCTCAGGCGTGGTGCACGAGCTCGCCGCCGACGTAGGTGCGCACGACCCGCGCCTCGCAGATCTCCTCCGGCGGCGCTGTGAACACGTCGCGGTCGAGCACCGCGAGGTCGGCGTGGAAGCCGGGGCGCAGCGCGCCGGTCACGTCGTCCTGGTGGTTCACGTACGCCGCGGCCGCCGTGTAGGCGGTGACCGCCTGCGCGAGCGTCAGCGCGTTCTCGGGGAAGAACGCGGGAGCGGCGCTGCCCGGTGCCCGGCGGTTCACGGCGACGTGGATGCCCTCGAGCGGGTCGGCGCTGCTGACCGACCAGTCGCTGCCGGCGACCAGTCGGGCCCCGGCAGCGGCCAGCGAGCCGAACGGGTACTGCCACGCGGCGCGACGCTCGCCGATGAAGGGGATCGTCAGCTCGTCCATCTGCGGCTCGTGGCAGGCCCAGAGCGGCTGGATGTTCGCCGACGCGTCGAGCGCCGCGAAGCGGGGCAGGTCGTCGGGGTGCACGACCTGCAGGTGGGCCAGGTGGTGCCGGTTGGACGACGGACCGTTGGCCGCCCGCGCCGCCTCGACCGCGTCGAGCGCCTCGCGGACGGCGCGGTCTCCGAGCGCATGGAAGTGCACCGAGAACCCCTCGGCGTCGAGCCGGGTGACGTGCCCGCGCAGGGCCTCGGGGTCGACGAAGGAGAGCCCGCTGTTGCCGGTCGCGCAGCCGCACCCGTCGAGGTAGGGCTCCGTCATCCCGGCCGTGTAGTTCTCGGCGACGCCGTCCTGCATGATCTTCACCGCGATCGGGCGGAAGCGCCCGGCGGTCGCGTGGGCACGCCGCTCGACCAGGGTCTCCACCTGCTCGGCGCCCTGGTCGCGCTCCCACCACAGGGCCCCGACGACACGGGCGACCAGCTCGCCCGAGACCGCCGCGTCGAGGTAGGTCTCGAGCAGGTCGGGCATCCCCCACATCGCGCCGACCGCGGCGTCCTGCCACCCGGTGATGCCCAGCGTGAAGAGCTCGGCCTGCGCCGCGAGCAGGGCCGCGCGTCCCTCGTGCGCACCAGCCGGCGGGGCGTGGCGCAGGGCGATGTCCATCGCTCCCTCGTGCAGCGCTCCGCTGGGGTGACCGCCCTCCTCGCGCTCGATCCGGCCGTCGGGTGGGTCCGGCGTACCGACCCCGATCCCGGCCAGCCGCAGCGCGACCGAGTTGGCCCATGCGCCGTGGCCGTCGCGGTTGGTGAGCACGACCGGGCGGTCGGAGACCACGGCGTCGAGCGCCTGCCGGGTGGGCGTTCCCCCGGGGAAGTGCTCCATCGACCAGCCACCGCCGAGGATCCACTCCTGCCCCGGGTTGACGAGCGCGTACGCCGCGACCCGGGCGAGGCACTCGTCTGCGGACGTCGTGCCGTGCAGGTCGCAGCGGATCATGTCGAGCCCGGCCATCACCGGGTGGACGTGCGCGTCCTGGAACCCGGGCAGCACCAGCCCTCCCCCGACGTCCACGACCTCGGAGCCGGGGCCGGCGGCCGCCCGGGCCTCGTCGTCGGTGCCGACCGCCACGATCCGCCCGTCACGGACGGCCACGGCGCCGGCCACCGAGGACTCCTGGCCGGCGGTGAAGAGCCGGGCGTTCACCAGGGCGGTGCCCGGGCCGGGGGTCGGTGTATCTGGCACGTCGTTGCTCCCTCTGCTCCTCGTGACGCCCGTGCGCCGGTCGTGGCACCGGTCATGCACATGGACGATGACCGGACGGGGTCGCGAGTGCCATCGTGGCAGGAAACCGGACCCGGGGTCCGGAGGGACGGGGGAGGACATGTTGCACACACACGCGCGCACCGGGGTCGCCGCGGCGGCGCTCGCGGTCGTCGGGCTGGCCCTGCTGGTCGGCGTACCGGCGGCCAACGGCTCCGCCGGGGACCGACGGGCCGACACCACGCCACCCACGGTGCTGCTGGCGCCGTACGCCCGACCACTCGTCGGGGCCCAGGTCTTCACGGCGTACTACGAGGACGACCCGCAGGCGCTCGAGTACTGGCAGCTCGACCACGTCCTGACCTGGCAGGCGAGCGACCCGTCGGGCATCTGCGGCCAGACGGTCACCTGGCAGAGCTACGAGTACCTCGGCAGCGACGACGACCCCGTGCTCGGGGGCGCCGTCGACACCTTCTCGGTGCCTCCGACGGCGCGGCGGGCCTTGGTGCCCAACCTCAACGCCGCCAACTGGGGCCGGGTGCCCGACCGCTTCCTGGTGCGCGTCACCGACTGCGCCGGGAACACCGCGACGAGCAACATCGCCCTCAGCGAGCTGGGCACCCGCGAGGACACGGACCCTGCGATCACCTACCGCGGGAGCTGGCGGGTCGGCCACTTCCCCGGTTTCTCCGGGGGCACCACGCACAACACGACGGCCCAGGGCGCCAGCGCCCGCCTGACCTTCACCGGGTCGGGACCGGTCGCGCTGGTGATGGAGAAGGCCGCCGACCGTGGCAAGGCCGACGTGTTCGTGGACGGCGTGAAGAAGGCGACCGTCGACACCCATGCGGACACCACCCAGCACCGCGTCGTCGTCTGGCAGGGGATCTACATGAGCGGCACGCACACGTTGCGGGTGGTCAACCGGGCGACGCCGGGGCACCCGCGCATCGACCTGGACACCCTGCTCCTGTGCAGCGGCGCGGCCGCCGGGTCGAGCTGCATCGGCTGAGGTCGGCCGCGCCCGCGACGACGCCCCCGGGGATCTCCCGGGGGCGTCGTGTGGGTCGGGCCGGTGGTGCGGGTCAGGCAGCCGGAACGGGCTCGGGGGTGGCCACCGCCGGCCCCTCGGTGTGGACCCGCTTGGCGTGGGCGAAGCCCAGCACCGAGAGCACGATCATCAGGGCCGCGCCGATGAACGACACGATCGCGGCGTAGAGCGCGATGGTGCCCATCACCGAGAAGGCGTAGGCGTCGAGCAGCAGGCCGCGCAGGGTGTTGCCCATGAAGAGCGTCTGGCGCAGCTGGCCGAGCTCGGCGAGCTTGTCGGGGTCGGCGTTCTCGTCCTGCAGCATGCCGATGTACTCACCGGACACGTCCTCGTAGGTGCGGTTGCCGCTGGCCTCGTTCATGTGCACGAGGATGTAGTAGTCCGCGTACGCCTGGGCCTGGTCACCGGTGAGCATCTGCTCGCCGGCGTACTGGTCGAGGGCCGCGTGCTGGTCGGCGGTCTCGAGGGCGTCCTTCTCGGGCATCGTGATCGCCTGGATGGCGAGCTGGTCGTGCACCTGGTCGGCGACGTAGACGTGCGCCCAGGTCATCAGGCCGCCGGCGGCCAGGAGGACGACGGCGACGACAAGGCCCGCACTGGCGAGCAGGTAGTCGAGGGTCTTGCGGTTCATGGTGGCCTTCTTCACTAGCCAGCAGCCCTGGATCACGGTGGTGTCTCGCGCGGCGCTGCTTGCGGTTTCAACCATCCCGGTGTCCGGGTCCGGAGGGAATGGCTGCCGCGCAGGTCAGGACCTGCGCCCCCGCAAGTCAGGACCTGCGGCCCGCCGGAGCTCGGGCCTTGCGACCGTCGGGCCGGGGTCCCGGGTCCCGATGAACCAAGCCACTGGTCCACCGGCAGCCCTCGGCGTGGACTGGGAGCAGGACCAGGAGGTGCCCCGTGCCCACGACGCCGGGCGTCTCGCACGTCCCGCTCCGGCTTCCGTCGCGACAGGACGTCGGCTCGAGTCCGCGCTAGTCGGCAGTGACGACCGCATGTGCCAGTCCGGCGACCGCAAGCCCGACGATCACACGAATCAGACACCCGACGAGGACTGCGGTCGCGAAGAACACCAGCACGGGCACCATCAGCCGACCTCCCGACCCGCAGATTCGCTGGCCTCACGTCCCACGGGTTCGGCCGAGAGTGCGGCGGTCAGCAACCGGCGCAGGACCCGGAGCTGGGCCCGCATGTGTTCCGGTGATCCGGTGGAGCGGCACAGCAGGAACGCCCCCTCGAAGGTCACGAACACGTGGTCGGCGAGGGCCTCGACGTCTCCCAGGTCGAGGTCGCGCGACGTCGCCGCTGCCGAGAGGAGCTCGGCGATGGCCGTGCGCCAGACCTCGATGGCGTGGCGGATGAGGTCAGCGGTGCCGTTGGAGACCAGCTGCTGCTCGGTGAGCACGGCGACGTAGAGGCAGTTGCTCTGCGCGGACATGACCTCCTCGGCCGAGTCCTCGAAGTGCCGGACGAAGGCCACGACCCGGTCCGCGGGATCGCTGACCCGGGCGGTGGCGTCGAGCGCCGCCTGCAGCTGGCCGATGTCGGCGGTGACGTAGCGCTCCGTGAGGGCCCGCGCGAGGTCGACCTTGGAGCCGAAGTGGTGGAAGAACGCGCCCTTGGAGGTCCCCGCAGCCCTCAGCACCTGGTCCACCGAGGTGGCAGCGAAGCCGTTCTCGATCACCAGGTGCTGGGCCGCGTCGAGGATCCGCTCGCGGTTGATGGTCCCGTCCTTCGGCATAACTCCCTTGCTACCAGACCGAGCGGTCTGTTACAAACAGACCAATCAGTCTGTTTCAGAGGAGGAACACATGAGCACCACCCCGAACACGTCCTGGCTCGACACGGGTCGCTACGTCAGCGACGGCGGCCTGGAGACCGACCTGATCTTCAACCGCGGCGTCGACCTCCCGGAGTTCGCCTCGTTCCCGCTTGTCGAGAGCGACCGCGGGCGAGCACTCCTGCGCGACTACTACGACGGCTACGCGGCGGTCGCCCGCAGGGCCGGCGTCGGCCTCACCCTGGAGACGCCGACCTGGCGCGCCAATCCCGACTGGGGCGCCCGGCTGGGCTACGACCACGCCGCGCTGGACAAGGCGAACCGTGCCGCCGTCGAGCTCCTCGAGGGGCTGCGTGACTCGTACGCCGACCTCGTCGACGTCCGGATCATCGGGGCGATCGGTCCGCGCGGCGACGGGTACGCCGCGAGCGGGGAGGCCGACCCCGATGAGGCGGCGGACTACCACCGCCTCCAGGTGGAGGCGTTCGCCGCCGCGGGCGCCGACGTGGTCGCGGCCTACACGATCACCAGCGCGCACGAGGGGCTGGGGATCGCGCGTGCCGCGCGGCGCGCCGGCGTCCCGGTGCTGGTGGGCTTCACCGTCGAGACCGACGGCCGACTGCCGGACGGAACGTCGCTCCAGGACGCGGTGGCCCTGGTCGAGGCCCAGGAGCCACCGGACGGATTCGTCGTCAACTGCGCCCACCCGACCCACATCGCGCCGGCACTCGAGGCGGGCGAGTGGCTGGGTCGCATCGTCCAGGTCAACCCGAACGCGTCCACCCTCAGCCACGCCGAGCTCGACGATGCGGACGAGCTGGACACCGGTGATCTCGCCCTGCTCGCCACGTCGTACGACGACCTGCGCGAGCGACTCCCCGGCCTGAGCGTCATCGGTGGTTGTTGCGGTACCGACGCACGCCACATCGCCGCCCTCTGGGGAGTCTGACCACCCTTCCGCAACCGCGGTCCCGAGCAGCACGACAAGGAGAACGAGCAGGACATGAGGAACGACACCACCACCACCATCGTCGGCACCCCGACCACCGACACACCACCGACCACCGACCGGCCGGGCGCAGCACCGGCGCCCGGCGTGCGCCGGGCCACGACCGCGGACGCGGACGCGCTGAGCCGGACCCTGGCCGACGCGTTCCGCGACGACCCGGTCTTCGCGTGGTGCATGCCGGACCCACACCAACGAGACCGACTGCTCGCCCCGTGGTTCCGGGTCGTCGTCGACGCCCTCCTCACGCATCGGGAGTCCTACTGCGTCGAAGGCGCTGCAGGCGCCGCGCTGTGGGTCCCCCCGGGAGTGGCACCTCTCTCCGAGGACCAGTCAGACCGGGTCGGTGCGGCCACCGCCCACATCGGCGGCGTGACGCCGGGTCGCCTCGAGGCACTGGGCAGCGTGATGGAGGCACGCCATCCCCACGATCCGCACCTCTACCTCTGGTTCGCCGGCGTCCGCACCACGGACCAGGGCCAGGGGTGGGGCGGGCGCCTGCTGCAGACACGACTCGACGCGGCGGACGAGCAGGGCCTGCCCGCCTACCTCGAAGCCACCAGCGAACGGAACCGCGCACTCTACGAACGCCACGGCTTCCAGGTCACCGGCGAGCTGTTCGCCGACGACTCGCCACCTCTGTGGCAGATGTGGCGTGACCCGCGGTGACGAGAGGCTCACCCGGGGCGGCGACTCGGCGTCTGCCGAGCGCCGCCCGGGGCAGGACGCTGCATGGTCAGGACGAGAAGGAGCTCCGGAGTCGCCTTGCGCAGCGGTCGGGTGGTCGTGGCGCGGTCCGCGGGGTCAGACCTCGCCCCGCACGAGGACCAGTCGCCAGACCTGCGGACCGCGCTCGAGGTAGTCGACGCGGAAGCGGTCGGGCCAGCGCTCGCCGACCTGGGCGAGCAGGGGGACGGGGTCGTGGGGCGCGAGCAGGACGAGGCCGCTACCCGGCCGGACCGTGTCGAGAGCGCCGATGATCGTCGCATGACGGATGGCGTGCGGGATGCCGCGCGCATCCAGCTCCGGGTACCCCTCGGCGTCCTGCTCGCCGCACGAGCAGGCGTGGCCGCTCCCGCACCCTGTCCCCTCAGCCGCGGCGGCAGTGGCCGCCGCGTCCGCGTCGTCCGCGTGGGCCTCGCGGTCGTGGCCGCCGAGGAGCTCGTGCATGCCACCCAGGAGATCCGCGACCGACACGCCCGGCGTGCTGAGCAGCAGCGGGAGGACCAGGTCGTTCTCCTTGGCCAGGTGCACCTCGAACACCGCGCGCAGGGCCGCCGCCACGGCGACCGCTCGAGCACCGCGCGTCGCATCGTCCGAGAGCTGTTCGACCAGGCCGGTGATCACCCGGTGCTCGGCGAGCATGCCGTCCACCAGGAGCCTGCCGTCGAGCGTGGCCCGGGCCGGGGGGTACATCGCGTCCTCCTCGGCCAGGGCGTGCGGCACGAGCTCGTCCCGGCACCAGGTCAGCAGCAGTCCCCGCGCCTGCTCGGACCCCGCGGCGTCACCTCGGGCCACGGCCGAGACCAGCGCCTCCACCTGCGCCGAGAGGGTGCCGCTCATCTGTGCGTGATGCTGCTCGACCGCCTCCGCGGCCCGGGCGTCTGCCTCGTTGGGTGCGATCACGACGTCGGTCATGGTGGGTCCTCCTCGGGCTTCGTCTCTCTCCGGTATTTTAGTACACTCTAGTCCGTGGAAAATAATGAGGCAGTGCGCCGGGCACGTGCGAGGGGTTTCGGCCCGACTCCGGCCCACCCCGCCGGTCGCACCTCGATGTCGCGATCACGCGCTGCACTGCTCGAGATGCTGCGGTCACAGGCCGAGCCGACGACTCTCGGCGCGCTGGCCACGGCAGCGGGCCTGCACGAGAACACGGTGCGCGAGCACCTCGACGCACTCGTCGACATCGGACTGGTCACGCGCTCCCGCGCCGAGCCGTCAGGTCGGGGCAGACCCGCCTGGCTGTACCGGGCGTCCGAGGCCGAGCCCACCGCCGTCTCCGAGTACGCCGGGCTCGCCGCGGCCCTCGCCCGCACGATCCACGACCGCAGCAGCACCCCTCGCGAGGACGCGCTCGCCGCCGGGTGGAGCTGGGGCGTCGACCTGGCGGGGCAGCGCGGCGCCTCCCCGGCAGCGACGGCGGCCGCAGGCCGTCGAGAGGTCGTGGCGATGCTCGACGACCTCGGCTTCGCTCCCGAGGCCGACTCCCGCGCCACGTCGGTCCGGCTGACACGCTGCCCGCTGCTCGAGGCGGCGTACCACTATCCCGACGTCGTCTGCGCGGTCCACCTCGGTCTCACCCAGGCCGCCCTCGAGGAGTACGGCGCCGAGCCCGCCGGCGCGCGCCTCCTGCCCTTCGCCGAGCCCGGCGCGTGCCGGCTCCACCTCACGACGAGCCGCTCATGAGCGCACCGGCGCCCGCGACACACGCCCGCCCGGTCGCCCGGGACACCCAGGACGACGAGCAGACCCGGGACCCCCAGAACGCCGGGGCGACGAGATGGCGGACGGCACTGCTGCTGCCCGCTGGACTCGCGCTCCTCAGCGGGCTCGACGCGGCGCTGCTGCTCCTCGGCCTGCCGGCTCCGGTGGACGCTGAACGTCTGCCCGAGGTGCACGGGATGCTGATGGTCCTCGGCTTCCTGGGCACGCTCATCGCGCTCGAGCGTGCGGTCGCGCTCGGCCGACGCGCGGGCTATGCCGCACCGGCACTGCTGGGCGTGGGCGCGATCCTGCTGCTGTCTCCCGCACCGCTGGGCCTCGGCCGCGCCGTACTCGTGGCGGGCACGGGCGCCCTGACCGCCACCTACCTGCCCCTGTGGCGTCGCCAGCGCGATGACGCCGTGCTCGTCCAGGCCCTGGGCGCGGTGCTGGCGGTCGGGGCGTCCCTGCTGTGGCTGGCCGACGTACCGGTTGCCGCGCTGTTGCCGTGGCTGGTGGGATTCGTGGTCCTCACCATCGCCGGTGAGCGGCTCGAGCTCGCGCGGATCGGCCTGGGCGTCGGGGCCGGAGGGGTTCTGGTGCTGCTCGCCTCGGCGCTGCTCGCGGCCGTCACCGCCTCGTTGCTGTGGCCTGCCGTCGGGACGGTGCTGCTGGGTCTTGCCCTGCTGGTGCTGACAGGGTGGCTGGCGTTCCACGACGTGGCGCGCCGTACCGTCCGCGGCACGGGCCTGCCGCGCTACGCGGCGTGCTGTCTCCTCGCGGGGTACGCGTGGCTGGCGGTGGCCGGTGCCACCTGGCTCGTCGGGGGTCCCGCCGACGCCGGGGTCCGCTACGACGCGGTGGTGCACGCCAGCTTCCTGGGCTTCGCCATGTCGATGGTGATGGCGCACGCGCCGGTGATCCTCCCGGCGGTCGTGCGCCGGCCGCTTCCCTACCGCCCCGCCTTCTACGGACCGGTCGTCCTGCTCAACGCCTCGCTGGCGCTGCGGCTGTGGGCCGGCGACGCCCTCGGCAGCCACGGAGCCTGGGTCGTCGGAGGGGTCCTCAACATCGTCGCCCTCGTCTCGTTCGTGACCGTCGCAGCCTGGTCCGCCACACGGTCGACGGCACGCGCCGGGAGGACCCGGTGAGCACACGGGCTCCCGGTCGGGGACGGCGAGCCGGCACCGCCGACGACGACGCGTCCCGCTCCACGTCGGACCGTGGCTTCTGGCCGCTGCGCGACCTGCCGGTCGTCCTCTGGCTGGCCGCCGCGTTGGCGCTGACCCTGGTCCACCCGTGGGTGCCGTCGCCCCGCTGGCTGCTGCTGCACCTGCTCCTGCTCGGGGCGACCACCCACGCGATCCTCGTGTGGAGCCGTCACTTCACCGAGACGTTGCTGCACCTGCCGGCCGCGCCGCGCGCGCCGCAGTCGAGGCGGCTCCTGCTGCACAACCTCGGCGCCGTGGGCGTCATCACCGGTGTCCTCACCTCGACCTGGCCGGTCACCGTCGTCGGTGCGGCCGCGGTCGCGACCGCGGTGACCTGGCACGGCGCCACGCTCTGGCGGGCTCTCCACACCTGCCTGCCGTCGCGATTCGAGGGCGTCGTGCGCTACTACGTCGCCGCCGCCTGCTTCCTGCCCGTCGGTGCGGCACTGGGCGTGGCCCTGGCCCACGACCTCGCCGAGCCCTGGCACACGCGCACCCTCGTGGCCCACGTGACCGTGAACCTCCTCGGATGGGTCGGACTGACCGTGGTCGGCACCCTCGTGACGTTGTGGCCGACGGTGCTGCGCACCCGGATGGCTTCCGACGCCGAACGCGCGGCTGCGCACGCCCTGCCGGTACTGGTGGCATCGGTGGCGGCGACCGCCGGGTCCGCCTTCGTCGGGCAGCCCCGACTGACGGCAGTCGGACTGGCCGGCTACCTCGCCGGGCTGGCCCTGGTCGGGCGCAGCCTCGTCCCGCCCCTGCGCAACCGGCCACCCCGCTCCTACGCGGCGTGGTCGCTGGCCGCGGGGGCCTGCTGGTTCGCCGGGTGCCTGGTCGCGCTGGCCGCGGGTCTGGCCACGAGCAGCTCCAGGGTCCAGGCCGGAACCTGGCTGGGATGGCTGGTGCCCTTCCTTGCCGTCGGGTTCGCTGCCCAGGTGCTGCTCGGGGCGCTCTGCCACCTGGTGCCGGTCTCGCTCGGCGGCGGTGCCACCCCGGTGCGGGCCGCCAACGCCGTGCTCGACCGCGCCGCGCCCCTGCGGGTCGTGGTCACCAACGCCTCGCTGCTGATCTGCGCCCTGCCCGTCCCGAGCGCCGTGCGCGTCCTCGCCTCGACGCTGGCCCTCGCCTCCCTGGCTGCCACCCTCCCCCTGCTCGTGCTGGCGATCCGGGCCTCGCGGGCCGCGAGGCGGATCACTGCCGCCGACCGGTCGACCGCGGGCGCGCAGCCCTCCGACCCGGGGGCCTGCGCCGCTGCGGCTCGGGCCCGGGGTACCGGACTGGCCGCCGCCGGGCTGGCGACCGTCGTGCTCGCCGTCGCCGCAGGGGTCGCCGTGGACCCGACCGCGCTCTCCTTTGGGGCCTCTGCCGCGGCCGGCGTCACGGCCACCGGGCAGACCACGACGGTCGAGGTGGTGGCCTCGGACATGCGGTTCACGCCCTCCACGATCGATGTGCCGGCCGGGAACCGCCTGGTGATCGTGCTGAGGAACGCCGACGACGACGTGCACGACCTGGCGCTCGACAGCGGGGACACCACCGGCCGGCTCGCCGGCGGCGCCACCGCGCGGCTCGACGTCGGCGTCGTCGGCCGCGACCTCGAGGGCTGGTGCACGGTCGTCGGTCACCGGCAGATGGGCATGGTGCTCCACGTCGACGTCACCGGCGACACGGGCGCGACGACCACGGCCGACACCCACGCGGGGCACACCCACGGGCCGGCCGGAGACGACACGTCGGGGATGGCGGGCACGGACATGGGCACGAGCGGCACGGCGGTGTCCGGCGACACCGCCGACGACCTCGACTTCCTCGCGGCCCCTCCCCCCGGCTTCCACGCCCGCGACGCCGTTCTCCCACGCTTGGAGCGGGTCCGGGTGCACCGGCAGACGCTCACCGTCAGCGACGAGGTCCAGGAGGTCGCCCCCGGCGTCACCCAGGAGCTGTGGACCTACAACGGCAGTGCCCCCGGGCCGGTGCTGCACGGACGGGTCGGCGACCGGTTCGTGGTCACGCTGGTCAACGACGGCACCATCGGGCACTCGATCGACTTCCACGCCGGCGCACTCGCGCCGCAGCGCCCGATGCGCACCATCGAGCCCGGCGAGTCGCTGGTCTACCGGTTCCGGGCCACCCGCGCCGGTATCTGGATGTACCACTGCTCGACGATGCCGATGTCGGCCCACATCGCCAACGGCCTGTTCGGCGCCGTGGTCATCGAGCCACGCGGCCTCCCCCGGGTGGACCGCAGCTACGTGCTGGTGCAGTCCGAGCTGTACCTCGGCGCACCGGGTGGCACCGTCGACGTCGACGAGCTCGTGGCCGGGACTCCGGACGCGGTGGTGTTCAACGGGTACGCCAACCAGTACGACCATCAGCCGCTGCCCGCACAGGTCGGGGAACGGGTCCGGGTCTGGGTCCTCGACGCAGGACCGAACCGCGCCACCTCCTTCCACGTCGTGGGCGGGCAGTTCGACACGGTGTGGTCCGAGGGCGCCTACCTCCTCGACCGCCGGAGCGATGGTCGAGGCGGCGCGCAGGCGCTCAGCCTCGGCGCCGCGCAGGGCGGGTTCGTCGAGCTGACGTTCCCCCAGCCCGGCTCCTACCCGTTCGTGTCGCACGTGATGGTCGACGCCGAGCGGGGAGCCCATGGCCTGTTCCAGATCTCCGGTGGAGCGCGACGGGCCGCCGCGGGAGCCCGCGCCGGGCGCTGACGCGGGCGGAGACGTCCGGACACCTGGAGCCCGACACCGGCAGGACGCACGTCTCGCGCTACAGACGGCCGAGGACGGCGACCACGACGAGGCCGACGAGGACGGCGGTCAGGGCGCTGTGGCCGCGCCAGGCGAGGAACGCCGTGGCAGCGGCCCCGATCCCGAACGCCGCGCTGTGGTGGTCGGGGGCAGTGAGCAGGGAGGCAGTGATGAGGGCGGCCAGCACGGCCGGACCGACGTGGGGCAGGGCTTCCCGCACGATCGCGGGGAGCTGGTGGGCGGGCACGATGGTCACGGTCAGCACGCGGAGGAACCAGGTGACGCCGGCGGCCGCGCCGAGTGCGAGAACGGTGGTCATGATGTCCTCCTGGCCATCGTGGCTGCGGCCACGGTTCCGCTCACCGCCCCCACCAGGACAGGCAGTCCGGCCGGGACCAGGCCGGACAGGTGCACCGCTGCCGTGGTGACCACGGCGGCCACGGCCGCGGTCGTGGAGGTCCGCTCGGTGAGGCGGGCAACGAGCAGGGGGATGAAGAGGGCAGCTGGGGCGAAGGCCAGGACGGGGCTGCTGGTGGGCAGTCGGTGGCCGACCACGAGACCGGCCGCGATGGACGTCAGCCACACGACGGACAGGACCGCCGCGATCGAGAGCCAGTACCGGCGAAAGCAGGTCGGGTGGTCGAGGTCGTCACGGGCGCTCACGAGGACGTAGGTCTGGTCGACGATGAAGTGGGGGCCGACCCACCTGAACCAGCGTGGTTGCGGGCGGAAGTGGCGCTCGAGCGCGGCGGCGTACAGCGGGAGACGGGCGTTGATGATGGCGACGGTCACGACGACCGTCGCGACCGGGGCGCCCGCGCCGAGGAGACTCATCGCCGACAGCTGGGCGGTCCCGGCGTAGATCGCGAAGCCGCCCGCCAGCCCGCCGAGAGCGCCGACGCGGGTCTGCTGGGCCGTCACGCCGACCACGAGCGCGAACGGGACGAGCGTGATCAGGAAGGGAAGGAGGTCGCGGGACGCTGCCCGCACAGCCGTCGACCACGTCCCCACGGGCGTGCCGGTCTCGGGGAGCATGACAGGCCCTTCAGGCTGCCGGCACAGCGCCGGGCCAGGGTTCTCCGAGGCGCGCGAGCGCGTCGACCTCGTCGCTGATCGCGGACGTCATCGCCAGGACCCGGGAGCGAGCCGTCCGCTCGTCCCAGTCGAACGCAGCGATGGCCTCCACCGCCGCTGCGATGGGGGCTGAGAGCGCGTCCCTGGACGCCTCGTAGCTGCTGAGCCCGACCGTCGGCTCGGCGGAGGTGAGAGCCGCGGCGAGCAGCTCGGCGTCGCGGAGCGCCTGGGACATCCCGTGCGAGCTCATCGGGTCGACGTAGTAGCCGGCGTCACCCACGAGCGCCCACCCCGGTCCGTACGCCGGGCGCCGGTAGGCGGGGGCCCCGCGGAAACGACGGAGCCTCCCGCTGGTGGCGGCGGCAGAGGCCATCGCGGCGCCTGCGGGCCAGGCCCGGTCCAGCAGCTCGAGAAGCGGCGGCCAGGCGCTGGGCAGGCGGGTGGCCGACGCCGCGCTCACAGGGGCGCAGGCGAACACCAGTGTCTGCCCGGCATCGGTGGGAATCAGCCCGGCCGTCAGGCCGGCCCCGTAGAACCACTCGAAGCCGTCGGTGACGACGCCGTCGAGGTAGCCGTAGACGCACCTGCCCGCGGAACGACCCAGTGGTGAGGGGCCGGCTCCGACCGCGTCGGCCACCAGGGAACGCATCCCGTCGGCACCGATGGTCGTGGCGGCCCGGACCTGTCGGCGCTGACCGGCGGCGTTCAGCTCGACGCCGCGGACCCGGCCGTGCTCGTCGTGGACAAGACCTGTCGCGGCGACACCGGCGAGGACCTCGGCACCCGCTTCCTCCGCGGCAGCGAGCAAGAGGGGGTCGAGCACCGTCCGGCGCGGCGCGTACAGGGCGTGGGTGCCGTGCACGGGCCGCAACGTGATGCGCGTCGACTCGGCGCCGTAGTGGAAGGTGGTCGTCGTGATCGCAGGCGTGCCCGTCGCCTGCAGCGCCGGGAGCAGCCCCCAACGGTGCAGCTGGACGACGCCCGGCCGCAGCAACGCGTGCGTGGACAACGTGTCGCTGCCGCGGCGGGCGCGGTCGACGACGAGCACGCGGGCACCGCGTCGAGCCAGCAGCATGGCCGTGGCGGCTCCGGCGCAGCGGCCGCCGACGACGATGGCGTCGAAGTCGGGATCGGACATGTGGGTCTCCTTCAGGCGGCGCCGCTCGGGACGAGTCGGCGCGGGTGGGTGCGTGCGGTGACGACGTCGCTCACGACATCGACGACGTCGTGCCGGGCCCCGTCGATGAGGCTGGAGCCGCGTCGGTGCTGGAAGCGCTGCCCGACGGTGTAGAGGCCGGGTACGGCGGTACGTCCGCGGTGCTGCGTGATGCGGCCGTGTGAGACGACCGGTGGCTCGAGCCACGGCCAGGCCCCGTGGAAGCCGGTCGCCCACACCACGGTGCCGATGCGGCGCTCCCGCAGGCTGAGGTGGCCGGTGCCGGACGCGACTCGCACGGGCCTGACGTCCACGGCATCGGTGGGCCCGGTCCCCTGAGGTGGGAGGGCGTCGATCCTCGCGAGGACGCGGCACATCCGTCGTTCGGCGTCGGACACGTGGCTGCTGAGGTCGTCGGCGAAGTACGCGGTCGCGCCGGCGGCCCCGCGGAAGCGTCCGACGAGCTGCACGCCTGCCGCGTGCAGGACCTCCAGGTCCAGGTTGTCCGACCCGGCGACCAGCTGCAGGGAGGGCTCCGAGCGGGCAGCGCGGGCCGGCAGCTCGTCCACGGTGCGGTCGAACGATCCCAGCACGTCCAGCCAGCTCATGATGTCGCGGCCGCGGTAGCGACGGGGCAGTCGGCTGTGACGTCCCACCGCGAGCACGACGTCATGCCCCGCCGCTCTCAGCTCGGCAGCGATCTGGACGCCGGTCGATGACGCTCCGACGACCAGCACGCCGTCCGGGGCGACCGACTGCGGCCCCCGGTAGTGAAGCGGGTCGAGCTGGAGGATGTCTGCGGAGAGGTCGGTCGCGCCCCGGGGAACGACAGCCCGGTGGCAGTGGCCGGTGGCGACGACCACCCGGGCCGCACGCCACACGTCGAGGTCGGTGACGACCCGGAAGCCTTCCCGGGAGTCGACGGCGACCCGGTGCACGGCGCTGTGCACCACCGGCGCCGCGAAGGAGCCGGCATATGCGCCCAGGTAGGTGGCGAGCTCGCCCGCCGTCATGAAGCCGTCGGGGTCGGGCCCGCCGTACTCCCAGCCGGGAAGGCGTGACATCCAGTTCGGGGTGAGCAGACGCAGGCTGTCCCAGCGCTCGGAGAGCCAGCGTTCGCCGATCCGACCACGCTCGAGGACGACGTGCTCGACACCGGCGGCGGTGAGGGCGTGGCTGGTCGCGACCCCGGCGTGGCCGGCGCCGATGACGACGGTGTCGATGCTGTGCATCCCGTCCTCCTGGTGGGTTCTGGTGTGGATGGGCTGTGCTCCCGGTGGGGTCGCCGGCCGTCCCTCAGCGCGGGACGGCCGGCGTTCGGCCCGCGGTCCTAGGCGACGTCGACCGCGACGTCGACGGAGGTGCCGTTGCTGAGCACGTCGAAGACCGCCGAGCGGCGCGTGGACTGCTCGATGAGCTCGCGCAGCGTCTGCTCGTCCGCGTCCCCGCTGATCCGGAAGGACACCCGGATGCCGGTGTAGCCGTTCCGTTCGGCAGGCGCGGTGCCGAGGATTCCGTTGAGGTCGATGTCGCCCTCGACGGTGGACTCCACCTCGTGGAGGGTCACGCCACGCGCGGACGCGATGTTCCCGAGGCCGGCCGTCAGGCACGCGGCGATCGCGTGGAGGAGGAACTCCACAGGCGTCGGCGCGTTGCCCTGACCGGTCAGCACCTGCGGGTGGTCGGCGTCGTAGACGAACGGCGTGGTGCGCGTCGTGTCCTCCTGCATCGCACCGTAGAAGCCCTGGATGCTGCTGCGGCTGTGGGTGCCGCTGACCCAGCGGTTGTGGGCACGGAACTGGAACTGCGCCAGCTCGGGGTTGGCCTTCACCGCGTCGAGCGTGGCGAAGAGCGTCGGGACGTCGACCCCGTTGCGGGCGACGCGGACGGTGGTGTTCATGTGCTGCTCCTCTGGTGGGTGGCCGGCGGGTTGCCGAACCGGTGGGCACACCGTGGGGGGCGCGGCTTCCCCAGCCCTTCCCCCTGCGCTTCCCCCCGCGGCGGGCGGCGGGAAGCCGAGCGCGCGGCAACCTCGGAGTCGCCGCGCTCCGCCGCGCCCGGACGTGCGTCGGCCCCCCGTCGTCAGGGCGACGGAGGGCCGGTCCGCGTGGTCACGGCGCGGGCCACCGCTTCCGGGTAGCCGGTCGTTGCCTGCGTCGGCTGACGCGCGCGGCGTGTGCGAGTCGTGCCTCGCGGGCCTGGCGGTGCCGCTCGGCGATGACGGTCCTGGCCAGTACGGCGTGGGTCGCGTCCATCGTCTTCCTCTCCTCCGCCCACCGACCTTCGGTGGGTCCGGGCAGAGACCTTGACGCGTGCGGCTTCCGGTGGCCTTCCGGACGCTGCGGGGCTGGAGGAAGGAACTGGGAAGCAGCTGCCGGCAACCTCCGACCGGACGAGAGGAGACGGCGATGACCCTGGTTCACGGACCCGTGCTGGGGGTCTGGGCCCACCCTGACGACGAGGCGTACCTGTCCGCCGGCGTGATGGCCCTCGCGCGCGATGCGGGACACCGTGTCGTCGTGGCCACCGCGACGTGGGGCGAGCACGGCACCGACGACCCACGAGGGTGGCCGCCGCGCCGACTGGCCGCGCTCCGGGAACGCGAGCTGACGGCCAGCCTGGCCGCCGTCGGAGTCGAGGAGCACCGCCACCTCGGTCACGACGACGGCCGCTGCCGTCCCGAGGACCAGGCGGGTGTCGATGCGATCGCTGCGCTGCTCGACGAGGTCCAGCCGGCGCTGGTCCTCACCTTCGGCCCCGACGGGATGACAGGTCACAGCGACCACCAGGCGATCTCCGCCTGGACGACGCGGGCGTGGCACGCGACGGGCCGTCGGGCCGCGCTGTGGTACGCGACGCTGACCCCCGACTACTACCGCCGGTGGGGCGGCCTCAGCGACCGCGTCGGGCTGTGGATGGGGAAGGAGCGCCCGTGCACGCCGCCGGAGCGGCTGGCACTCTCGCTGCGCTGTGAAGGGGGCCTGCTCGAGCGCAAGCGTCAGGCGCTGGCCGCGCACGCCTCCCAGACCGCGGGGCTCCGCACCCTCGTGGGAGCAGCCGTGTACGACTCGTGGTGGAGCGAGGAGTTCTTCGTCACCGCGGACGCCGACGCACTCCGCGCAACGCCGGCGGCGTGACGGGGACCGGTGCGCCGGGTTCGCGGTCGCATCTGTGTGGACCGTCCATGACGGTCGCCCTAGACTTCCCGGCGCGGGCATCGCAGGAGGACCGGTCCATGAGTGTCGAGATCCGGCTGCTCGGGGGCTTCGAGGTCGTCGTCGACGGCAGCCCGGTCGCGCCCTCGGCCTGGCAGCGGCGCGCGGCGGCTGACCTGGTCAAGCTGCTCGTCCTCGCCGAGGGGCGCCGGTTGCTCCGCGACCGCGTCGTCGAGGCGTTGTGGCCGGACGTGGGCCCGGACGCGAACCCACGGCTGCACAAGGCGGCGCACTACGCTCGCCGCGCGATCGGGCACCCGGACGCCGTCGTGGTCCGCGGCGACGTCGTCACGCTGCTTCCCGACGAGGGAGCGCGCACCGACATCGCCGACTTCGAGGCCCTCGCGACGACCGCCCGTGATCGCGGCGACGTGGCGAGCGCCGAGCGTGCCCTGGCGGCGTACGGCGGTGACCTGCTGCCCGACGACCTCTACCAGGCCTGGACCGAGCACGAGCGCGAGCGACTCGCGGGCCTCCGTGTCGAGCTGCTGCGGCAGGCACGTCGCTGGCGCGACCTGCTCGCCGCCGATCCGGCCGACGAGGCCGCTCACCTGGAGGTGATGCGCGAGCACCTGGGCCGAGGGGACCGGATGGCCGCGTTGCGCCAGTTCGAACGGCTGGACCGCGTGCTGCGGCAAGAGCTCGGCGTCACGCCGGGTCCCGCGGCCATCGCGTTGCGCGACCGCGCGCTGGCGCTGACGTCGGCGACCGACGTCACACCCCTCGTCGACACCGACGACACCGATGACCTGGTCGGCCGTGGCCGCGAGAGCGCCGCCCTGGCCGACCTGCTCGATCGCGCCGCCCACGGCACGAGCTGCGCGGCACTGGTGTCGGGGCCACCCGGCTCCGGGAAGTCGGTGCTGCTGGAGCGCACGATCGACCTGGCGGCGGCGCGGGGCTGGCGTACCGGTCGAGGCAGCGCCTCGCGCATCGACGGAGCGTGGCCCTACGCCCCGGTGCTCGAAGCCGTCGCCGACCTGTGCCGGCAGCACCCCGCGCTGCTCGACGGCCTCGCCGATGAACACCGTGCCGAGATCGAACGCGCGTTGGTCGTGCGGGAGGTGGGCGACCCCGGCGGCGGAGGTCATCAACGACTGTTCGTGGCGAGCACCGAGCTCCTCAGGCTCGCGGCCGCCGGCGAGGGCGCACTGATCGTGGTCGACGACGCCCACGACTGCGACGAGGCGAGCCTGCGGCTGCTCCACCACATCGCCCGTTCCTGCGGAGGTACCCGTCTGGCCGTCCTCCTGGCCTACCGACCGAGCCAGGCGACAGCGGCTCTCAGCGACGTGCGCAGCAGCCTGATCGAGCGTCGCAACGCGGTCGAGATCTCCCTGTCCGCGCTCGACGAGGAGGAAGTGCGGGACCTCGTCGAACGCTACGTGCGTTCCCCGAGCGCCGAGCTCCTGTCCTCGATCGGTGTGCTGTCGCGCGGCCAACCGTTCGCCGTGGTGGAGCTCGCGAGGCGCGCCGCGGACGCGCCGGACGACCTGCGGCCCCTGATGACCGTGCTGATCGAGCAGCTGCCACGACCTGTCCGCGACGTCCTGACCCGCGTCGCAGTCGCCGGAACCGGCTTCGACACCGACGAGTTCGTGGCCCTCTCCGGGCTCGACGAGGCGACGGCCTACGACCGGCTCGACGAGGCGCTCGCCGCCCATGCGATCGTGCGGGACGCGGCCGGGTACCGCTTCCGGCACCCCCTGCTGCGTGAGGCGCTGCTCGAGCAGCTGCCGGCGCACCGGCGGCGACTGCTGCACCGGGACGCAGCGCGTCGCCTGGAGGACCTCGGCGCCTCACCGGCGAGAGTGGCCCACCACCTGGTAGCGGCGGGCGACTCGACCGGTGCGGCGCCGCACCTCCTGCGCGCCGCGAGGGCCGAAGCCGCCGTCGGCGCCTACCGTGACGCGCTGGCGCTCCTCGACGCCGCTGACCGGCCGCCGGCCGAGATCGCCGGCGAGCTGCACCTGCTCCGCGCCGACATCCTGACCCGCCTGGGGGACCCGCGCGCTGTCGAGTCGTACCGTCAGGCGCTGGCAACCACCAGTGGTCCGTTGCTCAAGCGGGCGCGCACCGGCCTGGCTCGGGCCGCGACCGCTGCCGGGGACCTCGACACCGCCGAGGCCGCCCTTGCCGGGCTGGATCCCGACGAGGGGCCCGGTGACGGGCCACTGCTACTGGCGCGCGCCAACCTCGCCTTCTTCCGAGGTGACCTCGAGACGGCGGCCGACACGGCCGCCCAGGCACGCGCGTTGCTGTCCCTGGCCCAGGACAGCTGGGAGGTGCTCGACCTGGTGGCTCTCCAGGGGCTCATCGCGCACCAGCGCGGCGAGTGGTACTCCCGTCTGGAGACCGAGCTCCGCTCCTCCGCGCACGACTCACGCGTGGTCGCGGCCGTGTTCGACGCCAACCTGTGCGTCTCGGAGTACCTGCTGTACGGACCCACGCCCTACCCCGAGGTGCTGCGCCTCGCCGAGGAGATCCGCAGCAGTGCCGAGCGCGCCGGCTCTCTCCGGGCAGTCGCGTTCGCACACGCACTGGCCGGCGAGGCCGCGCTGCTGTCCGGGGACCTCGACCGGGCCGAGCACGCCCTGCGCGAAGCACTGGACCTGCACGCCGAGGCCGGCGCCCGAGCCGGGCAGGCTCTGTGCCTGCAACGGCTGGCCGAGGTGCGCCTGGCCCGCGGCGACCGAGACGGGGCCCAGCACCTCCTGGACCGGGCTCTCCCGCTGGCGCGCTGGACCCCCGTGGCCATCCACCTCATCGACCGCATCCACGGCACCATGATCGCTGCAGCCCCCGACCCCGCCGCGGCGTGCGAGGTCGTCGACATGGCCAGCAACGCCACTGACGACCGGGACCAGTGCTGGTTCTGCTCGGTGACCTTCGCCGTCCCCGCAGCGATCGCGTGTGCCGATGCCGGCGACCTCGAGCACGCGCGGGAGCACCTCGCCAGCGCCGAGCGGTCGACGGCGTTGTGGCCGGGTACCGCCTGGCAGGCAGCGACCGTGGAGGCCAGGGCCCACCTCGAGGCGGCCGAGGGCGACCCCGCAGCCGCCCGGCGACTGCTCGACCAGGCGAGCCGGATGTTCGCCCAGATCGGCCACCCCCGAGACGCCGAGCGCTGCGCCCGACCACTCGCCCTCGGCAGCACACCAGCGGACGCCGAGTCCGCGCTCGCCTCGCCGTCGGCAACCTGACCCCTCGTCGACGCGGCTCACCCGGCTCGACTTCCCCGTGCGTTCCCCCAGCAGGGAAGGCGCGGGGAAGTTGGGTCGCCCATGGTGAGCCTGCTCTTTCCACCCCGAGGAGGAACCATGAAGCTACTTCAGGCCAGCTGCCCACGGTGCGGCCTCCACCACAGCGTGCCCACCTCCGCAGTGCTCCTGACCCTGTCCCCCACCGCTCGCCACGTCTGGTGGATCTGCCGGGGCTGTGAGGATCTCGTGCCGCTCGGCCTTCCCGAGGTCGCCGTCGCCCCGCTGGCCGCCGCAGGCTGCCACGTCATCACCGCGCCCGAGCATCCCGCACACCCGGAAGATCCGCCAGCCGGACCGCCGTTCGACGCCGACGACGTCCTGGCGCTGCACGAGCTGCTGCACGACGAGGAGGCGCTGTCCGCCGCGCTCTCCGCAGTCATGGACGCCGGGGAGGCGCCTACGGGCCCGCGCCCCGACCCGGCATCTGGGTCACCGGGACCACCGGTGTGCCGCAGGGAGGACTGCAACTGGCTCGCACCGACCGTTCGGTGTGCTACCTCGACTGGTAGCTCGCGCCGTGGACTTGTTCCCTCCGTCGATCGCCCGGCGCGAGCGCGACCGCCGCCCTGCACCCCCCTGCCGTCCCAGATCGGCCTCGCGGATCAGTGACGCAGTCGCTGCCCCCCGCGCATCGACCGGTGCTCCGGTTCTGCTCACCCAGTTCCGCTGGTGTGGCTGACGCGAACGGTGGGACGCTGGCCTGCCACGTGGGCGTACCAGGCGTTCGAGGAGGGTCCGATCGCGAGGGCGGGGAACACCACCGACCATCCTTCGGTGTTGTTGCCGCCGATCGCCGTGACTCGGCTCCAGCCACGCCTCGCGGTCCAGGCGCGGGCGTGGTAGCCGCCGAGGTAGCGGCTTCCTCCCCGCCCGTCGGACCACCAGGCGGAGACGACCGTCCCCTTCCCGGTCACCACGACCTGCTGCAGCCAGCTGTACTCCCATCCCTCGCTGAGCGAAACGGGGCGACTGAAGTCGCCACTGCGACCCACGGTCGCCTTGACGAACGGCCGGTACTTCGGCGTCGCGTGCAGGTCCGCCTCCCAGGCAAGTGCCGTCACCTCGCGGCCGCCGACAGCGAGGGTGAGCTCAGTCCGCTGGTCGACCTTGCGTGACACGTCCCGGACGCGGACCGGCTCGCCCCAGGTCATGCCGTCGCGCTCGCGGACATCCAGAGGACCCTCGTGCGGTTGCCGGTAGGCGACGACCAGGTCACCGTCGGGCCGCAACGCAGAGACCACGTCACGCATCCCGGCCGGTGCGACGGGGACCTGGTCGGTCCAGGTCCCGTCGGGGCGCTGGGTGCGGACCACCACCTGCGAGGGGCCGGTGTCGGCGACGAGCCGGTCGGGCCAGATGACGCTGGCCTGCGCCGCATTGCCGGGGACCACCTGCGGCCGGATGCCCGTCTCGTGCCCGGCTGTGTTCAGCTGGACGGGCTCGGACCAGGTCTGCCCAGCGCCGGAGGGCCGTTGGGAGGCCCACACCTGTCGCTCCCCGGCATCGTTGGCGTCCCACCACGCGGCGGTGAAGACACCGGTGCTGCTGACGCTCACGCTGATGGGGTGGTCTTGTGAGAACTCCTCGCCGATGACGCCGTCGCCGGCGTCGCACATGACGTTCCCGGCGTACCGTCTTTCCTCGTAGCTGAGGCAGACCTGCCCGTCTGGCGCCATCGCCGCGTGGACGTACAGGATCGAGTTCGAGCTCTCGGGGGTGTCGATGATGTCGCCCCAGCCGGTTCCCGGACGGTAGATGCGGGCCAGCAGGTTGGCGTCTCGCGGTGACCAAGTGACGACGACACCGGCGCCGGACCCGTCGATGGCGACGTTCTCGCTGACGTCTGTCGGCTCAGAGATCTTGACCGGATCGGTCCAGGTCTGCGTCCACGTGCCCAGCAGCCCCCTGCTGACGACGGCCGACCGCGGGGCAGCAAGACCGCTCGCGTGGGCCGTCGATGTCCGGTGTGCCACCGCAGCCGGGGTGACAGCGAGCGTCAGGGTGATCGCTGCGACGGCAAGGCCGGCGTTGGCCGAGCGACGTGGTCGACGCTGTTGAGCAGTCATGACGGCTCCCGGTGTGCGGCTCGAAATGACCCCTACCAGCAGAGCGTGCCGGTTTGAGCGACCGGTAGAGGCACAGGTCCTCTCGGGGTATCGGGACCGGAGATGGTTGGGCGCTCGCTGGATCTGCTCAATCGCCGACGAACTCGCACCCGATGAGGTGATCGCCCTCGCCCGGCTCCGGGCCGTTGTAGTACACGGAGTCCAGGCCGGGGCCGCAGTAGATCCAGTCCGCGCCAGGGTCGTGGCGAGACCACGACAACTCGTCACGTCCCTTTCCCAGCCGGTACACCTGACGGCCCTTGCCCCATCCCTGGACCTCGTCCGGGCCCCGGCCCGGTGTTGACGCGGTCGTTGCCGCCGCCTGCGGGGGTGAGGAAGTCGCTCCCTGCTCCGGCGAAGACGATGTCGGTGCCTGAGCCGGGCCGGATGTCGTCGCCTCCGGCGCCGCCGTGGATCTCGTCGTCTCCTCGCCGACCGGAAAGTCCGTCGGTGCCGGGGCCGCCCCACAGGTAGTCGTCACCGGAACCGCCGTAGAGGTCCTCGAAGCAGACGCGTCCGCGCGACCCGATGATGGTGTCGTCGCCTGGGCCGCCCTCAACCCACTCCGAGCCCGCGCCGGTGCGGATGACGTCGGCGCCACGTCGCCCGTAGAGCCAGTCGTTGCCCGCCAGACCGCGGATGGCGTCGGCGTGCGGGGTGCCGTGGATGACATCGTCACCCGGGGTGCCGGTCAGGTCTGCCGCCTTGGCAGGCGCAGCAGCGAGAGCAGCGAACGCGCACGCTGTCACCCCAACCACAAGCCGACCGCGCCTGACTGTGCTGGTCAGACGGCGCATGGCTCCTCCACGTTCAGTGCCACCCGATCGGAGGGCCGCACTGCGCCCAGTCGGAGCGTGACGTCCGCGTGCTCGGGTGCCTTCAGTTCACCGCGTCAGCGGTCCGGCGGCCAGGGGCCAACGTCACCGCCCACCCGGGCGACCTGCTGTCGTTCCTCAGACGGTTTGACTGCATTGACGCCGAGGTCCGGAAGCGTCGGGCCGTGGAGCAATGGAGTCGCGGGGTGCTCTGGAGGCTCGGTGGCAGAGCGGTGCCCCGTCGCGGCGAGGCACGCACGGAGACGCTGGCCGGTTCCTCAGGAAGACCGGCAGGGAGTAGTCAGGGCGACGGCCGCGGACCCGTGGCCACGACCGGGGCGGCGACGAAGTTCTGCCACATAAACGCCGGCTGCCCTCCGCTTCCGAGGACGAGCTGCGGGTCGCCGAAGGAGCCCACGTGCGCACCGGGCGCGACACTCACCAAGGCGCTCCACCCGCTGGCGCCGGTCCAGGTTCGCGTCCACAGTGCGGCGTCGTCATCGGTGCGCACAGCGCGAGCGCATGCGACCCGCACCCGGCCGGCGTCGTCCACAACGACCGGCGGGTGTCGGTCGACCTGTCCCTTGACCTGCGAGAGCATCCGCGGCCCGTGCCACTGCCCGCCGCCCCTCACCAGGCCGACGGCGCGGCAACGGAACCACCACGTGCAATCGCTCCACACAGCTGCGACGACACCGCCGCCCGTGGCGTCCGAGGATGGCTGAGGTGGTGGCCGCGCTCGCGCGGTCCGACTATCTCCTCGACCTGACCCCAGCTGCCGCTGGTCGCGGCTCGGAACAGGACACGCTCCGCGGCCTGGCGGCCTTGTCGCCACACCGCAACCACGGTGCCGTCGTCGGCCACCGCCAGGTCTGCGTCTCGCACAGGACGGCCCGTTACTGGAACCGGTGCGCTGCTTCGCGGGCGGGACAGGCCCAAGCGTTGCGTGAGTACACTTCCGCTGGGATCGGTCGAACAACACAGTGGTTATCCCGAGGGTTATCCCGACCGTACTTCCTACCCCCCGCCTCCGTGGGGGGTAGGAAGTCATGCCGAGACCTGCAATGACGGGGCAGTCCAGTTCAGTTCCGACCTCAGGCCGAGAACGGGCAGTGTCCAGTTCTGGAACGATTCCCTTCGGCATCAGGTCAAGGTCTCGTTTGAGCTGCCGGTCACCGAGCGGCCCGCTGCACTCCCCGGCGACTCTCTACCGACGGGACGGCAACCAGCGACATCCGGGACATGCCTGATGAGCGTGTCACCAGGTTGGGTCTTGCTCAGCCCGCGCTCGTCGTGACTCCTCAGTCGCCTGTAACCGTGGTGCCCCCTGGTGGGTGTCCTCCTCGTGACGGGCATCCGGCCCGGTCACCACAGAACCGGGCTCGGGCCAGACCAGAGGAGTAGACCGTGAGACCTCGTGCGAGCCTTGCCGTCGCGAGCACCGCCATCCTGTCGGTGATTGCAGGACCCGCCCTGGCCGTCGGCGTTGGTCCGGACGCGGTGGCGCCCAACCCGTTCGCCGGCAACCAGGATTGGGTGGCCTACCAGACGTTTCGGGACGGCCGTGAGGGCGTGTACCTGGTGCACCCGGACGGTTCCGGTGACCATGAGGTGGACTTCGGTCTCGAGGAGGGCTACGCCCTGCTGCCGGACTGGTCGCCCGACGGGACCCGCCTCGCTGTCACCACCCGCAACCGGTTCCCCGAGACGCTCATCGAGCACGACCTGACCACGGGTGAGAGCCGCGAGCTGTTCGGATGCGACTGGCCGTGTGTCGGCGACGACGAGCCGGCCTACTCCCCGGACGGCCGCAGCGTGGCGTTCATCCGCTACTTCGGCCCCTTTGACGACAACGGTCCCGCGGACTGCTCGCTGTGGGTGGGCGAGGTGGCCACGGGGGCTGTGCGCCGGGTGAGTGACAACGAGGGCTGCGACCGTGAGTACTTCCCGCGCTGGTCACCGGACGGTAGCCACCTGACCTACCACCGGGAACGGCCGGCGGCGAACGGGTGGTGGACGTCCGCGGTCTTCACGGTCCGAGCGGATGGCACCGACGAGCGCCGCCTGACCGACTTCGCCCTGGTGGGCGGCACTCCGGACTGGTCCCCCGACGGCCGCTGGATCGTCTTCTCCACGCACCCGCTCGGGACGTCGCCCGACCGCAACTCGGAGCTGTTCCGCATCCGACCCGACGGCACCGGCCTGCAGCAGCTGACCCACTTCCGCAGCGTGCGAGCGGTGCAGCCGCGCTACACACCCGACGGACGATGGATCGTCTTCACCGCGGACCGGCCGCGGCACCGCAGCCTGTGGGCCCTGCCGGCGGCCGGTGGTACCCCAGTGGTGCTGGCCCGTCACGAACGGATCTACACGCACGGCACCTGGCAGCCGGGCAGCTGACCGCTGGCGGTAGTCGCCGACAGGTCCGCAGTGGGAACATGACGGACGTCTCGGGTTGTCACCACCGGAGCCACTGATGGGTGTTCACGACACGGGCCAGCCCCACGCGCCGGACGACGACGAGTCGTTCGCCTGGTTCTTCACGGCCGAGTACCCCCAGGTGGTCAGGCTCCTCGGCGTGGTCGTGCGGGACCGGGGCACCGCTGAGGAGCTGGCCCAGGAGGCGTTCGTCCGCCTCCATCGCCACTGGTCGAAGGTGCGCCGGTTCGACAGCCCCGAGGCGTGGGTGAGACGCGTCGCGCTCAACCGGGCGTTCTCGTGGCGCAGGCGCGAAGCCCGCCGCCGCGGCCTGGAGCTCGCCGCAGCCGGTCCCCCCATACCTTCGGCGAACTGCACCGACGACCAGCTCGACGTGCTCCGCGCGGTCCGGTCCCTCCCACCTCGCGACCGGGCGCTCGTGGCGCTCTACCACCTCGAGGACCGACCGCTGGACGAGGTCGCGACGGTGCTCGGCATCACCCCTGGCGCCGCGAAGGTCGCCCTGCACCGTGCCCGCCGCCGCTTGGCTGCCCACCTTTCCCAGGAGATGACCTCGTGACCGACGACGACGACACCCACCTCGACGCCCGGGTGCGGCGCGCGCTCACCGCGCTGCCGGCGCCCGACGATGTCGACACGCGCACCGCGCTCCTCAGCGTCCTCGAACGTTCCTCGGGAACGGGACCCGACCGGCCGTCCGCACCTCGTCGGTGGGGTGCGCCGCTAGCCGCGGCGGCTGCCGTCGGCGTGGTCGCAGCCACCGTCACACTGAGTGCGCTCATCACCCCAGGACCCGACCAAACGCCGCCGCTCGAGCCTCCGGCCCCGGACACTGTCACGGGGACGTGGCAACGACGTGTCCCCGACTCCGTGGCGGGACCGATCACGGGCAGGTGGACGATGACCCTCACCCCGGACGGCGTACTGGCGCTGATCGGGCCGGCAGGCGCGCCGTCGGCCGAAGGGGCGTCGTACTCGACCGACCACCGCCAGGTGCGCGTCGACGCCTTCGTCAACAACGTCTGCGGCGAGCTGCCCGCCGGCACCTACGAGTGGAGGGTCGCCACTGGCGGCCTGACCCTGTCGCTGGTCGACGACCCCTGCCCCGCACGTGCCGACCTGCTCGCCGGCACCTGGAGTGCCGTCCCGTAACCGCGGGACCGGGCGAAGGGTGTGGTCGGTGTGAGGAGTACCAGGCGCATCGGTGTCCGGGCCGTGGCGGTGTCCGTTGCGGTGGCCGGGGCCGCGACCCTCGGCAGCTGCACCGCCTCATCCCCGGACCGTGCCCGGGGTCCCGTGTTCGTTGAACGGGCGTGCCCCGACGACGTCGAGGTCCTCGTCGTTCCCGCCCACCGGTGCGGGGTCGTCGTCCCCGAACCCGGTGAACCGGAGGAGATCTTCGTCGTCGTCGTCGAACCGCCCGTTCCAAGCGATGCGGCCCCCGTGCTCGAGACCGGCGTCGACCTCGGCATGACTCCGGCCTACGGCGGACTGGCGCCCATCGCCCAGCGCACCGGCCGCCGCGTCGTCATCGTCGACCTCCCCGGCACCGGCCACTCCCAGCCCTCCCTCGACTGTCCCGAGGTCGAGTCCCTCGGCGACGCCACCGCATCCGACGACCCGGCCCGACTGACTGATGCGGTCGCCGCGTGCCGCGCGCGCCTACAGCGGGAAGGGGTCGATGTCGCTGGCCTCATCCCGGCCCGGCTCGGCGAGGCCTTGGCCGCCGTCATGACCGCACTGGACGAGCCGCGGTGGGTGGTGATGGGGCACGGCACCACCGCCGAGGCCGGGCGCCAGCTCGCACTGACCCACCCCGAGCGGGTGGAGGCCCTCGTCGTCGACTCCCTGGTCGCCGACCCCGGCATCGATCTGGACCCCCTCGTGATCGCGGTGTCTGATCTGTGCCGCGCCGAGCCCGGGTGCCGGCGGCGGTACGGCGACCCCGAGCAGGACTGGAGACGCGCCCGTCGCGACCTGGACCGCCGTCCCCTGTCCGTGGACATCCCGCACGGGACAGTCCGCATCGACGGCGCCACCCTCGAACGCGGCGTGCGCTGGCTCACCGGACCGGTCGAGGGTCCAGCCGCCCTGCCCGCCTTCCTCGAGGAGGCGGCGACCCGACGGCCGGGACCGCACCTGCAGCTGCTGGCGGCCACCCTCAGCGTCGCACCCCCGTTGTGCGTGGGCTACGTGCCCAAGTGCGAGACCGACGAACGTCTCGTCATCGGGGCCACCCTGTCGGCCCAGTGCCCTACCGCCGCCCAGCTGCCCGGCTGGCAGGGGGTCTGCCGGGCCTGGGGCATCACCACCGACCAGGCCGACCCGACGCACCTGACCGGCGTCCCCGTCCTGGCGCTCTCCGGGCGCCTCGACCCGTTCGCCCCTCCCGAGCTGATCGACAGCCACCTCCAGCGCCTGGCACCCGACGCCCACCACGTCGAGCTCGCCGCCGGTGGACACAACGTCCTCGGCGTCGAGTGCACACGCACCGTCCGCAACACCTGGCTCGCGGGCGACCTCGACCAGCCCCCGTCGCCCGAACCGTGCCTGCAGGACCCACCCACCTTCGACTGAGGAAGGAACCGACCCATGCGGACCCTCATCGCCCTGACCATGCTCGCGTCGACGGTCGCCGGCTGCTCCACCGGTGGCGCGCCCGACGCAGGACGCCGGGAGCCTGCCACACCGGCAGGAAGCACCGCGGCGGAAGCTCCGGTCAGCCCACTGGAGGGCACCTGGACCACCGACCTCAAGGCGTCTGCCGTCCGGGCCTACATCCGTGAGGCCGGCTGGGGACGAGCGGCCGAGAAGGCACTGCTGGACCCCGAGATGGCCGGCCCACGCGAGACGGAGTTCCGGATCGACTTCGTCGGCGACCAGTTCCGCATGGCCCAGGCCACCACCGACGAGCAGTGGCAGTCCGGCGTGTTCACCCTCGAGGACGGCACTCTCACCATCGACGACGAAGCACCCGTCGGCGTGAACACCTTCCGGGTCGACCTCAACGGGGACACCGTCAACTTCGACCAGCCCGGTCCGAACGGCGACGGGTTCGAGTTCATGCCCGGCGTGCCCGGCTGGGCCCCGGCAGCCGTGCTCTGGTGCAGCACCACCTGGCAGCGCACCTCATGAAGCGCACACCTGAGCAAGACACCCGTCGCCCGAGGCTTGCACCGCGCGGACGTCACCGTCCATTGATCGTGCGAACGAACTGCGGCTGCCGGCCCGGCATCGCTCAGCAGGTCCTCGACCGGCACCTCCTCGATGCCGCACCTCGCTCGGAACCATCCGACCATGTCGCCGATGTGCCGATGTGCCGATGTGCAGCGAAGGGCACGGCTCCCGGTGACATCCGGCCCTACCTGAGATCCCTCACAAGAGCGATGGTGGAGGAGGGTCGTGGAGACTCTGAATCGGGCAATCGAGCGAAACGGATTCCGCCCCACCCCCGTGCCCCTCACTCACTCGTCCTTGGAGGGATCCACATGTTCATGGATACGCGCAAGGTCACGGGAGCGCTGCTCGCAGCAGGCCTTGGTGGCGCCCTCCTCGTACCGTTCGCAGCTCCCGCACAGGCGGTCGAGGTCGACCTGGAGGCGCGGATGCAGTCGACGTCCGCCTTCCCTCATGCACACGGACATGCGGAGTACGAGAGCGACGCCAGCGGCCGTGAGTTCGAGATCTCCATCGCCGGTGTCCCGGGTCTGTCTGGTGACCGCCTGACCGTGCGGGTGCAAGGCGACCTCGTCGGCCGGGTGACCGTGAACTCGTCCGGGCGGGCCCATCTGGACAAGCACTCCGGGGTACCGCGCATGGCTGCCGACGACGTGGTGCGCGTGCGCACGGCCGCAGAACGACTCGTTGCGCACGGCACGCTGCACCCGGACCACAACTGACCCGGTGGCGTCGGGCGACCGGCACCCGGTCAGCCGCGGACGGCGTGCGCGTTGCGGCCTTGAGGAACGCGCCCGAGGCACGGCCGCCAGACCGCCATGCCCCGACAGGTCAAGCTGCGGGGGTGTCCATCGGGCGTCCCACGCAGGATGCTGACGGGCATGAGAGGTCTGACCATCGTGACCGCGGACGTGAACCAGGGAGGGGCAGCGCAGCTCGTCGCCGCGTACGAGTCGCTGCTGGCTGACGGCCTCCGGACGGCCTGCTGGCGACGCAGCTGCTCGGCGACGGAAAGGGGCACTGGGCGATTCATTCCCTGTGGCGAGATCGCGCAGCGCTCGAAGCCATCAGGGCCGCGCCGGAACCTCCGGCAGCGCCCGCCCTGTTCCGCCGGTTCTCAGCCGAGCCAGCACTGACCATCATGAGTGTGCTCGTCGACAGTCGCACGTAGGCGGGGCCGAGACCTCACGTCGGCCGCAGGACGAGACCGCGTCTCGTTCGCGCGCGCCACGCGGCCGCTTGAGCACCCAGGCCTCACAACGTGAATGGGACCGGCCCGCCCAGGGGTCTGAGAGTGCGCTGGCGGGGCGCCCGTTCCGTTGGGCAGTACTCATTCGGTGGAAGGTGCCCGCGATGGCGATGGCGATGGCGATGACGGTGACGCTGATGGCGAGTGGACGCCGTCCCCGAGTTGCCCCGTCCTGACAACATCCCGGGGACGACGCAGGGCGGCGGCACCCTTCCCTGTGCCCGCCAAGCGGATGACATCAGCAGTCCGCCTGGGCTCGGCGGTCATCCGGTCGCGTCGGCGCGTGCGGTTCGACGGTGGTCGCACAGCCGACGTGCGGGCATGACCCGGGTGAGCAGAGAGAGCGTTGGGGAGCATCCCGTCCGTACGAAGCGCGCGTTTGGGATGGTCAGTCAACGCAACCAACGACCTCTTCTGTAGGCCGGGCGCTCCGCCCCGCCGGGCACGTTGCCTGCGTCGACGGCCAGGTCACCCGGTGTTCTGCAGTCCGGCCGCGGCGCCGTTGACCGTGAGGAGCAGCACCGTGCCCCAGGAACTGCGTCCGGCGTCGTCGAGGGCATCCGGTCCGGTGTGCCGCAGGCTCTGCAGCGCCCGCAGCTGGAGGTGGCTGAGCGCGTCGATGTGGGGTCCGCGGAGCCGGACGGCGGTATCGAGGTGGGGCTTGCGCTCGAGTAGCCGGGACTGGCTGAGGGTCCGCAGCACCATCTGCTCGGTCAGCTCCATCTCGGCGAGGATGTGGTCGGTCAGTTCGGGCCGACCACCGAGCGCCAGGAATTCCCGGGCGAGGTGCCGGTTCGCCTTGGCCAGGCTCATCTCGGCGACGTCGAGCAGCGCTCCGAAGAGGGGCCACCGCCGGTAGGCGTCGCTCAGGGCGTCCACGTCGCGGACCGCCGCGAGTCCGGAGCCCAGGCCGTACCAGCCGGGCAGGTTGACGCGCGTCATCGACCAGGCGAAGACCCAGGGGATGGCCCGGAGGTCGTCGAGGCTCCGGCCTGTGGCGGCTCCGCTGCGCCGGGCGGGCCGGGAGCCGAGCCGCAGCTCCCCGAGCTCGTCCAGCGGGCTGGCTGCGGCGAGCAGGTCGGCCACCCCGGGCCGGTCCAGCAGCGCGCGGTACGCCGCCCGGCTGGCCTGCTCGACGGTGGCTGCGAGCTCGGCGAACTCGGCGGCAGCGGCATCGCGCTGCCGGGCTGGCCCGGACTGGTCGGCGAGCAGCACGGCCGACGTCACCCGCTCCAGGTGTCGCTGCGCGAGGGTCACGTCGGCGTACCGGGCGAAGATCACCTCACCCTGCTCGGTCACCTTGAACCGCCCGTCGACGGACCCCGTCGGCTGGGCGCTGATGGCGCGGTGCAGCGGGCCGCCGCCGCGTCCCAGCGACCCGCCCCGCCCGTGGAAGAGGGTGAGCTGGATCTTGTGCCGGCGACCCCACTCGACCAGGTCGCGCTGGGCGTCGTAGAGGGTGAGTGTGGCGGAGGCGGGCCCGATGTCCTTGGCCGAGTCGGAGTAGCCGAGCATGATCTCGGCGGCGCGCCCCGTGGTGTCGAGCCAGGCGCGGGTGCTCGGAAGGTCGACCCACGCGTCGAGCGTGTCGATGGCGCCGCGCAGGTCGGCGCCGGTCTCGAAGAGCGGAACCACGTCGAGCCGTAGCGGCCGGTCCTCGACCGCCAGCCGCGCGAGGGCCCGGACCGCGGCCAGGTGCGCAGCGGACTGGCAGAAGCTGATGACGTAGCGCCCGCAACAGCGTGGCCCCCAACGGTGCTGGAGCCAGGCCATCACCCGCAGCGTGTCGAGCACTTCCTGGGTGCGCTCGGAGAGCTCGGTGGTGGCCGCGCCGGCCGGCCACCCCCCGGTGGCCAGCCGGTCGAGCAGGGCGGCGTCGCGGGCCGCGGCCACGGGGTCGGTGACCGGTGAGCCGTCGATCCCCTCGACCCGGGCCAGCACCTCGACCAGAGCGGCCTCGTGCACCGCGCTGTGCTGGCGTACCTCGACCTCGGCCAGGTGGAAGCCGAACGTCTCCAGGACCCAGATGAGGTGCTGCAGACCGCCGTGCGCCGTGCGGGTGTCCCCGGCCGCCACGAGGCTGCCCTGCACCAGTCGCAGGTCGCCGAGCATCTCCTCGGGGTCGCGGTAGGCCAGCCCGACCTGCTGGTCGCGGGTGGCGGCGACGCGAACCCCGACAGCAAGCAGCTTCTGACGGTGCGGTTCGAACGGCGAGTCCTTGACGATCTCGGCCATCGCCTCGGGCATCGCGACCGCGTCGTTGGCCAGAGCAGTGACCAGCGCCGACGAGGGAGGCGTGGAGGTGGCGTCCATGGTCAGGGTGCGGGCGACGCGCTCGACCTGCTCGGTCAGGATGGCCAGGGCCTGCTCCGCGTGCCTGGCCAACGTCTGCCGGGTGACCTCGGCGGTGACGAACGGGTTGCCGTCACGGTCACCACCCACCCAGCTCCCGAACCGCACGAACGCCGGCACCGCCCGCGCCGCGTCATCACCCTGCGCGAGGGCCGACTCGACCTCTCGGTAGAGCCGCGGGACGGCGCGCACGAGCGCGTTGTCGAAGACGCTCAGGGCCGTCTGCACCTCGTCGGCCGGCGTTGGACGTGTGCTCCTCAGTGTGGAGGTGCGCTGGAGGATGTTGATGTCCTCGAGCAACCGGCGGCGGGCCAGGGTCCGCTCGCTCGGCCCGTTCGCCGGGTCGTCGAGCCGGTCGAGCTGCTCGGCGATCCGGCGCAGCGCGGACGACACCGCTCGACGCCGGGCCTCAGTAGGGTGGGCGGTGAGCACGGGGTGGATCCGAAGCCGATCCAGGTGGGCGGCCGCATGCTCGCCCAGCGCCTCCACAGCCGGCCGGAGGTCCCCGGCGTCCGGGCCCGTGAAGTCCACGTCCCCGGCCCTCAACGACCGGGACCGGTGCCGCTCATCGGCGAGATTGGTCAGGTGCAGGTAGACGGTCACGGCCCGTGTGAGCAGGGCGGCCGTCTCGGCGTCCAGGCCGCCGACGATCGCCGCGGCGGCATCGCCCTGCCCGGTCCTCGCCGGGGGACGGCAGGACTCGACGAGCCGGTCCATCACCTCGACCAGTTCCCCGTGACCCGACTCGCGCAGCACCTGCGCGTGCAGCCCCGCCAAGACCTCGAGGTCGGACTGGGTGGAAGGCGGTGTCGACATGATCCCGACCCTACTGAGCCGCCAGCCGCCCTGACCGGACTCAGCATTCGGCCGGCCGGGCGGCATCATGGGCCACACTGGGGTCGTGACGATGCGACCGCTCGCAGCGATTCTGTGCGCGGGCCTGTTGACGGCCTGCGCCGGAGACCCGGCGGTGCCCGCGGCTGAGGAGAGCACCCCGACCTCGAGATCGACCACGGCGTCGACTCCTCCAACACAACCGTCCTCGCCCCCGACCGTGCGGCCGCCGGAAGAAGGCCGGATGGTCGTCGCCGCCGTGAGTGACTTCGGACCGGTCCTGTTCGACGGCACTGGTCAGGCGATCTACGTGTTCGACGTGGAGAAGACTTCCCAGCCCCGCTGCTACGGGTCCTGTGCCGTCGCCTGGCCCCCCGTCCTCACCGACGGCGCCCCGCTCGCGGGCGATCGGGTGGAGGAGGCCCTGCTCGGCACTACCCGGCGTTCCGACGGCACGACCCAGGTCACCTACGACGGGCACCCCCTGTACTTCTACGCACACGAGGGCAAGGACGAGGTGAAGTGCCACGACGTCTTCCTGAACGGCGGCACCTGGTACGCCGTCCAGCCCGACGGCGATCGGGCGCCGACACCTTCGACCTGAGGTCGACTACCCACGCTCAGTCCGGCCTGGTGGCGCTCGGCCACCGTGACTCGTCCTGGCCGCCGCAAGACGTCGACGACGGCGTCCCCCACCGTGCCACGGACGCCGGCGCCGGTTCCCGTCAGGCGAGCTGCGCGCGCCGCCACCAGCCGATGGTCAGCGCACCGAGCACCGCTGCCCAGCACGGCACCACCAGCAGGTGCCACCCCGGGACCGCGGCCAGTGTGGGCGTGGATGACGCCACGGCCCAGAGTCCGGGCACCGAGTAGGGAAACCAGCCGCCGGCTCCTGCGACCGCGGCCACCTGGGCAGCCGCGACCAGTCCGACGAGGCCCCCGACGGCCGGCAGGAAGCCGCGGCCGACGCTGGCGAACAAGGCGACAGTGAGCGCCGAGAGTCCGGTCAGCGCCGACAGGAGCGCCACCCGCAGCACCGCCAGAACGTCGTCGTCGTCCGGCACGCCGAGACCGGCCACCAGCCCCACGAGCAGGGCTGAGGGGATCAACGCCACGGACACCGCAGCAGACCACAGCGACAGGACGGCGAGCTTGGCCGCAGCGACGGACTCGCGGGGAGTAGCGCTGGCGTAGAGCGAGACGACGGTTCGGTCGGCGTACTCCCGGCCGAAGCACCACGCCACCAGCACGCCCATCCCGAGCAGTCCGGCGCTGGCGTAGATCTGGGTCAGGGCGTCGAGGTAGCCGAGCCACCCCTGACGGGTCACCAGCGCCCCGGCCTTCAGGCTCATCGCGTCACCGCGGCCGCTGCCCGCCATGGCCAGAAACAGCGCCGCCATCGCGGCGGGAAGCAGCAGGAGCGCCGCCGCGGTCACGCCGGGGACGCGGGAGCGGCGGAGCTTGAGCCACTCCACGGTGCACGCAGCCTGCATCACGTCACGCGTCCGGAGCGGGAGTCCAGGTCGGCCTGGTAGACCATGGCGAAGAAGGCCTGCTCCAGCTCGGCCCGGTGCGGGTCGAGCTCACCGACGATGCGCCCGGCATGGATCACAGCAACCCGGTCGGCGATGCGGGCGACCTCGTCGAGGTGGTGGGAGGAGACGAGGACCCCGGCACCGCCGCCCGCTGCGTTGACCACCAAGTCGCGCAGAAGCACCACGCCCGCGGGGTCCAGCGCGTTGGTGGGTTCGTCGAGCACCAGCAACCGTGGACGGTGCGCCAGGGCGCTGCCCAGCCCGACACGCTGTCGGTTGCCCAGCGAGAGAGTGCCGGCTCGGCGCCCCGCGTACGCCTCCAGCTGCAGCTGTCCCAGCACCTCCTGCACCACCGCAGGCACGTCGCGGACCGGAACCCCGTGCAGCAGGGCGGCGGCCCTGAGGTTCTCGAGCACGGTCAGCTCGGGGTAGGCGAACGGCGTGTCGACCATGTGCCCCACACCCGCCCAGTGCACCCGGCTGCCCACCGGCCGGCCCAGCACCTCGACCCGTCCGGCGTCAGGGCGCACCATGCCGAGCACCAGCCGCATGAGGGTGGTCTTGCCGGCACCGTTGAGCCCGACCAGGGCCAACACCTCACCGGCCGCCACGTGGAGGTCCAGCTCACGTACGGCAGCCACATCTCCGAAGCCCTTGCTGACGGCTTCGCAGCGTGCCACGTCCTCAGCCACGACCCGGGCTCCCTTCGGGGTCGAGGACGTCCAGCGCCTCGACCAGCCGCGTCGCCAGCGAGACGTCGTCATCGCTCAACGACCAGGCCAGGACGGCGGCGGTCAGCGCTCCGATCGCGGCTGCTGCGGCGACCCGCTCTGCCAGGCCGGGCTCCGCGTCCACGGTGAGTGTCAGGGCCTGCGCCACGACGTCCTGGGTGGCCACGGTGTTGGCCCACATCCCTGCCAGCAGCGTCGGGGTGCTCGCCCCGATCCGCACCCGTGCACGTACCTGTGCCTCCTCGGGGAGCTTCACGTCCGACACCGCGGACCGGAGCCCCTGGCATGCCCGCACCAGCGGCGGGAGCTCAGGCGGGGTGGCAGCAACGGCCGCCGCGAGCGCCGGATCGAAGGGGTCATCGAGCACCACCGACTCCTTGGTCGGGAAGTAGCGGAAGAACGTCATGTGGCTCACGCCGGCCGCCTGCGCGATCTGTTCCACCGTCGTCCGCTCGTAGCCCTGTTCCGCGATCAAGCGCAGAGCCACCCCTTGAAGCCGGTCGCGGGTGCGCTGTGCGCGGGCCGTGATCACCCCTGCATGTTAGTGACTAACATGCAGGGGTGCAACAGGCAGCATGTGCCCCCGCGGCCCCGGAGGAGTTGGTGGATCAACACCGGGCCCACCAGGTCGCGAGTCTCGCTGCCCAATAAGGCCCAGATGAGGAAGCCGTTGCGCGAGCCGCTTGCCGATCTGATCCTTCACCTGCCGCTGGGTCGGGTTCCATGATTCCACCGAACGGCCTCGACGCCCCGCGCATCAGGGACCATCGGCCCAAGGACGTGTCGCGCACCGGCAAGTGACGTCCCGACTCGCCAGGTCAGCCCAGGCGCAGCCCGGTGCCCAAGCTTCGTCCAGAGCAGGTGAAGAAGACCACGAACGTTCACATTCGGCCGCTACCTTCTGCGCCAAGGGCGACCCTCTCGACCGGAGCCTCGAGCGCAGGCTGCTCGGCAGGATGCTCGCCACGACCCAGGGGTCCGTCGACACCGTGGCGGCCGACCACGCCGCCGGGCTCCTGAACGATGTCGAACGCTCCCTGCGCCTCGACCTCCTTCGACGATGATGTGGCCTCAGCCACCCTTGGCGGCCGGCCGCTGCGCGTGCAGGAAGACGCCCTTCGCCGCGCGTGCCCCCCGCGCGAAGGGCAACGGGCGGTGCAACCGAGCTGCAAGACGGGCGGCACGCCAGCTCAACTGGACCGAGTCCAACAGAGCTGGACACTTCGAGCCATGGCCGGCCTCAACTGCACGGTGATGATCCGTTCGCGGGCGGGACAGGCCCAAGCGCTGCGTGAGTACACTTCCGCTGGGATCGGTCGAACAACACAGTGGTTATCACGAGGGTAATCCCGACCGTACTTCCGCCCCCCGCCTCCGTAGGGGGTAGGAGGCCGTGCTGAGTCCTGTAGTGGTGCAGCCGTCCAGCTCAGTTCCCACCTGCGTTCCAGAACGACAGACTGCCGAGTCCAGAACGGCCTTCCCGGCGTCCCCCCGCTGCGACTGGCACGCCACGCTGCACCCGGATTCTCATTGAGCAGGTGTCTCAAGGCGCTGCCCGACTCCAGGCAACGTTCGTCCGGCGATCTCAGAACTCGGCGCGGAGTGATCGCTGCTGGCAGCCGACGTCAGGTGCTCCGCCCACCTACCGTCACGTCGCAGGCACGAACAAGCTCGCGCGCGGATTCTGCGCGCGGCCTGCGTCTGCCGCGGCCGCGCGCTCGAGCGTCTGGATCAGGTGATCAGCCCACCGTGACCCTCGTCGTCACGACGTTGTTCCGCAACTGACCAGCGTTGGCCACACCCGGTCCGCCCGGCCGCTCCCACGTGTCGAGAGGAACGACCTGGACCGTCAACGTACGCGTGCCGGGCGGCAGCCCGAGCGGCAACGTCACGTTCTGGACGCCGCCGCGCGCGATGGTCAACCTCTTGGTCACTGACAGGCCCTGAGCCGGAGACGCGTTCGACGGCATCGGCAAGGTGGCAGGCGAGCAGGCCGCCGACCTCGCGCACGACCAGATCCGGAACTCGACCCGGTCACCGGCCAGAGCCTGGGAGGATCGGACTCCCAGCTTCAGCGAGGACCCGTCCGCGGAGACCTGCAGTTCCGAGGCGCTCACGGAGAGGTCGCTTGACCGCGCCGGGGTACCCGTGAAGCGCTGCAAGAACAACCCCTCGTTGTTGGTGGTCGGGCACCGGGAGAGCCGATCGTCGTAGACGCTGGTCGGGTCGTAGTACTCCGAGTGGAGCGCGTCGAGCAGCGGGTAGGCGTTCTTGCACGCCGCCAGGTCGACAGGCTCCCACGGGTGGATCTCGGTGGTCCCTGCCGGTGGCTTGATCACGCCGTAGATTGCCAGCGGGTTCTCCGGCGAGCCGCGACCGGCGAGGCCAGGCGGCGGTGTCCAGGTACCACTCACGAGCGACTGGTCCCTGGCGGGGATGCAGAAGGCTGCTCCTGAGCAGACCAGGGGTGCGTCGGAACCAGTCCTGTCCTGGGTGATCTCGGTGACGAGATAGCCACCCCGCACGGGATCGCCCACGAAGTAGCGGATCTTCGCCGGCTTCTGACTGGTGAAAGGTTTGAGGCTGTAGTTGTGGACGAAGGACGTAAGCGTCAGCGGCTTGCCGGTCTCCGCGGCGGGGACCGGCTCGCAGAAGCTGCGGCTCAAGTCGGCGTCGAACTTGCAGGTCCAGGTCTGGAAGTCCGGGCTCCGCAACAGGTTCCCGAGGTCGTAGGGCGTGTTGTTCGGGTCCCGGAACGGCGTCATCAGCCGCGGCAGGGCGAAGGCAAGGTCGGGGTTACGCCGGTAGACGTCGCCCCAGATGCCTTCGGTGCAGCTGGTCCGGCAGTCGGCCGTCCACTCGAGCACCATCGCCTGGGTCACCGGGTCCGCCGCGAGGTAGGGACGCACGAAGTAGCCGGTACCTGTCTTGAGATTGGAGCCGATCTTGACTGCAAAGGTCGTACCGCTCGTCGCCTGCACCGTCCGGCTGACTGCCTCCGACCGCTTGTAGTGTCCACCCACCTCTACCTTGGCCGCCGTACCGACGTTGAACGCTTCCGCGCCGAAGACGACCTCCAGATCGAGGCTCGTGTCGATGGACCACGACGCGGAAGCCTTGAACTCGCTCTCGTCCTTCACCTCGACGGTGTTCTCGAAGCTCGCGCCGCGGGACACGGCGATGTCCTGGTCCACGAAAGCCCCGGGCGTGCGGCGCAGGGAACCGGGGGGACAACCGGTGCAGTTCGTTTCGTCCTGATCACCCGCCCGCCAGCTTCCGGACGGCAGGTCACCACTGGTGCGGCGCAGCACGAGCTTGTCCGCTGCTTGAACTTCAGTCACGAGGTAGGACCCGTTGAACCGCTGACCCGGCCCGGTGAGGCCGGTCAGGCTGACCGGCACGGCGGCAGCGGCACACGGGTAGTCGGTGAGGTAGCCCGGCTCCTGCACATCACGGTCACCGTCAGGAAGGGCGAATCCGGCAAGCTCGCAGGTCCACCCGTGATTCGAGCTCGTCGTGATCGTCAGCTCGGTGCCCTCGGCCTCGACACGCTCTACCTGCTTGGCGTCGGCCGCGATGTCCGCCGCCTTCTGTGGGTAGGACAGCACGTTGTTCGGGACGCTGCTCAACCACCAGCTCGATGACAGCTCGGGATCGTGTGCGTCGATCCACTGGAACCTCGTCTCCGCGGGACTGTCGACGCGCACGTAGCGGCCGGGTTCCAGGTTTGCTCCGAAGGACGAGACGCCGGGGTAGACCGGCCACTCGAGGGTCTCGATCGTCTGGACGGCGGCGAACGCGCTGTCCGCGCCCGCGGCGACCTCACGGTTCGCTGAGTAGGTGAACGTTCGGCCGGCCTTCGCCTCGTCCTCCTGCTGCGCCTCGTAGTCGACCTTCAGCTTGAGCGTGAGCCCGGCGCAAACCCCTCCGTCACACTCGGGGTCCCCTTCGTCATCCTCACCTACGTCCCCCACCCACGCGGTGCCAGTGAACCCACCGCTCACGCCCCAAGAGTTCGAGAAGCTCGCCGACATCGATGTGTCCACGGAGGTCGTGGTCGCGTAGCTGCTCGAGGTGCCGCAGTCGTCGGACTTGTTCAGCGCGAAGCAGCCGTTCACGTCGTCGGTGTCGTTGTAGGAGATGAGGCCGTCGACCTTGCCGTCCGAGCCGCCGTCAAAGGCGTCGAAGTGGACCGGTGGCGACTTCAGGACCAGCAGCGGCTCCACCTTGCCTACTGTGAGGTAGCTCACCGGCGCCCCGAGCGTCTCGCTGTCGGCGTCGAGATCGGCAAGCTCCGCGGAGACGAAGCTGCGCTCGCTGGCCGCGCTGTAGCTCATGTCGCCGATGAAGCCCGCAGTGAAGACCGGTGTCGCCTGTGCCGGTGCCGAGATAGCCAGGTCCGCCCCATCGGCGTCGACGCCGAAGGCACGCACCGCCACTCCGGTGCCGGTCGTGCCGGCGCCACAGGTTTCGGGCGCGTCGCAGGTCCAGGCGAGGACGATGTCGGGGTTGGTGGCGTTGGGCATGCCCACGCCGGCTGGGTCCTCGACCCGTCCGACCTGGCCCACTGCGAGGTCGATCTGCCCGCTCCAGTCCGGACCGATCGCGGTGGCGACACCGTCCAGCACGTCCGTGCCACCGCGACTGCCGAAGACCTTCAGGTCCACCTCGGCGAGCGTCTGGTTGAAGTCGAGGTCGACCCCCCGCGTTGACGCAACGACGGGGTCGTCGACCCCGTCGCCGTCCACGTCGTCGGCGGCGACCTTGATCTGCGCGTGCCGCTGGACCGCTATGGCTTGGGAAGCTCCCGACGAGGTCGCCAGCAACCGCCCCTGAGCGAAGGAGACACCGTACGCCGCGTTGATATCGAGCACGGCGAGCTCCTGCACCACGGTCGTACCACGGTTGCGAACGGTCCCGACCACCAGGTCGGCCCCGTCCTCGTTCCCCGAGGTGGCGACGTTGCCCACGGCCAGGTCGATCGACTCGGTGGTCGCCGCTGTCGTCGTGGCGGAACCGTCGGCGGCTATGTCGGGCAGCCGCTGGGTTCGCACCGAGACCAGTTGGCGCGAGTCGTTCCACCGGAAGATCCGAACCTGCGAACAGGGTGCACCCGAACAGATCGTGCCGTGCGCGACGGCAATCTCGTCGGGCAAGCCGCCGTCCAGGTCTCCGACCGTGATCGCGAGGGGCTTCCGCGCCCCCACCAAGGTGCCGACGTTCGCGACGTCGCCCAGACGGAACGGCGTCGCGGTGCTCGGGCGAACCGTGAACGCCGCGACCTCGGCCGCCGCGCCGGGCCCGGCGAAGGCGACGGCCAACCCCGGGCTGGTTCCGATCACACCCACGGAGCACCCGTCGACGCAGTCCGCGGCCGGCCAGTCGTTGGGCAGCAGCGTGTTGTCCGGCAGGCAGGTGAAGCCCTCCGGGCACTCGCCGGGGCTGGCGTTCAGCAGTGACCCGACCCGCACCGTGAAGGTGGTGCCGTCGGCCGCCACCTTCTCCACTGCCTGGAGCCCTTCGCCGAAGGCGCCCGCGCACGAGGAGGTCCCGTCCTCGGCGGTGAGGCAGAGGCTCTCGTTGAGGAGGTAGGCCTCGTTGAGGTCGAACCGGACCGCTTCGCCGGCGCGCAGCTCGGACGGCTGGTCGGTGGTGAAGGTGACGAACATGCCGTTGCCGTCGGGGGCCGGCTGGAAGGACGCCCCGATCACGGTGGCCGTGGTCTGAGCGATGTTGCCGGCCGCCAGTCGGATGGGGGCGAACTCGGTGTCGAGGTCGAGGCCGGTCCGCTGCCACGGCGCGTACTCGTTGACGGCCGGGTCGTAGAGGGAGAGGCAGAGCTCGGAGGAAGGTCCTGTGAAGGACTGGCACTCGGCCGCATACACCAGTTCCTCGCGGCCGTCACCATTGGCGTCGAGCCGAGTGAGCGCCATGTCTCCCGACGCCGCTGCCCGCGGAACGCCGCCGTTTGTGGACGGCTCGACGGGTGTGGCGTTCTTGTAGAGGTAGTAGTCCTCCGGCGACTGTCCCGGGTCGCGCGCCCCCACTCGGATCCGGTTGTCAAGCAGACAGGCCTCCTGGTCGGGCACGCATCCACCGAGGAAGTCACCCGCGGCGAAGTCACGCGGCGCGAGCCTCGGCACCTCGCCTGTGGCGGTCCGCGACAGGAGACCGAGCTCGTACTCGCCGATGGTCTGTCCGACCGGAAAGGTCACCGGTTCGAGCCCGAACTCGCAGGGGATTGCATCGCCGCGCTCGTCGAGGCACGAGTCGCTTGTCGCGGCGGCTGCTCGCGGCGCCACCTCCAGTGACTCTGGGACCAGCGCAGGTCCCAGCGCGCCCAACAGTGCCAGCACCGTCAGCACGGCCACGGCCACGCCGTACCGGCCGAGACGGCGGGCCGGGAGCACGTGTGTGATCTTCCTGGCGCCCATCAGTGGATCTCCGCTCCGTCGATCGAAACCAGGTCGAGGGGCCCAGGCCCCTTGCTCTTCACCTTGACGAGCAGCGTGTGCGGCCCATCGGTGAGGCCGTCGAAGGTGTGGACGACAGTGCCCGCCACGTCGGCGTAGCCGGTGACGACCTCGCGCAGCACCCCGTCGACGTAGACCTTTGCCTCGCCCTCGCCCGGTCCCGAGGGTCCGTACCAGCTGACGCCGGTGCCTTCGAACGCGAGCTGCCACGTGGATCCCCGCGCCCGGGAGCGCAGCAGTGCGCCAGATGCGTCGTCGACCGCGGAGCTCCAAGTCTGCTGGGCGACCGGCGACCCGACGAGCCCCGACCTAGTCTCCAGGCCGTCGAGACCGACAAAGGTGTTGCGTGCCTGGCGGCTGGCCCTACCCAGCGCGGTGAAGGTCGCCGTGTGCGCACCCCGGCCCACCCGCAAGATCGCGTGCACGAGACCTGGATGGGGCGCGGGGGCGTAGAGGTTGATCACCAGCGGCTTGCGGTCGTCCACCTGCACGCTGGCCTTGCCGAACTTGGGCCCGGAGGGAGTGATGAGCCTCAGGTGTCGGCCCCGGAAGTCGAAGTTCAGGGCCGCTCCCGCCGTGCGTTCCCGCAGGTAGGTTCCGTCGAGGGCCTTCCGGGCGCGGACCACACCCCACGCCGAGTTGGCGCTGGGCGTGACGGCGTCGACCGACGTCGCGGCACGGAACTCGCCGATGTCGGCGGTAACCGGAACCCCGGAGACCGTCGCCGGCTCGACACCGGCGGGATTCACCTCGAGCTCGTATGAGCCACCGGGCACCCAGCCGGCTACGGGTCGAACCTCGGCCAGCGCGACGCCTGCTGCGCAGTCGACCACCGAGCCGTCCCCGTCACGGCAGATCAACGTGGTGCTCACGGGCAGTCCGGAGGATGCCGACCGAAGTACGACGTTCGAGCCGGTGACCGCGTCGGCGGGAAGGCCGAAAGTGACGGTGGCGGGGTCGTCGAGAGTGGCGGGCCCCGCGACGACCGCGTCCACGCCCGGGAAGTAGCCGATGGCTACGGGATTGGGCACCGGCAGCGGGTCCGGGTCACCAATCTGACCGTCCTCCCGGCTGCCCCAGCACCAGACGTCCCCGTCCTTGATGGCACAGGTGGTCTCACGCCCGGCGCTGACCGCCGTGGCGCCGGGCAATGCTACGGGGCTGCCGACCGGGTTGGTGGACCCCAGCTGGAAGGACTCGTTAGCGCCCCAGCACGTCAGCCCCGAGGGGGATGCCGGGACCACGACGCACGTGTGCCGCCCGCCAATTCCGAGATCCGACCCGGAGACCGTGGAAAGAACAAATCCTCCCGCCGGGTCCGCAGCGCCCAACTGTCCCGCGTCGTTGTCGCCCCGACAGATGAGCTGGGCGGGGCGCAGCTGACACGTCTGGTTGCCCCCCGCGAAGACTGGGCCGGCGTACTCCGGGTGCGCGGCGTATCTCTGCGACGTCACGGGGAAGCTCGTCTGGGAGCCGGTGACCGCGGGAGGCCTGCCCAGGGACAGGCTGGAGAACGCCTCAGCACCCGCCGACACCTGTCCGGCACCGTCAGCACCCCAGCACCCGAAGGCGGTGGACACCTGCGCCCCGGTGTCCTGGCGCACTCCGACGCAGGTGTGGTGCCGACCGGCTGCCAGCGAGGTGATCTCGTCAGTGGCGAGGGAGTTCCCGTTGAGCCCGTCCCGCCAGATCCAGGCGGGCACGCTGCGGGCCGGGATGCTCCGGAAGGACACCCGGCCCCAGCCGGCGACGTCGCCACCACCGGCGGTGATGCGGACGAGGCGGGAGAGTCGCGGTCCGTTGGTGCCCTCGTCGTCGTCGCTGACGGCGAAGCCGCCGTCCGGGAGGCTCGTGACGTCGATCGAGGCGTGGAGATCCGTGCCCACAGCCGCGCTCGTGGGCACCTCGGTCAACGTTCCTGCTCCGGCGCCGAACGCGTCGGCGGTGGCCAGGCACAGTGGCTGCGTGGCGGGACTGCCCGGCGCATCGATGTACTGGCCGTGGTCCTCGGGGATCTCCGGGGCCGGGTCCTTGGCGAGCCGCTGGGTGAGGGTCCGGGTGATCAGGTCGTACTGGAGCAGCACCGACAGGTAGCCGTCGTCCCCGGTGCCGAACCGGCTGTGCTGGAAGTCCGAGAGCCGGCGTGTGAAGGTCCAGTCTGCCTTGGTGGGGTCGTCGGGGACGTCCTGCGACGTCGCGGTGTAGTCGTCGCGGATCGCGCAGTCCTCACCGACCTGGCGGAGCGAGAACTCGGACACATAGGTGAGGCTTGTGGTGAACCGCACGACGCGCTCACCCTCGAGCGCGAAGATCGATGTGGCGGTCCCGGTCTCGTTGCGGCTGGCCGCAAGATCGGTGATCGGGCCGGTGGTGTTCGGCACCTTGACCAGGCCGCCGAGCGGCGCCCCGGTCGCGTCGTACCGCCGCAGCCAGCTCACCGGTGGGCCGGAGTCCCGGACCACGCCGGCCACGACCCCTCCATCCGGCGTGGGAGCGAGCCCGACCAGCCGGCACAGGTCGCCCGTGCAGCCCATGGCGGGGTCGGTCACGTTGGCGGGACCCGCGACACCTCCGTCCGACAGCAACCGGTAGAGAAGGGGAGAGCCGCCCCGCGGGTCGGCCGCCCACGCGCCGCCGTCGCCGGTCGGGGCCACCGCCCCGCCGGGAGCGGCCCCGCTGCCCACCCGCCAGGACTGCTCGGTGTTGCCATCCTCGTCGAAGGCGAAGACACGGGCGTTCTGGGTGCTGGTGAAGACCCGGCCTGCCTCGTCGGACGCGACGCTGTCGTGCCCGAGAAGCAGGCCTGCGGAGAAGTTCCCGTAGCTCAGGTTCGCGTCGGCAACCGACCCGAGGCCCAGCTGGCCGAACCCGTTGGCCCCCCAGCACCACACCTCCTGGTCGGGCTCGGCCCCGGTCACGACGCACGTGTGCGCCCGCCCGGCCGCGACCATGGTGGCGCCGGTGACGCCCTCGGCCACGACCGGCAGGCTGCTCTGCTTCGTGCTGCCGTTGCCCAACTGCCCGGAGTCGTTGCGGCCCCAGCAGGCGACCTCGCCGTCCACACCGAAGACCGCGCAGGTGTGGTGGGCACCGGCCGCCAGGGCGGTGACCCCCGACAGCCCCGGAACGAGACCGGGGCGCCACTCGTTCTCAACGTCGCTTCCCGTTCCCAGCTGGCCAAACGTGTTGTCGCCCCAGCACCAGACCGCGCCGCCGGTGGACAGCGAGCACACGTGTCCGTCGCCGACCACCACGTCGGACATCACAGCGCCGGAGTCGAGGTGGTCGGCCGTGGCCGGAGTGGCCACCGCGACCAACATCCCGAGCGGAACGAGGGCGGCAGCGACGAGGAGGCGAACGACGCGCTGGTGACGCGTCCGGCTGGGGCGAGAACGCGGCGGCATCGACACGGAGGTCCTGTTCGGTACTAGCAAGCCGCCCCATGGCCCGGGATCACCCGGACCCAGCCTGACTCATGGTTCAGGGCAGTCAAGCAGGTCGTTCTTGCACCCTGACATAGCCCGAAGGGGCTATCAGACGTGACGACCGGGACGGGACGTTCCCGGACAGACCGACGGTGCAGGGCTGAGTTCACCGGAGGCACACGAAGCGTGGAGCGATGCCGACGTCATGCACGGAGTTCCCGCGCGCCCCTCGACCGATGCCAGTCGACGCAAAGGTCCGCCCCGCGAGGGAGCGGGCTAGACAACCTCGGGCAGCCGGGCCTAGCGGTTGCACGCGGGTTGGGGTGGAGGAAGTTCAGGAACCTCACCGGTCCGGTGAGCCTCGGACTCCGAGGAGGTGGCCATGCCAGATCGCGTCCGTCGCCCAGGACAGTGGCGGTGATTCTCCGGCGCGAGGAGTACGCCGCGAACACGACTTGCTGGTGACGGGCGAACTCAACTGTCGCACAGGGTGGCAGGCTCGGGACCTAGCTCATGCGTAGACTGACGCCGGGTTCGGCGAGAACGACACCGTGGTCATCCCGAGGGTCATCCCGACCGTACTTCCGACCCCCCGCCTCCGTAGCTCAGCTGGATAGAGCAGCGGCCTTCTAATCCGCTGGTCGCAGGTTCGAGTCCTGCCGGGGGCGCCATGCAGGGGGCGCCATGCAGGGGGCGCCACGCGTGCTCGCGACGCCTCCAGAGACCGGGTTCACCTGCGCGCCGGGACGGCGGTGACGACGAGGTTCTGCTGGTAGCCGCCCTGCTCCGGCAGGTACGGGCCGGTGCAGGTGACGATCCGGAGGCGCTCCGGGCCCGTGCGGGCGAAGACGGTGGCCGGGAGCGCCTGCTGGTCGAAGCGCTCGATGCTGTCGACGCGGTAGGTCCGTCCGGCGCCGGTACCCGTGGCGAGCTCGACCCAAGCGCCGGCGGTGATGGTCTGCAGTGCGACGAGGGGTCCGACGCCGTAGGTGCGGGAGTCGACGTGCCCCGCCAGCACCACAGACCCACGCTCGCCGGGCGCGGCACCGAAGCGGTACCAGCCGAGCACGCGTGGGTCGTCGGGCAGCTGCATCTGCCGGTCCTCCGACACCCCGACCGGCCGCACGGTGGCGTCCAGCCCGATGCTGGGGACCCGCACCCGGGACGGCGGTCGGGGCTGGCCGGTGGACGAGGCGCCCAGCGACGCATCGTGCGCCTCGACGGTGTCGGCCGGGGGTCGGGTCGGGCCCGGTCCCGGACGCGGCGAGGTCGCCGGCGCGGAGACCGCGGCGTCGCCGCGGACCTCCTGGACCTCCGGCGCGCCGTCCCCGGTCGTGAGGGTGACGACGCTGAGCAGGAGGCCGGCCACCGCAGCTATCGCCACGGCCCACCAGACTCTCCTGCCCCGCGTCGTCATGGTCGTGCCCTACGGTCCGCTACCTCAGCGACGCGCGCGCGCCGGCACCAGGCGGGTCCCGGCGAGGCCGAGGGCCAGCAGCGAGGCAGCTCCCAGGCCGAGGGCCCACAGCGGGGCTCCCTCCTCGGCGACCGCGGCTCCGGTCTCGCCGCCGGGCACGCCGGCCGGGGCCGAGTGGAGCCCGTCGATCGTCTGCACCGCGAGGTCGAGGTTGTCGTCCTCGGCGGAGCCCCACGCGTAGACGATGGTGGACGTGCCCTCCACCAGGTCGAGGTCGGCCGGACCGAGGACGGCCTGGTTCTTGCCGGCCAGCGTCACGTCGGCGGTGTAGGTGCCCGCGGGGACGTCGGCCGAGGCCTCGTCAGGGTTCGCGAGGTCCGCGAACAGCACGTTGCCGTCCGCGCGGACGTCGACCGGGGGCGCGGCGGCCGTGTGACGGACGACGAGTCGCGCCTCGCCCGGGTCGGTCGGCGACACGTCGTTGACGTACGGCGTGAGCACCGGGTTGCCGTCGGCGTCGAGGTGGGCGACCACGGTCGCGTTGGCACCGGCGGGCACCTTCACGCCCTTCGCCTCGATGGCCGGGTCCGCGGTGTCCGGGTCGTCGCCGTCGGCGAACACCTGCAGGTCGTAGGTGCCGGCGGGCAGGGTGAGCGGGTCGGTGAGGGTGCCGGGCTCGAAGTTCGGGATCAGCTCCTCACCGTTGGCGTACACGTCCACGGTGAGACCGGGGACGGCGTGCAGGACCGACACGGTCGCGTCCGAGGGGGCGGCCGAGGCGGGCGCGGTCATCGCCGCGGGGACGGCCGCCAGACCGACGGCGGAGATGAGGACAAGGGTTCGCTTCATGGCTGAGCCTTCCTGGGAGACCTTGCTGTCCAAGGTTTGTCCTAGGTTCGGAGCCATGGCGGTGCCGGATTGGCCGGGCTTGCGAATTCTTCCCGGGACGCCCTCACTGCCGGGACAGGTGACGGGCGAGCGCGGCGATCTCGGCGGGTCCGTTGCCGCAGCAACCGCCCACGAAGCGGGCGCCCGCGTCGACCCAGCTGTCGACGAGGCCGAGGTCGACGGGGTCGCCGTAGGCCCAGCGCTTCGCGGCCGGGTCCCAGCTCCCGCCGCGGTTGGGGTAGGCGACCGCCGGGAGGCCGGTGGCGGCCACGGCGTGGCGGACGGCGCCGAGCACGTCGGCCTGGTCGGAGCAGTTCACGCCGGCGGCGACGAGGCAGGAGGCGCCGGCGAGCACGGCGTACGCCGCGTCCAGCGGCTGGCCGGCACAGGTGGTGTCGCCGCGGACGGAGTAGCTGAACCAGGCGGGGACGCCGAGCTCCTCGAGCAGCGGGACGAGCACTTCGGCCTCGTCGGCGTCGGGGATCGTCTCGACGGCGAGGAGGTCGGGACCGGCGGCGGCAAGCAGCTCGAGGCGGGGGCCGTGGAAGTCGCGCAGCCGCGAGGTGGGGACGCCGTAGCGGCCGGTGTACTCCGAACCGTCGGCGAGGTGCGCGCCGTACGGCCCCACGGAGGCGGCCACCCGCAGGCCGGGCCGGTCGAGCCCGTCCCGCACCTCGCGGGCGATCGTGACGCTGCGGGTGATCAGGGTGCGCGCGGCGCCGGGGTCGAGACCGGCGGCGACGAAGCCCTCGACGCTGGCCTGGTAGCTCGCGGTCGTCGCCACCCGAGCCCCGGCGTCGAAGAAGGCGCGGTGCGCGGCGGCGATGCGGTCCGGCTCGTCGGCCAGCAGGCGCGCGGTCCACAGCGAGCCGCCGAGGTCGGCGCCCTGCTCCTCGAGGGCGGTGGACAGGCCGCCGTCGAGCACGACCACCTCGAGGGCGTCGGAGGAGGCGGCACCGGAGCGGGCGCTCACAGGCCACCGACCCCCTTCCAGAGCACGGCCGCGCCGATCACGACGAGCACGCTACCCATCACCGCGTCGAGGTGGGTGACGAGCCAGTCCTTGACCCGGCCGAGGCTCCGCAGCGCCCGGTCGCCGAGGGCGAGGTGGGCCAGCACCGGCGCCGCGGCGGTCGACGTCGCGAGCGCGGTGAACGCCACGACGAGCCCGAGCTCACGGGCGCCGCCGTCGGTGTCGGCGCCCAGCGAGAAGCCGCCGGCCAGGGCGAGCAGCGCGACCTTCGGGTTGGGGGCCGAGGCCAGCAGCCCGAACCGCAGTGCGGACCGCGGCGTGGCCTCCTCGAGCGAACGCATCCACCCCGGCACCTCGGGCTCACCGCCGGGACGACGCACGAGCTTGACCGCGCCGTACACCACCAGGAGCACGCCGAGCGCGACCCGTGCCCAGCTCACCCACGAGGGCGGCGCGTCGGGCAGCGTGAGGACGTCCGCGAGGACGACGGCCGACGCCGTGACCGCGCCGACCCCGACGGCCCAGCCCGCGGCGAACCCGGCCGAGCACGCCCCCGGGCGGGCCGCGAAGAGGAGCAGGACGGCCGGCACGACGGCGAACGGCGAGGCCGCGATGCCCACGGCCGCCAGCAGGGCCTCCTCCACGGCCACATCATCGCAGGCCCGGGTGGTGCTAGGCGTCCGGTGCGGCGGCGACGAGCCGCGGTGACGTTGTCCTCTACCTGCCGTTCCCGTGGCTGCGTACGGTGGAGACGACGACGGGGCCGGGACCCAGGAGGTCTCCCGAGGTGGTCATGTCCCACGGTCGTCTGGTCGTGGCGACGGCGTCGCTCGCCGCGCTCACGCTCGCACCGGCGTCCCTCGGCGCACCGGCGCAGGCCGCGTCACCCCCGAACGACGACGTCGTCGGCGCGATGACCGTCACCGTCCCGGGCTCGATCGGCCAGAGCAACGCCGGTGCCACGTCGAGCCCCGGCGACGGACGGCACGTCGGTGGGCACAGCATCTGGTTCACGTTCCGCGCCAGCCGGAGCACCACCCTCCTCTCGACCACCGCGGGCTCCACACCCGACACGCTGCTCACCCTCTTCCAGGGTCCGCGCAGCGACCGCACGCTGGTCGACTGGGACGACAACGGTGGTCCCGGCCAGTCGTCGGCGGAGCGGACCAGGGTCGTGCGGGGGCACCGCTACTGGATCGCGGTCAGCACCGCCCGCGGACCGGGCGGCCACGTCGTGCTGACCCTCGGCAAGGTCGCCGACCCCGCGTACACCGTGGACGTCGAGTCCGCCACCGCCGGCACCGCGTCCGGCCGCCTCGTGCTCACCGGCACCATCACCTGCGCCACTCCCTCCGAGGTGTGGCTGTACGGCGGCGTGAGCGAGCGCGTCGGTGACGCCGTCGCCCGCGGGTTCACCTACCTGGAGGTCCGGCGCTGCGGAGGTGCTCCCACCCCGATCACCCTGACGCTCGACAGCGACACCGGCTGGGCCTTCGAGGCCGGCCAGGGAGTGTTCGTGAGCAGCGCCGAGGTGTGGGACGGCATCACGCACACCGGCCTGACCTTTGACTCCGGGGTCTTCCCCATCGTGGAGGACCCGCTCGCCCGCACCACTCGATGACAGGGGGAACCATGTCCAGGTCGACCACGACCCGACGACCCCGCCTCGGCGCGCTGATCAGCACAGCCGCGGCAGTGGCCCTCGTGCCTGCCTTCCTCGTCGCGCCGGCACAGGCAGAACCGCCGGCGAACGACGACATCTCCGGTGCCACGGTCGTGACCACCACGCCGGGCACCTACTCGGTCGACACCACCGAGGCGACCGCCGATCCGACCGACGGCCGTCACGTGGGTGCCCACAGCGTCTGGTTCACGTTCAGGTCCGACCACACCGGCCGGCTGGCGCTCACCACCGCCGGCTCGTCGTACGACACGCAGCTCGCGGTGTTTGCCGGCCCGCGCAACCACCGCCGGCTCGTCGACGCCGACCGCAACCGTGGGCCGGGAGCCTCGGCCGCGGTGCGGATGCGCGTCCACGACGGGGTGAAGTACTGGATCGCCGTCAGCTCGCAGGGGCCGTCGCCGAGCAGCGGGACCGCGCTCCTGACGATCGGTCGGGTCGCGAACCCGGGCTTCGCGCTCACCAACCTCGAGGCGACGTCCGGCGGTCTGTCCGGTCGCCTGAGCGTCACGGCTGATGTCACGTGCACCACGGAGTCCCTGCTGTACGTCTACGTCCGAGCCAGCCAACGGGTTGGCGGGGACAACGTGGCGCTCGGGTACTGGGACGGCGGCGGCTTCGAGTGCCGTCCCGACGCACCGATCCCGGTCACGCTCGCGTTCGACAGCGTGACGGGGTGGGCCTTCCAGCCCGGACAGGCCGTGCTCAGCGGCTCGTACGAGATCTGGGACGGGATCACCTGGGACTACACGTCCTTCGACCCCGTCGTCGTGGACGTCGTCGACGCGCCCCTGGCGCGTCAGACCCGCTGACGCGCGGCGGCCGGCAGGAGCCCGGGGTCGGCCTCGGGTGACGACCACGGCTCCGCCGGCAGCTGACCGACCTGGTCGGCGCACCAGGGACTCACGTCCCGGGCGCCGGCCAGGACCTGCGTGCGGAGCTCGACCCAGTCGACCCAGGCGACGTCGTCGACCTCGTCGGGGTCGGGGCGGGCCTGGGCTGTCGTCGTCCCCACGAACACCGGGCACATCTCGTTCTCGACCGTGCCGTCGTCCATCGCGAACCGGTAGCGGTAGGCCGGCAGCACCAGCGTGAGCGTCTCGAGCTCGAGACCGAGCTCGTCGCGCGCGCGCCGGCGCACGGCGTCCTCCAGCGGCTCCTGCGGCCCGGGGTGGCCGCAGACCGTGTTGGTCCAGGCGCCGGGCCAGGTCTTCTTGTGCAACGCCCTGCGGGTCAGCAGCAGGCGGTGGTCCGCGTCGAGCACGTAGCAGGAGAACGCCAGGTGCAGCGGGGTGTCGGCCCCGTGCACCTCCGCCTTGTCCGCGGTGCCCACGGCCCGGCCCTCCTCGTCGAGGAGCACCACGAGCTCGCGGGCGCTCACGCCGCGCTCCCGGCCGGGCGGGCGAGCTGGTCGACGATCCCGCGGAAGACGCCGGGCAGCAGGTCCGCGGCCGGTACGACGGCCCGGCGCGCAGGCGTGCGCGAGACGGCCAGCAGCCCTGCGGTGAGCAGGTCGTGGCGGCGGGTGAGCCGCCGCGCCTCCTTCTCGTACGACGTGGGGTCGTCCGCCGCGACGCAGCGGACGGCGAGCCCGGCCTGGGCGAGGCCCCCGGCGATGCCCTCGCCGGTCAGCGCGTCGACGTAGCCCGCGGCGTCGCCGACCAGCAGCACGCGGCCGGCCGAGCGGGCCCGGGCACGCTGCCGGAGCGGTCCGGCGCCGAGCACCCGGCCGAGCGCGGCACCGCGCAGCCGGTCGGCGAGCGCGGGGAAGGCGGCGAGCAGCTCGGGGAAGGGCCCGGGGCGCGTGGTCAGCACCGCGACGCCGACGCAGTCGTCGGCCACGGGGGTCACGTAGGCCTCCCCCAGGTGGCCCCAGTGGACCTCGACCAGCGAGGTCCAGGGGGCGAGGGGCACGTGCACCCGCAGACCGTAGCGACGGCCGCGGCGGACGGGCACGTCGAGGCCGAGTCCGCGGCGCACCGTGGAGTGCAGGCCGTCGGCGGCCACCACCCAGCCGGCCCGCTCGCCGTCGACGTCCACCCCACCGGGCACCGGACGCACGTCGTGCACGCCCCGCTCCACGACCGGCACGCCGGCGTCCGCGATCGCCTCGCGCAGCCGGGCGTGCAGCGCGGTGCGCCGTACCCCCAGACCGGGGCCGTGGGTGAACGGCGCGTCGACGCTGCGGTCGCCGGCGAGGTAGCGGATGCCGTCGACCCGGTGGCCCGGAGGAGAGATGCCGAGCTCGGCGAGCAGGGCCACGGCACCGGGCATCAGCCCCTCTCCGCAGGCCTTGTCGACGACGCCCGGACGCCGCTCGCGTACCTCCACGTCGATCCCCGCCCGCACGGCGAGCAGCGCGGTGGCCAGCCCGACCGGTCCGCCGCCGACGACGACGAGATCCCTCATGCGGGCCTCCCGGCAGGGGCGAGGGCCAGCGCAGTGTTCTCGACGCGCAGCCGGACGCGGAGCAGGAAGGCGTTCGCGACCGTGAACACCAGGGCCGTCACCCAGGCGGCGTGCACCATCGGCAGCGCGACCCCCTCGACGACCACGGCGACGTAGTTGGGGTGGGAGAACCACCGGTAGGGGCCCGACGACACCAGCGGCAGGCCGGGCACCACGATCACCCGGGTGTTCCAGCGCCTGCCCAGGGTCGCGATGCACCACCACCGCAGCGCCTGGGCCGCGACGACGAGCGCCAGCATCGACCACGCCAGCGCGGCCGGCACGTCGGGCTGCACGACCCACGCCTCGACCAGCATCGCGACCAGGAAACCGGTGTGCAGCACCACCATCACCGGGTAGTGGCCCCGCCCCTCCTCGACGCCACCGCGGGCCAGCGCCCAGGCGGCGTTGCGCTTCGAGACGACCAGCTCGGCCACCCGCTCGAGCCCGACCAGCCCCACCAGCACGGTGAACGCCACCAACGAGGTCACGCCGGCTCCCCCGCCCGCACCAGCACCAGCTCGGAACAGAACCCCGGACCCATCGCGACGACGAGCCCCCAGCTCCCGGGTGCGGGCGGCCGGTCACGCAGCGTGTCCTCGAGCACGTGCAGCACCGACGCCGAGGAGAGGTTGCCGATCCGGGCCAGCGACTCCCAGGTCAGCTCGGTCGCGCGGCGCGGCAGCTCGAGCGCGGTCTCGACCGCCTCGAGCACCTTGGGCCCGCCGGGGTGGCAGGCCCACCAGGCGACGTCGTCGAGCCCGAGGCCGTGGTCGGCGAGGAAGCCGGTGACGTCCTCGCGCAGGTAGGTCTCGACCAGCTCGGGCACCGACACGTCGAGGACGATCCGCAGCCCACCGGCGGTGACGTCCCACCCCATCGCCCGCTCGGAGTCGGGGTAGAGCCGGCTGCGCGAGTCGAGCACCTCGACCGCGCCCGGAGCCCCGGCCGAGCCACGCGCCACGACGGCTGCTGCCCCGTCACCGAAGAGGCCGCTGGCCACCAGGTTGGCGACCGAGGTGTCGTCGCGCTGCACGGTCAGCGAGCAGATCTCGGCGGACACCAGCACCGCGACGTCGTCGGGGTGCCCGACGAGGTGGTCGTTCAGCCGGGCCAACCCGGCCGCGCCCGCGACGCAGCCGAGCCCGACGAGCGGCCAGCGCTTCACGTCGGGCCGCAGGCCCACCTCGGCGGCGATCCGGGCGTCGATCGAGGGCACGGCGAGGCCGGTCACCGTCGTCACCATCACCACGTCGACCTCGTGCGGCGCGACCCCGGCGGCGTCGAGCACGTCGCGCAGCGCCCGCGACCCGAGCCGCACCGCGGCCTCGATGAAGAGGTCGTTGGCGTGCCCGAAGTCGGTCATCGCGCCGTACGCGTCGAGCGGCTGCACCAGGTGGCGGTGCTCGACGCCGGCGTTGCCGTGCAGCCGCCGGAGCAGCCGGTCGTCGACCGGCCCGGTCGCGATCACCTCGGCGAAGGCGTCGGTGATCTCCTTCTGCGCGTAGCGGTGCTCCGGCAGTGCACCGCGAACGGCGAGGATCTGCATGCCCGTCTCCTTCGTCATGGGGCTGGACGCCCCGGTACCCCGTCGGTTCCACCTCGTGCCGGGCCGCGCACCAGCCCGTTCACCAGCCCGTTGACCAGCCCGTTGACCAGTCGGGGTGTGATCACCCCGCGGCCGAGCCCGATCTCGACCAGGTCGTCGAACGCTCCCGGGTCTCGGCGCGCGGCCGTGATGCCGGCGCCCACCCAGCGCGGCGAGCGCGAGAGCCGGGAGGCCACCGTGGTGTGCCGCAGGTGCCGGGCCAGCAGGCGCCGCACCTCCCTGCGGTACGCCGCGCCCGCGAGCGCCGGCGTGCCGTCGGCCACGGCTGCGGCGGCCGCCCGGCCGGCCCGGATGCCGGTGGCGACGGCGTAGTAGATGCCCTCCCCCGTCATCGGGTTGACCAACGAGGCGGCGTCGCCCGCGAGCAGCACCGGCCCGTCGGGCTGCTGCCACGACCAGCCGGAGAGCGGGAGGTGGTGGCCGCGCCACCCGCGGCCGCCGTCGGTCGAGCCCGGCAGCAGCAGCTCGAGCTGCTCGAGCAGCACCGCCCGCGGCGTCGCCTCGTCGTCACCGCCCGCCAGCAGCTCGCCGTACCCGACGTTGGACAGGCCGTCGCCGCGGTCGAACGCCCAGGCGTACGACGGCTGGCGCCGCTCGCCGTACGCGATCACCTGCGTGCCGCGGCGGTCGGCGGGCGTCGGGGCGTAGCCGCGCAGCGCGAGCGCGCGCCGCCCCGGCCGCCCGAGCCCGACGGCCGCGCGGACCACCGAGTGGACGCCGTCGGCCCCCACCACCACCGGCGCGCGCAGCGCGCCGTCGAGCACCACGCCGTCGGGGCCGACCTCGACGCCTCGGACCCGGTGGCGGCGCAGCACCGCGCCCGCGGCCACCGCCGCGTCGACGAGGCGGGAGTCGAAGACCTCGCGAGGGATGACCCACACCGACCGGCGCATCGGCCGCTCGACCCGAGCTCACCGCGGGTCAGGGCGAGCCGCTGCAGCGGCTCCCACCCGTCGGCCGCGTCGGTCACGCCGACCTGCGCGAGCTCGTCGAAGACGTGGGCAGCGATCCCGTCGCCGCAGCACTTGTCGCGCGGGAAGGCGGCCCGGTCGAGCAGCAGCACGCGCAGCGCCGGGTCGCGCTGCAGGGCGCCCAGCGCCGCGCCGGCGCCGGCAGGGCCGGCGCCGACGACGACGAGGTCCCAGTCCTCGGTCACCGGAGCGCCGCCGCCAGCAGGAGGACGTCGACGAGCGCGATCGCCATCGCGGCCCGGAAGGCCGTGCGTCCGCCGGAGGTGGCGGCCACGACGACCAGCGCGGCGACCACGACCAGGCCCACCACCGCGAGCACGAGGTCGAGGCCGGCACCCAGCACGACCACCACCGAGCCGGTCGCGAGCAGCGCACAGGCCAGGAGCACCGAGACGCGTGCGCCGAGCCGGTGCGGCAGCCCCCGCACCCCGGTCGCAGCGTCGTCGTCGAGGTCGGGCACGACGTTCACCAGGTGCGCGCCCACCCCGAGGAGCGCGCCGACCACCGGCACCCACCGCGCGAAGCCGGAGCCACCGTCGACCCGGCCGACGAAGACCGGCAGGCCGCCGAACGCCACGGCGTACGGCGCCCACGACCAGGCCGTGGACTTCAGGCCGAAGTTGTAGGCCCAGCCCGCCGCCACGCAGACGAGGTGCACCGCCCCCGCCACCAGCCCGCAGGCCAGCGACAGCGGCACGCACAGCACCACGGCGGCCGCGCAGAGACCGCGCACCAGCGCGGCCGAGGCCTGGCCGTTGGCCAGCGGCTTGTCGCCCCGGTGGGCGGCGCGGTCGCGGGCGAGGTCGACGAGGTCGTTGCTCCAGCCGATGGAGAGCTGGCCGGCGAACACCGCCGCCACGACCAGGGCCACCCACAGCGCGTCCAGCCCGGCGGCCACGGCGAGCAGGCCACCGGCCAGGGTCACCGCGAGCGCGGGCCCCGGGTGCGCGGCCCGCAGCACGGCGCGCACGGGCGCGGCCGGGGCGGGGGATGAGGTGGTGGCGGCGATCGCAGGGGCCTCTCGTCGGTCGTGGCGATCATGGCACGCGGCCGAAGCCGCGCCGTACGATCCCGGGATGGGAGCGCAGCGGGAGACCCCCGGCGCGACGCCGGTGCAGGACATCAGGTTCTGCCGGTCCGCCGACGGCACCGGCATCGCGTACGCCGTGCACGGCTCGGGTCCGCCGCTGGTGATCGACGCGTGCTGGCTCTCCCACCTGCAGTTCGACTGGCAGAGCCCGGTGTGGCGCCACTGGCTCGTCGAGCTCGGCCGGATCGCCACCGTGATCCGCTTCGACGAGCGCGGCCACGGGCTCTCCGACCGCGACGTCACCGACCACAGCCTCGAGCTGCGGATCGCCGACCTCGAGGCGGTCGTCGACCACGCCGGGCTCGAGCGCTTCGCGCTGCTGGCGATGGCGCAGGGCGGTCCGGTCTCGATCGAGTACGCCGTGCGTCACCCCGAGCGGGTGAGCCGGCTGATCTTCCACAACAGCTACGCCGGGGCGCTGGCCGACGCCACCCCGGAGGAGATCGAGCTCGACGCGACGTTCGACTCGCTGATCAAGGTCGGCTGGGAGCGACCCACTCCGGAGTTCCGCCGAGTCTTCACCTCGCTGATGATCCCGGACGCCACCGAGGAGCAGATGCGCTGGCTCGACGAGCTCCAGCGGATGGCGGTCACGGCCGACACGGCGGTGGTCGCCCGCGCCCAGCGCCGCACCGCCGACGTCCGCCACCTGCTCCCCCTCCTCGACGTCCCGACCCTGGTGCTGCAGTGCCGCGACGAGAAGATGAACAGCTTCGCCCAGGCCCGCCACCTCGCCTCCCACATCGAGGGCGCCCGGCTCGTGGCGCTCGAGAGCAAGAACCACATCCTGCTCGCCGACGAGCCCGCGTGGCCGCACTTCGTGCACGAGGTCGACGCCTTCCTCGAGGACGACCGCGCGGCCGCGCCGACCGCGACCAAGCCGGCCGCCGAGGCCGTCACCGGGCTGCTGTCCGCGCGCGAGCTCGACGTGCTGCGCGCCGCGGCCCTCGGCCGCGACAACGACACCATCGCCGCAGAGCTGCACCTGAGCGTCCGCACGGTCGAGCGCCACCTGCAGAACGTCTACGCCAAGCTCGGCCTGCAGGGCCGCTCCGCCCGCACCGCCGCCGTCGCCCGGCTGCTCGCCGGCGCCTGACACCGCTGCGCAGCGACTACGCGTCGGCCGTCACCCGGCGCCTGCCGCCGGGCGCGGGTTGCGCGCTGGCACCGATGCCGCGCACCGTCGGCGATTCCTACGGTGACGACACCTGACCGCACCGGAAGGAAGCACCATGACCAGCACGGCCGCCACCAGCACCACCACCAGCACCGCCCCGGTCACCGCCACCCCCGAGGACCGCGCCCTCAAGCAGAAGCACGCCGCCATGTGGGCCTTCGGCGACTACGTCGCCGTCGCCGACGAGCTGGTCGGCAGCCTCGGCGAGGCCCTCGTCGCCGCCGTCGGAGTACGCGACGACCAGCGGGTCCTCGACGTCGCCGCGGGTAGCGGCGCCGCCGCGCTTCCCGCCGCCCGCACCGGCGCCGACGTGGTCGCCACCGACCTCACCCCCGAGCTGGTCGAGGTCGGGCGCCGCCGCTCGCAGGCCGAGGGGCTCACCATCGACTGGCGGACCGCCGACGCCGAGGCGCTGCCCTTCGCGGACGCCGAGCACGACGTCGTGCTGTCGTGCATCGGTGTGATGTTCGCGCCCCACCACCAGCTCGCCGCCGACGAGCTGGTGCGCGTGCTGGCGCCGGGCGGCCGCCTCGGCGTCCTCAGCTGGACGCCGGCCGGGTTCATCGGCCAGATGTTCGCCGCGATGAAGCCCTTCGCCCCGGCTCCGCCCCCGGGGGCCTCCCCGGCGCCGCTGTGGGGCGACCTCGACCACGTGCGCGGACTCCTCGGCGGCCGCGTGGAGCGACTGGAGGCCCAGCAGGCCACGCTCCGGGTCGACCACTTCGCCTCGGGCGCGGAGTTCCGCGACTACTTCAAGGCCAACTACGGCCCGACCATCGCGGTCTACCGCTCGCTGGCCGAGCAGCCCGAGCGGGCGGCCGAGCTCGACGCAGCCCTCGCCGACCTGGGCGACCGGCACCTGACCGACGGCGTCATGGAGTGGGAGTACCTGCTGGTCACCGCGCACCGCGCCTGACGGCTCGCGCCCGCCAGCCCCGGCGCTGACCCGCGAACACCTCACGCTGACCCGCTGTCAACCAACGGCGGGTCAGCGTGGGGGTCGGGTCAGTTGAGCGCCTCGACGTCGTCGAGGGCGGTGGACAGCAGCTGCTCGGCCAGCGCGGCCAGGGCGCGGCCGGCCGCCAGCTCGTAGCCGATCTCCGGCACGTCGTACTGGTCGTGCGGGGACAGCGTGGCGACGCCGGTCGCGGTCACCGACGACGTGTCGTCGGTGATGAGCCGGGCCTCGGCGTGGGTCCGGCCGTCGATCTCGCCCAGGTACAGGTCCACGGACCACCGGGTGACGTGCTCGCTCATGGTCGTTCCTCCCTCGGGGGCTGTGCCTCCACCCTCGTCCGCTCCCCCACGGTGGACGAGGGCCGGAAGTCATCGCCGTGCGGGCCCTTGGCCCACTACCGGCGCGCCCCGGACGGGGGGCAGGCTGGACCCGTGCGCGCGTGGTACGTCGACCAGCCCGGGCCGATCGCGACCCACCCGTTGGCGCTGGGCGAGCGCCCGGACCCCGAGCCCGGGCCGGGCGACCTGCTGCTGCGGGTGCTGGTCTGCGGCGTCTGCCGCACCGACCTCCACCTCGCCGAGGGCGACCTGGCGCCGCGCCGGCACGGGGTGGTCCCCGGCCACCAGGTCGTCGGCGTCGTCGAGGCGCTGGGCGCCGACCTGGCCGACCCGTCGGGCGACCCGGCAGCCTCGGGGACCCCGGCGGTCGGCGACCGCGTCGGCATCGCCTGGCTGCGGGGCACGTGCGGGCGCTGCCGATGGTGCCGCCGCGGCGAGGAGAACCTGTGCCCCGCCTCGACCTACACCGGCTGGGACGCCGACGGCGGCTTCGCCGAGCGCGCCGTCGTGCCGGCCGCGTTCGCCTACGCCCTGCCCCCCGGGCTCGACGACGAGCACCTCGCCCCGCTGCTGTGCGGCGGCATCATCGGCTACCGCGCCCTGCGGCGCGCGAACCTGCCGCCGGGCGGTCGCCTCGGCATCTACGGCTTCGGCTCCAGCGCGCACCTGACCGCGCAGGTGGCGATGGCGGGCGGCGCCGAGGTGCACGTGCTCACCCGAGACGAGGGCAGCCGGGCGCTGGCCCGCGAGCTCGGCGTCGCCTCCGTCGGGGGCGCGACCGACCGGCCGCCGGTGCCGCTCGACTCGGCGATCGTCTTCGCCCCCGTCGGGGAGCTGGTGCCGGTCGCGCTCGAGGCGCTCGACCGCGGCGGCACGCTGGCCCTGGCCGGGATCCACATGACCGACGTGCCCTCCCTCCACTACGCCCGCCACCTCTTCCTCGAGCGCGACCTGCGCACCGTTACCGCGAACACCCGCGCCGACGGGGAGGACCTGCTGCGGCTCGCGGCGGTGCTCGACCTCGACGTGCGGACCACGTCCTATGCCTTCGGCGACACGGGTACGGCGCTGCGCGACCTGGCCGAGGGACGGGTCACGGGGTCGGCCGTGGTGCGGGTCGCCGACGGCTGACCGCGACCGCGAGGCCGGGCAGCGCGGCAGCGGCCGCCACCGCGAGCAGCACCGTCGCGCTCACCGGCTCGGTGCCGAGGAGCCCGCGCAGCGGGGCCCACCACACGCCGAGCACCTGCAGCAGCCCGGCGCCGAGCACCGACAGCTCGAGGGCGCGCCCGGCCAGCGAGAAGCGCTGGGGACGGGGGGTGCGCAGGGCCAGCGCGACCGTGAGCTGCGAGAGGCCCAGCACCAGGAAGACGACGGTCTGCGCGTCGACGCCGTGGGCGTCGGCGAGCAGGCCGGCGGCCGTGGAGACGGCAGCGATCAGCGCGCCGGTCCAGGCGATCTGGCGCGCCAGGCCCTGGTGCAGCACCGACTCGCTGGGCGGTGGCGACGGTCGGGCCATGACCGCCGGGTCCATCGGCTCGCCGCCGAAGGCGACGCCCGGCACGCCGTGGGTGACCAGGTTGATCCAGAGGATCATCGCCGGCGTCAGCGGCAGCGCCAGCCCGAGGAACGGGGCGCCGAGCAGCACGAGCACCTCGGCGAGCCCGCCCGCCAGGCCGTAGCGCAGGAAGGTGCGGATGTTGGCGTAGATGCGGCGCCCCTCGCCGATCGCGACCACGACCGTGCCGAGCTCGTCGTCGGCGAGCACCAGCGAGGCGGCCTGGCGGGCCACCTCGGTGCCGCGGTCGCCCATCGCCACGCCGATGTCGGCGCCCCGCAGGGCAGGGGCGTCGTTGACGCCGTCCCCGGTCATCGCGACCACGTGGCCGTGCGACTGCCAGGCGCGGAGGATGTCGAGCTTCTGGTCCGGCCGCACGCGGGCGTAGACGCCGACCCGCTCGAGCGAGGCACCCGGGTCGAGCGCGTCGTGCTCGGCGTCGACGACGTCGGGCCCCCAGCGGGTGATGCCGAGCCGCTCGGCGATCGCGTGCGCGGTCGCCGGGTGGTCACCGGTGATCATCACGGTGCGCACGCCGGCGCGCCGGCAGGCCTCCACGACGTCGGCGGCGCCGGGTCGCGGCGGGTCGGCCACCGCGGCCAGCCCGGCCAGGTGCAGCCCGCCGTCCTCCTCGCGGTCGGCCACGGCCAGCACCCGGTAGCCCCGGCCGGCGAGGTCGCGGGCCGTCTCCCGCGCCGCGTCGAGCTCCAGCGGCGGGTCGGCGAGCTCGGGCAGCAGCGACTCCGGCGCGCCCTTGACCACGGTCAGATGGCGCCCGTGGCCGGTCCGGTGCACGGTGGTCATCCGGCGCCGCACGGCGTCGAAGGGCTCCTCGCCGACGCGCGGCCACATCGCCGCCAGCTCGTCGGCACGCAGGCCGCGCTTGGCCGCGCACACGAGCAGCGCTCCCTCGAGCGGGTCGCCGACGACACGCCAGGTGCCGTCGTCGGGGCCGCCCAGCTCGGCGTCGTTGCAGAGCACGGCGTCGCGCAGCAGGCGCCCGAGCTGCGGCTCGGCGGCACGCGCGCCCTCGACCGTGCCCGCGACCTCGTAGCCCCGGCCGGTGACCTCGAGCTCGTGCCCCGGCACCCACAGCCGCTCCACGACCATCCGGCCCTCGGTGAGGGTTCCGGTCTTGTCGGTGGCCAGCACCGACACCGAGCCGAGGGTCTCCACCGACGGCAGCCAGCGCACGACGGCTGCGCGCCGGGCCATCCGGTAGGCGCCCATGGCCAGCGCGACGGAGACCACGGCCGGCAACGACTCGGGGATCGCGGCCACCGCCAGGCTGACCGCCAGCACCATCGTGGCGACGACGTCCTGCCCGCGGGCCACCCCGAGCCCCATGACCAGCACCGCGATCACGACCACCGCGACGACGAGCTGGCGCGACAGCCGCGACAGGCGCTGCTGGAGGGGGGTGGGGCGGGTGCCGGCCGCGACGACGGCTGCGGCGATCCGGCCGAGCCCGCTGTCGGCGCCGGTACGGCGCACCACGCCGAGGCCGCGCCCGCGCGTGACGACGGTGCCGGCGAGCACCTCGTCACCGGTGGCCCGGCCGACGGGCACCGACTCGCCGGTCATCGCCGACTCGTCGACCTCGAAGGTGACCGCCTCCACCAGCTCCGCGTCCGCGGGCACCACGTCGCCGGCGTCGAGCCGCAGCAGGTCGCCCGGCACCACCTCGGCGGCCGGCACGTGCCGCGCCTGCCCGTCGCGGACCACCAGCGCGTGCGGCGAGGCCATCGAGCGCAGTGCCGCCACGGCGTTCTCCGCGCGCACCTCCTGCACGACGCCGATCGTGGTGTTGACGATCACGACGGCCGCGATGATCAGTGCGTCCGCGCCGTCACCGATGGCGACGACCACGACGAACGCCGCCAGCAGCAGCAGGATCATCGGGTCGCGGAGCTGACCGAGGATGCGGTGCAGGACGGTCGGGGGCGGGGTGACCGGGGGCTCGTTGCGGCCGTGCTCCTCGAGCAGCGCCGCAGCCCGGGCCTCGGACAGACCGGTGCGGACGTCGACCACCGGGGTCACCTCCTCAGCGTCCGTAGCCGAGTCAACCCGCTGTCCGGACTGGTCCGTAGTGCCCTGTGACCCGCCCCCTGCTGACCTTCGGCCCTACGCTCGGCGGCCGGCATGCGGATGACTGGGAAGTGGAGAAGGAGGCCGTCATGTCTGCTCCGTCGACTGCGCACGCACCCGCTCCCCGCCCCGCCGAACAGCGGCTGTCCACCGAGGTCACGACCTGGGTGGCGGAGGGCCTGATCACCGAGGAGCAGGGCGCCCGGCTCCTCGCCCGCGGCCCCGTCGCCGCTCCCCCTGCACCGCACCGTCCGGCCGCCACCTCGGTGGTCGCCGAGGCCCTCGGCTACCTCGGCGGCGTCGTCGTGCTGGTCGGCGCCATCCTCATCGGCGCGCGTGTCTGGCACCAGCTGGACACCCCGGGTCGTCTCGCCGTGCTCGGCCTCGCCGCGGCGCTGCTGGTGGCAGCCGGCGCCGCCGTGCCGACCCGCCTCGGCCCTCCGGGCCAGCGCCTGCGTGCCGTGCTGTGGACGGCGTCGCTCGGCGCCACCGCCGCGACCTTCGGCGTGTTCGCCGTCGAGGTCCTCGACTTCGACGGTGCCGAGGTCGGACTGGTCGCCGCCGGGACCGCGACCGTCCTCGGCGTGCTGCTCTTCCTGGTGGATCGCGCCCTGCTGCTCCAGATCGGTACGGGCGTCGCGGCGCTCGCGACGGCCGGCACCCTCGCCTCCGTCGTCGCCGGGCCGGAAGCCGCGCCCGGCGTGGCCGTGTGGGCCGGCGGTGTCGTCTGGGTCCTGCTCGGGTGGGGCGAGCTGCTCCAGCCCCGGATCGTCGTGCGCGCCCTCGGTGGGGCGGCGATGATCTTCGGCGCCATGTTCACGCTGCAGTACGACGCGGGGCTGGTGTTCGCGCTGGCCACGGCGACGCTGATCGTCGTGATGGCTCTGCTCGCCCGCGACCCGCTGCTGCTCGCCGTGGGTGCCATCGGCGCCTTCCAGTCCCTGCCGGCCGCGGTGTCGGAGTGGTTCCCCGACAGCCTCGCGGTCCCGATCGCCCTGGTGGTGCTCGGCCTCGTGCTCGTCGGCCTGGCCGTGCGGGTGGTGCGCCGTGGTCCCGCCGTCGGTGAGCCCCGGCTGGCCGTCCTGCCGCGTCGCGCCGCCGTGGTCGCCGCCACGGTGGTCGCGGTCCTCGCGGTGCCGGCCGTCGCCGTCGTCGGCGCCCTGACCGGGTGATGGCCGGTGACGTCGACCGCCCGGCCTGTCGTCCCGGCACCTGAGGAGCTCCTGCTCGAGCCGCTCGCGCAGCTCACGGCCGACACCGGCTTCGACCCCGCCGGGCTGACCTCCGACGAGGCGGTGCAGCACCTGGCCGACACCGGCCCCAACGAGCTGGTGAGCCGCGCCGCCACCAGCTTCTGGCGCCTGCTCGTGCGCCAGCTGGTCCACCCGCTGGCGCTGCTGCTCTGGCTCGCCGCCGTGCTCGCCACCACCCAGAGCACCGCCCTGTCGGTCGCGATCGTGGCGGTGATCGCTCTCAACGCCGCCTTCGCGCTGGTGCAGGAGCGCCACGCCGAGCACGCCGTGGCCGCCCTCACCGAGTTCCTGCCGCCCCACGCGATGGTGGTGCGCGACGGCGTGCGCCGCGAGGTGCCGGCCCGCGAGGTGGTGCCGGGCGACCTGCTCCTCATCGAGGAGGGTGGCGCCATCTGCGCCGACGCCAAGCTGGTCACGGGCACCGTCGAGTGCGACTTCTCCGCCGTCACCGGCGAGTCGGCGCCGGTGCTGCGCCAGGCCGGCGCCCCGGCGCCGGCGGAGGGCGTGCGCCTGTTCGAGACGCCCGACGTCGTGCTCTCCGGCACCAGCTGCGTCTCCGGCGAGGCGACCGCGCTCGTCATCCGTACCGGCATGGCCACCGAGCTGGGGCGCATCGCCGCGCTCAGCAGCCGCACCACCCAGGAGCCGAGCCCGCTCGAGCGACAGGTCCGCCGCGTGGCGTGGCTGATCGCCGCGGTGGCGATCGGCGTCGGCGTCGCCTTCCTGCCGCTGGGGATGCTCGCGGGGCTGAGCCTGGCCGACGCCGCGATGTTCTCGATCGGCCTGCTGGTGGCCAACGTCCCCGAGGGACTGCTGCCCACGATCACCCTGGCCCTGGCCGTGGGCGTCGCCGAGATGGCCCGCCAGGGCGGGCTGGTGAAGCGGCTGAGCGCGATCGAGACCCTCGGCTCCACCGACGTCATCTGCACCGACAAGACCGGCACGCTGACCCAGAACCGGATGGGCGTCCACTCGGTCTGGGACGCCTCGGCCCACCACCGGCCGAGCGCTACCAGCGCAACGGCGATCGCGGCGGTCCTGCGGTCCTGCACCAGCGCCGACCTGGCCACCGGGTTCGGGGACCCCACGGAGATCGCCCTGCTCCAGGCGGCGAACCGGCTCAGCCCCGGTCACCACCCCGCCGAGCGGACCGCCACCTTCCACTTCGACCCGCGGCTGCGGCTGATGACCGTGCTCGCACCGGGCGACGGCGACACCGACGGGGGTACCACCGCCAGCACCAAGGGCGCACCCGAGAGCGTGGTCTCCCGCTGCGCCACCGCCCTGAGCCAGGGCGCCGTCGTACCGCTCGACCAGGCCGTGCGCGACGACATCGTCCGGCGTCTCGACGTGCTCGCCGGGCACGGCGTCCGACTGATCGCCTGCGCCTCGAGGCCGTGGCACGGACCGGCTCCGACCGACCGTGCCGAGGTCGAGCAGGACCTGACGCTGCTCGGCTTCGTCGCCCTCTCCGACCCCGTGCGCGACGCCGTCCCGGACGCGGTGGCCCAGGCCCACGGCGCGGGCCTGACCATCCACGTGATCACCGGCGACAACGGCCGGACCGCGGTGGCCGTGGCCCACGACGCCGGCATCAGCGCCGGCGACGGGCCCCCGGTGCTGGTGACCGGCGAGGACCTCGGGCGGATGGACGACGCCGCGCTCGACGCCGTGCTCGGCTCGGGCCGCGAGACCGTCTTCGCGCGCAGCACCCCGGAGGACAAGCTGCGGATCGCCACCCGGCTGCAGGCGCTCGGGCACGTGGTCGCGATGACCGGGGACGGCGTGAACGACGCGCCCGCCCTGCGCCGGGCCGACATCGGGGTGGCGATGGGCGCCTCGGGCACCGACGTGGCGCGCGAGGCCGCGACGATGGTGCTCACCGACGACGACTTCGCCACGATCATCGCCGCGATCCGGGCAGGGCGCCGGGTCTACGACAACGTCCGCAAGTTCATCGTCTACATCTTCGCCCACGCGATCCCCGAGATCGCCCCCTTCCTGCTCTTCGCGCTGTCCGGCGGCGCCATCCCCCTGGGCCTGACGGTGGCCCAGATCCTGCTGATCGACCTCGGCACCGAGACCCTGCCGGCCCTGGCCCTCGGTCGCGAGCGCGAGGAGCCCGGGAACATGCAGCGGCCGCCGCGTCCGCGCGGCGAGAACCTCATCACCGGGCGGATGCTGGCGCGAGCCTGGGGCGTCCTCGGCGTGCCCTCGGCCGTCCTGTCGACCTGCGGCTTCCTGTGGGTGCTCCTGGCCCACGGGTGGTCGTTCGGTGACGACGTCGGCAGCGGGTCGCCCCTGCACGAGACCTACCTGACCGCGACCACCATGCTCTTCGCCGGCATCGTCGCCTGCCAGATCGGGACGGCCATGGCCGCGCGGACCGACCGGGTGTCGCTGCTGCGGGTGGGCGTGCTCTCCAACCGCCTCCTGCTGTGGGGCATCCTCTTCGAGGTGACGCTCACGGCGTTCGTGATCTACGTGCCCGCCGTCAACGACTGGCTCGGCACCCGCCCGCTGGGGTGGCAGGAACTCCTGGTGCTGGTGCCCTTCCCGGTCGTGGTCTGGCTGGTCGACGAGGCGGTCAAGGCGGTCGGGCGGCGCCGGTCTGGAGCGGCCCAGGTCACAGGAATGGCCGCCGAGCACGCCGGGTAGGAGTGCGACACGCCCTCCGAGGTCCCCGGCCACGCCGTCGGGGCCCAGTACAAAAGGGTGAGGCCCCGCAAAGTATGAGTTTGCGGGGCCCTGAACATTTGCCGGTCAGCCCCGGTCAGCCCCGGTCAGCCCGGTCAGCCCGGGCGGCGACGTAGGCGTCGATCTCGGCCAGCAGCGACGAGCGCACCTGCTCCGGGGCGAACGACGCCGTGACGGCCGCCCTCGCGAGGTCGGCGATCCCGCGCTCGTCGAGGCCGAGCAGGTCGGCGGCGATCTCGTACTCGCGGTTGAGCGTGGTGCCGAACATCGGCGGGTCGTCGGAGTTCACGGTGACAGTGACGCCGGCGTCGCGGAAGGCGACGATCGGGTGCTCGTCGAGCGCCGCCACGGCCCGGGTCGCGATGTTGGACGACGGGCACACCTCCAGCGGGACCCCGCTCCCGGCCAGGTGCTCGAGCAGGGCGGGGTCCTGGGCGGCGCTGGTGCCGTGGCCGATCCGCTCCGCGCCGAGCAGGCGCAGCGCGTCCCACACCGTCTCGGGGCCGGTCGTCTCCCCCGCGTGCGGGACCGAGCGCAGCCCGGCGGCCCGGGCGGCGTCGAAGTGCGGCTGGAACTGCGGACGCGACACCCCGATCTCCGGCCCACCGAGGCCGAAGCCGACCAGGGCGTCGGGTGCGTGGTGCAGCGCGAAGTCGAGGGTGGCGTCCGCGGCCGGGATCCCGGACTCGCCGGGGATGTCGTAGATCCAGCGCAGCACCAGCCCGAAGTCGCGCTCGGCCGCGACCCGCGCGTCCTCGACCGCCTCGGTCCAGGCCTCGATCGGGATGCCCCGCACGACCGAGGTGTACGGCGTGCAGGTCAGCTCGGCGTACCGCAGCTGCTGGCCGGCCATCTCGCGGGCGACCTCGTAGGTGAGCAGCCGGACGTCCTCGGCCGTCGCGACCAGGTCGACCACGGCGAGGTACACCTCGACGAAGTGCGCGAAGTCGCGGAAGGCGAAGAAGGCGCGCAGCTCGTCGGGGTCCGATGGCACCACACCCGGGTGCCGTTCCGCGAGCTCGCCGACGATCCGGGCCGAGGCGGAGCCCACGTGGTGCACGTGCAGCTCGGCCTTGGGCAGCCCGGCGACGAACGCCGAGAAGGGCAGGGTGGAGGGAGGGGTCAGGTCCGGGGCACTCACCCGTCGCAGTGTGGCAGCGGCGGGCCGGGTGGGGGAATCCCCGGCTACTGGCCTTCCTTCAGCTTCGCCAGGAGGATCTGCAGCGCCTCCTGCGGGTTGCCGCGACCCACGATCTCCCCGTCGATCATGATCGTCGGCGTGCCGGTGATGCCCTCCTTGGACATCTGGTCGGCGGCGTCGATGACGTACTGCTGGTACACGTCGTCCTCGATGCCGGGCGTCACGGCGGCGCGGTCGGCGCCCGCCTCGACCGCCCAGTCGATGAGCGTGGAGTTGCTCGGGCCGGCGGTGTCTTCGGCGGGTTGCCGCTGGTACAGCAGGTCGTGGTAGGCCTTGAAGACCTCGCTGCCCGAGGCCTCGTTCACGACCATGAGGGCGTTGGCCGCGCGCGAGGAGTACTCGTTCTGCGAGTGGGTGTCGAGGAACGAGACGATGCGGTAGTCGACCTTGACCCGGCCGTCCTCGACCGCCTTCTCGAGCGCGTCACTCGACATCGCCTCGAACTGGGCGCAGATCGGGCACTGCGGGTCCTCGTAGATCGTGACGGTCGTCGGCGCGCCAGGGTCGCCGAGCGTGACCGTCCAATCGCTGGACAGTCCACCCGGCACCGCGGCGGCCGTCTTGCCGGTCTGGTCGTTCGAGCTGGTGAGCACGAAGCCCACGACGACGACCACCACCACGAGCAGGGCGACGATGCCGCCGACCACCCAGTTGCGGCGTCGGTCGGCAGCCTGCTGGCGCTCGATCTCGGCGCGTGCCCGCTCGGCGCGGGAGAGCTCAGCGGACTTCTTCGACATCGGGGGTCCTCTCGTCGTTCACGTCGTACGTCGCGCGGCGCGCCGGGAACAGCAGCGCGTCGACGGAGAAGCGGCTGCGTGGGCGGACGACCAGCCACACCGACAGCAGGAGCAGGCCGACGTCGCGCGCGATGTCCCACGGGTAGGCGTCGGTCGCGTCCGCGCGGAAGCCGCCGTTCCCGAAGCAGCCGCAGTCGATCTCGAGCCCGCGGGCCCAGGCGGCGGAGATGCCCACGATGAAGGCGACGAGGAGCAGCGAGGAGACCGCGGCCGCGACCCGGGTGAGCAGGCCGAGCACGAGCAGCACCCCGAGGGTCACCTCGAGGACCGGGAGCAGGTGCCCCACGGTCGGCACGACGGCCTCGGGGAGCAGCTGGTAGGCGCGCACCGAGCGGACGCTGCCGGCGGGATCGGGGAGCTTGAGCAGACCGGCGACGATCCAGACGCCACCGACGACGAGGCGCGCCACCAGACCGAGCCAGTCCCTCACCCGATCGACTCTAGGGGCGGGGACTGAGCAATTCCTGAGCACGGGACCAGGTCGAGCCGTTGGTCCCGGGGAGTCGGGACCTTCGCCCCCACGCCGCGGCGCGACAGGTCTAGGGTGGGCCACCGTGAACGAACGACTCGTCTGGATCGACTGCGAGATGACCGGGCTCGACCCGAGCGCCGACGCGCTGATCGAGGTCGCGGCCCTGGTCACCGACTTCGACCTGAACGTGCTCGGCGAGGGTGTCGACCTCGTGGTCAAGCCGGCTCCCGAGGCGCTCGACCAGATGGGCGACTTCGTCCGCGAGATGCACGAGAAGTCGGGCCTGCTCGAGGAGCTCGACCAGGGCCTGACCCTCGCCGAGGCCGAGGAGCAGGTGATGGCCTACGTCCGGGCGCACTGCCCCGAGCACAGCCGCCCGCCGCTGGCCGGCAACACCGTCGCGACCGACCGCATGTTCCTCTCCCGCGACATGCCGACGCTCGACGCCTTCCTGCACTACCGGATCGTCGACGTGTCCTCGATCAAGGAGCTCTCGCGGCGCTGGTACCCGCGGGCGTACTTCCAGGCGCCGGCCAAGCGCGGCAACCACCGCGCCCTCGCCGACATCCAGGAGAGCATCGAGGAGCTGCGCTACTACCGCGACGCCGTGTTCGTCCCGCCGCCCGGCCCCGACAGCGACACCGCCCGGGCGATCGCGGCCCGGCACGGCGGGTCGCTGACCGGCCTGTCGGGTGACGATCCCGATTCCGGCCCGACCGCCTGATCTGGTTAGACTCTCCCTCGGCTCCGGGCGATCCCCGGGGCTCCCTGGTGGGCGTAGCTCAGCTGGTAGAGCATCGCGTTGTGGTCGCGAGGGTCGCGGGTTCAAGCCCCGTCGCTCACCCCAGTCATCGGACCCCCGGTCGCCGTGTGCGGCCGGGGGTCTCGTGCATCCGGCGACCGCGGGTTAGGGTGGCCGCCACGCACACCACGAGCTTGGGGGAGAACGGGTGAGCACGGGGGAATGTCTCAGCGACGTCCAGCTGGCAGCGCTGCGGATCGCGGCACGCCGCGTCCACACGACCACGTCGCTCGACGAGCCGCACGGCGTCGAGGCGGTCGACCGCCTCGTCGACCTCGTCGGGCAGATCGTCCGGGAGGTGCGCACGCACGAGCGCGACGCGATGCTCCGGGCGCTGGCCGACGCGATCGGTGAGCGAGCACGCCCGCGCAGCGTCGCCTGACCGCGCGCGGGCGGTGACACGGGACCCGTCCGCTGACTAGGGTCGGCGGATGGCCCGCACGACGGACGGCGACCTGAGGGGCCGGGCTGCCACCGTGGACCTGCGCGTGGTGCCGCCCGACGACCCGGTGGCCCGGGCCGCCGTCGCACGCTACTTCGCCGAGCTCGACGAGCGGTTCCCGGGCGGCTTCGACCCGGGCGAGGCAGGGTACGCCGGCTCCTCCGCGGACCCGGGCGTCTTCGTGGTCGCCACCCACGACGGGCAGCCGGTCGCCTGCGGCGGCGTCGTACCGCTGGGTGGGACCGACGGGAGGGCCCCCACCGAGGCCGCCGAGATCAAGCGGATGTGGGTCGACCCCGCCTGGCGCGGGGTAGGCCTCGGGTCGCGGCTGCTGCGCCACCTCGAGCAACAGGCCCGCGACCTCGGCCACCGACGGGTGCTGCTCGACACCAACGCGACGCTCCTCGAGGCTGTCGCGATGTACGAGCGGGCCGGCTACGTCAGCATCGAGCGCTACAACGACAACCCCTACGCCCAGGCGTGGTTCGCCAAGGACCTGTAGCCGGCCCCTGCCCTACCGGCCGACGTCAGGCCGGGATGTGGCCGAAGGCTCCCCGCTGGAAGTCCTCGTAGGCCTGCATGACCTCCGACTTGGTGTTCATGACGAACGGGCCGGCCCACGCCAGGGGCTCGCGGATCGGCTTGCCGCCGACCACGATCACGTCGAGTCGGGGCGAGCGGCTCTCCTGAGACCCGGACGCCGCCACGGTCAGGTAGTCGCCGGCGCCGAGCACGGCGGACTGCCCGGTGTGGATCGGCGCCTGGGTGGTGCCGACGGTGCCCTGTCCGTTGAGCACGTAGACGAGGGCGTTGAAGTCGACGTCCCACGGCAGGTCGAGACGCGCACCGGGCTCGATGGTGGCGTGCACCAGCGTCATCGGCGTGTACGTCGAGCCGGGACCGTGGTGCCCGTCGACCGAGCCGGCGATGACGCGCACCAGCGAGCCGGCGTCGGCGGAAGCGACCAGTGCCACCTCACCGGAGCGGAGGTCCTGGTACCTCGGGTTGTTCATCTTGGCGTCGCGCGGCAGGTTCACCCAGAGCTGGATCCCGTGGAACAGGCCGCCCTGCTGCACAAGCCACTCCGGCGGCGCCTCGATGTGCAGGAGGCCCGACCCGGCGGTCATCCACTGGGTGTCGCCGTTGGTGATGGTGCCGCCGCCGCCGTGGGAGTCCTGGTGGTCGAAGACGCCGTCGATGATGTAGGTGACGGTCTCGAAGCCGCGGTGCGGGTGCCACGGCGTGCCCTTGGGCTCGCCCGGCGCGTACTCCACCTCACCCATCTGGTCCATCATGATGAACGGGTCGAGGTGCGCGAGGTCGATGCCGGCGAACGCGCGCCGCACCGGGAACCCCTCCCCCTCGAAGCCCTGCGGAGCGGTCGTGACCTGCCACACGGGTCGCGGCTGGTCACCCAGCCCCGGGGAACGCAGGCGGTCGAGCACGGTCAGGTCGTCAACGGTGATGGCGGGCATGTTTCCTCCTCGGCCCGCACAACAGTAGTTGAATCTTGGATATTCCGTCCCGACGCTAGCCGCGGGGCAGGTGCGCCCGGATCGTCGTGCCGGCACCCTCACCGGACTCGACCTCGATCCGGCCGCCGTGCGACTCCACGATGGCGCCGGCGATCGACAGCCCCAGGCCGCTGCCCGGGATCGCCCGGTCCTGGGCCGTGGAGGCGCGGAAGAAGCGCGTGAACAGCCGGCCCTGTTCCTCGACCGGGATCCCGATGCCGGTGTCCTCGACCTCGAGCACCGCCTCGCCGTCGCCCGCGCGCAGGCGCGTGGTCACCCGGCCGCCGTCGGGGGTGAACTTCACCGCGTTGGAGAGCAGGTTGACCACCACCCGCTCGAGCATGTCCTCGTCGCCGGTCAGCGGCAGGGGCTCCTCGGGCACCTCGAGCGTCACGTCGAGGTCGCGCAGCGCCCAGGTCGGCGCCGTGTCGTCGTACGCCGTGCGCACCACGGCCACGAGGTCGACCTCGCGCCGGACGAGCCCGAGACCCTCCTCGTGCACCCGCGACAGGGTGAGCAGGTCGTCGATGAGCGAGAGCAGCCGCCGGCTGTTGCCGTCCACCCGGCGCACCGCGTCGGCCTGCTCCTCGGTCAGGGGGCCGAAGCCGTCGTCGAGGAGGAGCTCGAGGTAGCCGGTGATGCTCGTGATCGGCGTGCGCAGCTCGTGGCTCACCGTCGAGATGAAGGTGTCCTTGACGTGGTCGACCTCGCGCAGCCGCTCGACGGCCCGGCGCTCGGTCTCGAGCGCGTCGACGAGCGCGTCGTGGGCGCGCACCCGGTCGGTGACGTCCTCGGAGGTGCTCACGTAGCCGGTCACGACACCGCGGTCGTCGACGATCCGCGACAGCGTCATCGAGTGGGTGCGCTCGGCGCCGTCCTTGCGCAGGAACCGCATGTCGGTGGCCGGGGTGTCCGGCTCGGCGAGCGCGAGGGCGACCGCGGTGAAGTCGTCGGCGACGCCGAGCTCCTCGGCCTTCCGCGAGATGGCGGCCGGGGTGTGGAACATGGTCGTGAGCTGGCCGAGCACGTCGGACTCGTCGTACCCCAGCAGTCGCTGGGCGCCGGGGTTGAACAGCGTGATCCGGCCGGTCTCGTCGGTGCCGATGATCGCGAGATTGGCGCTGTCGACGATGCTGGCCGCCTTGTCACGCTCGATGCGGGCCTCGCGGGTGGCCGTGCGCTGCTGCCCGACGAGCAGCGTCATCGGGATCGTGACCAGCGCGCAGGCCAGGAAGAAGGCCTGCAGGACGATCCCGGGCACGTCGGCGGGGAGCTCGAACTCCTGCGGCACCTCGGCCAGCGGCCCGAGGCCGAACGACGTCATCACCGTGCCCGCCGTGACCACGAAGAGGAGCTCGACCTGCACCTCGTGGAGCTGGAGCCGCAGCGCGCCCCAGGCCAGCACCGCGATCACGAGGAACAGCAGCGGCGGGAAGTCGCTCGGCCGGAAGACCGCTCCGGTCACGGCGACGAGCAGCGCCCACTGGCAGGCCCGCTCCAGCGGCGGGGCCAAGGTCGAGAACCGGTTGGTGCGCATGAAGAACGGCAGCAGGATCAGCGCCGACGACGCGTGGCCGACGAACGTGCCGGCCGGCGCCAACCACCGGTGCTCGACACCGACGATGGCCGCGCCGACGGTCGCGCACGACGCGGCCACCAGCCCGCCCAGCGCGATCGCGATCACCAGCCGCGCGAAGTCGTCGTCGTCGAGGAGCCGGGCCTCGCGCCGACCGCGGTCGGTGACGACGGCCGTGATTACCCATGCCTCGAGCGCCACGCCGGCCCCCTGGGCCAGGGCCAGCTCCCAGGGCCGGCCGCCAGCGAGGAACGACCCGGTGGCCAGCAGCAGCACCAGGACGAGCACCACCGGTCGCTGCCGGCGGGTCAGCCCGAACAGCGCAGCCGCGCCGAGGCCGGCCGGCCACATCTCCGAGGAGACGGCGTCGGCCGACCGGCTGAGCACCGCGCCGGTGCCGACCACGGTCATCGCGGCCAGCAGCAGCGCGGTCCGGGTGGCGCGGGCGGTGTCCAGTCTGACTCCCGAGGGACAGGCGCCGGACAGGCGCGGGGGTGGCTGCAGGCGGGGGTTGGTTAGGTTGGTGCGTGTGAGTCCTGCCCGCACAACATATGACGTCGTCGTGGCCGGAGGTGGCCACAACGGTCTGGTCGCCGCGACCTATCTGAGCCGCGCCGGCCTGGCGGTGCTCGTGCTCGAGCGACTCGACCACCTCGGCGGCGCCGCAGTGGCTGCGCCGTCGTTCCCGGGCCACGCCGCCCGGGTCTCGCGGCACGCCCAGCTCGCCTCGATCCCCGCGTCGGTGGTGGCCGACCTCGGGCTCGACCTCGACCTGCTGCCGCGCCCCGAGCCGGCCTATCCCCCGCTCTCGCCGCCGTCCGCGTCGTACGACGCGTGGCGCGAGGTGTGGGCCGACGCCGTCGACCTCGCCCACGTGGTCGAGGCCACCGTGCTCGAGCCCCTGCCCCTCGAGCGGGAGGTGCGCGAGCGGCTCGACCCGGGGCTGTGGCGCGACTTCGTGACCACGCCGCTGGCCACGACGCTCGAGCAGCGGATCGACGACGACCTGACCCGCGGCCTGGTCGGCGCGACGGCGCTGGCCGGCGCCTCCTTCTCGCTCGCCGAGCCGTCGCTGCGCGGCAACCGATCCTTCCTCCACCACGCGCTGGGCCTGGCCCGCGGCGGCTGGCGCGTGCCGCGCGGCGGCATGGGGGCGGTGACCGCCGCGCTGGCGGCGTCGGCGTCCGACGCGGGGGTCGAGGTGGTCACCGGAGCCGGGGTCAGTGCCGTGCGGGGGTCCGACGACGCGGCCGAGGTGACCTGGCACGACGGCGAGCAGTTCCACACCGTGGCCACCCGGTGGGTGCTCGCCGACGTCGCGCCGTGGGTGCTGCGGATCCTGCTCGGCGAGGGCGACGACCCCGAGACCAAGCCGGAGGGAGCGCAGGTCAAGGTCGACCTGCTGCTCGACCGCCTGCCCGACCTGGCCTCCGGGGACGACCCGGCGGCCGCCTTCGCCGGCACCCTGCGTCTCGACAGCGGCCTCGACGCGATCGAGGCCGCGGCGGCCGCCGCGGCCGCAGGTGAGGTGCCCGACGCCCCACCGCTCGAGGTGCACTGCCCGACCCTGGTGGACCGCTCGCCGCTCGGGGCCCACGCCCCCGACGGGCAGCACCTCCTCTCCCTCCTGGTCCAGCACGTCCCGGTCTCGCTGTTCACGACCGACGTCGTCGCCCGGCAGGGACTGGTCGTCGAGCGCGCACTGGCCACGCTCGACCGTCACCTGACCGCGCCGCTGGAGAGCTGCGTCGCGCGCGACGCCGACGGCCAGCCGTGCATCGAGGCGCGGCTGCCGCACGACGTCGAGGCCGAGCTCGGCATGCCCGGGGGGCACCCCTTCCACGGCGACCTCGACTGGCCGTGGGCCCCCAACCGTGCCCTCCTCGACACCCCTGCGCGGCAGTGGGGCGTGGCCAGCGACGTCGGGTCGGTCCTGGTGTGCGGTGCGGGCGCCCGACGGGGCGGAGGGGTGACCGGGATCGCCGGTCACAACGCCGCACAGGCGGTGCTGGCAGCACACTGAACCGGGGTCCCTCGATTTCTCGCGGCCCACCCCCGCTGGTAGTGTTGGCCTCGCCCTTGCGGCATGCGCCATTAGCTCAATTGGCAGAGCAGCTGACTCTTAATCAGCGGGTTCGGGGTTCGAGTCCCTGATGGCGTACCAGAGTTCTTGCAGGTCAGAGGCCCTTCCTGAGTCAGCTCGGGCGGGGCCTCGGCTGTCTTCCGAGCCGTGTTGGTCACCGATTGGTCACGGCGGCCTCGCGGCACCAGCGCGTCGGCGGCCTCCGCTGCGACCCGACCTACCCCCTCCAGCAGGTGGGAGTAGGTGTCGGCGGTCAGAGTGATCGAGGAGTGTCCCAGGACCTTGGAGACGACCGCGATGTCGGCTCCGGCGGCGAGCAGCAGTGAGGCACGGCCGTGACGGAGGTCGTGCAGCCGTACGGGGCGTTGCCCGCTGGCGAGCACGAGGTCGTGGAACCGCTTGGTCAGGTAGTCCGGCCGCATCGGGTCCCCGTTCTCCTGAGGGAAGACCAGGTCGTGGTCGCGGTAAAGTTCCCCCCAGTAGCTGCGCTGGGAGTTCTGCTCCGCGCGGTGGCGCAGCAGCACCTGGACCAGCCGTGCTCCGAGGTCGACCCGCCGGGCCTCGCCGCTGGCGGTCTTGGGTGCTTGGAGCGCCACCCCTCGATGGTACGCTCGACAGGCGGAGCAGTGCCAGATGTGCCCGTCGAGCTGCACGATCTGCTGTCGCACGACCAGGACTCCGGCCGCGAGGTCCAGGTCGCTCCACCGCAGCCCGAGCAGCTCACCTCGCCGCAGGCCGCTCAGTGCGGCCAGCTCGAACACCGACGCGAGGGGGTCACCGGCGCAGCTGTCGAGGAAGGCGCCGAGCTCGTGGGGCTCCCAGGGGCGGACCTTGGGCCGGGGTTGGCGCGGGAGCTGGGCATTGGTGGCCGGGTTGGTCTCGATGAGCTGCTGGCGCACGGCGTCGGCCAGGGCGGAGCGGAGCGTGGCATGGGTCCGGCGCACCGTGGTCGCTCCCTGTCCGTCGGCGGCCAGGCGGCGCGCCATCTCGGTGATGTGCACCGTGCGTAGCTGACCTAACCGCAGGTGGCCGAGCTCGGGGATGAGCGTCTTCTCGATGTGGCGTCGGTAGTCGCGCAGAGTCGTGGGCCTCAGGTCGCTGGTCTTGGCGTCCAGCCAGGTGGTGAGGTACTCGGTGAGCGTGATGCGGTCGTCGGATCGGTAGCGCCCGGTGTCGACCCGTCTCTTGGCCTCGGCGAGCGCGGACTCGGCCTCGGCGCGCGTGGCATAGCGCCCTCGGCGCTCCTGCCGCCGTCGGCCGGTGGAGGCGTCACGGCCCACGTCGAGCACGTAGTACCAGGAGCCATGGGACTTCGCGCACGCCAGCCGCTGGCCCTGGGCGTTCCGGCGGGGCGGGCACGAGCAACGCTTCTCCACCGACCCCCTCACGACTGGTGGCCCTCCACCAGCGCGTCGAGCTCGCCCAGCAAGTCCTTGATCTTCTTCACGATGCGCCTCTCCTCCTCTCCCGGCTCGCGGGACGCAAACTCGCGGAACTCTTCGCCGAGTCGCCGCCCGAGCAGGTTGTCGTCGTCCTCGGGGTCGACCCTCGTCAGCGCGAGCCACGCCATCACCTCGCGGTCGAGCAGCTTGGTGACCTCCTCCCCGGGCCGCATCGTGATCCAGGCGGCGGACTCGGGGGCTGGTTCCCCGGACGGGGTCGTCGCCGGTGGCAGCAGGAGCCACGCCACGGGCACCTCCAGCGCGAGGCCGAACGAGACGAGGTCGTCGACGCTGAAGCTCCGCACCCGACCCGTGCGACCTGCCCACCCGGCTTCCGCCGCACTGACCAAGGCGACCGACCAGAGCTTCCCCGAGACCCAGGCGAGGCGCCCCGCGAGGTCGAGCTGGCTGAGGTTCCGGGCCTTCCGCGCCCTGGCGATGTTGTAGGCGACGACCTGGGGCACGGTGATCGTCTCGGTCTCGGGTTGGCGCCCGGACCCGTCCGTGCGGATGAAGGGCAGGGACCAGCGGACATCAATGTTGGCCATGCGAGGACATTAGCATCCAACCTGTTGGTCAACCGATCTTGATCAAACTTTGCGTTGAATCCTTGGACGATCCGGCGCAGGGTTGGGCGTCATGACGACCAGTGACCGTTCTGGGTCCGGATCCCTGTCTACGCCGGTCCCATGGACGAGCGACCGTGTCCGCGCCCTCGGTCTGCACACGAGGGTGCCGGTGGCGGCGAGCATCCTCGGCATCAGCCGCTCTCTGGCCTACGAGCTGATCGGTCGCGGCGAGTTCCCGGTGCCGACGGTGCGGTTGGGCAGCCGGATCCTGGTCCCGGTGCGGCCCCTGCTGGCGCTTCTGGAGGGGCGCGACGAGGAGGAGGGAGACCGTGGCGAGTGACGGGCCGGACGCCTGGGAGCTGTGGGCTGAGGAGCAGGAGCGGCGAGCGGGTGAGGTCGTGGCGGACCCCGAGATTCGTCTCGCCCTCTCACGGACGGTGGGGCGGGGCGAGGCACGTCTGCTGGACCCGGACAACCGCGTCGTCGGACCACCGGTGTCGATCAGCGAGGCTGTGGCGTCCGGGAGCGCCTACTTCCTGGCTGTGCGGCCGGGCATCCTTGCGTTCGACTTCGACGACCATGATGCTCCGGCACAGGCGGCGCACCTGTATGCCCTCCTGCGCCTGCGCGGCTACGCCCCGGTCCTGGTCGCATCTGGCGGGCGGCGGCGCCGACACGTCTACGTGCGCGCGGGCGAGGAGATCGGGATGGAGATGAGGGCGGCGGGGATCACCGCCAGTCAGCGCAGGAGAGACATCCGCCCACCCCTGAGTCCCCACCGGTCGGGGAGCGGCGTCAGCCGTCTCCTCCTGCCCACCGACCCGGATGAGGCAGTGGCCCGCTTGATGGGGCGACTGCCCCGGCGAGGTGCGTCGTTCTGGACGGTGGCGACGCTCAACCGGACGATGCTGCGCAGCAACGAGACGATGTCCGACCACTTGTACGGCTTGGCGGTGGCGGCCGTGAACGCCGGGTGGTCGGTCGATGAGTTCCTCACGGTGATCACCTGCGCGGAGTTGGGGATCGCTCAGTTACTCGCTTCCCGAGGGGACTGGGACCGCGAGCGGGATCGGATCGAACGCTCCATCTGGCCAGCGGCCGTCGAGTTCGTGCACGAGAACCCTGCCCGCGCGGTCAGGTCAGGCATGGACCGGGTCGCTCGGGAGCTCGTCGGCCTCGCTCTCTCGCGGCCGTGGCCGGGCAGGGCAGGCGGTAGCAGATTCGCGGTCTACCTCGCCTTGGTGGAGGTCGTCCGACGGTCCGGCAGGGGCGACTTCGACGCCTCGGTGCGTGAGCTCGGTGAGATCGCCGGGGTGAGCAGTATCGAGACCGTGAGAAGGGCACTGGCTCACTTGGAGGAGGTGGGCCTGGTGAAGCCGGTGGCGCAGACCCATCGCCCACACGAGCGGCTCTGGATGAGTCGCACCTGGCGCTTGGCCACCCCGCCGGACGACACGGCTGCCGTTACGGTCGACCTCATGGAGACGGTCTACAGCCTGCTGGGGGCCGATGCCTTCCGGAACCACATCGCGCTCGGGCTCAATCGCTTGCTCGTGCTCCTGCAGGCGCTGGTTCACCCCGAGAGCGACGATCGCCAGCTAGTAGAACTGACCGGCCAGTCGGTGCGAACCGTCCGGGAAGCACTGACCGACCTCGCAAAGGCGGGACTGCTCGACCGCGTCGGTGGTCGCTGGCAGCCAGGGGCCACGTCCCCTGAGGTGGCTGCCAAGGGGTTCGGATCGAGCGGTCGCCAGCAACGACAGAGGGAGCAGCACCAACGCGAGCGACGGGCCCGGAACATCATCACAGGACGCCCACTCGACGGCGGGAACGGCAGGAAGTAGCACACATCCTTACCACCTTGGGGGGGTGTACGAAGTGTGTGCCACTTTGAGCTCGCCACCGGGTCCGATTCCGCTTGCCCACCTTCCACCGAGGCTTCACTCCCCGCCGTGTCGGGGTGGTGCAGAGACTGACTCCTCAGCCAAGATCGTGAGCATGGGCGAGGAGAAGAAGAGCTGGTGGCGTGGCGCCGTGGACAAGATCGAGGGCCAGGTCGAGAAGCAGAAGAGGCAGACGGCGGAGAACGAGGCCCAGGCCGGGAGCTTGGTGATCGAGAAGCAGTTCGGCACCAGCACCATCGCGATCTACGACGGCGGCTACGTGCGGGTCAGCAAGGTGCTCAACACCATGACGCCCCTGACCCCGTACGAGCAGCTGAAGTCGATCACGTATCGGGAGCAGGTCCAGGACAGGAGTGCGGTGGGCTCGGCCCTGTACAAGACCCCCTTCGACTCCAAGGAGAAGCGGACGATCTCGCTCACCATCGCCACCGACCGCAAGGTGCACACGCTCTCGACCGAGAAGGACTGGTCGAACCGGGCCGACAAGTCCGGCATGGCGCTCGAAGCCGCTGGCCGGGCCGTCCTCGACGCACTCGGAGCCGCTGCCCCTGTGGCGCCTCCCCCGGCTCCGGCAGCCCCTCAGCCCGACGCCGCCGACCAGCTGAAGAAGCTGGCCGAGCTCCACGCCGCTGGCATCGTCACCGACGAGGAGTTCGCAGCGAAGAAGGCCGAGCTGCTGAAGCGCCTCTAGCCCAAGCGGAGGCCGGGCAGCACCGGATCTGGTTGCCGACCCCCGGCTCTCCGGCAGGATCAGCGCATGGCCGACACGAAGATGACCAAGTCCGTGGGCGAGCACTGGGCCTGCGCCACCCTCGCCCGCCACGGCTGGGCCCCCGCGCTGACGCGCGATGGGTTGGAGCGCACCGACATCCTTGCGGTTGCAACTCACTTGGACCACCGACCCACTGTCGAGATTCAGGTGAAGGCGACCATGAGCGCAGGCGACCGCATCTCATGGCTCTTGGGCGAGAAGGCGCAGCTCCCAGACCTTTCGGGGCACGAGTGGTTCGTCCTGGTCTCCATCCCCACCATGCACGCTGATCCGCCCCGCGCCTTCGTCGTCCCACGTGACCACGTCGCTGCCGCCGCGTGGATCGTCCACATGAACTGGCTCACAGATCCACTTGCCCCACCAGGCAAGCGCAACGCCCCCGTAGCGCAGGCTCGCATCAAGGTCGAGAACTTCGAGCGCTACGAGGAGCGCTGGGACCTCCTGGGGGAGCCCACCCCGACGGTCCCCGTGCTGCTGCCACCCGAGCTCAGAGACCAGAGCCAGGAGCCACGGGTCGGCCTGCCGCCTGAACACCCCTGGCACCATGACCTACCGTCGTGGTGACTCCCAGCCAGGGCGTGGATGGGCGAGGTTGGAGGCGGGGGCGCAGCCGACGCCTTCAGGTGCATCGGACTTGATGTCCGATCACCGCCTCGATCCCGCGCCGGTCACCGCTGGGGCGGCGCCGGTCTCAGCGCCACCACAGGTAGCGCTCCCGGAAGAGCCGGTTGGTCTCCTCGGTGTGCAGCACGTCGGCGTCGACGAGCTCCTCGACGGTGAGGAGCATCGAGAGCAGCAGCAGGTGGTCGCGCCAGAGCTGTTCGAGGTCGGTGCCCAGCAGCTGCTGCCAGCCGGGCTTGAACACGTCGGGCCGGGCCACTGCGATCCTGGTGTAGTGCTCGCGCTGGCGCGCGTGCCGCTGGGCGTTTTCGGGCTTGGGCTTCTTCTCGGGCAGGGCGTGCTCGTGGTACTTGGTCTCGATCCCGATGATCTGCTTGGGGCTCCCGTCGCCGACCTCCAGGGCCACGTCGAACGCGGTCCGGTCGTTGGTGAACCTCGGGTCGCGTCGCGCCGGTGACCACTCGAAGCGCACCGTGACCGGGCCGGGGCCAACGCCCGGGAACAGGAGCTCGGCCGTGCGGCGTGCGCGGGCGGGGTCCTCGGGGAGCTCGCCGAAGAGGTTGAAGCACATGGGCATCGAGGACAGCAGGTCGTGCTGGAGTCGTCCCTTGTAGGGCGTCTCGTGGGGTTGCTCCTCCCCCATCCGTGCCTTGGCCGCGCGTCGGATCGGGTCGGAGAGGAAGTTGGACCCAGGCCCCTAGCAACACCAACCGCGTCATCACCTGGCAAGCCCAGCTCAGCCAGGGCACCCACACCGTCGCCGTCCGCAACCTCGCCACCGCCGGTCGCCCGCGCATCGACATCGACGCCGTCCTCACCGCCTGGGCTCATCCGCCCTTCTGAGGCCGTCCTTACCTACCTGGTGGGGAAGCGGCCCCGAGCTGCCGCCTCCCCAGATTCACTGCTTGCGGACCAAGCGGGCACCGAGTCAGGCTTGGCAGTCAGATCACCAGGAGGACGGGCGTGACGCCAGAGATCGACGCGGTGTGGACGCGCATCCGCAACCACGCCAAGGAGACCTTCCACACCAAGACGGGACTCCCGTTCACCTACGAGGTGCCGGGCAACTACCTGCTCGTCGACCGTGCCAAACGGTCCCTGTCGAAGACCAACTTTCGCAAGGCGCTCGACGCCATGCCGGCCGACGGCCCCGGGGCGATCAAGGACCGACAGGGTTCGGCCTACACGTGGGCGATCCTCATGGACCCCCGCATCCGGCAGCAGGACTGGTGAAGCTGGTGGCCGGACCCACGCCACCGGACCCCGTCTCCGAGGCTCACGCGGCCGCCTTCGAGGAGGCGTGGCGCGAGTTCACCGAGACCTGCGCCGGGACGGTGGCCCCGGAAGCCACCTACCAGGCGTGGCTGGCGCACTTCATGATCCAGCGGGTCGGGCTGATGCACGTGGTCCGTGAGGTCGACTTCGGAGCCCGACACCTCGGAGAAGCCGCCGCCGCCCGGTTCCGGGGCAGCAACCTGATGGTGGACCTTCTGGTCCTCCGCGAGCCCGTGGTCGACCTCCCCCGGCGTGCGGCCCTGGCCCAAGTGGAACTGCCCGACGGGGCACCGAACCCGAAGTCGGGGCTTGGGCGCTTGAAGGACTTCTCGGTGATCACCGAGCTCAAGGTGTCCGCCACACAGATCGAAGGTCTGGACTACACCGAGGTCGTCCGCGACTTCGAGAAGCTCTCGGCAATCCTCAACGCCGCGGAGCAGCAGTACCCCGGCGCTCCCCTGCCGCTCGCGTTCGTCGGCATCTTCAACAACCGGAGCAAGCCACGGTTCAACTTCGAGCACCTGCACCGGCGACTGAGCCAGGTCCCGCCCCACCCACGTGTGGGGATGCTGAGGTTCGATCTCCCGGGCTCCACGTGACCGGCCACCGTCCGGCTCTCTTCGCCAAGTCCCCCTACGACGACCGGTGGCACGCGCTCCGCGACCCGGAAGTGTTCGTCACGGTGTGCGGTCAGGAACTGGATGACACGGTTTGGACGCACACCGGCGGGGGCATCAGCCGCCCGGAAGACACAGCCGCGTTGTGCTCCAGCAGCCGCCGCCAGATCCATGGACGCCACGCCAAGGATCGTTGACGGCGGCCACAGCTGAGTGCGGCGCGACAAGACAGCGGAGAGGCGGCCCCGAGCTGCCGCCTCCCCGGCACCTCAGCCGAGGACGCCCTGGAGCGTCCGCAGGGTGAGGCGGTCGAGCTCGGCGAACCCTCCGGTGACGGTGCGCAGCATGTTGCGGTCGGCACGGGAGCTGCCACGGACGGTGCTCTCGTGGTGCTCCCAGGTGTTCACGGCCTGGAGGACGCCGTGCGCGGTCCCGGCCCACGGATGGACCCGGGGGTCGCGCCGGTACAGCCGGTCGAGTGCCTCCCGCCGGTTGCGGGCGAGCGTGAGCGCCCGCCCGTGGAGCGGCTGATCGGTGCGCCGGTCTCGGGTACGGACGTAGGCGTCGAGGAACCTGTCCCACTGGCTGTCTGTGACCGTGGTGGCGCAGAGCTGGGCGACCTCGGCGGCGAAGTCCTCGGCCATGGTGTGGACCAGGGCGAGGGCCTGCCGAGCGTCTCCCAGCCGGGCCATTGAGTTCCGGGAGTGCTTGACCCGGTAGTCCTGTCCGTCCTCGGCGAGCGCGGCCTCGCGGGTGTTGTCGCACACCACGTCCGTCACCGTCCGCTTGAAGGTGGTCGCGATGGACCCGTCGAAGGACGTGGTCGCCAGCAGGTTGGGGCGGAAGACCACGCCTTCTGGGGTGGTGATGCTCTCGGGCACCGAGACCTCCACCCACGCAACGGCACCGCCGCGCAGCACTCCGGCCGAGGAGATGCACAGGTCGTCGTCGAGGATGTCGGCCACCGTGGTCAGCAGCCACTCCCGGTACTGATGCATCTGGTAGCCCGGCGCGAAGATCCCCATCACGGCGCCGGTGTCGTCGCGGCAGATGGCCTGCCGGTCCTCCAACGGCTGCCAGTGCGTCGTGCCGTAGTCCGAGGACGACGCCGACCGGCTGGCGTCCACCGGCGTCTCGACGGCGACCCGGCGGGAGACCGCCGTCCAGTGGAAGAGGCGGCGCTCCACGTCGGCGACCGGGATCGGTCCGGGGTAGTGGTTGGACTCCTGGCCCTGCTCCTCGGCGCGGTAGTGCCAGGCGGTGCCGCGCGCGTCGGTGTTCCCGATAAGCGTGTTGGTGTTGAGGTGGCTCAAGGTCTCGCGTGACATGAGCTGGTTCCTTCCTTCTAGATGACGAGAGCCCCCGGCGTGGTGCCGGAGGCTCGGTGTGGTCGGGTGACGGAGGGTCAGGTCCAGAGACCGTCACCGGGATCAGGTTGTGGGACGAGGGTTCGGATCACGGCCAGCAGGACTCTGGCCAGATCGTGGGCGAGTCGGCGCACGCGGGAGCTGCGGGTCAGCAGCTCGGCGGACGCCACGACGAGGGCGGCGACGGCCTCGGCGTACCCGGGCTCGCTGGTGAGGCGGTCCCAGATGTGTCGTCCCCAGTCCGCGACGTGACGCCAGCACAGGTGCAGGTCATCGCGGAACCGTCGACAGCCCCTGCGGATCCCCTCCACTACTGCTCCTCCCCCGAGACGGCTGCGGAGCGGTAGACCTGCCGGGCCAGCCGCTCGGCGGACTCCTTCGCCACGACCGGCGCGACGTGGCTGTAAACGTCCGCCGTGACGGTAATCGAGCTGTGCCCAAGGCGCCTGCTCACCTCGACCAGGGACTCCCCCGATGCGAGACCGATGGAGGCGCTGGTGTGGCGCAGGTCGTGCAGCCGGATGCGCGGCAACTCCTGCTTGGCCACGAGGCGGTCGAAGTGCCGGGAGACGTAGGTGGGGTCGAGCTGCGTCCCCTGGGGCGTGGTGAACACCAGGGTCGGCGAGGTCGCCAGACCGGTGGCGCGGAGCACCTCCAGCCGCTGTCGACACCCGTGCCAGTGGAGGCGGCGACAGGTCTCGTCGTCGATGGCGACCGTCCGCGACCCGCTGGCCGACTTCGGTGGGCCCTCGATCAGCACCTTGCCGGTGCGCACCGCAGAGCGCTGGACCCGAAGGAGACCTCGGTTCAGATCGAGGTCATCCCAGCGGAGGGCCACGGCCTCTCCCCGGCGTAGTCCCACGAGGCCGAGCACGAGGTAGAGGGTGTGCAGTCGGTCGTCGCTGATCGCGTCCAGGAAGCGTGCAAGCTCCTCTGCCGTCCAGGCGGTGGTGGTCGGCTTCGCGGCGCGTGGGAGCTCGACGGTGCTGGCAGGGTTGCGGTCGATCAGCCCGCGCTTGACGGCGGTGTTGAGTGCGCTCATCAAGGTGGCGTGGATGCGCCGCAGGGTCGCCGCCGAGATCGGTCGGTCACGGCTGTCGTTGAGCATCGCGATCTCGCGGTACATGCGGTCCACGTGGGCCGGGCCCAGGGCGCTCAGGGGCAGGCCACCCAGGTAGGGCTCCAAGTACCTCCGGACATGGCCCTCGTAGCTCGCGTGAGTTGAGGGCCGCAGGGCCTGCTTGCCCCACAACCACTCCTGCAAAAACTCCGCCACCGAGACCTCAGGTTCAAGGTGGTCAGCTTGGTCGCGACCCACCAATGCGAGCCGTCGCGATTGCTTTGGCGTGATTGACATAGACATTCCTCCTCGGAATAGAAAAAGCCCGCATCCCGACACGAATGTCGAAAGATGCGGGCTAGGAGTCACCGGCCTATTGCCGGGACTTGAATCAGTCACTCAGTCAGGGCCAACTAAGGGCTCACGTCTCCTAAGTGATACTTCATTATCTCACGGAATGGCCACCAATAGGGATCCGATTGCCACGTTCTATCAGGCAGCACCTACCGCCCAGGGTTGTACTCCCCCGTACGACTTGGCGAACTGCTGCCTTCGCCTGGGCCCACTTGGGCGACGGGTTCGGCACCGTCTTGAGAAGAGATGGCCGTCGAGGCCAGAGCGACTGGTTCCTCGTGAGGCACGACCTCGGGTTCCCGCATCCTCGGCGGCGCGGCGGCCCAAGGTTTCAAGAACTGCACGACATCGCCGTAGAACGAATCGACTAGATCCAGTACCGAGTCGATAAACGATCCCCTGCCTCGTCCTCGCTTTGCGCCCATCGGGACGCTCATTGCGATGCGGAAGGACCGCAGCTCCTTCTTTGGGTCGTGGATCAGGGCGCCTGGCTCCTGTCGCACGGCGCCAAGGAGCTCGGCGGCTCCGTCGCCCCGGGCGTTGGCGATGAAAGCCTCGATTCGAACACCGTCGGGCGCCGACTTGAGTTGGCGGAGCAGCCAGTTGACTCGGGTTGTGGCACGCCCCTCCTTCGGTGCGTCTACGTCAAGGTGGCAAGTAATGCGACCAGCGCGAAGGTCGGCGGTGACCGTGATCGGCGCAACGGTGTTTGGGATGCGTATGGCACCGGACAGGGAGCCAGTGGAGACCAGCCCCGTGAGCAAGGATTGAGTGCGAAGGCTGGGTTCCGCCAGCTCCTTCCGAGTGACGACGTGCACCACCTCAGTGCCCAGTTGCCTGCCAAGTCGCAGGCTGGCGTAGCGCAGGAGGGCATCGAATCGAGCGGCAACCTCTGGGGCGGACTTGTCAGTCGCCCTCAACGTCCCCTCGGTCACTGCTTGGCGCACCGTGACCCAGTTCGATCCCATGTCCTCCATCTCCATGGCGCCGGACCGGGGGTGCTCCAAGTAGCGGATTAGCTCGCCCAGAATCCACGCCTGTTCGGGATCACTGATCCCTCTGTGCTCCTTTTGCATCACTGCGGCCGACAGCAAGTACGTCCAGGACCAATGGTGCAGTTCGACCTTGCGCAGTTTCCGCTTATCCACCTTGGTTGGATGCTGACCCGCGATAGCTGGGATCTCATTGCTGATGGTGATCAGAGCATCGAAACCTTGGTCGCGGGCAACATCTAGATAGTTCTCCAACTGCTCGGTCTGCAACTCGTTTCGACCGGTCTTTACCTCGACCAGCGCGGTCCAGGATCGATTGCCTCGGCGCACTCGGATTAGTCCGTCGGGAATCACCTTCTTCTCCCCGACCACAAAGGGGACCTCGACGTAGGTTTCGATAGTTCCGGCAGGGGCTCCCAGTGGCGTGAGCACCGCCCTAGCGAACTCTTTGACGGCGCCGAGAACCGCAAGGTAGGCGGAGGTCGCCCTGCGCTCCTGCTCCTCGGCCCCGGAGATCCCGGACGTGGGAATGAGGCGAGCCTGATGCCACGACTCCTCGGACATGCGAAACCCCCGGTGAAACGATTGCTCGAACGATGACCGAACAACACCCTAGCCAGCCCTGACGCTTTCTTGAGTCTTGCCGCGCGGTACAGCGATGCCGCTTGCCAAGGGATGCTGATCCAGAGCTAGGACCGAAGGTCAAGAGCCTCCCGGTCGGCACGAGATGCCCCGTACCTTCCCCAGCGCTTGCCCGACCGCCAGGAGATGGGTGAAGGTCGGCGTGTATCTGAGCGCACCAGAGGATCGGGGAGACATGAGCACAGCTTTCGAGGCCGAGGGCTACCGGATCGACCTGGAGCAGCTCTACCGGGCCATGTATGAGCAGTCCGTGGTCGAGGACGGCGAGCGGATCTTCCACGGCAACAGCAGCCAGGTGCGCGCTGTGAAGCGGCTGCTCAACGACCTGTTTGGCGTGCCCGTGGGCGACACGATGCACCCGTTGAACAACGCCATCCGCAAGGAGGCCGAGCTCAGGATGGCCGAGCTCGGCTGGGCGGAGAAGGATCAGGGACACTCGGCCCGCTACGTCCTCTTCCGCGAGGTGTAGACCTGCCTCTCGGTCGCGCGGTCAGCGGCCAGTTGAATCAGAGTCGGCAGAGCGAACACGGTCGGAGGAGAAGGTGTCGATTCGGCGGGAGTGACTGCCAACGGGCTGCCACTGCACCTGGACGAGCCAAGATCCGTCATCGAGTCGGGTCTGCATCCTCATCTCGCCCGGGCGCCACTGATCGTCAACCAGGACCTCCACGTCGGGACGTTCGCTGGCGGGTGGTACGACGGGATCTGGCACGGCCGCGAGCCTAGGTGCCCGTTCCGACAGATCCCGGTACTCACCGAAGATCTCCGGGTACGCCTGGTCGAGATCGGTCCACATGCGGATCAGGGTGCCATCTCGACGATCGGTGTGCTCACCGCCATCCATGGAACCGGCTACGGCCACGGCACGACGCACCTCAGTGCTTGTGTGTGTAGCCACCCTCGATGAAGAAGATCATGTCGATCACCTTCGCCCGGGTGTAGCGGACCTCGCTGAGCTGTCCGCTGGTGAAGTCCGTGGTGGGCACGAGGTCGGTCACAGATGGTCGAGGACCGCGCGGACCACGTCCGCCGTCGAGGCCGTGCCGCCCAGGTCCGGGGTGAGCACGCCGGCCGCGGCGGCAGCGTCCACCGCACGACGGAGACGGGCGGCGTCCGCGTCCTGGCCGAGGTGCTCCAGCATCAGCGCTCCGCTCTCGATGGCGCCGACCGGGTTGGCGACACCGAGCCCGGCGATGTCGGGTGCCGATCCGTGCACCGGCTCGAACATGCTGGGGTGGCGACGCTCGGGATCGAGGTTGGCGCTCGCCGCCAGCCCGAGGCTGCCGGCCATGGCGCTGCCGAGGTCCGACAGGATGTCGGCGTTGAGGTTGCTCGCCACGATGACGTCGAGCGAGGCGGGCCGCAGCACGAATCGTGCGGCCATCGCGTCGACCAGGCAGGAGTCGGTCTCCACGTCGGGGTAGTCGGCCCTCAGCCGCGTAAACACCTCGTCCCACAGCACCATGCCGTACTGCTGCGCGTTGCTCTTGGTGACGCTCGTCAGCCGCCGCCTCGGCCGGGTGCGTGCCAACTCGAACGCGTAGCGCATGATGCGCTCGCAGCCCTTCTCGGTGAACAGCGAGGTCTGAACGGCGACCTCGTTCCCCGGCCCACGCCCGGACAGGTTGCGGCCGCCGAGGCCGGCGTACTCGCCCTCGCTGTTCTCCCGGACGACCACCCAGTCCAGATCGGCACCGGTGGTGCGCAGGGGCGTCGGCACGTTCGGGAGGAAGCGCACGGGTCGGACGTTGGCCCACTGGTCGAGCCCCTGGCAGATGCGCAGGCGCAGCCCCCAGAGGCTCACGTGGTCGGGCACCTGCGCCGACCCGACCGCCCCGAAGTAGATCGCGTCGTGCGGGGCCAGCAGGTCGAGGCCATCCTCGGGCATCATTCGACCGTGTTCGGCGAAGTAGCCGCTGCCCCAGTCGTACGTCGTCCAGGCGAACCCGATGTCGGCGTCGCTCGTCCGGGCGACGGCATCGAGCACCTCCCGGCCGGCGGCCACCACCTCACCACCGACGCCGTCCCCGGGGACGAGCGCGATGTCGTAGGTCGTCACGACGCGATGTCCCGCGAACCGCCCTCGAGCTGCTCGCGCAGCACCGCGAGTCGCGACGGCTTGTCAAGCAGCCCCTCGAAGGTCAGCGAGCGGTACTCGTTCTGGCAGGGGTTCCCGTCGCTGAGGTACATCGTGCGGGCATCGAGGTCGAGGACGACCGACATCACGGTCGCCCACTGCTGCCACCGCGGCTCGCGGGGATCGGGGTGGCAGCAGACCGCCGCTGGGAAGTCCGCGTGGTCGGAGAGCGCACAGCGCAACGCGTCGACAGTCAGGGGCGCGATCGACTCGGCGATGGATCGCTGGACGAGCTGGAGGCGCACCAGGCTGTCCGCCATCGCGTAGTGCGCGACGTCCCGGCTCCCGGGGACGTCGCGGACGAAGTGGTTGGTGTGCACCAGGGCGTCGTCCACCGGCAGGATCGGGGTGATGCCGCGGTAGTCGCCCGGAACCGTCTCGAGGTTGACGGCGATCCCGTCCGCGTGCCCGATGAGGTAGTTGCCGGACGAGGAACGCACGTGGTGGGAGGCGATGTAGACGGCATCGCTCAGCGACTCGCAGTCCGCGAACGCCCGGATCAGCACGTGGAACGGGATCCCGGGCTGGGCAGTGTCGGCGGACGTGACGAGCGCGTTCACCGCGACCCCGAGCCCGGCGGAGTTCATGGTCGACTTCGCGAGCAGTCCCGCCTCGACGACGGTGACGAAGTTGGGGAGGTCGGGCTGCTCGACCTCGAGCACGACCAGGCTGTCGAAGCTGTGCACCAGCCAGTCCCAGTTCTGACCGACCAGCGTATGGCCGTCCTCGGTGCGCGACGGCAGCAGCGCGAACGCACTGCACTCGCGCGCCAGCCAGGCCCGCTCGGCCTCCGACTGGCGCACCGTCGCCGCCCAGATCACCTCCGTCCTTGCGTTCATCGTGAAGACGTCCTCGAACGTGACGCCGGTCCCCTCGGCGATGCCCCGCATCTCATCGAGGTACTGCGGGAAGGCGTCCTCGACCGGGGCGACGAGGTGGGAAGTGGCCTCGACGGCCTGGGCCCACGTCCAGCCGACGGACTTCTGGAACGCCTCCTCGTACGCAGTGCGGCAGTGCAGGACCTCCTCCCGCGCCTGCTGCCCGTATTGGACCCCTCGCTCGTGCGCGGTCCCGCTGACCCGGATCCGCCGGTACGGCACTGCTCGACTCACGATTCCTGCTTCCGTGTGTGGGCGGCAATCTCTGCCGCGGTGGCGACCCAGACCGATGGGTCGGACGCCGCACGCCGCAGCAGCTCGTCGAGGAGCGGCAGCCGACCCGGCCGTCCGATGATCTGAGGGTGGAGTGTGTAGACGGCGCACCCGTGCATGGCGGCGATGCCGTCCGCCTCGGCCACCATGATCTGCTCGACCTCGCCGTTGGTGGAGATCTTCTTGGTCCAGGTGTCCGCGGCGAACCAGTAGTGCGCCGCGTCGTCGAGAGTCCAGTGCACCGGGAGCTCGACGACGTCTCGCGACGGGTGGACGTAGGGGCGCACTTCGTCCATGAAGTTCGACGAGTAGTCGAACCCGTGGTCCGCGACGAGGCCGAGCGTGTGCGGGCTGAAGTCCCAGGACGGTGCGCGGTAGCCCGTCGGCACCACTCCTACGTGTCGTAGGGCAGCCAGGCCTCGCTCGAACTCGTCGACCTCCTCGTCGAGGCTGAGCTCGGCCGGTGCCCGGTGCGTGTGGCCGTGGTGGGCGACCTCGTGCCCGGCCTCGAGCACCGACTCCACCGCGGCCGGGTACGTCTCGGCCACCCTGCCGGGCACGAAGAACGTCGCCCGGACGCCGTGGGCGCGAAGCAGCCCGAGCACGGCGGGCAGCCCCACGCGGGGGCCGTAGGCGCCCTGGGACAGCAGGACCGGACGGCGCGAGGCCGTCGGGTCCTCGGCGAGCCAGACCTCCTCGGCGTCCAGATCGAAGGTGAAGGAGGCCGAGGAGGTCGTGCCGGGCGGGGGCGTCGTCACCGGTCAGTCACCGGTGTGCTGGGCGTAGTTCATGCCTGCGGCGAGCCCGCCGTCGACGTGGTAGGGGTGCCCCGTCGAGAACGACGACTCGTCGGAGCAGAGGAACAGCGCCATTGCGGCGACCTCCTCGGGCTTGCCAATCCGTCGCAGCGCGTGCAGGCCAGCAGCGGCCGCCCGCGCGGCGTCCGGGTCGGCGTGCATGTTGGCCCAGTTGGTGACCATGGGGGTCTCGATGTAGCCGGGCACGATGCAGTTGGCGCGGATGTTGTCCGGGCCGACCTCGACGGCGATGGCCCGCGTCATCGACATGATCGCGCCCTTGGCCGCGGCTTGGACGGCGATGGCGTACTCCGGCATGTAGGCGTAGGTGCCCGACATCAGCACGATGGACCCACCGCCGAGCTTCCGCATCCGGGGGATCGCCGCGCGGGCGCACAGGTAGCTCCCCCGCACGTCCACCGACAGGAACCGGTCCCACTGCTCGGGCGCCGTGGACTCCAGCGTGCCCTCGTGCATCGCGCCGGCCTGGGCCACCATCGCGTGCGGACCCCCGAGGCCCTCGGCGGTGGCCACGAGCGCCTCGACGTCGGCCTCCTGCGACACGTCGCAGCGTTGCGCGACCGCCTTGCCACCGACCGCTTCGATCGCCTGGACCACGTCGTCAAGGTCGTCGGTGTTGAGGTCCCCGAGCACGACGGTGGCGCCCTCGGTCGCCAGCCGCTCCGCGATCGCGCGGCCGTTCCCGCGTCCGGCGCCGGTTACGACGGCGACTCGTCCTTGCATCTGCATGGTGTTCTCTCCTCGATGGGTGCTCTGCGTGCAGAGGGAGCCTCAGCTCCACCTGATGTCGTGTGCCTCGCTGAGGCTCAGCTTGTTGCCCTCGACGTCGTAGAAGTGCCTGAAGTAGAACCACGAGCCGTTCGGGTGGCGCCAGGTCTCGGCGTCGCCGCACCACTCGACGCGTCCGTCCAGCTCCGCGATCGCCTTGTCGAGGTCGGCCACGAGAAAGGCCAGCGACTCCAGGCCCGGCCGGTTGTGCTCAATGTCAGGCCCCGCCTTCGGCAGGTGCTCGCCCTCGCCGCGGAAGAAGTACAGGGTGGTGCTGCCCGCGGTCGCGGCGAACCACTGCTCGCGCGGGTCGAAGGGGTACGCCGGGACCATGCCCAGCGTGTTGACGTAGAAGTCGTACATCGCCTCGATGTCGAGGCAGGCGATGTCGTGGTTGTCCATGCCGATGACCAGGCCCACGTGCGTTCCTTTCACTGGGAGGTGGCTGCGTTCTCGGCCGGCGCGGGGTCCGGGAGCCCGGTCGGCAGGGCGACGGCGTCGTCCGCGTGCCAGCCGACGGTGACCCGGGTGCCGGGGCTGCGGACGTGCGCGTGGTGGCTGCTGGTGTTCGGCTCACTGACCATGAGCTCGAGGCCGTTGGCGCAGCGCACGCGGTACTGCGTGACCGAGCCGAGGAACACGGTGTCGGTGATCGTGCCCTCCATGCGCGCGGCCACGTCGCCGGTCGGGTCGAGGAGCAGGTGCTCGGGACGCAGGAGCAGGTCGAACGCCGAGCCGTCGGGGAGGGCGGGGGCGTCCGAGGGGAGCGGCAGGAGCACGCCCGCGGCGGTCTCGGCCCCGGGACCGGTTCGGCGCACGCGGAGCAGGTTCGAGCTGCCGATGAATCCCGCCACGAAGGCCGACGAGGGGCGGGCGTAGAGCGCGTCGGGAGTGTCGACCTGTTCGAGCCGCCCGCAGTTCATCACCGCGATCCGGTCCGACATCGACAGCGCCTCCTCCTGGTCGTGGGTCACGTAGATGAAGGTGATGCCGACCTCGCGCTGGATGCGCTTGAGCTCCACCTGCATCTGCCGACGCAGCTTTAGGTCGAGTGCGCCGAGAGGCTCGTCGAGCAGCAGCACCTGCGGCATCGTCACCAGCGATCTCGCCAACGCGACCCGCTGGCGCTGCCCGCCCGAGAGCTCCGCGGGCATCGCCCGCGACCGGTCGCCCATGTCGACCAGGGCGAGCATCTCGTCGACCCGTCGGGCGATCTCGGCGCGCGGTACCTTGCGTCGCTTGAGGCCGAACGCGACGTTCTGGGCCACCGAGAGGTGGGCGAACAACGCGTAGGACTGGAAGACGGTGTTGACGTCGCGCTTGTAGGGCGGCACGCGGGTGACGTCCTTGCCACCGAGCCGCACCGTGCCCTCGTCGGGGACGATGAACCCGCCGAGCATCCGCAGCGACGTCGTCTTCCCGCAGCCCGACGGGCCGAGCAGGGAGAAGAACTCGCCCCGGCGTACCGACAGGCTGACCGCGTCCACGGCGGTGGCCCTGCCGAAGCTCTTGGTGACGCCGAGCATCTCGACAGCGGCGACGTCGGTGACGGACGGTTCAACCACGAGCGACCTCCTCGGGGCGGCTGCCGCGCAGTTTGCGGACCTGGGCGGTGAGGAGCAGAGAGAGACCGACGGCGAGCACCGTGGCGAGCAGCATCAGCACCCCGATGGCGTTGACGACGGGCGTGACGCCGAACTTGAGCATCCCGTAGATGCGGACGGGCAACGGCGGGACGCCGACGCCGGAGGTGAAGAAGCTGGTGATGAAGTTGTCGAAGCTGAGCACGAACGACAGCAACCCGGCCGCGACGATCGACGGCCACAGCACGGGAAGTGCGACCAACCGGAACGCATGCAACCGCGTGGCGCCCAGGTCCATCGCGGCGTCCTCCACCTCGGGGTTGAGCAGCGCCAGCCGGCTGCCGACCACGACCGCCACGAAGGCGAGGCACAGCACTGTGTGGCTGACGACCACGGTCGTGGTCGAGAGGGGGATGCCCAGCTGGGTGAACAGCAGAAGCAGTGCCACGCCGGTCGCGGTCTCCGGCGTCAGCACGCGCAGGAAGACCGAGCCGTTCGTCGCACCACCGACCCGGCGGCTGCCGCGGCGGATGCCGACAGCGACGAGGGTCCCCAGCGCGACGGAGGCGACCGAGGCGATCACGGCGATCACCACGCTCAGCCGCAGCGAGGCGAGCAGGTCGGCGTCGTCGAAGAATGCGCGGTACCACCGCAGGCTCGCGCCGTCGAGCGTGGTCAGCGACGCGGACGAGTTGAACGAGAAGACCGCCACGACGACGAGCGGTGCGAACAGGAATGCCAGCGTCGCCCCGGTGACGACCCACAGGAACCGCGGACGGTCGATGCTTCCCGAGCCGCTCACGGCAGCACCTCCGTGACCCTGCCGCGACCACGCTGGACCACAGCGGTGAGCGCCACGCACAGCACGAGCAGCACGATCAGGGTCACGGCGAGGGCGGACCCGAAGGTCTGCGATCCCGACGCCACGAACTGGTCGGAGATGATGTTGCCGATCATCGTGTTCGAGGGACCGCCGAGGAACTGAGCCGTTGCGAAGTCGCCGAGCACCGGCAGGAAGACGAGGAGGCAGCCACCGACGACGCCCGGCCGGGTGGCCGGGAGCGTCACGTGGAAGAAGGTCTGACGCGGGCTCCCGAAGAGGTCCTTCCCGGCGTCGATCACCGACGGGTCGAGGTCCTTCAACGACGCGTAGAGAGGCAGCACCATCAGCGGCAGGTAGCCGTAGACGAGACCGGCCACGACCGCGAACGACGTCCCGGTCATCGACACCGGCCCCGCGCCCAGGCGGTCGAGGGTCTGGTTGAGCAGGCCGCCGTCGCTGAGCAGCTGCTTCCAGGCGTAGATCCGGACCAGGTAGTCGACCAGCCAGGGCACCGTGACCAGGACGATGATCGCCCCGCCCCAGCGGCCGGCGAAGCGGGCCGCGGTGTAGGCCACCGCGTAGCCGAGCACCAGGCAGCACGCGGTGGCCGCCACCGAGTACTCGACGGTGCGCAGGACCACGGCCGCGTTGTAGTCCTGGAAGACGAGTCGGTAGTTGTCCAGCGTCGACCCGAGCTGCGGACGACCAACGATGTCGGTCGTCCCGAACGAGAAGACGACCAGCATCCCGAGCGGGACGAGGAACAGGAGTGCCAGCGTGATCGAGCCCGGCAGCAGCAGCAGCGTCCACTGCCGGCGCGACGCCGCTACGCCGCCTTGAACCGGTTCCACTGCTGCGTCCAGAGGTCCTTGCGTGCCCCTGTGGCTGCTTCGCGCCACAGGGCGTTCTCGTAGTAGTCCTCCCCCACCATCAGCGACGGAAAGTCCTTCATGACCTCGTCGTAAGCCGCGTCGCCGGCCTTGGTGCCGGCCAGCTGGCCGGTGTAGCCGACGTTGCGTGCCGACATCTCCGGCGACAGGATCCAGTCGATGAAGAGCATGGCCGTGCCGGGCGCCTTCGCGTTGGCCCCGATGGTCAGCAGGTCCATGCCGAAGGGCACGCCCTCCGTCGTGGTGACCTCGAAGTCGAGCTGGTCGGCGTACTTCGAGTCCTTCATCAGTGCGAAGGCGTCGGGCACCCAGGCGTGGTGGATCCAGGCGTCACCGTTGCCGACGTTGGTGCGCGAGTCGTTCGAGACGCCACCGAGCTTCGGCTTCAACGCGATCAGGCCGTCGACCGCGGCGGTGACCGCCTCCGGGTCGTCGGAGTTCAGGTCCTCGCCGTTGCGCAGGAGACTGGCGCCGATCGTGTCCGGCTGGTAGTCGAGCACGAAGACGTGGCCGGCCGCCTCGTCGTTGTCCCAGAGGTCGTTCCACGACTGGGTGGGGGACATCTTGTCCGTCCGGTAGACGATGCCGGTCGGGCCGCCCGAGTACGGCACCGAGAAGAGGTTGTCGCCGTTGTCGTAGGCCGGCTTCTGGAAGTAGTCGACGACCTCGCCCCCGTTGTCGAGCGCGTCGAGCGCGAGAGGCATGAGGAGGCCGCCCAGGATGGACTGCGGCATGTAGGCGCTGTTGTTGGTGACCAGATCGTAGGGCTGACCCGCGGCGAGCTTCTGCAGCATCGTGTCGTTGGAGTCGTACGGGACGATCGAGACCTTCACGCCGTACTTCTTCTCGAAGTCGCTCACGATCGAGGGCTCGACGTAGCCCTCCCAGGTGAACCAGGTCAGGTCGCCGTCGGCCTCGGGCGCGACCGTGGCCTTGCTCGCCTGCGGCGAGCTGCTGCTCGAGCTGCCGCCGCAGCCCGCGAAGGCCGCAGCGCCGGCGAAACCGGCGAGGCCGGCCAACACGGTGCGGCGCCTGAGGAGCTGAGGGACTGAGTCGTTGCTCATCTGCGGTTCCTCTCGGGACGGGGGGCGAACGTGACGCCAGTCACCCACCTGACGTGGTTCCGGACGGTAGTGCATAAAACGTTTTATGACAATGGCCGTCCTGCGCGTCGCCATCGCCTAGAGTTCCGGACATGGCACGGCGCGCACCCCGCACGGACGACAACGAGGAAGGCGCTGCCCGCCGTCCGACCATCCACGACGTGGCTGCCAACCTCGGCGTCTCGCTGTCCACGGTGTCCCTCGCCCTCAACGGCAAGGGCACCATCTCCGAGCAGACGCGCCAGCGGGTGGTCGCCGAGGCCGCACGCGTCGGCTACGTCGCGCACCCGATGGCACGCGGCCTGCGCGCGGGCCGGACCAACGTGTTGGCGCTGAGCGTCCGCTCGCTGGACTTCGGAGGCAGCTACCGGCCGGAGGGTGTGGACCACTTCAGCCGCGTCGCCGGCGCCGCCGCCTTCACCGCCCTCGACCGGGGCTTCCGCCTGATGCTCGTGCCGTCGACCGACGCGCCCGGCGACGAGGATCCCCGGTGGGCGGACGGCTACGTCATCGAGGACCCCCGGTCCAACGACCCCCTCGTCGAGCGTCTGGTCATGGACGGCATCCCGGTGGTCACGATCGGGTGGGACCCCGCCCACAAGTCGCGCACCGCATGGGTCTCCAACGACGACAAGTCCGCCACCCGGCAGGTCCTCGACCTTCTGGCCGCCCGAGGCGGTCGCGACATCGTGTTCGTGTCCGGCACCGAGCCGAACTCGTGGAACGACGTGGCGCGCCGGACCTACCGTGCCTGGGCCAGGGAGCACGGCCGGACCCCTCGCGTGCTCCGGCTGCCCGAGGACGGGGGCGTCGAGGCCGGTGCCCGGCTGGCCACGGAGCTCATGGGGCAGCCCGACGCACCCGACGCGGTGTTCTGCCAGACCGGCCGTCACGCCGGCGGGTTCGCATACCGCTGCCGCGAGATGGGCCTCGAGGTCCCGCGCGACTTGCTCATCGCCGCCGGGAACGACGCCGAGCAGGCCCGCAACAGCGACCCTCCGATCACCGCCGTAGACCTCGGCGCCGAGTCGCTCGGCCGTGAGGCGGTCGAGCTGCTCGCCGACATCATCCTCGACGGCTCGACCGAAAGGTCCCGCGTCGTGCCTGCTCGGCTCATCGAGCGCGCCTCGACGAGGACGCGCCGCTGAGTACGGCCGACGGCACGTAGTCTCGTCGACGAAGAACTGCGTCCGCCGAGCGCCACCGTTGCCGGCGACCTCGCGACTGATGGTCGAGGGTGAGCGGCCAAGGTCCGCGGCGATCCGGCGCAGCGACCAACCCGCGGCCAGACCGCGACTGATCTCCTCACGCTCCTCCAAACTCAGCCGACCCACCCCACGAGGCCGTGGGTCAGGCCTGATCCCACCGCCCGGCACCAGGTAGGCCCGTACCGTGCCGGTCGACAAGCCCAACGCCCGAGCCGCTGGCTTCACCGCAAGCCCGGCCCGCAGCCGCGACCAGAATCTCGTCCATGTCCGCCCACGAGGAGCTTCTCGGTTCGAGGTCGGAGAAGGCCGAGTTCGATTCGACGGCGGGTCGGCCTCGGTACCGCTTGGCGTCGATGACGTAGACCCCGCTGGGGGTGATGGCGATGTGGTCGATGTTGGCGCGACTGCCAGGGATCCGTCGGTCGTGGAGGACGAGCAACTTGTCGGAGGCCAGTTGGTTGAGCCGTCGCCCCAGCCGCTCTTCCCCCACGGCTCCGGTGTCCCACGCGACGATGGATTGGGGGGCTTCGCTCAAGGCGTGGATGAGTCCACCCAGCCTGGGGTGCTTGGTGCGGATCTCCCGCTCGCGGCGCTGGTGGCGCCGTTCAAACTCACGGCGCGCCGACGCACCCGGAACTCCCGGATGCAGCACCTCGGGCTGTTCCGCGTCGGTCACGGTCTCGTGGGGGTGCTCCAGGCACCGGACCGTCTTGTTGCCGCGCTCATGTATCGCCTCGGCGCCTGCGGGGAGCTCGTGCTCGCACCCGCGACAGTTGCCGGTGTACTTCAAGCGCATCCGCTTCTCGTCCGGGACCGAGTCACCCACATCGGCGACGGTAGCCGCCAGAGGATCGCCTGGCCGCCGATTCGCCCACGGACCAAGGTAACCAGCGCCGGGACTGGTTGAGCTTGTTGATCGGTCCTTCGAATGGCGTGCTGGCGTCGGGCTGCTGATCGTGATGCCACTCACCGGCCCCGGGGGAAAGGGAAGAAACGTCTTCGGACTCCTTATGCGGTGCTGCATCGGCGCGTCGGGGAACGTTGTGGCAGGTGCCCACTCGGTGCCGGGCCGGCGGGGGCGCTCACGCGAGGTTTGGAGGTCGCTCGCTGGGTAGCACCCAGACCTCGTCTCCGGTGTCAGGTCCCCCGCCGAGGGTCGGGCAGCGCGTCCGGGGCGCGACCTGCACGTCGAAGATCTCCTCCACGCCGTTGGCGAACTGCAGCGTCGCGACCGTGTTGCCGGTCGCGAGCTCGATGATCCCGATGCCGCACTTGAGCTGGTCGTGGTGGGCCGCGATCGGTGCGCCGCCGAAGATGGCGGTCTCGCGGATCCTGGAGAGCCCGATGAAGGCCAGGCCGCGATGGATGGCGAGCCCGCGGGCGTACCCGGGGAGGGCCGCGACGGGGTCGCGGTCTCCGGTGGCCGGGTCGACGCGCTCGAGGCGGCCCAGGCCGGAGTTGAGGACGAACAGGTCGTCCTCGTGCCAGCGGGGTGAGTGCGGCATGGACAGGCCGGTGGTCACCGCCTCGCCGGAAGCGACGTCGATGACGGCCCCGCTGTCGTTGCGAACCGCGCGCCAGCCGCGCGGCTCGTCGGTGCGCGCCATCACGGTCACGAACGCGGGCGACCCGTCTCGCATCGCCAGCCCGTTGAGGTGGCACCGGTCCTGCGCGGCGAGCCCGGAGATGAACGGCGGCCGCCAGCGCGGGACGAAGCTGTGGCGGCCGTCGAGGCCGGCCAGGCAGGAGAACAGCGTGTTGACGATCCACAGGTCCGGTTCACCGGTCTCGGAGGTGCCCCACGCCATCTCGTGGCACTGGATCGCGCCCGTGACCGTCGAGGCTCGCGGCAACCAGCAGCGGTCGAAACGGCCCGCCGGCGCCATCGCGGGCGCGATGTCGGAGTGCTGACGCAGCGACCAGACCTCCGCCCTGCCTCCGACGGCCAGCCACTCCGCGCCGAGGGCGATGCCCATCGCCTGGTCGAACCGGCGGAAGGAGAAGCTCAGCTGCCCGTCGGCGACACCGACCGCGACGAGCTGCCCGGCCTGGTAGGTCGAGATGAGCAGCGAGCACGCCGCTTCCTCCAGCAGGCGCGGGAACAGGTCGCTGTGGAAGTACCGCACCTCCGTCCCCTCGGCGTTCGCTCCCCCGACGCCTGCTCCCTCGTCGCTCGTGGTTATCGGACCCGGCACCTCCTCAGCGGGCCTCATCGCCACATCACCGCATCCGCAGGACGTAGCGGTGGGCGTAGCTGCGGTCGGGCGCGTCGCAGGGGGTGAACGTGAACCGCGCCCTGACCGGGAGCCTCCCGGTCTGCTTGAGCTGCCTCAACCCTGCCCTTGTGGGGGCCAGCGTGACCCAGACCGGCTCTCCGACGGCACTGGACGCGGCCGCCGTCTTGAACTGGGAGTCGCCGACGGGGGCAACCGTGACCCGCCCCGTGGCATCCACGTCCACGCTGATCTTCATCGTGCCGGTTCGGGTGTTGGGCGTCTTGTAGCCGACAAGGAACCAGCCCCCCTTGTTGATGTCATTCACCATGGTGGTGCCGGCCCGGGTGCCGTCGGACTTCCACACCTCGTAACCGAGGCGCCCGTTGTCGTCGGTGAAGAAGAGGGTCCCGCCGACCTTGATCAGGTTGTACGGCCCGCCATCGCGAACGCGGTCGGGGGTGATGTTCTTGACCAGGACGGTGCCTGTCTTGGTGCCGTCCGAGGTCCACAGCTCCTTGCCGTGCACGCCGTCGTCGGCGCTGAAGTACAGCGTCTCGCCGACCGCGGTCAGGGAGTGCGGTCTGTCTCCGTCGCGTCCGGGGGTGATGTCCTTGACCAGGACGGTGCCTGCCTTGGTGCCGTCCGAGGTCCACAGCTCCTCGCCGTGCACGCCGTCCCGGGCGGTGAAGAACAGACTGCCCCCGACGTCGGTCAGCCAGCCCGGGCGGCTCGAGTCCTGGCCCCGGCAGATGTCCTTGACCATGAAGGTGCCGGCTTCGGTGCCGTCCGAGGTCCACAGCTCGCGGCCGGTGGTCGCATCGGTGGCGCGGAAGAAAAGCGTTCCTCCGACGTCGGTCAGCGCGCCGGGGCGAGCGCTGCCCGCAAGGTCCTTAACCAAGATGGTGCCGGCGTCCGTGCCGTCCGAGGACCACACGTCGCGACCGTGGACGCCGTCAGCGGCGGTGAAGTACAGGGTTCCCTGGACGTCGGTCAGTGAGTACGGGTAACTCTCGTGCCGGCCCGGAAGGATGTCCTTGACCAGCACGGTGCCGGCCTCGGTGCCGTCGGACGTCCACAGCTCCTGACCGTGAACGCCGTCCTGGGCGGTGTAGTACAGGGTTCCCTGGACGTCGGTCAGCAAGCTCGGGTAGCTGGAGAACCGGCCCGGGCGGGTGTCCTTGACCAGGACCGTCCCGGCCTCGGTGCCGTCCGATCTCCACAGCTCCCAACCGTTTTCGTCGGAAGCGGTGAAGAAGAGGGTCCCGCCGACCTCGATCAAGCCCCTCGGGTAGCTGCCGGCGTCACCCGGAACGATGTCCTTGACCAGGACGGTGCCGGCCTCAGTGCCGTCGGACTTCCACAGCTCCTTGCCTTGGTCGTAGTCGTACCTGGTGAAGAACAAGGTGTCCCCGACGCTGGTCATGTCGGAGATGTAGCTGTAGGTGCCCCCGTGGAAGTCCTTGACCAGGACCGTGCCGTCCGCCGTGCCGTCGGACTTCCACAGTTTCCCGCCGCCGTCAGTCAAGTCCTCGGCCTGGAAGAACATGGTCCCGCCGACGTCGACCAGCTGGTTGGGGAGGCTTCCCGGGGTGTGCGGGTTGTCGCACAGCGCCCGCAGAGCGTCGGAACCAGCAGCCGCTGTCCCGCAGGGACCAGCCGGGGCCGCCCCGGCGTCGGCGGCCAGGGGTGCTGCGGCCACCGGCGTCCCCAAACCCGCTGTGACCATCGCCGCCACAGACACAGCTGCGGTGGCGGCAGCAGCCGTATGGGTTCCGGCTCCGGGTCGCGCCCGACGGGCACCACGACGGATCATCTTCTTCCTGGCAACACGCGCCCTCTCGACCTGGTACCGCGCGCGGCGTCGTCGACTGCTCATCACCCTTCCTCCTGCTCAGAGGTGGCCTCGCTTCATGACTGCGTTCCGACGGGTGCAGGGATCTGGCGTCCACCGGGCCGATGACGGCGTGCTGGCCGGTGGCACCTTGGAGCACCTGACCTCGAAGGGGTCGTCTTCGAACGCGGACGCTGGAAGTTCCCGGTTCTCGTCTGGGCACCGCATGTGGGCCCCCGTCGTTCGCTCTCAGTTCGGCTCGGCTCGCTCGAGGGTCGGCCGCTGGTGCTCGACCTCGTCGGCGATCCGCTGCCCTCCAGCGTGCGCCCCCGGTCGACCTCGCCGCCAGGGTCCTAGGGCCCGATGCCTCCACTCCGTCCCTTCCGGGAGGGAGGACGACTCAGGCGGAAGAGCACTCCTGGACCCATCCGCTCACTGCCGCTGAGCGTGCGGTGGGCTTGAAGCCTCGCCGGGCGGGCCCAAGGAGATGATCATCTTCAAGTCCACGCCTACAGGAGCTGATCCGAGACGTGACCGCGACGGTGATAGGGCTATCTATGCGTTGCTCCCATTCGGGACTCGGCCAATGGGTCTGGCAGATCAGGCCGACATCAAGGTGATCAGCTAGCTCCCTCCGAGCTGACGCATGTCATGCCGATGGCAGGCGTGGCACGGACGAACTCCTACGCTCCGGCCACAATGCCCACGTATCGAATGTTCAACCTCAGCGGCCCCCCGGGCCAGGGCCTGACCAATAGAGCTCGACTTCAACTCCAGGGACCTCTGACAGTTTGGCAGGCTGGGCTGCCAGATAGCCGGTTTCGACCCTTCCGTCCCACCGCTGCGAACATTCGCACACGCGAAACAGGTCTACTGCTGCCCCGGGGCCGACGCCAATCGCGAGCGGGCGCAACGCCGAAGGCCGCGTGGCGCCCTCGCGGAAACACCGTCCCGTTCGTCGCGATCTACCTTCTGGGCGGCGCGCGGGTGATACGCATGTGGCTGAGCGTTTGGCAACCTGAAGGGCGCGCGATGCCAGGAATCTTCATCACCAAGGGCATGGATGTCCGAGCAACCAACATCAAGATCCCTTTGGACGGATCAGCTCCGCCGCCCGTAACACTGAAAGTTCGCGTAGACACTTGGCATCACTGGATGTTGGTGGGATGCGACAACACAAGACTTGCGGGCATGGAGGAGAGCACCCTGCACGGCCACGTGGTCCAGGGAACTCCCGAGGCGGGGTTGGGTGACCTAGAGGCGCTCGCCATGGAAGCCGAGTTTCGCGCTGCCATGACTGCCATCGCAGCCTGCGCCTTCGCGGTGGACGCCTTTTACACAACCATCGTGGAGCGCTTCGGGCCCCATCCCGACGCCCAAGCCTGGAAAAGGAACCGAACGGCTCGACACGCTCAGATTGCTGCGACGCTTCACTACCACTTGAAGATCAAGAGCTCAGCCATGCCGACGGTCCGCGAGTTCCTCAGCGAGCTGTTCAGATTCAGAGACCTGGCTGTGCATCCGCACGCGCAGTTTCAAGAGACGGTCTACCGGCCTGACATCGATGCAGGCGTCGAGCCGCGCTTTGTCACGTTTTCGGCGCAGCACGCGAGGACCGCGCTTGGGCTCACGGTTGAGTTGTTGACTTCTCTCGTGGAGAAGGCGAAGGGGATCGCGCAGGGCGACAACGCGAAGTGGGTCGAGTTTGCTGAGGGCCGCGCGGATGTAGTGCGCGCGGCGGCGATGAGTATCGAGGGGCTGTCCTTTCCCGACGCGGTGGTCTGAAGGGAGCCGCCATGCCCTCTGCTCTGATGCTGACATCGGGACGGGACGCCGAGACCGGCGACGTTGGGCGGCCCAAGACCCCGACATCAACGCGGCGGTCCTGAGGAGCCTGGGGTGAACGGCCACGAAGGTCGACCACGAACGGCGAGATGGAAGGTTGCAGTCCGACCCACGGCTCCGGCACCGGATTACCAATCCGATGCCGTCCCAGTCTGCGGGAGACCCAGGGGTAGAACTCGGCTCGCTGACGAGCAGACCCTCCCGTCGCCGACTCCGTACCGTACCGTCGGCGCCGTCACATACCCTCCGTGACGTGGTCGAGATCGATGCCGTTGTGCATCCCCAGGCAGTCGTCGTGGGGTACGAGGAAGATGATCCTCGCCTCCACACCATGCGCTCGATGGTGGAGGGAACGCTGGTACTGACGGAGTCCGACGATCTCACTGGCCATCGCGAGCTCGACTGGGATCTCTGGGTTCAGCGCGGGCCTGGCGTCGGAGACTCATCCCAGTTCCTCGGCAGCCAGGCGTCCCCGCCCGAGCACATGCACGCACTGACCTTCGGTGTTGAGCGCTTCTCCATGATCGCGCGTCAGGGCGGCGGCTGCTCGCTGCGATACGGGTCCACGAACCACGGCCGGACGATGCGGGTGGCGGACAATCTGCCCTCTGAGGTAGCAAGGCTTGTCAGGCACGAGTTGGTTCCCGCACTGCAGGACCGTGCGTCACGACCGTTCCTGGTAGTTCCCGGCCGAGGCACCTACAACGCCCGAGATGAGCCCGTGCGCCTGCGTGAAGATCTGGAGGACCTGATGGTCCCGTTCCTCTTCGACGCCGACGGCAACGTCATCGCAGGCGCCTTCAGGAAGTACAGCCGCCTTGAGCGCCACCAGTCGGTCGTATGGATGCTGCCACACGACTCTCCCCACCCTGAGCTTTGGCTCGCAGCCGCGATGCGGGAGTGGCACGAGCTGACCCCGGACAGACTCCCCTTTGCGGTCTCGTGGTCGAGCCGCTCCGCGTGGCAGACGCCAGAGGAAGCAGATGCAGTCACCCGCCTCGCGTTGCTGGAGCGCCGACGTGAGGAATGGGAGGCTGACTATGTTCGCGAACGGAAAGCCCTAGAAGCTCATGCGCAGTCTGCCCGCGCTCGCGCGGACGCCGGACTCCGCAGACTGATCACGTCGAAGGGTGAGGACCTGGTGGACGGTGTGACCGAGGCGATCACCGACCTCGGCTTCACCGCGATTGATGAGGATGCACGACGCTCAAGTGAGGGAAGGGCAAGGGCGCACGATCTCACGCTCGAAGACCCGGACCATCAAGGCGAAGTGATCCTTGTAGAGGTCAAGGGCGATGCCAAGGGTGGCGGTGGTTCCATCACCCAGGCGCAGCGTCATCAGCTCCGGTACGCCGTGGAGCACGCTGGTGACTCGCCCGCTAGGTGCTGGCTGATCCTCAACCACTTTGCTGAGCAGGACCCTGATGAGCGCCCTGAAGTGCTGCAAGGGGCAGACGTAGACATCGCGCTGTTCGCCGAGGACGGCGGTCTGTTGATCGACTCCAGGACGCTGTTCGCTCTAGCGATCCGCGTCCGTACCGGTGCTATGACAGCCAGCGAAGCCCGGGCTGTCATGTGGGCGGCTCGGGGTCGCCTATCGCCCAGCTTTGATGCCAGCGCTACCCACCGGGGTGAAACCCCGTGATCTCCGACGACGACTTCGGTCCCATTCTGGAGGACCTGCTGCGTCTGTACCCCGCAATGACAGCACTCCATCTCCGAGATGGCCACCGACGTTCTTCAAACCTGGCCCACGGCTGGTACCAGCGGGTGCGCAGGAGCTGCCTGGCAATCGTCGCCCTGGATCAACTTGGGTACGACTCAGAGGCCGCGCCGATCAGGCGCACCGTGATCGAGCACACCGTGGCACTGAGGTGGCTAGCCAGGGATGGGGACGCCGTGATGGACGTGATGGCGTTGGAACACGTCGCACGCCTGAAGCGACTCAGAACGGCCACAACGTTGGCGAACTGGGCATCCGTCGACCCAGACGCGATGCAGGCCGTGATCGACGACATCGACGAGCAGTCTTGGGACCGCAGCAGGGAAGAGATGAAGTACTTCTCGAAGCAGAACCCAGGGCAGAGTGAGCTGGTCTTCTACTTGGTGGAAGTGGGACGAGTTCACGCTACCTACCAGTCCGCCATCGACTACGCGGACTTGGAACGCAATGCGTTCCGGGACCGATCTGACGACGAGACCGACAACCTCAAGATGACCGCCGACTTCTTGTTGGAGTCCACCGGCTTGTTCCACTCGATGTTTGAAGAGCCCGTCTGGGCTGACGCGCTCGCTGACCTTGAGGCCAGGTCACGCGCTGCCAATGATCGGGTCCGAGCACGACGAGGGCTTCCCCCGCTGGACGAGGACTCGGCGTAGATCCCGGTCGCTCGTGGCGCGCCTGCACGGCAGTCACAGCAGGGATACGGCGGTGGTCAGCGTCGGCTCTACGACTTCCGTCAGGTAGATGGCCTTCGGATTGTCTCCCCAGCGCAGGGACCCGTGAGCCGACGGATGCGAGAAGGTGGCCACGAGGATGCGGCCGAGATCGGTGTCTGATTCGTACAGGTGATCGCCGAGCTGCCTACTGACTGGGAGGTCCCTGTTCACGGCCTTGGCCACCGAGTGGCCCTGCACGACGACGAGGGTTGGCTCCAAGATCTTCATCGTGGCCCGGAAGTGGGTGCCGCAGTTCTGCCACATCGTCCGCGTGGGGCGGCCCTTGCTGCTCTCTGGTGAGCTGGAAGAGCAGAGGAGGCGGTTCACGAGCGCGAACCCGTCGAAGAGGTGGAAGGGCTTCCCGTTGACGGGGTTGACGAACTCGGCCTCGTGATCGGTGCCGAGCCCCAGGCCGAAGATGATCCTCAGCGCGGACGTGGTGCCGCGCATGTGAGGGTTACGTCCCGGGTAGCCGGGATCGGTGTAGTAGTGGCGCGCGAGGCCGCTCACTCCGTGGACCTGCTGATAGCGATCAGCCAGCGAGACCCGCTGGGCAAAGCGCGGGTTCTTTGGCCAGCCCGACTCCTGGCCGACCACGACAACACGCAGCGCTTTGTCGTCGAGCACGAGGTCGTAGCGGTGGCCGACGTGGCTCATGGTCCCCTCCCGGAAGGTGTCCCCATCGCGACGGGAGCTAAAGCACTCGCTGAAGGTCGAGCAAAGGAATTCGTCGTCCCGGAGGAGGCTCTTCTCCAAGTAGCGGCGTAATCGTGCTCGGCGCCTGCGCGTCCCCGGCAGATCGACCTCGATCACGGCATCCCCGCGTCCTGCCAGAGGCAGTGGCAGCAGCAGATCGTGATCTGGATGATGTTAATCAAGGCTTCGAGGTCCTCAGTCGCTCGATGGGGTCGGTGTGCGCCTCGCCGCTGCCTCTACCCGAGCGACCCAGCCTTGGGCCTCGTCGTTGGGATCGCCGTCCAGATCATGCAGGACCTCGCCGAACTGGTACCAGCCTCCCGGCCAACCGTTGATTGGGACCGCGTAGCTGACCCAGCAGCGCAGGGCGCCCTTCTCCCGGTTCCACGTCTCTAGGACGCCGGGATACCAGCGGTCCTTGTAGCGGACCCACACCTTGTCCTGATCAGCGACCTCGCGCACGATCACACGTTAGTTCTTCTGGTCGGCAGCGTTCGACAAGACGGCGACATGACACTCGCCGCGCCGGATAATCGGCCCATGGAGTTCATCGGCCAGGCGATCTTCACCTTGCTGCTGGTTGCCCTCGTGCTGTTCTCCCTCACGCCGTTCATCGTGGGGATCATGGACGGCATCGAATCTTGGCGCGAGAAGCGCGAGATGCGCCGCCGCGGATACGTGCGACGCCGGATGGAATGGCCGGGGAAGTTCGGCCAGCAGTTCGGATACAAGTACACCTACGAGCCGGTCGACGGATGGCCCGAAGACGATGACGGCGCCGATGACGCCCGCCGAAGACCGAAGCCGCATCGCGGCACGATCGAGGACAGGACCGGTGACCGATACGGAGAGGCCCACAAGAAGCTGCGCGCCGCGTGGAAGGACATCATCCGCCTACATGGCGCAGAGTGCCTGGAGCACGACTGCCTCATGCCGTCCCGTCGAATAGAAGCGGGAGCGGCTTGGGACACTTGGGACTTGGCGCACGACCACTCAACGGGCGGCCGCTACGACTACCTCGGTCCGGCCCACAAGCTATGCAATCAAGCGGAGGCATTGCGTAGAGGGGTCACCTGGGACGGTGCTCCACGGCTCGAAGACTTGCTTGCAGAGTCTGCCCGTCTCCGGGAAGCCGCCCGCGACCCGGGTCGCCTGGGGCAAGAAGTCCCATGGTGGCATGAGGTGCCTGAGGACGAGCCTCCCGACTTGGATGAGCCTCCCTACTAGGACCCCCCTCCACCTCTTGGTGTGACCACGGCAGCAGGCGAGGCCACTCGTTCGATGTCCAAGACGACCTCGCCGCCGGGGCGCCCAAGGACGCGCCGGTCAGTGGGGATCTGACCTCGATCATCTGATACTGATTCGCGTGACGGAGCATCTGTGCGGTGGCGGTTCGCGCACGTGAGGGTCGCGGCCACCGGCGTCTGGGTCGCGGCGCGGGAGCGTCAACTCTCGATGTCCCGCACGCGCCTTCGGATCGGGGCTAATTCGGCTCGGGCGCGGCAGGGATGAGATCGAGCCGCTCGTCTGTGTACGAAGTCATGGCTCTAGCGAGCGCGCCGCCGGTGCCTTCCTGATGCGCGAGGTCAGCCCACGCCCAAAGGATCTGCAAGGTCAGGTTGTAGTGGCTCTCGCGCATGTGGTGGGCGAAGTGGCTTCCAGTCCAATCGCAGCGCTGGACGGGACAGGCAATCCGCCGCAGGTGTCTGGGCTCCCTCTGCGCGGCCGGTTCGTCCGTCATGGTTTCGTCTGATTCCACCGGCGTCTCCTGTCCAAGCGCAGTGCAGGGCGGTGATCAGAGCCTAAGTCGATTGCTCTCGCAGCGGGAGGGCCCAGGGGTTCTCGACTGGGGTGATCGCACACCTGCTGATCTTCACCAGCTCCGGCATGGGGTCAGGAGTGCCAGTCGATGGCGCTGGTGACCGCCTCGCACAGACGCTCGACAGTCCCTTCCATCTCGGGGGGCAGCTCGGGACCGGCCCTACGCTGCTCGGTGACCAGGTTGCGGATCTCCTCCCACGTGAGCCAGGCGACGATCTCGGGCACTCGTTCCACCAGGTCCGCGACCGGCGGGCCGGTCCAGTCGGCTCGTTCGGCCACTGCCTCCAGGTCGCCGACCACGGCTTCGAGCAGCTCCACCGGACCCGTGCGCTTCACCCGGACCGGTGGCGGCGAGCCAAGGATCAGCAGGAGAAGTGGCGTGCGCTCCCCCGCCTCCTGCACCACCGCCAGCAGCTCCTTGGCCAACTGCTTCTGCTGAAACGACGCCGACCGGATCCGCTTCGCCTCCACCAGCACCAGCGCCGACTCCGAGCTGAGATAGCCATCGGGTTGGACCTGGACAGCGCCCTCGGGGCCGACGAAGACATCGCCGGGAAGCAGGGTGAACTCAGCCTTCTCCACCTCGTCAGCGACAACTCCCCGTGCGGCGTCGGCGCCATGGGCACGCCGAAACAGCTCACCCAGGAAGCGATTACGGGGCAGGTACGCCAGGGGCATCAACACCTCGGCAGTCAGCACGTTCTCGCGCCCACGCCCACCCTCCCTGTACCTGCGCGCGTTCCCCTCCCACGAGATCTCCTCCAGCAGCCGACCCACCACTGAGCTGTTGGTCATCTCGTCCATGACTGCATTGTGCGGCATCTGTGAGGCCGAGCCGGGGACCTGCTTGGAGGTTAGGCCGACGAGGCCGGTTGCTTCCCCTGGGTTGCCTACGGGGGGTCGAGTTCATGCTGATCATCTCGTCGAACTAGCTCCTCGGCATCGACGGGACCGACCACGAGATAGGCCGGACCGTCGTCGGTCTTCTTCCTCGACGAGTCTGGGTGCAGACCAAGGAGTCGGCACCGCTGGTCGATCACCCGGAGAACCGTCCTGGCTGCTGTCGGGTCACCGTGCAGGGCGTCCTCCCAGAAGGCGTTCAGCAGGCTGTCCAAGCGCTCCGACTCCAGCGTCCGCCACAGGTCGATGTTCTCGATCTCGCGTTCGGACAGCGCCTTGTGTACGGCTCGGTGAGCCGAACCCCGGTGTGCGAACCCGACCTCGGTCGCGATCTCGTCGTAGGACTTTCCCTCCGCTAGCAGTTCAACGGCTCGAAGACGCTTCAGTCTCGCCTGCGCTTTCGGCTTCACACTCGCCTCCTCAACTTGCTGTTGGTCTTCAAGCTCGCGCTTGTGGGGCTTGGTGAAGCGGGCACACTGCGCCCTACCCGTTCGATAGGGACTACAGCGGCTCCGCCTTGGTTTGCGGGGAGGTCTCGCACCTCCTTGCGCACGAGTCGGCTTCGGTATCGCGTCCTGCGACGACCACTCGCTGACGGTCGGAATCTCTACCAACATCGTGCTCAGTTGCCGAGCCTGGATTCTCCCCAGGACCTAGCGCGGGCCACGTCCTTCGTCTCCGTCTGTCGACTCGGCGGGTTGTCTCTCCCGCTCTGCCGGTGCGGCGCTCCTGGACACCGGCGGGGCGAAGGCTCCACTCAGACTTCGAGTGCGTCTTGATCCCATGGGAACGATGCCGTCCAGCCACCCCTGTGGGCTGCGCCGATGGCTCGACTACGCCCAACCATGAGGGCGCCCTCGGTCTGCTCGTGGTGGGGCAACGACCGGGCGAGCACAAGGTCCAGCAGACGTTGGCGTGCCCGGCGAGTCGTGCCGATCTCGACCTTCCCGCGCGTCACGGGTTGTAGCGTGCTCCCGCTAGAGGCCGCACCGAGGCCCAGAGGGAGGGCCATGCTCTGTCAGCAAGGTCACGTGAACGATGCCGACGCAGTTTTCTGCAAGGCGTGTGGCTTGCGGATCGCGTCGCAGGCACATGACTCGACCGCCCGGATACTTCCTCCCCTGCCGGAGACCGGGCCATCAGCTTCCTCTCGCCGTAGCACCGAGGCGCGGACGCCGAATCTCCATGCCTGGTTCATTGGGATCGGCCTCGCGGGGATGGTGGTCTTGGGCTGGTGGGCGATGGGGCAGCCAGGGAGGCCACTTCAAGACGGTGACTACGGCTGCTCCGAAGGCAATCCTCTCGCCCTCCCGGGTCCGGCCGCCACGGTGCAAGGGGGCGAGGTAGTTGATGTTTGGGACTTCGACCTTCGGTCCGGCAAGAAGACACACCTCAGGTGGTCTGACGCAGAACAGACGGGCCCCAAGGAGTTCACGGTGATGGCTGGCCCAGCCGGGACCGGCCCGAGCGACTGGCGCCCTTACGTCTGCACCGACGACTAAGAGGCGCCTAGCTGTACCCGGCCGTCAGGTTGGTTGCAGTCGACTGATTGGTGGCTTGCCTCCGAGTGCGC